>NZ_JACAPJ010000007.1:344027-434681 GCF_013385765.1 Pseudomonas sp. C8002
GAGCGGGTTACTCCAGGTTACGCGCCGAATTGCTCAACGCCCTTGAGCACTGCAACAACGCCGGCGCCAACTGCTTCTCTGCATCCGCCCTGCTCCAGCGACTGGTCGGCGCCACCACATGCACCGCCGCCACCGGCCGACCGTTCGCCCCCAGCACCGGCGCGCCGATGGTCATGTCCCCCAGGAACAGTTCCTGGCCATTCACCGCATAGCCCTGCTCGCGCACCTGCTGCAACGACTCCATGATCCTGTCGACGTCCGTCAACGTCTGGCTGGTATGCGCCACCCGCTGGCTGTGCTCGATCAACGCCAGCGCCTCATCCTGCGGCAACGCACTCAGATACGCGCGCCCCGACGCCGTGCAATACATCGGCACCCGCGAGCCAATCGGCATGTGTACCGGCACGAAGCCGGAGCTGACAAACCGCGCGATATACGTCATGTCGTAACCCGCAGGCTCGGTCAGGCACGAGGTTTCTCCCGTCAGGCGGGTCAATTCCGAGAGGAACGGGTTGGCCACTTCAATCAGCGAATGCGCATCCAGATAACTGAAGCCCAACTCCAGCACCCGTGGTGTGAGTTGGTAATGACGGGTGCGCGAGTGTTTCCGAAGGTAACCCAGGCTCTCGAGGGTAAACACCATGCGCTGGGCCGAGCTTTTGGTCATGCCGGCGGCCTCGGCCACCTCTGCAAGGCTCATGCTGCGGCGCTGGGCGCTGAATGCCTTGAGCACCGACAGGCCCTTTTCCAGGGATTGGTTGTGCAAGCTGTTGCGTTCTTCGGACATGGCGAACTCGCGGTCAGGTCGATCAAGCGTGGCGATATTTCTACACGAAATCGCGAAATTCGACCACTAAAAATCGCATATCGATACGAATGGTTCATTTTCTTCAATTTCCATAGCGTAAAACGATTTTGTTTAATCGAAATGGCACAGAGCTTGCGGTTTGCTCGGTAACCGCTCGCGGTACTGACGATCCGTTTTCCTTCTGGAGTAACCCGATGAACAGTCTTTCGCCCTTGTTTCGCCGCCTCGCCTTCGGTCTTTGCGCCACCTTTTGCGTGGCCACCGTGCACGCCGCCGGTGCAGCCTCGTACAAAGTCGGTGCAACGGCCAGCGGTTCGCCGTTCACCTTCCTCGACATCAAGAGCAACAGCATCCAGGGCGTGATGGTCGACGTCGCCAACGCAGTGGGCAAGGCCGGTGGTTTCACCAGTGAAATCGAGCAGACCAACTTTGCCGCGCTGATCCCGTCCCTCACCTCGGGCAAGCTCGACTTCATCGCCGCCGGCATGCTCAAGACCCCGGAGCGTGCCCAGGTGGTGGACTTCAGCGCGCCGGTGTACGCCTACGGTGAAGGGCTGATCGTGAGTGCCGACGACAACGCGACCTATACCGACCTCAGCTCCTTGAAGGACCAGGTAGTGGGCGTACAAGCCGGCACGATCTTCTACGACATGCTCAACAAGCTGGGGATCTTCAAGGAAATCCGCACCTACGACTCCATCGGCGAAATGGTCCGCGACCTGAGCCTGGGCCGCATCAAGGCCGCCGTGGGGGACCAGCCGGTGGTGGCGTACCAGATCCGCCAGAAGCTGTTCAAGGGCGTGAAGCTCGCCGCCGACTACAAGCCGGTGAACGTCGGCGAGGTGTGCCTGGTGGTGCGCAAAGGCGACAGCGAAACCCTCGCACGCCTGAACCAGGCCATCGCCAGCATCAAGGCCGACGGCACCCTGGACGCGATCCTGAAGAAGTGGGGGCTTGATGCCCAGGTGCAGCCATGAACCCGGCTGAATTCCTGCAAAACGCCCAGGACTTCCTGCCGATCCTGCTGCAAGGCGCCTGGGTGACGATCCAGATCACCGTGCTGTCGTTCCTGCTCAGCAGCGCGATCGGCCTGGTGCTGGCGCTGCTCAAACTGTCGCCGATCAAGGCGCTGTCGTGGGCGGCGAGCACCGTGATCAATGTGATTCGCGGCCTGCCGATCATCGTGCAGCTGTTCTACATCTACTTCGTGTTGCCGGACATGGGCGTGCACCTCAGTGCATTCCAGGCGGGTGTGATCGGCATGGGCATCGCCTACTCGGCGTACCAGGCGGAGAACTTCCGTACCGGCATCATCGCCGTCGAACAGGGCCAGCGTGAAGCCGCCGAAGCCCTGGGCATGCGCTCGGTGCTGATGATGCGCCGGGTAATCCTGCCCCAGGCGTTTCGCATCGCCTTGCCGCCCTACGGCAACACCCTGGTGATGATGCTCAAGGACTCATCGCTGGTGTCGACCATCACCGTGGCCGAGATGACGCGCCAGGGCCAACTGATCGCCTCGTCCACCTTCCAGAACATGACCGTCTACACCCTGGTCGCCCTGCTCTACCTGCTGATGAGCCTGCCGCTGGTGTATGGCCTGCGCCGCATGGAACAGCACCTGGGCCGGAGGAAAAAAGCATGATCGAGATTCGCCAACTGCAAAAACACTACGGCACCCATCGCGTGCTGCACGGCGTCGACCTGGACGTGGCCAAGGGCGAAGTGGTGTGCCTGATCGGCCCGTCCGGCTCAGGCAAATCCACCCTGCTGCGCTGCATCAATGCCCTGGAAGCCTACGACGGCGGCACCATCCGCGTATTCGGTGAAGCCGTGCAGCGCAGCAGCAAGACCGTGCATGCCCTGCGCAGCCGCATGGGCATGGTGTTCCAGCGCTTCAACCTGTTCCCCCATCGCACCGTGCTGGAAAACGTGATGGAAGGCCCGGTGTACGTCAAGGGCGAACCGCTGCAACAGGCCCGGGAAGAAGCCTTGGCGCTGCTGGATAAAGTCGGCCTGTCGGCCAAGGCCGATGCCTACCCGGAACAACTCTCCGGCGGCCAGCAACAGCGGGTGGCCATCGCCCGCGCACTGGCGATGAAACCCGACGCCATGCTGTTCGACGAACCCACTTCGGCCCTCGACCCGGAACTGGTGGGCGATGTGCTGGAGGTGATGCGCACCCTCGCGGACGAAGGCATGACCATGATCGTGGTGACCCACGAAATGGGCTTTGCCCGGGAAGTGGCCGACCGCGTGTGCTTCCTGCACGGCGGCTACATCGTGGAGAGCGGGCCGGCCGAGCAGGTGCTGCGCAACCCGCAACAACCGCGCACCCAGGACTTCCTGCGCCGCGTGCTGCACCCGACGGCCAACACCCGGAGCCTGCCATGAAGTCACTCTGGGCCGCGACGGCGCCCGCTGCACCGCAAACACCCGCGTTGGCTGAGTCATTAAAGGTGGACGTGGCCATCGTCGGCGCCGGGTATACCGGCTTGTCCACGGCGCTGCACCTGGCGGAGCGCGGCGTCAGCGTGTGCGTGCTGGAGGCCAACGAGCCCGGCTGGGGCGCGTCCGGGCGCAATGGCGGGCAGGTCAACCCGACACTCAAATACGACCCGGATCAACTGGTGCAGATGTACGGTGCCGAGCGCGCCGAGCCACTGATCAACACCGTGTCCAACTCGGCAGACCTGGTGTTCAACCTGATCGAGCGCCATGGCATTGACTGTGCGCCCACACGCAAGGGCTGGATGCAGGTTTCCTATTCCGAAAAAGGCGTGGCGGGCCTGCACGCCCGGGCCGAACAGTGGGCACGTCGCGGGGTGCCGGTGCAGCGCCTGGATGCCGGCGCGGTGTCCGCCCGCATGGGCAGCCAGGCGTTTGCCGGTGGCTGGCTGGACGGTCGCGCGGGCGCCATCCAACCCTTGGCCTATGCTCGGGGCCTGGTGCGTGCAGCCCAGGCGGCGGGCGTGCGCATTCATGGGCAGAGCGCAGTGACCGCGATGCAACAGGCGGGCGCGGGCTGGAAGTTGCAGACCGCGAGCGGCGCGCAGGTGTCGGCCGGCCAGGTGGTACTGGCCACCAACGGCTACAGCGGCGACTTGTGGCCCGGCATGGCCCAGAGTGTGCTCGCGGCCAACAGTTTTATCGTCGCCACCCGGCCCTTGAGCGGGCCTGCGGCCGAGAGCATTTTGCCGGGGCAGGAAACCGTCTCAACCGCCCAACGGCTGCTGCTGTACTTTCGCAAGGATGCCCATGGCCGCCTGCTGATGGGCGGGCGCGGGTTGTTCGAAGATCCCACCGGGCCCACGGATTTTGCGCACCTGGAACGTTCGCTGGCACTGTTGTTTCCCCAGCTGGGCAAGCTGGACTTCGAGTACCGCTGGGCGGGCCGGATCGCGATCACCCGGGACTTTATGCCCCACGTCCACGAGCCCGCACCCGGCCTGACCCTGGCATTGGGCTGTAACGGACGCGGGATTGCCTTGTGCACCAGCCTCGGCCAGCAATTGGCCGGGCGCTTGTGTGACAGCCGCTCCGACTTCGCTTACCCGGTAACGCCTTTGCAGCGGTTGCCACTGCATGGCTTGCAACGCTTCTACATCGGCGCGGGCGTGGCGTGGTACAGCCTGCTGGATCGCCTCTCCCTGTAGGAGCGAGCTTGCTCGCGAAAAAACCGAAGGCGCCGCGTGTCCTCAGGAGACCGGCGCCTTCGTCAAAGCTCGCAGACCTTTCCCTCATCACTGAAGAAATAGATATTTTCATGCTTGTAGCCCCAGCGACCGCCTCGCTCGCGAGCATGCGGCTCGAAGGTAAAGCACGTCACCTCCTCCAGGCGCCGATGATTGCCCGCCTCGATGTAGAGCCTTTGGTCACGCTGCTCGCAGATGCTGTGGCCGACGTTGCCGGCGAAATCGAGGTTCTCGAAACCCTCGGATGCGATCAGGTCATTGGCGAACGCGTGGAGATCGTTGAACGTGGTTTCAGGCCGGGCGAATGTGCGCATCATCGCGTGTAGCAGGTGCTCGACTTCATAACCCCTGCTGAACTCGGCCCCCACCGGCACCGCCCGGCACACGCCCTCCTCCACATAGAAAGAGCGGGCACAGTCGCCCCACACATTGCCTGCTCTCGGGCTCAAATCCACCGTGATCAGATTGTGTAAACCAACGGCTTCATCACTGGGCCGATAGTCGCGTCCCGACACCGAAAGCGCACTGCGCGAACCCAGCAATACGAAGGCCGGGCAGTCGTAATACCAGGTCTGCGGATAGCCGGAATCCGCGAGCATCTGCGTCGCCATTTCGGCGATGGAGGCTTCGGTGGACTGTGGCGTGATTCGCGTAACGAGCTGCTGCAGCACCGACTTGGCGGCGGCCTGGACCACGCGATTAGGCAACATGGATTGTCTCTGACTGATGAGGGATTGCGTCGATGGTAGCAGCACTCTCCTCGACAGGGAGACGCACTCGGATTTTAAGCTCGTTCCCACGCTCCGCGTGGGAATGCCTACGGTGACGCTCCGCGTCACAAAGGCAGACGCAGAGCGTCCAGGGCTGCGCTCCCACGCAGAGCGTGGGAGCGATCAATAGCCGGAGCACCGACTTGGCGGTGGCCTGGACCACACGATTGTGCAACATGGACCGTCTCTGACTGAGGGAGACATGCTCGGATTTTTCCGACAACTGTTTCAGGTTGTCGGTCGGACCCGGGCTGACTAACCTCCCGCAGTCGCTGCCAATTCAGCGACCGGATTTGACCGTCCGACCAATCGACGACTGCAACGCCCACACCTATTCCAGGCGTTTTTTTTATGCCTGAGGTATCGTGTCGCGGCGGCTGTGCGCGGGATACCTTCGGGTATGCCGGGTTCGTTGATAACCGGTCGGTCAACCCGCGTACAGCTGCCACCCTCCTCGTTTGACCGCGAACGGTGGTGGCTCCACTTATCGACGGAGCTTCACCATGATTAAAGACAGCCCCAATCCCCCACCGCACACCGACCGGCTTCAAGAAGCCGCTTACCGCGCCATTCACCACTATCTGAAACCTGACGCCCAACCCCAACCGCCTGAACCCACCGAGCTACCGTTCGATGGATTATTTACCGTGCGTACGGACCTGGACACGGAAACCTTGCTGGCCAATGCCTCGCAAGACCTGGCGTCGATCAATGTCATCGCCGCTCACCTGGCCTTCGAAGTCGATGGTACCCAGCGCAACGTGGCGCTGGGCATTTGCCGGATGCTGGAAGGTGTGCAGATGCTGGTCGACAAAGCGCTGGATCGATGCGCGCAAACCAGCCCGCGCTGAGCTCGTTCCCACGCTCCGCGTGGGAATGCAGACCGTGACGCTCCGCGTCACAAAGGCAGACGCAGAGCGTCCAGGGCAGCGCTCCCACGCAGAGCGTGGGAGCGATCAAGTCTCTTCAAAAAACCGACCATCCGATCCGCTCGCTCAACAACTCCAACGCCTTCATCCCCGCCAGCGAATTGCCCGCCGCATTCAACTCCGGCGACCACACGCACACCGTAAACTGCCCCGGCACCACCGCGAGAATCCCGCCGCCTACCCCGCTCTTGCCCGGCAAGCCAACGCGATACGCAAAATTCCCCGCCTCGTCATACAGCCCGCTGGTGGCCATGATCGAGTTCACTTGCTTGGTCTGGCGCGCCGTCAGAATCTGCTCGCCGCTGTGGGTGCACACCCCCTCATTCGCCAGGAAGCAAAATGCCTTGGCCAGGTCCAGGCAGCTCATCTGCAACGCGCAGTAGTTGAAGTAGCTGTGCAGCACTGCATCCACGTCATTGTGGAAGTTGCCGAAGGACTTCATCAGGTACGCCATGGCCGCATTGCGCGCACCGTGCTGGGCTTCGGATTCGGCCACCACGCTGTTGACCAGGATTTGCGGGTTGCCCGACAGCCGCCGCACAAAATCACGCATGGACAAAATCGGCACGGCAAAGCGCGATTGGTTGATGTCGCAGATCACCAGCGCACCGGCGTTGATAAACGGGTTGCGTGGCCGCCCACGCTCGAACTCCAGTTGCACCATGGAGTTGAACGGCTGCCCCGAGGGTTCGTGGCCCAGGCGTTCCCAGATGCTCTCGCCGCCATGGTCGATGGCCTGCACCAGGCTGAATACCTTGGAGATGCTCTGTACGGAGAACAAGGTGTGAGCATCACCCGCGCAGTAGAACGAGCCGTCATTGCCATACACGGCAATGCCCAGTTGCTGCGCCGGCACGTCGGCGAGCGCGGGGATGTAGTCGGCGACCTTGCCGAGGCCGATCAGTGGACGGACTTCGTCGAGGATCGACTCCAACAGGGCCTGCATGTTTTGTTCTGGCATGGTTTGGGAATAGTTGTTGAGCGGGGCGCGGAGGATACCTGAAACGCCGGGGCCAGGCAGGCTGCCGGTGCAAAGATGGACGCTGCGCAGGCCGTGCTATATCTTCGGGCCGCCGCCGACTCAGGCGAAAAACATGAAGGAGTGAAACGTTGAAGAAGCAGGACGCCTTGAGAGGACAAAGCTTTGCGGTGCTGATGGGCATTGCGTTTATCGCCGTGGACCAGTTGATCAAACTGCTGGCGCTGTTTTCGCTTCAAGCCACAACGTTCCGGTTCGGTTCAAGCCCGGTCAACATGGCCTTGGAGCTGAGCTTGAACCCGGGTGCGTTCCTCAGCTTGGGCGCTAGCCTGCCAACCCAGGTCAAGCAACTGATCTTTATCGTCGGCGTGGCCGCGGTGGTGTGCTGGGCGGGTTATTGGGCCTGGACGAACTGGAACCATTCCCTGCGCAAGGCCGCACCACTTTTCCTGATTGCCCTGGGCGGCGCCGGGAACCTGATTGACCGGGTCTTTCGCGACGGCCATGTCGTCGATTATCTGGTGGTGAATGTCGGCCCGCTGCATACGGGTGTGTTCAATCTCGCCGATATCGCGATCACTCTGGGTGCGTTGTTGCTGATGCTTGATCTGTTCAAGAGCCCCGGTAAAGCCTGAGTTCCACACCAGCCAACAACACGCTCAAACAGGCAAAGAGAATCAGTGTGGGAGCTGGCTTGCCTGCGATGCAGACACCTCGATGTATCAGTTGCACCGAGGCGATGCTATCGCAGGCAAGCCAGCTCCCACCTTTGATTTTGGCTGGCCTTGACATCGTACTCAGTCAGCCCGCCACCCGCTCCCGCCCCTTGAACGCCAGCGAAAAACAAAAAAAGATCACCAGCGCAAACCCCGCCGGAAACAGCCAGATGCTGCGCCAGTCATGGCTGCCACCCGCCGCCACATAGTGGTCGGTCACCTGCCCCGCCACCCAGAACCCAATCAACATGCCCACACCGTACGTAGCCAGGGTAATCAGCCCCTGCGCCGAACTCCTGAAGCGCTCCGGCGCTTTCGCGTCGGTGTAGATCTGCCCCGAGACAAAGAAGAAGTCATAGCAGATGCCATGCAGCGCAATCCCGGTAAACAGCATGAAGGCCAGCTCGCCATTATTGCCGTAGGCGAACAGTGCATAGCGCAGCGCCCACGCCAGCATGCCCACCAACAGCGCGACCTTGATGCCAAAACGCTGGATGAACAGCGGCAATAGCAGCATGAACAGCACCTCGGACACTTGCCCAATGGCCATTTTTGCCGTGGGGTTGGTCACGCCGATTTCCGCGAGAAACGGGTTGGCGTTCTGGTAGTAGAACGCCAGGGGAATGCAGATCAGGATCGAGGCGATGAAGAACACCAGGTAGCTGCGATCCTTGAGCAACCCCAGCGCATCCAGCCCGAGCAGTTGCTTGATATCACCCTTGCCCGCCTCGGCTTTCAAGGGCGCGGTACGCGGCAAGGTGAAGCTGTAGAAACCCAGCACCACTGACGCGATGGCAGACATCAGGAAGGTGTTGCGCAACGCGCCCGTGGTGATCGACTGCTGCGAATCCCAGGCGAACACAAAGCTGATCACCAGCCCCGCAACAATCCAGCCCAAGGTGCCCCACACACGGATGCGCGAAAACTCCTGGGCCGGGTCGCTCATTTGCCGGAAGGCCACCGAGTTCACCAGTGCCAGGGTCGGCATGTAGATGACCATGTATGCCAGCACGTAGGGATAAAAGCCGACGAAGTCCGGCGCGCGGTACAGCTGGTACAGCAGCACCGCGCCGATCAGGTGCAGCACCGCCAGGATGCGCTCGGCGTTGAAGTAGCGGTCGGCGATCAGGCCGATGATAAACGGGGCGATGATCGCCCCCCACGACTGGGTGGAAAACGCCATGCCGATCTGCCCGCCGCTGGCCCCCAGGTTGCTGGCGAGGAAGGTGCCGAGGGTGACGAACCAGCCGCCCCAGATGAAGAATTGCAGGAACATCATGACGCTCAGTCGCGCTTTCATTGTGGTCACCGTTTTATTGTTATTTTGAGTCAGAAGCGCTGTTCAGGCGTCGGGCAGGCCCAGCAGCCGTCGGTTGGATTGCTCGTCGGATGTCACGCCGGCGAAGTCATCGAATGCCTTGCTGGTCTTGCGGATCATGTGCTGGCGGATGAACTCCGCCCCTTCTGCCGCGCCTTGTTGCGCGTCCTTCAGGCAGCACTCCCACTCCAGCACGGCCCAACCGTGGAAGTCGTACTGGGTGAGCTTGCTGAAGATCGATTTGAAGTCGATCTGGCCATCGCCCAATGAGCGAAAACGGCCAGGGCGGTCGACCCATCCTTGGTAGCCGCCATACACGCCGGAGCGCGCGTCGGGGCGAAACTCGGCGTCCTTGACGTGGAACATGCGGATGCGCGCGTGGTAGCGGTCGATGAAGCCCAGGTAATCCATTTGCTGCAGCAGCAGGTGGCTGGGGTCGTAGAGAATGTTGGCCCGGGGATGGTGGTCGACGGCTTCGAGGAAGCGCTCGAAAGAGGCGCCGTCGTGAAGGTCTTCGCCGGGGTGGATTTCGTAGCACAGGTCGACGCCGGCCGCCTCGAAGCAATCGAGAATCGGCAGCCAGCGCTTGGCCAACTCGGCAAAGCCTTGCTCCACCAGGCCGCTGGGGCGTTGTGGCCAGGGGTAGATGTACGGCCAGAGCAGCGCGCCGGAGAAGGTCGCGTGGGCCGTCAAGCCAAGGCGCTGGCTGGCGCGGGCGGCGAGTTTCAATTGGTCGATCGCCCACTCGGTCCGTGCCTGGGGCTGGCCGCGCAGATGGGCCGGGGCGAAGTCGTCGAACAGCGTGTCGAATGCCGGGTGCACGGCCACAAGTTGGCCCTGCAGGTGGGTCGATAGCTCGCTGATTTCGACGCCGGCATGGGCGCAGGTCGCCTTGAGTTCATCGCAGTAGGCCTGGCTTTCTGCAGCGCGGGCCAGGTCAATGTAGCGGGTGCCGAGTGTGGGCAACTGGATCGCCTTGTAGCCCTGGGACGCCGCCCATTGGGCGATGTTGGCCAGGGTGTCGAAAGGCGCTTCGTCCGAGATGAACTGGGCGAGAAAAATGCCTGGGCCGCGCATGTCTGTAGTCTCCTTCATGGGTGGTTCGCCAGGGTGGTCCACTTCGCCTCGCCGCGATGGTTGGCGATCACGGCTTCGATAAAGGCCATGCCGCGCACGCCGACTTCGATGCCGGGTACGCCAACGGCCTCGGTGCCCTGGCGAATGGCCTTGGCGAAGTCGCGGTAGAGGTTGGCCATGGCTTCCAGGTAACCCTCGGGATGCCCGGCGGGCAGGCGCATGCGCTGCAATGCCGCGTCGCACAGCCAGGGCTGGCCGACGCCGGAACGCAGGATGCGCAGCGGTTGGTCGAGGGAACGATGGATCAGACTGGCGGGTTCTTCCTGGCGCCATTCCAGGCCGCCCTTGTCGCCATAAAGGCGGATCTTCAGCGGGTTCTCTTCACCGGCACACACTTGGCTGGCGATCAGCACGCCGCTCGCGCCGGAGGCCATCTTGAACAGCATGGCGGCATCGTCATCCAGTTGCCGACCGGGTACATGGATGCCCAGGCTCGCGCAAAGCTGTTCGATCGGTTGGTCGGCGATGAACTCGGCCAGGGAAAAAGCGTGGGTGCCGATGTCGCCGATGCAGCCGCCCAGTCCCGACAGCTCGGGCCGGCTGCGCCAGTCCGCCTGTTTGTTGCCCTGCCCGGCCACGTCCTGGCTGAGCCAGCCTTGTGGGTACTCGACGATCACTTTGCGCAACGCGCCGATCACGCCATTGCGCACCATGTCGCGGGCCTGCCACACCATCGGGTAACCCAGGTAGGTGTGTGCCAGCCCATAAAGCCCGGAACTGTTTTTGACAACGTCTGCCAGCGCCTGCACTTCAGCAAGATTGAGCGCGGCCGGCTTCTCGCTGAACACGTGGAAGCCCGCCTGCAGCGCCTGGGTCGCAATCGGTGCATGCAGATGATTGGGGGTGACGATCACCAGCAGCTGCATGCGCTGCTCGGCCGGGAGTGCCTGTTCGGCGGCGAGCATCTGCTGCCATTCGCTGTAACAGCGGGACGCGGGCAGGCCCAGCGCATTGCCGGTGCTCCGGTTGTTCTCGGGCTCACGGCTGAAGGCACCGCACACCAGTTCATAACACCCATCCAGCCCCGCCGCCTGGCGGTGAGCCTGGCCGATGAAGGCGCCTTCGCCGCCGCCAACAAAGCCCATTCTTATTTTTTGCACAGCAACCGTCATCGCAAGTCTTCTCTTTATGGGCAATTACCGATCACGATGTAACCGGTTACATCGTGCCGGAAATTTAGGCCTGGTTGCTCGCGGTGTCAAACCCCGACTGCGGTAAACTTGCAGGCTGCTGTTCTGATAACGAGGTGGTCTTGTCCAATATTCGTGAAGTCGCCCGCCTGGCCGGGGTCTCGGTGGCCACCGTGTCCAGGACCCTGGCCAGCCCTGAACGCGTGTTGCCCGAGACCCGCGACAAGGTCAACGCCGCCGTGGAACAGACCGGCTACCGGCCGAACCGCATGGCGGTGCAATTCCGTTCGCGGCGCACCGGCAACCTGGTGATCCTGGTGCCGGCGATTGCCAACACGTTTTTCGCTCGGGTCATCAGCGGTGCACAGCAAGCGGCGCAGGCATCGGGTTATCGGTTGCTGTTGTGCGACACCCGGGGCCAGGCAGAAATCGAAAAACAGTTCGCCGAACTGGTCCACGCCCATCAGGCCGACGGTGTGATTCAGTTGCGGGCCTCGGACCCATTCAGCGACTGCAGCGACTCACCGCCACTGGTGAACGCCTGCGAGGTGATCAAGGACGGTCGCCACCCCACCATCAGCCTCGACAACCGTGGCGCCGCCCGGGCCATGACCCAGCACTTGATCGACCTCGGCCACCGCCGCATCGGCTTGATCAAAGGCCCGAAAAGCAGCCCACTGACCCGTGACCGCGTGGCCGGTTATGAAGATGCCTTGCTCGCGGCGGGCATCCCCCGCGACCCGGCGCTTATCTGCCACGGCGACTTCACCCTGCACGCCGGTTTCGAGGGCGCAGGCAACATGCTCGCCCTGCCCGAGCGGCCCACTGCGCTGTTCTGCGAGAACGACGAAATGGCCATCGGCGCCTTGAAGCGCATCAAGCAACAGGGCCTGCGCGTGCCCCAGGATATTTCCTTGGTGGGCTTTGATGACATCCCCTTCGCGGCCTACTGCGACCCGCCCCTGACCACCATTGCACAGCCTGCCGAAATCTTCGGCCGCAAGGCGGTCGAGATGCTCATCGCACTGATCGAGAAAACGCCGCTGTCGGAGCGTCAGGTTGTAGTGCCGTTCGAACTCACAGTACGCGGCAGCACGGCAGCGCCCCACACTCAATAGTGCGCCACATCCGACACCTGGGTATCCAGCACGTCCCGCGCCAATGCCCAGGCCTGATCCGTGGATTCCACCACCAGCAACGGGTAGCCCCACGCCTTGCCGAACATCACGGCAAACGGCTTGAGCGCCAGGCGCTTGGCTGCGCTGGGCTCCACCTGGATCATGCCTTTGACGAAAGTACGCAGGGCCACCTTGTGCTTCTTCATCCAGATCGAGGCCTGTTTGCGTTCTTCGTGTGAATGCTCGTGAGTGCTTTCATCCACGGCTTTCTCGTGCAGCAGGACGAAGGGTTCCTCGCGCTGCAACAAGGCCTCGAATGCGCCAAAGGTATCTTGCGGGGGAGTGTCGCTGGGGGCGTCAAACACGATTTTCACCACGGGGAATGTTGAACTGTCGAGTTGCATGGGAAGCTCCTTTAACGAGAATGTTTCTCATGATAGCCATGCCATCACTGGACGCCATTGCACAGAATGGCCAGAATGTTTTGCATTCCAGCCAAGACGCCGCGCCGCCATGTACAACCACCGCCTCGAAACCCGTGACCCCTTGCGCCCGGCCCTCGCCGATGCAATTCCCCGTGCGGTGGTTGCAGTGAGCGCCTCAAGCACCTCTGCGAGTTGGGAGCACGCACCGCACCAGCACCGCAAGGGCCAGTTGATGTACACGTTGCGCGGGGTGATTCATTGCGTCATCGAAGAAGGTATCTGGATCGTGCCCCCCCAGTGCGCGTTGTGGATTCCGGGCGGCCTTTCCCATGCCGCGCGCGGGTCGGGGGCAGCGGACGTCTACTGTCTGTTGGTCGACCCCGACGCTGCCGGTGCCCTGCCCCGGCAATGCTGCACCCTGGCGGTATCGCCGTTGTTACACGAATTGATCAGCAAGGCCGTCAGCTTCCCGCCGCTGTACGACACCGAGGGCGCCCAGGGCCGGTTGGTGGCCACGCTGCTGGACGAACTGGCACTGGCACCGGTGGAGGCCCTGCACCTGCCCATGCCCCGGGACACTCGGCTGCGGCGCCTGGCCGACAGTTTGCTGGCCAACCCCAGCGACAAGGCCACCCTGGGCGAATGGGCCGTACGCATCGGCATGAGCGAACGCAGCATGACGCGCTTGTTGCTGGAGGAGATCGGCCTGAGTTTCGGCCGCTGGCGCAGGCAACTGCATGTGATCCTGTCACTGCAGCGCCTGGCGAAAGGCGAAAGTGTGCAGACGGTGGCGCTGGACCTCGGCTATGAAAACGCCAGCGGCTTTATCACCATGTTCCGCAAGGCCATCGGCCAACCGCCGGCGCGCTACCTGGCCGACCGCGCGAGCATCCCCCAGCACACGACGCCCGCTATCGCCTTGCTGGATTATTATAAATAGTCACGTATAAGCATTTTTAGAGCTAAGGGACTAGAAGGCTTAAATCATTCCAGCCAAAAAAAATCAACCCGCCTAAAATACTTATCGCACACTAAAAAATTTGCACTAGCATATGAGTACTCCGGTCCACAAACCCGCTCTCAACACCCGCCTGAAATCCGCCTTACCCCCCGCAAATAAAGTGCCGAATGTTAAAATTTGTCACGTTTTGGCGTATTCAATTCGATTAACATCTAAACGCCTGCAGCGATTGAATTGACGGCCTCGCATGCCGGAAAAGGGAGCAACGTGATGCATTTTTCCAACGTCCTCGCTATTGCACGGACCCCATCGAAATCCGAGGACTTCAGCGAGCTTATAGTTCGTACTGTACCGAAAAATCTAAAAGTCGATACACGCTCCTACGGCCAACTAATCGGTCCCTATGCAAGCCATGGACATTACCGTGCCATCATCATAGAGATCGACACCCCCTCTGCCAGCACCCAAACGCTGGACATCATTAAAAAAACCAGATCGGAAAATCCTGGCAGCACCATTTTCCTGGTTGTCACCTTCGCCACTACACTAAGCAAAACCAAATATTATCTCGCAGGCGCCGATTACTGCATAAAGGTCGTCGAGAGCTCGCCCGAGAAAAAACTTGCCCTGTTTGCCGCGTTCCTCAGCGAGACATACTGGCTAAGTAATACTGATTTGCTACTCGATCAGGATCGCATGTGCATCTACGGGGGTGGTAAAAAGCTCGAAGTGTCCTTTGTCGAAATGAAAGTACTGGAAGCGCTCATTCATAATCGATTGCTCAGCCATGATGAAATCGCCGTGGTAATGGGGCTGAATCCCCGATTTTATGATTCAAGGGCCCTCGAAAAATCGATTAGCCGGTTACGTGGCAAAATAAAATCACATTACGGAAGCAATATAATTCAGAGCATTCGCGGTTACGGCTACAAACTAAGCAGAGGGCTGGCTTCGGTTAATCATATCCACCCCGTCAGGGAGCGGTCGAACCGTGAATAGCGGAACCTTATTACGTGAGGCGTCAGCCTGCTTCACCTTTTCGCGGCAAGCGATACTTGAACGAAGTTGCACGCTGTGGGGCAGTGAGATCCGCGTCCACGCCGAGCCTGCGCTCGACAGCCCGCGTGATGACGCCTGCCCGTTTTATTCCGAACAACTTAAAGACGCCTACAGCGAAGCCCTGCAACATGCCAGGCCGAGTTCATTTGCCCGCACAAGTAAACGTTTGCGCGCGGATAAAAGCCCGGGCCTCCACAAGTTTTTCCGAGTTGAGCAATCGCTGTTGATGAATGAGGACCTGCTCAAGGAAATTATCGATACTTCACACACGCTGGAAAAAAACAGACAACAACTCATTGTCAGCGTTGAAAACACACTGGACACCCTTCCGGGCCCGCTGGAACGCCGGAGCATGATCCGTCAACTGTATAGCCTGAAAGACCAGAGCAACCTGAAGCTTGCCTATAACAATTACACATTAAATACAAAAAACACCGACCTGCTGATCGACTTGAGTCTTTATGACTATATAAAAATGCCTTTTCCAGACTCGGCCCTCAGGCTCAGTCTGAACACCCGCTCGGGCCTGTTCGACCGGCTTTACGACCAGATGCTGGGGCTGATGAGCACCACCCGGGTCTCCTTCATCGCCGACAACGTCGAGCACGCCGACAGCGCACTTCTCGCCAGACGCTTGCCTTTTGACTATTTTCAGGGCCCCTACTTCTCCCCTGCTGATAGTTTATGAACCCCCGTACTTTCCTGGAATCGGTGAATGCCATGAGTTCTCTCAAGAAACACACATTTACATCGACGTACCCGTCAATCGCACTGCACGATTTCACGCCAAATGTGGCATTTTTACATTACGACGTCGACAGCGGGCCGCTGATCGAAACCGTGGAAAAAACATCGGACGCTTCGACCAGTTCCTACGCCGTTACCAAAGAGCAGAATTTCAATCTGTGGCTCAGTAACTATGTCGCCGCCAAAAGACTTTACGAAGCCAGTAATCGGCTGACCCGACAACTTTACGACGCATCAAAAAAACCTAGCATCACGGCTCTAAAATCAGACGTCACACACACGGACCTGAATAACACCACCGCGGAAACAGTTAACTCATCCTCTGCATTACGCGGCCCCGATGTCTGGCTACTTACCCAGCAAGATCGTGCGCTGGTGAAAGGTGGGCTACGCATTTCCTTGACCACTATTGAGTCGGCATTGATCAAGAAAATGTTGAACCATGAAGAACGTGTGGTCAGCAAGGAAGAACTTATCCGCAACATCGGACGTGAGCCCGACCTCTATCGCGGGCTTGAAATGTGCCTTAGCCGATTGCAGGACAAGTTCAAGCGCGTGAATGATGGCGAACGCCTGTTCCGCGCGGTGCGTAACCGTGGCTACTGCCTGACACAAAAAATAAAGAGCCCGCTGAGCAGTCGCGCAAACGTCACAGAACAATAATTATTTCATAAAAATTACAATTCACCCTGCCTATTAGAACGCCTTTCTATCTGCCATTTTATAACAACATGACCGCGTTATAAGTCGTCAGCCATTGCTCCCTGCCATTTATTACTATCAATACGCACGCCTACGCGTGCGCCTGCCATTTGATAGTCATTAAAACCACGCCTCGCTTTAACCTGCCAGCACGTGAGTGGATACCACAGGGAGCAGAAGTATGCTTAACAACAGAAGAATGCATCGTAACCTTACACCCAAAGGCCTGACCTTTTGGGGACAGTGGGCAATTGCCCTCAGTGTGGTCGTTGTACTTTTGTTTTCACTGGTACTTTTCAAGACCGGGCAATTGGAATCCCACTACCGGATATTGGCAGCCATTACAATACTGGCCTCTATACCGGCCTACATGTTATGTGACGTCTATAGCAAAAAAGATGACTTTTTTGTTGGGCTGGGACGATTATTCACCGGCTGGTTATTGACCCTGGGCATATTGTTCGCGGTCGGCATAGCCTGTAATGCCAGTTCGCTGTTTCCCTTCGAGATCCTGCTACTCTGGGCCGCTGTCAGCTATCCAATACTAGCCCTTTGCTACATTCCCATTCACAGTCTATCCAGGTACTACCACCGGCAACTACATGAGCGCCAGAAATCGCTGATTATTGGTACAGGAAAACTTGCAACCGACTTGGCCAATACTCTCGCCAGGCAAAAACGCTCCCCTCTGGTCGGTCTCGTAGGTCCCCGCACCACCTCCCCCCAGGCCGGCACCCAGCCTCAGATCCTCGGTGACTTGCCCGATCTTCCCGCGCTGATCCGCCAGCACGGTATCCGCCGCCTGTACATCACTCACTCTCTCCAGGAAGCGACCCACATCGAGGCGCTGTACCTCAACCTGCTGGAGATCAGCGTGGACGTGATCTGGGTGCCCGACCTCAACAACATGCTGCTGCTCAACCACAGCGTGGCCGAGGTGGATGGATTACCCGCGATCTTCCTCAATGAAAGCCCGCTGACCAGCCGGCCGACCGCAGCACTGAGCAAGTCGCTGCTGGACAAGAGCCTGGCCCTGTTGGCGATCATCCTGCTCAGCCCGTTGCTGCTGCTGTTCGCCCTGCTGATCAAACTTACCTCTCCCGGCCCGGTAATTTTCAAGCAGGATCGTCACGGCTGGAACGGCGAGGTGATCAAGGTCTGGAAGTTCCGCTCGATGCGCGTGCATGACGACCACGAAGTGCGCCAGGCGAGCCGCAACGACTCACGCATTACCCCCGTAGGGCGCTTTATCCGCCGCACCTCCATCGACGAGCTGCCCCAGCTGTTCAACGTGCTGCAAGGGCATATGGCACTGGTCGGCCCACGCCCGCATGCCGTCGCCCACAATGACTACTACTCGGGCAAGATTCGCGCGTACATGGCGCGGCATCGCATCAAGCCCGGCATCACCGGCCTGGCGCAGGTCAATGGCTGCCGGGGTGAAACCGAGACCCTGGAGAAGATGCAGCAACGCGTCGATATCGACCTGCGCTATATCAACAACTGGTCGCTGTGGCTGGACATCAAGATCCTGTTCAAGACGCCGTTTACCCTGCTGTCCAAAGACATCTACTGACCCCGCCCTTCCCCGTGCCGCTGCATCGGCGGCGCGGGGCACCAGGCGCGCTTTGCGCCCTCCCCGCCACCACTCCCCGCAAGGCGCAACGATAGCGCCCACAGCAACGCCCGGGCCCGGGCCATTCGCATAGTCATCAAAGAGGAAAGTCAGGCAAGTGTTGCGCGCCGGCATTGCACCTGGCGCTGTAGCGTTCGGCGTGGCGACTGCCCGGCGCATTCAACGCCGGGCAGTCGACAACCTGGTCGGCAGATGCCGCACCGTCACTCAGTGATCTTCTCGAAGTTGTTATAGAACAACTCGCTGTCACGCCCGTCAGTCATGGTCTGCAGCGAATAGCCGCGGTTCAGGCGTGCGCCGCCGTCACGGGTCAGTGGCGCCCATACGACGTTGGCCCGACGCATCGTCGAGGTGCTCATCAATTCGTCGAAGGGGACGGAAATATAGATACCCTTGTCGAAGCTGCCTTCGCCATATTCTTCCTTCGAGGCGGTGGTCAGCGTCACCCAGCCACCAAACTTCACGCCGTTCTTGAACTGGCGCGAGATGTCGACGGTGGTGCCCCAGTCCCGCGCCAGGTAACGCCCCACACTGACGGCGGCCAGGGTGTCATAGGGCAGCTCGGTATAGCTGGTGACATGGCCGGTGATGGTCTGGTAATCCCGCAGGCCGAAGCCCTGGTTGAAATCACGCTGGCGCACGAAGTTCAGGTCTGCGCCCACTGACCAGTGCTTGCCCGCCGGCCGGAACAACACCTCGCCGCCCACCCCGGCGTACATGGACTCCAGGTAGCCGCCGTAGACCATGCCATACAGGTCGCGGTCCAGGCGCTGCGCATGGTTGACCTGGAAGTTCGGCATCGTCACATCGGACGTGGTCATGTATTGGCGCAGGTCGGTGCGTACTCGCGGCAACCCGCTGGGTGCGTCGTAGGTGAACTTGTCGTAGTTGTTCAGCAGGTTGGCGCTGAGCAAGCCGCTCCACCAGGTATTGCGGGTAAAACGGTACTCCGCGTCGGCGTCGGCAGTGAACTGATAAAGCAAGCCGTCGGGGCCACCGATGTTCTGTTTGTAACCCAGGCCAAGGCCATAGTTGAACGGCTCGGATTGTCTGCTGTAGAGCGTGGTTTCCCGATGGGCAATCGCCGGATTGACCTCGGTATTACGGTGCAGGTCCGTCAACGGTTGCTGGTTGTTCACCACGGCCCAGAAGGTGTCACGGGGCACGCTGGTTTCTTCGATGGGCATGTCATAGCGCTTGTTCACCAGGGTGAACCAGTCGATATCCTGATTGGCGCTGTTGTCGAGAATCCGGCTGGCGCGTCCCACGGCCTTGGCTGAATAGAAGTAGCGTTGCTGCTCGCCATACACCATCAATTCCGAGCCGCGCCGGGCAATGCGCTCCACCTTGTAGCCGGCATTCTGCTGCAGCCTGTCGGCGACGTTGGCCCAGTTGACCTGGTCGGCCGGGGTGGTGGGCATGCGCGCCGGCAACGGTTCGGCGGGCGGGTCATAGGTCTTGACCGGTGCCTTGCGGCTGACAAAGTTGGTGTGCAGGGTGATGCCGAACATCGCGGTATTCCCGCGTTCCCAGGCCGCACTCAGGTCGACGCTGTCAGCCAGCTTATAGACCACGCCAATGTTTACCGGCGAGTCCTGCTTGATCGGGTTGTCCAACGGCTCGTGCTTGTAGTCATTGCCCTCGTATTCGAGTTTCAGGCTCAGGGGTTCCCAGGGCGTTTGATAGGCGATCCCGCCGAACAACGAAGGGCGGCCCCTGAAATAGGCGTTGGAGTTCACGTCCCCTGCCCTGGCGACGACCGCAGTGCTCTTGGGCCGGTCGTTGAATTTGCTGCCGAACACCGACAGCGGGTTGCCGAAGTCGCCTCGGTTTCCCAGGTAGCCCCAGGCGATGCCGAGGCTGAAATCCAGGTTGCCGTGGCGCTTGTTGGCGACAAAATATTCGCTGGAAAACAGCCCGGTACCGCCGATGTCCCGGGCACCGAAAGCCACCTGCGGTGCCCACCGGCTTTCCTCCCAGAGCCGCGCCTTGAAGTCGATGGCCTTGTCCTTGAAGCTCTGGCTTGCGCTCAACGCCTCGGCGCCGTACCTGCGGTTGCTGATGGCGGTATAACGAAACGAACCCTCCAGCCAATCAAACGGTTGCAGGGAAAAACTGTAGCGCGAGTAGGGATCGGTGCGGTTGGCGTTGGCGCTCAACTCTCCCGCCGGGGCCATGCGTGCGGTGGGGGTCTGTAGCAGGCCCACGCCGCCGAAATCATTTTGGGTGTAACGGGGGTCACCGTGAGCCAACCCGCAAGGCAACAGCAGTACAGCCGCAAAACGTAAATTCAAGGGTTCACCTCAGCCAACGGTTGAGTGGCGAAAAACTCGGCCAGTTGTTGGTTGAGATCAGGGGTCGGCGTCTCAAGGTCGTCGCTGCGGATCGGCACCAGGATCCTGCTGCCGGGGGCCGCCACCACGCCGTCCTCGCGATTCCACGCCGCCACGCCCACGCGCCGTACCTGGCCGTCGGGCTGGATCAGCCACAGGTCATCGCGCTCGGCGTCATCGAGGACCGTGCAGTCGCCAACATAATCCCGCACCTCGCGCATGGCCCGGTACGGCACATCACAGGACTGCGCGACCGCCCCGAGCACTTGCACGGTGGACGGCCTCACGGGGTAGACCAGCCGGTCCCCGTCATCCAGCAATGCGTTGCGCGCGAACCCCGTCTCCACGGCGATCGGGTCCAGCACTTGCACCTGGCGGCCGGTGACCGGCAACTGTTCGACCTGTCGATACAGACGCGCACTCAAGTCCGCCCGGGAGCCACGGTCATCCAGCAAGGCCCCTCGTTGCAGCAGTTTCAGATCGAACAAAACCCCTGCCTTCAAGCGTTCCTGCGTGCTCACCAACGACTGGTGCAGCCACGCGGCGCCCAACCAGTAGCTTTCTGCATTGGGTTGGGCCACACGAATAACGTCCAGCAAACGCGCACCCGGCTTGACCTCGAAGGCGCCAGGGCTGCGCACATCGCCACTGACTGTAACGGCCGCCTGGCCAGTGCCGGGGCCGATCAGCAACAGGCCCAGCCATAAAAGCTTCGAACACTTCATCGGGCTGCCTCCCGGTCGGGACGCAACTGCACGATTTTCAGGGCCAACCGGGGCGTCAAATGCTGCTCGCTGCGCCAGATGAAACCATCCTGCGGGTCGACCCAATAATGGTTGGTGGCGCGGAAATTCAAGGTGGGAACGTCCACCTGCTCGTCGATGCGCAGCAAGGCGTAATCCTTGTCCAGAATGCGGAGGGTCTCGATACCGTGGCTGCTGAAACGGCTGTTGACCGCGATACCGATTCGGTTGCCGTCGTAGAGGTCGATCCAGCGTGTGCCGGTGTAGCCGTCGGGCAGATGCTGGAGCCCGCGCTTGAACGGCGATTCGCCACTGAAACGCGTGCCATCCAGGGAAACACCCAGCCCGACAGCGCGTACCACCAGGCCGTCACGCATCATCACCACTTGCTTGCCGGAAGCGACCCAGAACTGCAGGTCACCCCGGCGCCGGGCCATGGCCATCACGCCCTCGCTGACGGCGGTGGTCACCAGGATCTGCGGGTATGGCACCGCGTCGACCTGGGCGCGGGTCACGTTGATCGGGGCCGGGCCCGTCACAGAGGTTTCGAGGGTGTACCACGACGCCCTCATCAACGGGTTACACCCGCACAACAAGAGCGCCATCGACAGGCAGGCGCTGGTAGGCAACATTTTCACCACGGGATAACGCCTTATCTGCTGTTGACTTCACTGAGGTCATTGGCCGATCGGGCACCAATCCCAATGGCACTGGCCGTCGGCAGCAACTGGCTGATCAGGCGGTTCCAGCGCGTCACGCCGGCCGGCCCGACGTACACGATGTCCTGGGGTTGCAAGTCGAACCGGGTGGCCAGCACCAGCGCGGAAGGTGATTGGGCATCGAGCTGGAACACCTTGGCCGGTTCGGCTTCCAGGTTGTCCACGCCGCGAATCACATAGACCGCATTGCCATTGGAAGTGGTCTGGTTCAAGCCGCCTACGGTACCCAGGGCATCGGTCAGGTTGATCGACTTGCCCTTGAAGCTCAGGGCCCGGGGCTGATTGACTTCGCCCATCAGGTAGACACGTTTCTGGTCGTTATAGGGCAGGTACAACCGGTCGCCGCCCTTGAGGTAGATGCCCTGCAGTTGCGAGCCCTGGCGATTGAGGCTGTCCAGGTCAAGCGTGTACTCACGGCCATCGCGCGTCAGGGTCAGGCTCGAGAGGTCGGCATTCGTGGGGTCGACACCGGCAGCGCCAATGGCCTCGACGGCGCTCAATGGCGTGGTGGTGATCGGCTGTTGCCCGGCCTTGATCACCGCCCCGGTCACCACCACTGTCTGGCTGGCAAACCGCAGGACGCTGACGTCGACCTGTGGGCTTTCAATAAATTGCGACAAGCGCCCGGCGATAAAGGCCCGCAGCTCTTCGATGGTCTTGCCGGCCACCGGGACGTTGCCGATATACGGATAAAACAACGTGCCATCGGGGCGAACCAGGCGCCCGTTGGCGTCGATCTGCTGTTGCGGCCCGGACGGTGCCGTCAACTCGGGATGGTCCCAAACCGTGATGAACAACAGGTCATTGGCACCGACGCGATAGCCACCGGGCACATAAGACAACAGTTCTGCCGGCACCGATTCACGAACATGCGTGGCGGCATCCATGGCAATCAATTTGGGGGTGATGGGAATCAACTCTACCCGAGTACTTTCGGAAGAACCCTCACTGGACATTTGACTGGTGTCCATATGTTGACCAGGCGAAAACATGCAGCCGTGCAAGCTGAAACTTGCCAGCAAAAGAACAGGTAACCTACGAATCATAATGGCACTACGCTAGTCGAGGGCGAGTCTAAAAAAGATCACCCAGAAGTTCCGGGTGATCTTGAACAACACACATTGCGGGTTATTAGTTGGTACCGGTGGTACCGCCTGTACCGGTGGTGCCGCCGGTGCCGGAAGTACCGCCATTGGAACTGCCGCCCGAGTTGGAAGCCGCCGCCGCAGCGCCGACTACCGCGGTACCGACCCCGACGGTTTCACCGAGCGTCACGCCGCCCACGAGCGGGGTGCTCAACGACAGGGGCTCGCTCGCGCCGGCCGCATCGCTCAAGGCCTCGCTCGCGATTTCACCTGCCGCCAATGCCGCAGTACTGCTAAAGGCCAGCACGCCGGCCAACAGTATTTTCCTCATATCAGACTCCTTCTCGATATTTACCCCTTATCAAATAATGCAATAAGGGCGTAGTGATGGAACGGAGATAAACAGGCTATGCAAACTGCGCAAAGATCCTGTTGGATCACGCACTTAACCTCCTCGAAATCATCTCACTTGTGGATAGCTCAAACCACCAATGTTAATAATCGTCAGGATTAAACAACGGGGCGTACCGATAACCCGCGACCAATACCGTAATACTCGAAACCATTGGCTTTCATACGCTGCGGATCAAATATATTGCGGCCGTCAAAGATCACCGGCGTGCTCAGTTTTTCTTTTATCAAGTCCAGGTCCGGGGCCTTGAACTCCCGCCATTCGGTCACGATCACCAGCGCATCGGCACCTTGCAACGCCGCTTCCTTGGTGCCCATCAGCAACAGGTCTTCGTTCATCCCGTAAATGCGCTGGGTCTCGGCCATCGCTTCGGGGTCGAATGCCTGGACCCGGGCACCCACGCTGCGCAGTTGTTCGATCAACACGCGGCTCGAGGCTTCGCGCATGTCATCCGTATTGGGCTTGAAGGCCAGGCCCCAGATGGCGAAGGTCTTGCCCTCCAGCTGGCCGCCGAAGTGGTGGTGAATATGCCCGAACAGGTGCTGCTTCTGGCGCTTGTTGACTTCCTCGACGGCAGACAACAGCGTTGCCTGATAGCCGATCGACGACGCGGTGCGCTCCAGCGCCTGCACATCTTTCGGGAAGCACGAACCGCCATAACCGCAGCCTGGGTAGATAAAGTCGTAGCCGATCCGTGGATCGGAGCCAATGCCTTTACGAACCGCCTCAATGTCGGCGCCCAAGCGTTCGGCGAAATTGGCCATTTCATTCATGAAGGAAATCTTGGTGGCCAGCAGGCAGTTGGCCGCGTACTTGGTCAGCTCGGCACTCCTGATGTCCATCGTGATGATCTTTTCGTGGTTGCGGTTGAAGGGTTCATACAGCTCCCGCATGCGGTCCACGGCGTAACTGCTGTCGCTGCCGATGATGATCCGGTCGGGCCGGGTGCAGTCGGCGACCGCCGAACCTTCCTTGAGGAACTCGGGGTTCGAGATCACGTGGAACTCCACCTCAAGCCCCCGCGACGTCAACACCTCGGACACCTTCGCCCGGACCTTGTCCGCCGTCCCCACCGGCACCGTGGACTTGTTGACGATAATCTTCGGCTCGGTCATGTTGAGCGCAATAGTCGCGGCAACGGAGAGCACGTACTTGATGTCGGCGCTGCCATCGTCATCAGGCGGGGTGCCCACGGCGATGAACTGCACCTCTCCATGCCGCACGCCTTGCGCGGCGTCGGTGGTGAAGTGCAAGCGTCCGGCATCATGGTTCTTCTGGACGAGCGCACTCAGCCCGGGCTCAAAGATCGGAATAATGCCGGCCTTGAGGTTCTCGACTTTAGTCGCGTCCACGTCGACACAACACACCTCATGCCCCGCGTCGGCCAGCACCGCTGCCTGCACCAGACCCACATAGCCGATTCCAAATACAGTTACATTCATTTCAATCTTCCTTTAAACAAGCTCGAGGCGGCCATAGCGGTCTTCAAAGCGGATGATGTCGTCCTCGCCCAGGTACGAACCCGATTGGACTTCAATCAGCTCCAGCGGGATTCGCCCCGGGTTTTCGAGGGAGTGCACAACGCCAATCGGGATGTAGGTGGACTGGTTTTCGGTCAGCAGCACTTGCTTGTCGGCGATTTGCACATTCGCGGTGCCGGACACCACGATCCAGTGCTCGGCCCGGTGGTGGTGCAGTTGCACCGACAGCTTGTGCCCCGGCTTCACCGTGATCCGCTTCACCTGGTACCGATAGCCCTGGTCCACCGAGTCATATTTGCCCCACGGCCGATAGACTTCGCGGTGGCTGGTGCTCTCGATCCGGTGCTTTTCAGTCAGCTGCGCGACTATTTTCTTGACGTCTTGCGCGTGGTCCTTGGTGGTCACCAAAATCGCGTCGGCGGTCTCGACGACCACCACATCATTGATCCCTGCAACCGTGACCAGGCGGTGGCTGGCATGCACATAGCTGTTGGTGACGTCCTGCAGCAGCACGTCGCCCTGGGTGCAGTTCTGGTTCTGATCCTTGAGGCCCGCTTCCCACACTGAGTCCCAGGCACCCAGGTCGCTCCACGGCGAATCGAGGATGACCACCGACGCGATGTCGGTCTTTTCCATCACCGCGTAATCGATCGACACGTTGGGCGCGTTCACAAAATCCACCTGGCTGAGCCGGGTGAAATCCTGGTCATGGGCCGCGTTGGAGAGGGACAGTTCTGCGGCCACCATGATCTCCGGGCTCAGGCGCTCCAGCTCGGCCTTCATCACCGAGGCGCGGAACATGAACATGCCGCTGTTCCAGAAGTAGTTGCCTTGTTCCAGGTAGCCTTGCGCGGTCGCCAGGTCGGGCTTTTCCACGAAGGCATCGACATGCGCGGCGCCGTCCACCGCAGCCGCTTGAGTACGGATATAGCCGTAGCCGGTCTCCGGCTTGGTGGGCACAACCCCGAAGGTGACGATCTTGCCTTTGTTGACTTCCACCTTGGCCAGCGTCAAGGCCGCATTAAACGCTTGGGTATCGCCGATCACATGGTCCGCCGCCAGCACCAGCAGGATCGGATCGTCCCCATCCGCCAGCGCCGACAGGGTTGCCGCCGCAATCGCCGGGGCGGTGTTGCGGGCGGTCGGCTCAAGGAGGATTTTCTGCGGGATCACGTCCAGTGATCGACTTTGCTCGGCCACGATGAAACGGTGTTCTTCGTTGCACACAATGATCGGCGGGCTGACGGTCTCGCCCTCTATCGACAGGTTCTTGATGCGATCCAAGGTGGCTTGAAACAAACTCAAGTCACCGTGCAGCGCAATAAACTGCTTTGGTTTAAGCGCTCTTGAAAGCGGCCACAGGCGCGTGCCTGAACCGCCAGACAATATAACTGGGATCATAACGATTACTCGATGATTAAAGGCAATAAGAGCGGATTGACAAACAGCCGAAACTTAAGAAGTGAATGACTTCACATAACTGATCAAGCGGTCCCTTTCGGTAAAGTCCAGTGAACTTTCGGCACTGCTGTAGTTAAGCGCCGAATCAATCGCCGAAAAGAACGCATCTTTATCATGGGCGATAAACACAGAGGGAAGGTCTGAAAAGTTTTCGGCGGTGTCGTACTGGTGATTATTGATGTGTTCACCGCGCCGACTGTCGCGCGGGACAATAACAATCGGTTTGCCCAGTTCAAGGGAGCGAATGATATTGCCCATGCCCGCATGGGAAACAATCACCTTTGACGCATTGAAGTTTTTGGAAAACAGCGGCTCGGCGATGGTCTTGTAAGCCGTAATGCGCCCCAGGTCATTTTCGTTATTGCCCACCTGGGCAACAATCGGGACCTGCGGGTTTGCATGACTCCACTCATGCAAGTAGCCGAGCATTCTTTCAAAGGGTGCTTGAGTGCCAACGCTGCAAAATATCATTTATACAATCCTCCCTTTATATTGGGCCCGGCTGTTTTGCGACAGCGTGGGCCACTGGGTCAGCAACTCATCGACAAAATACACAGCGATCCTGCCGGACAACGAGAGCTTCTTGGGATTGGCAATGCTGTCGATCCACAGGGTCTTTTTGCCCATCAGTTTTCCCGCGACCAGCCCCAGCAACCCCGGTGCCGCCCCGGTGGAGATCACGTACCTGGCCTTGCTGCGGTAAACGATCGCAAAGATCTGGCAAAAGCCCTTGATGATCTTCAACGGTTCACTGCGATTAAAGTCCGGGACTTGCGCGAAGGCATGGGTTGGATACTGCGAGCCAATGCTGATATCCACGGTGGCGATGGTAACTTTTTGACCGTCGAAGGCAGGCAGCAACTTGCTCATTTGTACCCAGTGCCCACCTCCAGAACAAATCAATAAAACATCACTTGATTGACTCATGACGGTTCCCTTCCTGTCAGGTGTAATAGACATCATTAAATAGTGGCGGCAGTTCTTAACAGTTGGGCCTGGCCTTTCCAGCGGGTTATTCGCTTGGCTTTGAGCAAGGCCGATTTCTCTTTATAGGTTTCTTGATTGGCGATGAGCTGCGCGACGCCGGCCTTGATGGACAGCGGGTCCAGGGTGTCGACAAACACCGCCGCCTCGGAAAACAACGAGCGCAGTACCGTGGTATTCGAAAGCGCCATCGGCCTGCCGGCGCTGACCGCTTCGTTGGCCACGCTCAGTTGGACGTTGTCGCGGGTGGTCAGGCCGAGCACCACATTCGCGTGGCACAGCAGCTGTTCAAAGGTCGCCTTGCTGAGGAAGCCGGTCAGCTTGATGTTCTCGGGGAGTGACGCCACGAGCTCCTCGGAGAGCTTGCCCTGATGCTTGCCGGTGATCAGGAAGTCGACACCGGGCATTTCCCGGGCGGCGTTGATCACGATCTCGATCGGTTCATCGATATCAAACGAGCACGGAAACAGTACATAGGGTGTCTCGCGCTCACTGGCGGGCGCCGCGTGAAAGTCACACGGCAAGTCTTCCAGGATAAAGATATTGGTGTCCTTGACGCCCAGGCCGGCCAACTCTTCTTTGACTTTAAAATTATGAACGACGACAGCATCGATTCTATTCAACAGCGCTACCGTGCCCGGAAAGCCTATCCATTGTTTGCGCAACAGGCTGTTGTGGGCATCGGCGATAATCTTCAGCCGCCAGTTGAATATAAACTTGTAGGCCAGTGCTATATGCAATACCGGGCTCGGCGGCAACTGCACCCACAGCACGTCAGGCGAACCGGCCAACAGGGTCTTCAGGGTTTTAAACGACTTGATCAAGTAATCCAGCGGCCGCGCGGATTTCTTCTTGAACTGGTTGGGCAGATGCAGAATGTCATACGCCCAGTATTGCTTCATGGTATCGGCGCGTCGTTGATAGCCAATCCATGCAATCATTAATGATTTCACGTCAGAGTCCTGCATAAATAAAGGTGGGGCCAGTGAGATTGCTTACACTGCAAACCAGATCGGAAAGTCGGCGTTGTATCGAATGGTGTTGTTTCTGAAGCGGATATGTTTGGCCGGATTGCCACCCACGATCGAATACGCTGCAACGTTGCGCGTGACCACACTGCCCGGATAAACAACCGCGCCTGTTCCGATGGTGACGCCTGGCATTACCATCACATTGGGAAAGATCCAGGCATTGTCTTCAATCAACACCGGCTTCCCCACCAGGCAACTCATGGGGTCATCAATATCGTGGCCCAGCGTATAAACCCGGGTGTTATGGGAAATATTGACGTTGTCGCCGATGCGGATGCCCGCCCGGTTATCCAGGTAGCAGTCGTAATTGACCGTGCAGTTTTTCCCGACCGAGAAGTTGCCGAAGGAGAAAAACACCACGTTGCGGTGAATCGTGGTCCGGGCGCCCACCCGGCATCCGGTTGCCCGGAGCAACGCGCGTCGCAGATTGAAAAACAACGCCAGGCTGAGCAGCGTATTGAACAGCGCAACAGCGGCCTTCTTGATGTTCAGTTTCAGGTTCTTCATCTACTCGCCCTGCCCTGAAGTATCCGTTACGCGCTGTGAACTCATCACAAAATTCCTGAAGCGGATATTGGTACTCACCGGCGTGGCGAAAGACGGGTTATTGCCACCGAAGAACGTCGAAAACAGCAAGCCGTCGATGGTGATCTCCGGCGTGTCTCTAAACGTCAGCCCGGTTTCCGAGTGCACCAGCTGGTTGTCGTACCAAATGGAAATCACACCGTCGGCCTGCCCCGGCGTATTCAACTTCACCAGTTGCTCCAACCTGTGCCATTGCCCCACCGTAAAGATCCAGGAACCCAACCCGACTGCCGTGCCCCAGGTTTTACTGGTGGGCAAATACGCGTAAATGGCGCCGGCGCCCTTTTCTTTCCAGATGTAGCGCGTGGAAAAGCCGTCATGGCCGTTCGGTATCTTGCCGCCCGTATTGCCGGTGCCACCGTAGAGGCCCGGGAGCTTGCCGCCTTTTACAAAGTCGAAATTCCTGTCGAACTTCAACTCATAGGTCAGTACCAGGCATTCCCTGCCCGGTTGCGGCAATGGGGATTTGAATTCAATGCCGCCGTAGGGCAACCCAAGCCGCACCATCGAACCCGGGTCATAGGAGCCGGCCGGAAAATGCACGGCAATGTCCTTGATCTTTTGGCTGTAGGCCTTGTTCGTCAGATTGGCCCTGCCCTTTATGCTGCTTTGCGCCTGGGGCCCGTCGGCCATCTGCGAAACGTCCGGCAGTGACGGGTAGATGTTCTTGATGCCTGGCTCGCAACGGTCGTTCAACTCAGATGCGCCGCTGGCAGCCACCTGCAGGGCGAACGCCACAATGAGTAGCGTCGAGGCTGTCTTTTTCACGTCGGTTGCCCCTCCACTTTATTTTTCATCGACCCATTTCAAAAAGTCGTCGACCGCTTTTTGTGCAAGGGAAGAACGCTGGGCGATCTCCTGCTTGAGGTGCTCGGCCATTTGCGCCTTGGATTGCCGGAATTCGCTGATGGTGGCCTTGATCACCTCAGGGTCTGGGGTGCTGACCAGCCGGGTGCCCTGCGGCAGCATTTCATGGACTTTTTTCAGCTTGTTTTCGATTTCAACCGCGATGGTGGGAAAGCCCAGGGAAGCCGGCAGCAGTACACCGTGTGCACGGGCGCTGATGATCACGTCGGACTCGACGATCAGTTTCGCCATGAAGGTTTCGGGCGTATCGCCCGCCGCGTCCCAGCACAACCATTCGAACCTGTGGTACTTGTCGATCAGGTGCTGGTCACGTTCCTTGTACAGCGAGACCAGGCGTACCTGCTCGCCACGCTTGGCGAGCTCATCCGCGGCCTGGACCATCGCCTTGATGAACTGTTGCCCGTTCGCGTCATGGGGCCAGTCGCGCAGGATGAAGGACAGGTACTTGCCCTTCTTGAGGCTGCCGACCTCCAGGTCTTTGCTGGAGATCCACAGGTCGGAAAGCAGGCTGGGGTCGGTGTACACCTCGACGTCGGACTTTCCGAAGGCCTTGCAATGCTGCTGGCTGGTACCGTCCCGCACGGAAATGTAGTCACAGCGATTGATCACGCTGACGGCGCGGGTCAGCAGCTTGCCGCCGCCATCGAAGGGGCCCAGGCCAATACAGAACGCTGCCAGGCGCCGGTGGAAATAGATCCTGTCGACACCACCGCGCAACCCGACATACAAACGCAGAAGCGTGGACTTCAGGTCGGTCTGCGCCTTGATGCTCTTGCACAGCTTCGCCACGATGCCCTTGTTGGCAGTCGCCTCTTTGGCCGGTGGGATAAACGAGAAGAACTGGCCCCCACCGCCCAACACCACCAGGTCAGCCTTGACCGGCTCCTTGATGTGCAGCCACTTGATACGCGGGTTGAAGTTCCTGGCGATCTGCGGATGATCGACACCCACCGCTATATCCGATTCCTTAAAGCGTTTTTTCAGAATATTGATCACGCATAGCATTAATACGTCATCACCCAAATTACCAGGACCGTATGCCCCCCGGATATATACTTTGCTGACATTCATGCTGGGCTTCCATTTTCCACGGGGTCATTAAACACGGCATTCAAGGCAAACGTTGTTGCGAGAATGTAGATAAATATCAGCGCCATGATCATTAATCGATACAGCACACTTTCGACGTAGGCGCTTGATATGAAACTGATGAAAGGCAATGTCCACAAGATCAGGATCCTGGGAGATACGAGCAACTCCAGAGGTAATATCTTCTTGTAGACGAAATACGGCAGTCCCAGCAGGAAGTGAATAAACTGCGAGCCGATAAATGCCTTGGCAATCCCGATTGCACCTTCTTCCCGAAGCCACAGTGCTCCGGCAATGAATAACACTCCCCATAGAATGTTACTCATCACACTGAACCAGGCCAGGTTCATCACGATCATCTTTCTTGAAATACCGGACTTGAATGCACTGAGCAGCGAACCCAGGATTACCAGGACTAATGTCACTTCAAAATCCCGCCCCAGGAAACTGCTGCCATACAGTTTGGCCAGCAACTCGGGGAACATGATCACCGGCTGTATGATCACCAACACCACCAGCCAGCCCGACAGAAAGTTCAAGGCGTCCAACTTGCGGCTTTTACCGCCCAGCGCGGCGGCCAGCATCGGCACCAGCACAGAGCCCAACACCACGGAAACATGGGAAAAGATCGCGTTCCATTGCATCGCGGCGGCGTACATGCCCAATGCGGCAAGGCCGTTAGTTGTTTCCGCCAGCAACTTGTTGGCGAACCAGTTCATCGGGGCGACCATCAACCCCGTCAGCAATACCGGCAGGCCAACCGACAGCACTGCGTGCTTTTCAGTCATTGCGCCTTTGAAACTCAGCGTGGTATTTCGGGCCTTCAATGTCTTCCAGCAGGCCAGTGCGCTGAAGAACACGATCAGCAATTGAGAACCGGCCAAGCCCAGCAGCGCACCGTTGAGTCGCAACTGCAGGGTCAGGAAGTACGTCGCCGGAATCGCGACAATCGCAATGATTCCGTTGATGGTCGCGATTGTCCGGTATTGGCCCCAACCGGTCAGGCAGCCCTGGGTCCATCCCGACAGGATAATCAACGTGATGGTGCTCAATACGATCAGCGATGCAGCGCTGAGGCTGTCTGCCCCCAGGATAACGCTGGAGAAAAAGTGCGGGAAAAACAGCGCTGTCCCGATGATCATCCCGCTGAACACAACCGAGAACAGCAGCGTCAGCGCGATGCCCCTGCCGGTCTTCTCGGGACAGGTCTCCTTGAACTGCCCGATATGCTTGGCCGTCGCCGTGGTGGTGGCTTGGGCGGCGACGTTGGCAAGCATCACAATCGCGCTCTGGATCAAACCATACTCGCCAAACGATTGCGCACCCAATACCCGGGCAACCAGGATGCCGGTGATGACCACCGACACTTTGGTGGCCACGGCAGAAACGAAACTCCATGCCGTACTGGACACGAACTTTTTCAACAGTGTGCTGTTCATCCGGCATTCACCTGCAAGGGTGTGGTTATCAGCGGCTGGTCAGGCTTGAGGATCTTTTTGCGTTGCCTGGCGGTGTGTTCGGAACAGACCCGCAGCACAATCGCGCCATACGCGATACCGATGGCGTACGGCTGATAAGGCGTGGCCGAGACAACGAACATCACCCCCAGAAAGATGGCGATCGAAACCGCCACCCGGCTGTTCATGTGCTGGGTAATCGAGGTAATGAACACGTACAGCAAGTACACGCCGATCAGCCCGTACTTAACGAAGTAGGTTAGGTAGGCACTGTCGATATTCGAGTTCTTGTCATCGAGGCCACGGTACTCGAACCAGGGAATCTCGAACGGCGTGCCCGCGCCCAGTCCCACAAAGTAATGCAGCGGGTTCATGCCGCGGATCAACTCCAGCGCCGGGCTGAAGCGCGTGGCCAATTGGGCGGCCATGCCTTCGGACGACAAACCATCATTGATTCGATCAGCCCCGATCATATTGCTGATGCCAATGAACGCCATCAGCACCACCGCCCCGGCCAGGGCAACGCCTATCATGCGGGCCGGCCGGGTGTATTGGTGGATGATGATCGCCGCAAACACCGAGACAAAGATGAAGCGAGAGTTGGCAATGAACAAACAGATGAATGAAGTGGCCAGGCAAATGCTTGCGAGCTTTTTCCTGTGTTCGAACAGCCGTGGGTCTATGAAGTAATAAATCAGATAGGCCACGGCGGCGTACGTACCGCCGTCCAGGTAGCGGTAGGCGTTTTCTTCATAGTAGACGTCTTGAAACTTGTACAAGCCCAAGCGTAACCAGGCAATGTCCAGTACATTGAAGGCGGTCATCGCGATCAATAGCAGGAGCACTGTCTGCAACATCAGCGTTTTTGCGGCAAGGGTCGCGATGTTCGAGAGCACGATAAATGACAGGATCATTATAAAAGGCCGAACATCCTTCAACAGGTACTTGTTCGAGGACTCCAGCAGGCCGCAGGCGAGTAACACCACATACAGCCCGCAACCAAAAAGCAGGCCGCCCGGTACCGTCAATTGCTTCTTCTGTGTAGCCACCTGCCGGATCAGCAGTGCGCCCAGCCCGCCCACGATATAAAAGTCAAAGAAGTAGATACCCTTGAGCGAGATTATTTCGCTGTAGGAGTTACCCGTGGGAATAACAGCCAGCATTATCCCGAACACTACGATTGAGTATTTTGGATTTTTCGCCGCGAGCAAACCCGCTGACAGCGCGATAAGGGATAACAGGTAAAACATGGCTGGGTATTCTTTATGCTGATTTGAATTTGGCACGCTACCGCCCCAGGATTTTTCGTTCATTTCCTGAAAACGTGACCTCTATCCTGCAATTACAGTGGTGAATCAGCTCCGATCAGCCTGGTACTCGTACTGGTAATACCCGTAGTTGCCGTAGCCATATTTGGCCGACGCTTTCTTTTCAACGCCGTTGAAGATCGCGCCCCTGAGCACGATGCCGTTCTGGGCAAATCGGCGCATGGTGTGCTCGATCTCTTTTGCCGGGTTCAAGCCATAGCGGGTGACGATCAGGTTGGTCCCCGATTGCCGTCCCACGATGGCTGCGTCGGTCACGGCCAAGAGCGGTGGCGTATCCAGAATCACCAGGTCATACCGTTCGCTGACCTGCGCCAACAGTTCGGTCAGGTTGCGGTGCATCAGCAGTTCGGAAGGATTCGGCGGTATTTGCCCGCGGCTGATGATGTCGAGGTTTTCAATGCCGGTTTTGTGGATGGCGGATTCAAGGGTGCATTGATTGGAGAGGATGTCGGAAAGCCCATCCTTGGCCGGCACACCCAGCACTTTGTGCAGGTAGCCCCGTCGCATATCCACGTCAATCAACAACACGCGCTGCCCGGTTTGCGCGATGACCGCCGCCAGGTTCACCGAGACAAAGGTTTTACCCACCTCGGGGCTGGGGCCGGAAATCATGATCCGGTTATTCGGCGCCTCGAGCATCGCGAAGTGCAAACTGGTGCGCAAACTGCGCAAGGCCTCCACTGCCAGGTCCGTGGGGTGACTGATGGCCAGCAATGAAGAACCGGCATCGGCACGCCCACGCCCGCGGGTGATTTTGTCTTCTTCGACCTTTTGCAGCGTGCTGTACGGAATCGACGCGTACACCGGCAAGCCCAGTTGCTCGATGGCCTCGGGGCTTTCCAGGCCACGGTTCAGCGCCTTGCGCAGCAGCACCAGCGTCACCGCCAGGAAGCCGCCCAGCAGCGTCGCGATCAGCACGATGAGGATCTTTTTCGGCTTGATCGGCTTGAAGAAATTGACGTCTGCGGTGTCGATCAGGCGCACGTTGCCCACGGTGCCCGCGCGCATCACATCGAGTTCCTGGGACTTGTTGAGCAACTGGGTGTAAATGGCCGTGCCGACCTCGACATCCCGGGTGAGGCTCAGCAGCTCCTGCTGGGTGGAAGGCAGGCTCTCGACCCGGCTCGCCAGGCTCTGCTGCTTGCTGGTCAGCTCGCCGATCTGAGTCAGCAATGCGCGATACGCGGGATGCTGGCGGGTGAACTTGCGGTCCATCTCGGCCTGTTGCAGCTTCAGCTCGGAGATGCTGGTATCGAGGCCCACGATCTGGTCGAGAATCGCCTTGGTTTCCAGGGTGATGTCCACCGACTTGCTGCGGGTCTGGTATTCATTCAAGGCCTTCCCGGCTTTTTCCAGGTCCTTCTTGACCTCCGGCAGTTGCTCCTTGAGAAACGCCAGGCTTTGCGCCGCCTCAGCCGAGGTGCGCTCCACGTTCTGCCGCACGTAGATCGCCGCGATCTGATTGAGGATTTTGATCGCCTGGTCCGGCTCGGTGCTTTCCAGCGCCAGGCCGATCATGCCCGACTCCTTCCCTCGCTCGACCACATCCAGGTTTTCCTGATAGTCGAGGATGCTGGTCAGTCGCGCATTGCGGATCACCCGGAAACGCGTGCCGGGCTTGGCGCGCAGTTCTTCAATCTGGAATGCCACGCCATTTTGCTCGAACGGCTGCCCGGCCTCGCCGGCCGCCAGCACCTGGTCATCTTCATCCACCAGGGTGTAGTGCGCGTTTTCACCCACGGTCAGGGTCAGCTTCTTGCCCAATTGCCCGTCGGGCAGGTCCAGCTTGAAGATCTTCAGCGACTCGCCGCCCCAGGCGAAGCTGTCCAGGCCCAGCAGCGGCTCGGCGATTGCACCGGGGTTGGCCTTCTGGAAGCGGCGCGCCAGGAACTCACCCACCACCGGGAAGTACATTGGCTGTACGACGATATCGAGTTTCAGGTTGTCGACGGTTTTGCCAATCACGTAGCGGGACTGGATCAGCTCGATCTCGGTGGCCGACGGCGACTCCTTGCCCAGCATCCCGCCGATGTCCGAGAAGCCCAGCAAGTCGTTCTTTTTCGCTTCGACCTGCAGCAGGGCATTCGCCTGGTAGACCGGGGTTGCCAGCACCGCATAGGCGGCGCCAGTGACCATAAAGGCACCGGTCACCGCAGCGATCAGCCATTTATGGTCGATCAGTGTTCCAAACAGACCGAGGAGATCAATCTCCCCGTTATCGTCTTCCTGTACGGTGACTGCTGGCGTTTGCTGCATAAGTCGGATTCTTAGCCTTTATTTCGATTCAAAAAGTAGTGGCGATCAGCGTGCAAGACGCTGCGCCCATGCGTTTACAGCTTCTTCGATCAACGCATAAGCGTGCACAAACGCGGCCTTGCCTTGACGGTACGGGTCGCTGATCTCTCGCTCGTTTTGCCATTTGCCCAGCAGCAAGACCTTGCCTCGTGCCTCGGGCGCCATGCTGAGTACGGCATTGATGTGCTGTCGTTCCATGACCAGGATCAGGTCGGCTTCACTGATCGCCTGTGGCGCCAACTGGGTGGCCTGGTGCTTGTCGGCCGGATGACCGTGGGCTTCGAGTACCGCACGGGCGGTGGTTTCAATCGGCTTGCCGACCAACGCGGCAATACCTGCAGAACTGATCTTGATATCGGAGCACGGGAGTGCGCCACGCAAAAGACTTTCCGCGGTGGGACTACGGCAAATATTGCCAATACAGACAATCAACACTCTTTTAAACAAGGCACTATCCCCGGGCCATCCATTACCCCATGAAGCAACCTCTTCAACTTTATTACTTCACGGCAGTATTTATTAACACGTAACCCTTATTTCCCCCAAAATTATCTCCGGACGAAAAATAACAACCCCCGCCTTCAAACCGACAATTTATAACATTCATTACTTCGTCACTCCCATCGGCTTTAAATTACAGCCTTGTCATGTATCGCCTTATATAGGAAGAGGAACGCCCATGAGCGCAAATGCCAACAAAGCCTGGTACCTGGTCCAGTGCAAATCCCGGCAGGACGAGCGCGCCGAAGAGCACCTCCAGCGCCAGGGCTATACCTGCTTCCGGTCTACCTATAAACGCGAACGGCTGTTGAAGGGCCAGCGCAGGACCACCCGTGAATCGTTGTTTCCCGGTTATCTGTTTATTCAAATGAGCCAGCAGGACAGCTGGAGCTCACTGCGCTCGACCCGCGGTGTGTCGCGGGTGGTGGCATTCGGCGCGCACCCGTTGCCCATCAGCGACACGCTGGTGGACGAACTCCAGGAGCGCGACCACCAGGCCGTGGTGAGCGCCCTGTTGCAGCCCGGCGAAAGCGTGCGCATCAATGAAGGGCCGTTTGCCGAACTTGAAGCGGTCTTCCTGGCCATGGACGGTGAGGAACGGGTGGTGTTGCTGATGAACTTCCTGCAACGGGAACAACGCATCAACTTGCCATTGGCAGAAATCAGCCGAGTGCAAAGAAGTGACTGATAGCGGCGCTGAACAGACAAGAAATAACATTCAACTTAATAACAGACTAAAAATAACATCCGCTTACTTTTTCACCTCTTGAGAATAAAGTAATACGTGAATTAACAGCGAGGGACGGCCATGAAAAGTTCAAAGCTATTGGTAGAGCGTATCGGCCTGTTTCCTTCTTCGGGAAACATTCACGTCAAGGTTAATAGTTCAACCACCGTTGTAGAACGCATGCAGGTGTTATACGCCGGCCATTCCCTGGACAGTGACGAATCCTGTACCGGGCTTTCAATGGTGTTTGCCGACTGGCGCTTCAAGTTGCAGGTGAGCAATCCCCTGTCCATCTGCCTGTGCGTGGAGAGCCGCGGCGACAGCCACCTGATGCAAATGAAGACGGCCGAACTATTGGCGAATATTTCCTGCACCGAGGAGCGGCCATGAGCATTTATGAGGATCTGAAACGGGCCTACGCCTTGAAAAGGCTGACGAACACGTTTGAAGGTTTCGTGGGCCTGGCACCGCACGAACAACTGCCGGCGGAGCAATATGCGCGCAACACCCGGATCATGTCCCACTGGCTGGATCAGTTGCGCGGCAACTCACCGCAGGACATAACCGACACGCTGTTCAAGCAGATGAAGCGTTCGCAGCGCCGTGGCGATGCCCGACGCTTCAATTGCCAGACGGTGCTGCTGGAGCTGCTGGTGGAAAGTAACCTGGCCCTGGACCTGGCCACTTACTCGGCGTTCAACTGCATGGAAGAGGCCCGCCAGGAAGGCTCCTGATGGGCCTGGTCGGCACCTGATACGGCCACTGCCACATGGTTGAGCAGCTTCTCGGCGTTGTACTTGGGTGCCATCGCACTTAACAACAGGATCACCATTCCCCCCCCGATCAACGATGGGGAAACCCGCACTTCAACCACCTCAAGGCGCCATAGAAACGCCAGTGCCGCCATGCCGCCCAAAAAGCCACCGGCCAGTGCTTCGTTGAGTGGGTGAATATAGGGTGCCACGCAATAGGCACTGAACCAGCCGGCGATCAACATCCCGGCGATAGCTGCGGGCCAGCGCCACTCGGGGTTGACCCGGCGCGCCACCAGGCTCATCGCCACGGGCACCATCAACGACGTATTCATGGCGTGACCGCTGAGCACCGCAATATCCAGCTGCTGGAGCGCCACGCCCCAGCCCTTGAACAGCAACTTGCTGAACGCCACGATGGAATAGGTGCAGGCGATGGTCATCAGCCACCACTTGACCGCCTGGGGCCGGGAATACCAGAGCCAGACGGCGATCACCACTGCGGCCGGAATCATGACGGTGATACCGCCATATTGCGCCAGTTCTTCCCGTATCAAGTGCTGTTCCCTACCCGCAAGTTTTTCCCGGACCCATGAGACCTCAGGTCCGGGCAAAACACAACGACTTCAGGGCGCGCCAGCCAGCGATTGCGGCGAAAACACCTCGGTATCCGTCAGTTTCCGCACCTCTACCCGGTGCGGGAAAATCTTCTTTTCCACAAACAAATCATCCACCTGCTGCAACGCCTGCACATCCCGCTCCTCTACCGGCAGCAGCGACTCATCACCCCATGTGCGCAGCAACTGTGAAACCTTGAGCGGAATATCGTTGACCGTGGCAAACACCCGTGCGTATTCCTCGGGGTTCTGCTGCGCCCATTCAAAAGCCTTGGCGAACCGCTGCAAAACGTCACGCAACGCCTGGCGCTTGAGCGGGTCGCTGAGCACTTCATCGGACGCGGTAATAAACGTCAGGCCGGTATTGATGCCCTCCCCGCTGATCAGCACCCGCGCGCCCTGCTGTTCGGCGAACGCCTGGTACACCCCGAAGGTCGCCCAGGCTTCGATCTTGCCGGCGTTGAACGCAGGTAATGCATCGGTGGGCAGCACGAAGCCGACGTTGACGTCCTTTTCATCCACGCCGGCATTCGCCAGGGCGCGGATCAGCAGGTACTGGGAAATGCTCCCACGGGCCGACGACACCACCACATTGCGTCCTTTCAGATCGGCCACGCTGTGGATCGGTGAATCGGGCGGCACCAGGATCGCAATGCTGCGCGCCTGACTGCGGCGCACCGCAACGATACGCAGCGGCGTGCCTCCGGTGGCAGCCGCCAGCACCGGTGTATCCCCGGCCGGGCCGAGGTCCACGGCGCCGGCGCGCAAGGCCTCGAACAGCGGCGCGGCGCCCTGGAAGTTGGCCCACTGGACCTTGTAGTCGATGCCATCCAGGGCGTGGGCGGCCTCCACCACCGTACGCAAGCCCTTGGCCTGGTCACCGAGGATCAGGGTCACACCCGACAGATCCGATGCAGACTTCGGCGCTTCAGCGGCTTTGTCGCAGCCGCCCATCAGCAGTGCAGCCGCCAACAGGCAAAGGGTTCTGAATTCAACCATGGGCAAACCGCCTGACGCTGGCGTTCGCAGGCTGGGCGGCCGGGGCGTCCACTTCAACCCCCAACAGGCTCAGCAAGCGCGCGCGAATCGCCTGGAAACCGTCCTGGCCGGTATCCCGTGCACGGGGCAGGTCGATGCGCAGTTGCTCGGCAATCTTGCCCTCCGCCAGTACGATCACGCGGTCGGCCAGCAGGATCGCTTCGTCGACGTCGTGGGTCACCAGCAACACGGCCGGCGTGTGTTTGCGCCAGAGTTCGATGATCAGGCGATGCATCTTGATGCGGGTCAGCGCATCCAGCGCGGCGAACGGTTCGTCGAGCAACAGCAGCTTGGGCTCGCGCACCAGGCCGCGGGCCAATGCCACGCGCTGGGCCTCGCCGCCGGAGAGGGTCGCCGGGTACGCCTCCAGCCGATGGGCCAGCCCGACTTCCGTCAACGCCTGCACCGCACGGGCCTTGGCGTCGGGAACCCGCAGGCCGAGAATCACGTTTTTCCAGGCGCGCTTCCACGGCATCAGGCGCGGCTCCTGGAACACCGCCGCCCGGGCCTTGGGCACGCGCAACTGGCCGCTGTCGATGCTGTCCAGGCCCGCGAGGCTGCGCAGCAAAGTGGTCTTGCCGGACCCGCTGGCGCCCAGCAACGCAACGAACTCCCCCGGGGCGATATCCAGGTCCAGGCCGTCGATGACCCGCTGCTGGCCGAACTGGCGCACCACATTGCGCAACTGCACCGGTGCTGTTGAAGCTTCGAGAATCGACATGTCAGTTCCTCACAAACGATGGGCGCCAGGCCAGGGCAAAACGTTCCAGGGTGCGGATCAAGCCGTCGATCAGCAGGCCCAGCACGCTATAGATCAACAGGCAGATCACGATCACGTCGGTGCGCATGAAGTCCCGCGCATCACTGGCCAGGTAGCCGATACCGGCGGTGGTGTTGATTTGCTCGACAAACACCAGGGCCAGCCAGGAGATGCCCAGGGAATAGCGCAGGCCGACAAAAAACGAAGGCAACGAGCCCGGCAGGATCACGTGCCAGATCAGCTCGCGACGGTTGAGGCCGAGGGTGTTGGCGGCCTCGATCAGTTTGGGGTCGATGTTGCGGATGCCGGCGAACAGGTTGAGGTACACCGGAAAGGTGGTGCCGGTAACGATAAGTGCGATCTTGGTGAACTCGCCGATGCCAAACCAGAGGATGAACAACGGCACCAGTGCCAGGGAAGGAATGGTGCGCAGCATCTGCATCGGTGAGTCGAGGATTACCTCGCCGCGCTTCGACAGGCCGGTGATCAACGCGGCCACCCCCCCGATACTCACGCCGATGCTCAAGCCCAGCAGCGCCCGTTGCAGGGACACCAGCAGGTGCTTGCCCAGCTCTCCGGAGACGATCATTGCCCACAGGGTGCCGCCAATCTGAGACGGCGCGGCGATGATCCGTGCCGGGATCAAGCCCAGCTCGGAGGCCAGTTCCCACAGCAACAGCAACACAATCGGGCTGACCAGCCGCAGCAACACATCGGGGGTGCGCCAGTTGCGCAGCCAGCGCGGAATCAAGCGGGATGCAACGCCGGCTTGACCCTCGGCCTTGTCGACGGAAAACGAACTGGCGTTAAGGGACTTTTCAGTCATCGGGCTTCCTTCCTCATCAAGAACACGGCCAGGAGCGCCGCTGCGGTTTCATGCTATTCGCATAAAAAACCTCAGTGAAATTCTATTTGGGAATAACCTAATACGATTAAAATGCGCATTACTGATAACTATATAAAACTATGATTCTGTATTTTTATAATTAGGATAGAACCAATCGGCATTTTACAGGCTCGGGTGCGGCCCCTATTTTCGATAGCAGCTTTATTCCTGCCCTCAACAAGGACTGACCATGAGCATCGAATTTATCGGCTATATCGGCGGCCACCACGCCTCCGAGATCCACCCTCGCAGCGGCCCGACCTTGCAGCCCGACTACGTGGAGACCGTGGCCCGCGCCCACGAAGAGGCCGGCTTCGACCGCGCGCTGGTGGCCTTCCATTCCAACAGCCCGGACAGTACGTTGATCGCTGCCCATGCGGCCAGCGTGACGAAAAAGCTGCAGTTCCTGATTGCCCACCGGCCCGGCTTCGTCCAACCCACCCTCGCTGCGCGGCAGTTCGCCACGCTGGATGTGTTCAACGGCGGGCGCACCGCGGTGCACATCATCACCGGCGGCGACGACCGTGAACTGCGGGCCGATGGCAGTCATATCGACAAGGATGAGCGTTATGCGCGCACCGACGAGTACTTGAGCGTGGTGCGGCAGGAATGGACCAGTGAAAAGCCCTTCGACCATCACGGCACTTACTACCGGTACGAGGGTGCGTTTTCGACGGTGAAGTCGCCGCAGCAGCCGCATATACCGTTGTATTTTGGCGGGTCTTCAGCGGCGGCCATTGCGGTGGCGGGCAAGCATGCGGATGTGTATGCGCTGTGGGGTGAGACCTACGAGCAGGTGAAGGAAGTGGTCACCCAGGTGCGGGCTGAGGCGGCCAGGCATGGGCGTACGGTTCGCTTCAGTTTGTCGTTGCGGCCGATTCTGGCAGAGACTGAAGCGCTGGCTTGGGAGCGTGCGGACAGCATCCTGGAGCAGGCGACGGCGTTGGCGCAGAAGAATGGGTTTGTGAGGCGTGAACCGCCGAATGAGGGGTCGCGGCGGCTGTTGGCGGCGGCGGCCCAGGGGTCGCGGTTGGATAAGCGGTTGTGGACCGGGATTGCGGGGTTGCTGGGGGCCCAGGGTAACTCTACATCGCTGGTGGGTACGGCTGATCAGGTGGCCGAGGCGTTGCTGGATTACTACGACCTGGGTATCACGACGTTTTTGATTCGTGGGTTTGATCCGCTCAATGATGCGATCGATTACGGCAAGCGGCTGATTCCGCTGACCCGGCAGTTGGTGGCTGAACGGGAACGCCAGGCGGCGGAAAAAGTCGCCTGAAACTACCTGAAGGAGCTGCCCACGCAGCTCCCGCAGAGAAAATCGCTGATTGCATCCAACCCTCTCGCCACGCTAAAGTTGAGAATAATTATCAATCACTAGCTGGCACCCGCATTCCATGAACAACCGCAGCAGTTTCGAACAGGACGTCGAACACCTCTACCTTGAACACAGTGGGTGGTTGAAAAACTGGTTGCGCAAACGCCTGCACGAAACTGCCGATGCCGATGATCTTGCCCAGGACACATTCGTGCGAATCATCGGTGCGCGGCGTCCGGTCAATGAATTGCGCCAGCCCCTGGCCTACCTTGCCACCATCGCAAACAGCCTGTTGATCAACCGCTGGCGCCGCCAGGCAGTGGAGCGCGCTTACCAACACGTGTTGGCCGAGCAACCACAAGCGCTGGAGATATCGCCGGAAGACAAATACCTGCTGATCGAAACCCTGGTGGAGGTCGATGAACTGCTGCATGGGATGCCCGCCGGCATGCGCGAGATCTTCCTGCTGTCGCAGCTCGACGGGCTGACCTACAAGCAGATCGGCAGCCAGCTGGGCCTGAGTGTGGACAAGGTGCAAAAGTCCATGAGCAAAGCGTTCGCCCTCTGCTATGCCAGCCAGTTCGAGTAAGCGCCGTGTCGGTTCAGGATCATCAGGAACACCCCATCCCCGAATCCGTGCGTGACCAGGCTGTCGCCTGGTTCACCCTGGCGCAATCGGGTGAGATCAGCCCCCAGCAGCAGGAACAGTTGCAACAGTGGCGCCAGGCCGACCCCCAACACGAACGCGCCTGGCAACGCTTCACCACCCTCACCCAACAGTTGCAACGGCGCAGCCAGCAACTGAGCACCCCGCTGGCACGCCAGACCTTGCAACAGACCCGAACCCTGGAGCGTGATCGTCGCCAGGTGCTGAAACTCCTGTTGGGTGCCGGCTTGTTGGGCGGTACCGCCTGGCAGGCCAGTGACAGCTTTTGGGTACAAAGCGCCCTGGCCGATTACCACACCGCAACCGGCGAACGCCGCCACCACACGCTGAGCGACGGCACACAAATCTGGCTTAACACCCGAACGCTGCTGGATGCGCAATACGATACCCAGGAACGCCGCCTGACCCTGCGTCAAGGCGAAGTCGACATCCTCACCGCCAGCGACCCCGCCGGGCGCCCCTTGCTGGTGTACACCGCCGAAGCGCGCCTGCAGCCGTTGGGCACGCGGTTCACCGTACGGCGCGAAAACGATGGGCACGGAACCCTGGTGTCCGTCAGCAGCGGCCGGGTCGCCGCCCGCCTCAAGGCAGGAGGCGAGGCGCTGGTGGTAGACGCCCACTCACAGGCCTGGATCAGCAGCACTCGCGTCTACCCGGCACAACCGGCCAACCTGAACGATACGGCATGGATCGACGGATTCATCGTAGCCGAACGCATGCGCCTGGAGGATTTCGCCCAGGAACTGGCGCGGTATCTGCCAGGCATTTTGCGCTGCGAACCGGCGGTCGCCGACCTGCGACTGAGCGGCTCTTACCCGCTGAACAATCCCGGGCAGATCTTCTCGATGCTTGAACAGAGCCTCCCGGTGAAGGTGCAGCAGCGCACGCGTTATTGGGTCACCCTCACCGCGCGGTGAGCCTGCCATGAAAATAAACTGAAAAAAGCCGCAGGTTTTTCATTCTCGTTTGGCTTATGGGCGACTCCCGCTCATTGCAGTGGCGGGAAAGCCCTCCTCCTGACTCCGGAAACCTGCCATGAAAGACCGCTCCGCCCCTCGCCCACGCAGCAGCAATCATCGCTGTGCATCAACCCTCAGCCTGGTCCTGTTCAGCGGCGCGGTACTTGCGCAAAGCGTGCTCGCACCGGTAGCCCCGGCGCAAACGGCAGACAGGCAGATCCACTTCGCAGTCGGCGCAGGGCCGCTGGACCAGGTGTTGGGCCAGTTCGGATTGCAAGCAGCCATTGCGGTGTCCGCCAACGCGAGCCTGACCGCCGGCAAAAACAGTCCGGGCCTCGAGGGTGCCTACACAGTAGCCCAAGGCTTTGCGAGGATTCTGGCGGGCAGCGGTTACACCGCCGCGCTGCAAACCAACGGCAGCTATGTGCTGGTGCCCGAGGCCGACAGCACTGGTGCCCTGGAGCTCGGCGCCACCAACATCAATGCCACGGGGCTGGGTGCTACCACGGAAAATACCGGCTCCTACGCCACAGGCTCAATGCAGACCGCCACCAAGCTGCCGCTGTCGCTGCGTGAAACGCCGCAATCGGTGACCGTCATCACCCGTCAACGCATGGACGACCAGGGCATGCGCAGCCTCGACGATGTGGTGCAGGCAACCCCAGGGCTGCGCATGTCCGCAGCACGGCCGGCCAACAGTGAGTATTTCTCCCGCGGTTTCCCCATCAACAACCTGATGTTCGACGGATTGCCCACCACCTACAACGCCGACTGGGTCGCCGCTGCCGACATGGCGCCCTACGACCACGTGGAAATCGTGCGCGGCGCCACCGGTCTGATGCAAGGCGCCGGCAACCCGTCCGCGGCGATCAACATGGTGCGCAAGCGACCGACGCGGGAGTTCCAGGCCAGCGTCACTGGCAGCGCCGGCAGCTGGGACAATTACCGCTCCGAGCTGGACGTGTCCGGCCCCCTCAACGACAGCGCCAGCGTGCGTGGACGGTTTGTCGGGGCGTACCAGGACAAGGACAGCTTCCAGGATTACGCCGGCCGCGAACGGGGGGTGTTCTACGGCATCAGCGAGTTCGACCTGAGCGACAGCACCACCCTGACCCTGGGAGCTTCGGATCAGAACGATAACAACAACATCAACTGGGGCGGGTTACCGGTCAACAGCGACGGCAGCCATGCCAACTTTTCCCGTTCAAAGACCTTTGGGTATAGCTGGAGCCACCAGGACATCGACAACAAAACCGTATTTGCCGAGCTGGATCACCGGTTCGACAATGACTGGCGCCTGCACCTGGCCGCGTCAAAGAACTGGTCTGACTTCGCGCTGACCGGTGCCGTGCTGGAACACTACGGCGCCTACCAGCAGCGGGTGTTCAACCAGACCCGCAACTACGATCAGTCCACTTATGATGCCTACGCCAGCGGACCATTCAGCCTGTTGGGGCGCCAGCATGAACTGGTCGTGGGTGCCAGCAAGCGCCAACTCAAGACCAGCGGCAAGGGCGGCAACACCTTCATTCCAGTGGCCGACATCATCAACTTCAGCCCCCGCAGCGTACCCAAGCCCAGTGTTCCGGACAGCTACGACCTGAATGAAAAAGTCGACCAGGAAGGCATCTACATCACCACCCGCTGGAGCATCACCGACCCGCTGAAAGTCATTCTCGGCGCACGCCTGGACTGGTACGACACCACCTCGATCTACAACCAGATCAATGACGGTTACTACACCAACAGCCAATACAAGGTCACCCGCAACCTGACGCGCTACGCGGGCGTGATCTATGAACTGGACGAGCACCACTCGGTCTACGCCAGCTACACCGACATTTTCATGCCGCAAAGCGAGGTCGCCAACGACAACTCGGTGATCAAGCCGATCGAAGGCAAGAACTACGAAATAGGTATCAAGGGTGAATACTTCGGCGGCGCGCTCAATGCCAGTGCCGCGCTCTTCCAGATCGACCAGGAAAACCGCGCGGCCTTGCTCGACAACCAGTCCCAGTGCGCACGCAGCAACGACGGTGTGTACTGCTACGAAGCCGCCGGCAAGGTCCGCAGCCAGGGTATCGACCTGGAATTGATCGGCGCCCTGACCCCTGATTGGCAAGTGGGCGCCGGCTACACCTTCGCCCAGGCCAAGTACCGCAAGGATGCCGACCGCACCAAGGAGGGCCGCCTGTTCGACACCGACCTGCCACGCCATATGTTCAAGTTGAACACCGTGTACACCCTGCCAGGGGAGCTGGATCAGTGGCGTGTCGGCGCCAACCTGTATGGCCAGAGCAGCATGTTCAACAAGGGCAGCAACTCAAGTTTCGGCCCCTACCATATCGAACAGGAGGCCTATGCACTGGTGGGATTGATGGTGGGCTACAAGGTCAATCAACACCTCGATACCCGGCTGAACGTCAACAACCTGTTCGACAAAAAGTACTATCAGGGCATCGCCAGCAACAGCACCTGGAGTCCGTATGACGTGTACGGCGATCCACGCAATTTCACGGTGACCGCCAAGTACAGCTTCTGACCCGACCTGCGGTGAGGGAGCAGTCTCTCTCACCGCATCGATCAGTTCTTGTAATCGGTATCGCTGCGCTCCAGCTGCCGAATCAACGCATTCCAGTGCCGCGCCACCCCCGGCCCATCCCCGCTCTTGAACACTTCTGCCTGCTTCTCCACCTTGGCCACCACCTCCGCCGGCGGAAAGATCAACTCGGCATTCCCCCCCGCCTGCGCCGCAATCTGGATATTGCACGCCCGCTCCAGCCCCTGCAGCTGCTGGAACGCATGCTCCACACTCACCCCCGCCGTCAGCAATCCATGGTTGCGCAGGATCATCACACTCTTGTCCCCCAGGTCCGCCACCAACCGCTCACGCTCATCCAGGTCAAGGGCCACACCTTCATACCCGTGGTACGCAACGCGCCCGGAAAACCCGATGGAATGCTGGGAGATCGGCAACAACCCGTCCTTCTGCGCCGACACCGCAATACCGTCGCGCGTATGCGTATGCAGCACGGCCTGCAAATCGTGGCGAGCCCCATGGATAGCGCTGTGGATCACATAGCCCGCATAGTTGATCCCCAGGCCCGTAGGGTCATCGACAATCGTGCCGTCGATATCCACCTTGACCAGATTCGAAGCGCTGATCTCATCGAACAACAGCCCGTAGGCATTGATCAGGAAATGCTCCTCAGGCCCCGGCACCCGGGCGGAGAAGTGCGTGTAGATGTGGTCGGTCCACTTGTACAAGGCCGCCAGCCGATAGGCCGCCGCAAGTTTAACGCGCACCTCCCACTCTTCCGGGGTAACCCGCTGGCGGACGTTGTTCGAGACACTGGAGATCGAGGTGACGCTGCTCATGGCAAAACTTCCTGGATGGCCTTAAGGACTTCCAGGCAAGCCTAGGGGATGACCAAAAATAATAAAAAGCACATTTTAATCTAAGCTAATTATTATTTTTTTTCATATCACGCCGCATTGCGCACCTTGTGCAACGACGCCGCCACCAGCTTGCCAAACGCGTCCACCGGCCCTTGCAGGTTGCCCAGGAAATGCGGGTAGATCAGCCACAGGTCCATCACCGGCTTGAAGTCCTTCAGTGGCATGGCCGCCAGTTGATCGCGATGGGCACTGCGCTCCAGCAGCGGGCGTGGCACCAGGCCGAGGCCCAGGCCGTCAGCCACCAGGCCCAGTTGCAGCTCGGTGCCGAAGGTCTCCAGGTTGACCCGCAACGCCAGGCCCTGGTCCGACAGGGTGCGTTGCAACCCGGCACGGAAACCGCAGCCATCCGGGTTCAGGATCCAGCCATTCTGGTACACGTCCGCCAGCTTGCAGGGCTTCTTCGGCAGTTGGGCCTTGGCACACACCACCACCAGTTCCATCTTGCCGATGGACTCGCCGACGATGTTATCCGGGAAGATCTTGCCCGCCGGAAACAGCGCCGCCGCCGCGTCCAGTTCGCCGCGCTCGATCTTGCCCACCAGTTGGCTGCCCCAGCCGGTAGCCACCTGGGCCCGCAGCTCGGGGAATTCACTGCGCAGGTGCTTGAGGGCGTCCAGCAACACCACGTCGCCAATGGTCTGCGGCACCCCCAGGCGCAGCAGGCCGGTGGGCGGCGCGTCGGTGGCCACCAGTTCCCGCAGGGCGTCCATTTCCCGAAGGATCGAACGGCACTGTTCATACACCCGCGTACCGATCAAAGTAGGCTTGAGCGGCTTGGTGTTGCGGTCGAACAACTCCACCCCCAGCGCCTGCTCGAAGTTCTGCACGCGACGGGTAATGGCCGGCTGGGTCAGTTGCAGCGACTCGGCGGCATGGCTGATGGACTGGCAACGAATCACTTCGACAAAGGCATCGATATCGTCAATTTTCATTTGGGCCGCACATAGAGAACAGTCATTAAGATGTGTGAAAAGCATAGTTCCATAAACGGTGGCTGGATAGCCCAACCCCCGGATCGATAACGTCTAACGCTATTCAAACCGGTTCTAAATTACTTTCCGCTATAACCTAATCATTAAAAAATAGCATATTAACTATAAACATTATGCTTAGATAAACCCATCACCACGAACCACCCACGATGGAATTGTCATGACCCAGGCCCGACACCCGGAGAGACTCAGAGCATTCATTGGCGCCCTGGCGGAATTGATCGACGGCAACCCTCGCGAAGGCGACTTGCTGCACCGCGGCGGCAAGCTGCTGGCGCAACTGGTCAGCCACGATGACTGGCTGCCGGACGAGTTTGCCCAACCCGACCCCGAGCGTTATCAGCAATTCCTGCTGCACGCCGATTCGCGCCAGCGCTTCAGCATCGTCAGCTTTGTGTGGGGGCCGGGGCAGACCACGCCGATCCATGACCATCGCGTGTGGGGGCTGATCGGCATGCTGCGCGGTTCCGAGTATTCCCAGGGCTTTGCGCGTAACGCCGAGGGCGCACTGGTCGCCGACGGCAAGCGCATCCAGCTGGAACCCGGCCAGGTGGAAGCCGTGTCGCCGAAGATCGGTGACATCCATCAAGTCAGCAATGCCTTCAGTGACCAGGTGTCCATCAGCATTCATGTGTATGGCGCCAACATCGGTGCGGTGCGCCGCGCCGTGTACCAGCCGGACGGCAGCGAGAAACTGTTTATCTCCGGTTATTCCAACGCTTTTCTCCCGAACATCTGGGATTTGTCCAAAGACGCCCTGTCCAAAGAGAGCCCTGCCCCATGACTCTATCGAACCGCAGCTTCGCCCAGATTCGCCAGGCCCTCCTGGACCGTGAAGAAGTCGCCCTTGTGGATGTGCGCGAGGAAGCGCCTTTCGCCGAATCCCACCCGCTGTTCGCCGCGAATATCCCGCTGTCGAAACTGGAACTGGAAGTGTATTCACGCATCCCACGCCGGGATACCCAGGTGACGGTGTACGACAACGGTGAAGGCCTGGCACAGATCGCCGCCCAGCGCTTGCAGGCGCTCGGCTATACCGAGGTCAGCCTGCTGGAAGGCGGCCTGGACGGTTGGCGCAGCGCCGGCGGCGAGCTGTTTATCGACGTCAACGTGCCAAGCAAATCCTTTGGCGAGCTGGTGGAAAGCCAGCGCCACACACCGTCGCTGGCGGCTGAAGAAGTGCAGGCGTTGCTCGACAGCAACGCCGACGTGGTGGTGCTCGACGCCCGCCGCTTCGATGAATACCAGACCATGAGCATTCCCACCGGCATCAGCGTGCCCGGCGCCGAACTGGTGCTGCGCGCCCGTGAGCTGGCACCGGACCCGGCCACGCGCATTATCGTCAACTGCGCCGGGCGTACCCGCAGCATCATCGGCACCCAGTCGCTGATCAATGCCGGCATCGCCAACCCGGTGTCTGCCCTGCGCAACGGCACCATCGGCTGGACCCTGGCCGGGCAGAAGCTGCAACACGGCCAGGCTCGACGCTTCGCGCCGACCTCGGAAGAACACCGCCAGATCGCCGCCAGGGACGCCCGCCAAGTCGCCGACAAGGCCCGCGTAGGCCGCGCCACCCTCGCCGACCTGCAACGCTGGCAGCAGGAAGCGGCGCGCACCACTTACCTGTTCGACGTACGCACCCCGGAAGAATTCGAAGCCGGCCACCTGCCCGGCTCGCGCTCCACGCCGGGCGGCCAGCTGGTGCAGGAAACCGATCACGTCGCCAGCGTACGCGGCGCCCGGCTGGTACTGGTGGATGACGACGGCGTGCGGGCCAATATGTCTGCGTCCTGGCTCGCACAACTGGGTTGGGAAGTGCATGTGCTGGATGACCTGCAACCTGCGCACTTCAGCGAACCGGGGGCCTGGGTTGCCCCCGTCCCGGCGCCGCAACAGGCCGAACTCATCAGCCCGCACACCCTCGCCGAATGGCAGGCTCATGGCGACACCGCAGTACTGGATTTCACCGCCAGCGCCAACTACGTCAAGCGCCACATTCCCGGTGCCTGGTGGGCGTTGCGCGGGCAGTTGCCCGAAGCCTTGCGCAAGGTGCCTGCTGCCGAACGCTACGTGTTGACCTGTGGCAGCAGCCAGTTGGCGCGCCTCGCGGTAGCGCAAGTCGAAGTGCTGACCGGCAAGCCCGTGTTCCTGCTGCAGGACGGCACTGCCAGCTGGATCGCCGCGCAACTGCCGCTGGAGGAAGGCGAGACCCGCCTCGCTTCACCGCGCATCGACCGCTACCGCCGCCCGTACGAAGGCACCGACAATCCGAAGGAAGCCATGCAGGCCTACCTCGACTGGGAGTTCGGCCTGGTGGACCAACTGGCCCGCGACGGCACCCACGGGTTTTATGTGATCTGAACACCCCCAGGAGCGAGTCCGCTCGCTCCTCTTCCCACTACCAGCCGACCCCTTCTCCAGGCGGAGGCGACTGAACGCAAGACCTAGCCTGGAGCCCGCCTGATGCGCTTTACCCTTGCCCTTTTACTGGCCGCCCTCACCCTGGGTGCGACTTGCCAGGCCGCCGACCTGCAGCCCCTGCGAGTGGCCAACCAGAAATCCACCATCAAGGCGCTGCTGGAAGTCGCCGGCGAAACCCGGGATGTGCCCTACGAAATCCAGTGGTCCGAGTTCCCCGCCGCCGCACCGCTGGGCGAAGCCCTCAACGCCGGGGCCGTGGACATCGGCGCGCTGGGGGACGCGCCCTACGTGTTCGCCCTCGGTGCCGGAGCACCGCTGAAGGTGGTGAGCATCATCCACGCCGAAGGCCGCAACACCACCGCGCTGATTGTTCCGAAAGATTCCCCGATCCACGATCTTGCCGACCTCAAGGGCAAGCGCATCGTCACCACCCGCGGCTCCATCGGGCACTTCCTGGCGATCAAGGCGCTGCGCAGCGCCGGCCTTTCCACCCACGACGTGCAGTTCATCTTCCTGCTGCCCAGCGAGTCACGGCTGGTGCTGGATAACGGCACCGCCGATGCCTGGTCGACCTGGGACCCCTACACCACCGTGGTCACCAGCCAGAGCCAGGCAAGGGTCCTTGCCAGCGGCAACAACCTGCTGAGCAATCACCTGTACCTCGCCGCCACCAGCAAGGCGATTGCCGACAAGCGCGTGCAGCTGGACGACTTCGTGGCCCGGGTCGACCGCGCCTACCGCTGGAGCAACGATCACCCGCAGGCGTTCGCCGCCGCCATGGCCAAAATCACCGGCTTGCCGCTGGAGGTGCACGTAGCCGTGGCCAACGCCACCCATATGCAACCGGTGGCGATTGACGACTCGGTGATCAGCGGCCTGCAAACCACCGCCGACATCTATCAGGACGAAGGCCTGCTGACCAAACACATCGACGTCTCCCAAGGCTTCGACAAAAGCTTCAACGCCAAACGTGCCCCGCTTACCCAGGCTTCCCGCTAAAAGGAGAGAGAACATGAGCAAACGCCAACTGAAACTCGGTGCCATGGTGCACGGCGTCGGTCACGGCTGGGGCGAATGGCGCCACCCGCAGGCGCAACCCAATGCCAGCGTCAACTTCGGGTTCTACAAGCATCAGACGCAACTGGCCGAAGGCGCGAAGTTCGACTTCGTGTTCATCGCCGACAGCCTGCATATCCATGAAAAATCCAGCCCGCACTACCTCAACCGTTTTGAGCCACTGACCATTCTTTCGGCCCTGGCGGCCCTGACCTCGAACATCGGCCTGGTGGCGACCGTCACCGTGAGCTACACCGAACCGTTCCAAGTGGCACGCCAGTTCGCCTCCCTGGACCACATCAGCGGCGGCCGCGCCGGCTGGAACGTGGTGACTTCGTGGCTCAGCGGCACCGCCGACAACTTCGGCAAGGCCGAGCACCCGCCCCACGCCGTGCGCTACCGCATCGCCAGGGAGCACGTGAATGTGGTCAAGGGCCTGTGGGATTCCTGGGAAGACGATGCCTTTGCGTACAACAAGCAAAGCGGCGAATTCTTCACTCCCGGCAAGCTGCATGCATTGGGGCACAAGGGCGAGTTTTTCTCGGTCAAGGGCCCGCTGAATATCGCCCGCTCGCGCCAGGGCCAGCCGGTGATTTTCCAGGCGGGCACTTCCGAGGACGGGCGCAATTTTGCCGCCGAAAACAGCGACGCGATTTTTGTCCATGCCGAGACCTTCGACGAAGCCAAAGCCTACGCCCAGGACTTGAAGAAACGCGCGCGCAGTTTTGGCCGTGATGCTGATCAGTTGTCGATCCTGCCGGGCATCCGGCCGATTGTTGGCCGCGACGAAGCCGAGGTGGAAAGCCGCTATCAGCAAGCTGTGGAGCTGGTGACCGTCGAGGACGCAATCGTCGCCCTGGGCCGCCCGTTCAACGACCACGATTTCAGCAAGTACCCGCTGGACGAACCCTTCCCGGAACTCGGCGACCTGGGCTCCAACAGCCAGAAAGGCGGCTCCGACCGCATCAAGCAACTGGCCCGCGATGAACGCCTGACCCTGCGGGAAGTGGCCCTGCGGTTCTCCCGGCCCAAGCGCGATTTTGTCGGTACCCCGGAGCAGGTCGCCGACGCGATCCAGACCTGGTTCGAAGCCGGCGCGGCCGACGGCTTCATCATCAATTCACTGCTGCCGGACGGCTTGCAGTACTTCACCGAGCTGGTAGTGCCGGTGCTGCAACAACGCGGGCTGTTGCGCAGCGAATACAGCGGCGCCACCCTGCGGGAAAACCTTGGCCTGGACGTGCCGGCGAACCGCTACAGCACCCCGTTCGTAACTCAACCAACGCAGATCGCCATCTGACCAGGGCACGACCATGACGAACACGATCAAACACGGACAGTTCAATCGTCGCGGCTTCCTGGGCGCCAGTTCGATTGCCCTTGGCGCGCTGGGCCTCGCCTCGCTGGTGCCCCGGGCTTTCGCTGCACCTGCGAAGCTCTCGGACCTGACCCTGGCCGTCGCCACCTACCGTGGCCAGGACTCGTACTTCACCGACGACGCCGGCACTTCCAACACGCCCTATAAAGTCGACTACGCCGAGTTCGCCGGCGGCAACCTGATCGTCGAAGCGCTGGCCTCCGGCAGCCTGGACATTGGCGGCATGAGCGAGATCCCGCCGATCTTCTCGATCCAGAGCCACCGCGAGCCGAAGCTGATTGCGGTGCTGCAAGGTGACGTGAATAACCAGGTGATCCTGATTCCCAAGGAGTCGAAAATTGAATCCATCGCCCAGTTGAAAGGCAGGCGTGTGGGCTATGTGCGCTCCACCACCTCGCACTACTTCTTGATCAAGGCCTTGAAGGAGCAAGGGCTGACCTTCAACGACATCACCCCCGTGGCACTCACGCCACAGGACGGTTTCAGCGCGTTCCAGAGTGGCCAGCTGGACGCCTGGGTGATCTACGGGGTGTTTATCCAACTGGCGAAATTCCGCAGCGGCGCCCGGGTATTGAAAACCGCCCTCGGCTACCTCTCCGGCAACTACCTGATCGGCGCCCGCCCCGCTGCCCTGGAAGACCCGCTGCGCAAACAGGCGATCCAGGATTACTTGCAGCGCCAGGCGCGCACGCTGGAATGGATGAACAACAACCCCGAGCCGTGGGCTGAAAAATCGGCGAAGTTGCTCGGTGTGGACAAGGCCGTGTTCCTCGACGTGTACAACAACCGCAGCCAGCCCTACAGCGTGATCGAGGTGAACGACCAGGCCATCGCTTCGCAGCAGGAAGTGGCGGACCTGTTCTTCAATGCCGGGGTATTGAACGAGCGGCTGGATGTCAGCCCGTTGTGGGACCGGCAGTTCAAGTTGCTGCCGATATAACCCGCCTTCGAAAACGCCGAATAACCCATGTGGGAGCGGGCTTGCTCGCGAAAGCGGTGGATCAGCCAACGGATGTGCAACCTGACACACCGCTTTCGCGAGCAAGCCCGCTCCCACATTTTGAACGAGTACACCCATCATGAGCCTTTCTTCTCAACCGTCACTGCGCTCCGTGGAAGTGGCCAATTTCGAAGCCTTGCTGGAACGCCTCAGCGCCCAGCTCGCCGCCACTGCACACATCGTTGATGAATGCGGCACCTTCCCCCACGACAACTTCAAGCTGCTGCACGAACACGGCCTTGTCGCCCTGACCGTGCCCAAGGCCCTCGGCGGTGGCGGTGCCAACCTGAGCCAGGCGCGCAAGGCCATCAGCGCGATTGCCAAGGGCGAGCCGTCCACCGCGTTGATCCTGGTGATGCAGTACCTGCAACACACGCGCCTGCAAGACAGCAAAACCTGGCCGCCCGCCCTGCGCACCCAGGTCGCCGAAGACGCTGTGCGCAATGGGGCGCTGATCAATGCCCTGCGCGTCGAACCCGACCTCGGCACCCCGGCCCGTGGCGGCCTGCCCGCGACCATCGCCCGGCGTACCGCCGCCGGCTGGCGCATCAGCGGGCGCAAGATCTACTCCACCGGCAGCCATGGCCTGAGCTGGTTCAGCGTGTGGGCCCGCAGCAGCGATGAAGACCCGTTGGTAGGCGCCTGGCTGGTGCCCAGGGACAGCCCCGGCATCAGCATCATCGACACCTGGGACCACCTCGGCATGCGCGCCACCTGCAGCCATGAAGTGGTGTTCGACAACGTGCTGGTGCCGCTGGACCACGCGGTCAGCGTCAGCCCCTGGAGCGCACCGCAGGCGGAACTGGACGGTGACGGATTCCTGTGGATGTCGGTACTGCTCTCATCGGTGTACGACGCCGTGGCCCAGGCCGCGCGCGACTGGCTGGTGGACTGGCTGGAACAACGCAAGCCGTCCAACCTCGGCGCCGCGCTGTCGACCTTGCCGCGCTTTCAGGAGACCGTCGGGCATATCGACACTCTGCTGTTTGCCAACCGCAGCCTGCTGGACGCCGCCGCCGACGGGCACACCCCGGCAGCCCACGCCGCACAGATCAAATACCTGGTGACCGGCAACGCGATCCGTGCCGTCGAGTTGGCCATCGAGGCGTCCGGCAATCCCGGCCTGTCCCGACACAGCCCACTGCAGCGGCATTACCGCGACGTGCTGTGCAGCCGCGTGCATACCCCGCAGAACGACGCGGTGCTGCAAGGCGTCGGCAAGGCCGTCTTCGCTCAACGACACAAGGAACGCCCATGAGCCAGGTGATTATCGCCAGCCAGCTGGACGAAGATTTCAATCAAGTCATCCGCCAGCGCCTGGCCCTCACGCACCCCGGTGCAGAGGTGATCAGTGTGCCGGCCGGTGTGCCCAGCGACTTGCCGGCCCAGGCCAATATCCTGCTGGCCCGGCCGATCAATGTGCGCGGCTACACCGCGCCGGACACACCGCCACCGGGTTGGCCGTATGGCGTGCAGTGGATCCAGGTGGTGTCGTCGGGCATCGACTTCTATCCCAGGTGGCTGTTCAACGGGCCGCCGGTGAGCACCTCACGGGGCAGCGCCGCCGAAAACCTCGCCGAGTTCGCCCTCGCGGCAATCTTCGCGGCGGCCAAGCATTTGCCGGATATCTGGGTAAAGGATGCCCAGTGGCAGTTCACCCCGCTGCGCCCGCTCAAGGGCACCACCCTGGGGATTCTCGGGTTTGGCGCGATTGGCCGCAGCCTGGCGCAGAAGGCTCATGGGTTGGGGATCAAGGTGGTGGCATTACGCCAAAGTGACACGCCGTTTGACGTGGAGGGTGTGGACGCGGCGCGGGATATCCATGACCTGTTTGCGCGTTCCGATCACCTGGTGCTGGCAGCGCCACTGACGGAGGCCACACGGCATATCGTCGATCGGGAGGCGCTGGCGAATGCCAAGCCAGGGTTGCACCTCATCAATATTGCCCGGGGAGGATTGGTGGATCATGAGGCGTTGCTGGAGGCGCTGGACAGCGGCCATATCGGGCTGGCTTCGCTGGATGTGACCGAGCCCGAGCCATTGCCGGACGGGCATGCGTTGTATGGGCATCCGAGGGTCAGGGTGTCGCCGCATACGTCGGCGATTTCGACCAATAGCCGGCATGACATTGCGGACAGTTTCCTGGGCAATCTGGAAAGGTATCTGAGTGATCGGCCGCTGGAAAACCTCGCTGATACCCAACGCGGTTACTAAACCCAACAGAGATCAAAATGTGGGAGCGGGCTTGCTCGCGAATGCGGTGTTTCAGTCACTATCAATGTTGACTGAGCGACCGCATTCGCGGGCAAGCCCGCTCCCACATTTGTTTTTTGTCGGCTGAAAAACATCATCAGCCTTACGCATCACATTCAAACCAATACATACCTGTTTTTTATAATTAACTTATAACTAATCGGACTTTTACGCCCGGCATTTATACAAATACTGTTACATCCAGTACCGACCCCTGACCAGGTGGAGGCCCAATTTTGCCTAAACCGTCAACCACCTCAGGGGTCCATCATGAGTCCTACCGCCGTACCCAATCGCCTGGCACTGGCCATCTCCCTCGCCCTGTTCGGCCTCGCCGTTCACGCCGACGACACCGCCCTGCCGGTGGTCAACGTCACTGCCGAGCACCGCAGCGAAGACCTGCAAAAAACCCCGCTGGCGATTTCCGCGTTTGATGAAAAGGCCCTGGAAGACAAGCAGATCAACAGCGTGCGCGACCTCTCGGGCCAGGTGCCGAATCTGACACTCAGCCGCCAGTCGATCTCCTACAGCGCGCAGACCTACGGCATTCGCGGTATCGGTGAAACCGACCCGATCCAGGAAGCCGCCGTCGCCGTGTATGCCGATGACCTGTACATCCCGCGTGCGATTTCGTCGATGCTCGACTTCAACGATGTGGAGCGTGTCGAAGTGCTGCGCGGGCCCCAGGGCACCCTGTACGGACGCAACAGCAGCGCCGGCGCGATCCGCGTGATCACCCGCGATCCGACCCAGGAAACCCGTGGTTTTGTAGAGCTGGGCGCCGGCAACTACGATGCGCAGAACGCACGCCTGCTGATCAGCGGCCCGCTGGTGGACAACGCGCTGTTCGGCAGTTTCTCGGCGATCCGCCTGAGCCGCGACGGCACCGTCTCCGACCCCACCCGGGGCAAGGATGTAAACAACGTCGACATCCAGTCCTACCGCGGCAAGCTGCGCTACAAGCCGGTGGATTCGCCGTGGGATGTGCAACTGACCCTGGCCGGTACCTTCGACCGGGGCGACACCACCAGCTACACGCCTTTCGACGCCAACGGGCATTTCGACAAGTTCAAGAGCTACAGCAGCCTCGACCCGAAAAACCGCCTGGACCAGGGCAGCTCGGTACTGCGGGCGATTTACGCGATCAATGACAACCTGAACTTCAAATCGGTGACCGCCTACTCGGCGTTCCACCAACCGGTGGACTACGACAACTCAGGGCAAGCCGCGCTGATCCAGAACAACCTGATCCTGTACAAGCAGAACTATGTGACCCAGGAGTTCCAGCTCAACGGCGACTACGACGATTTCAGCTTCAGCACCGGGGTGTACCTGTACCGCGAGAAGTTCGACGCCGACCGCGACAACCTTACCTATTCCATCGCCCGCAATCGGGTGATCGGCCAGGGCCAATACAGCACCACCAACACCGAAAGCTATGCGCTGTATGGCCAGGGCACCTACAAGCTGACGCAACAACTGTCGCTGATCGCCGGCCTGCGCTTTACCCGCGAGCACAAGAATTTCGACTTCACCAACTACGCGATCAACACCGACCGGCAAATCACCGGCACCAACTTCACCGCCGAGTCGAGCAAATCCTGGCAGTCCACCAGCCCGAAGATCGGCTTCGAATACGCCTGGACCCCGCACCTGAACCAATACGCCTACGTCGCCAAGGGTTTCAAGGCCGGTGGCTACGACAACCGCGCCCCCACCCAGGCCGCCGCCGAACAGGCGTTCTCCCCGGAAGACGTGACCACCTGGGAAACCGGGGTCAAGGGCGACTTCTTCGACCAACGCCTGCGGGCCAACGTCGCGCTGTTCTACAACGACTACAAAGACCTGCAAACCAACGCCTATGACCCGGCGCTGGGGGTGAGCCTGCGCACCAACGTTGGCCGTGCCCACACCTACGGCGTGGAGCTGGAAACCCTCACCGCCCTGAGCCGCGACCTGCAACTGACCGCCAACGTCGGCTACCTGCAAAGCAAGTACGACGACTTCCAGAACGCCAGCGGTGCCGGGGTGGATGCCAACGGCAAGCAACTGGTGTTCTCGCCACGCTGGAACGCGAGCGTTGGCCTGAACTACACCATCCCGGCCGGGCTGCCGGGTACCTGGCTGGCAGGCACCGATGCGCAGTTCCAGACCAAGTCCTACGCCAACGCATTGAACGACGACATCCAGGAAATCCCGCAACAGACCTTCTGGAACGCCAACACCCGCTACATCAGCGGCGACGGCCACTGGACCACCACCCTGGCAGTGAAAAACCTGCTGGACCGCGCCTACCCGCAGTCGGTGGGCTACGTGCCCTCCAGCGGCGCCCGCTACTACTCGGTCAACGACCCGCGAACCCTGTTGCTGACCGTGCGCTACGACCTCTGACAAACCGCTATCTCAAGGAGCGAATCATGGCTTTTACCCGCAGGGAACTGATTTCCCGTATTGCCGCCGTGGGCGGTTATTCCGCCGCTGTCAGCGCATTGGGCGCGCTGGGGCTGACGCCTCAGGCGGTGGCATCGAGCTTTACCCCGCTGCAATTGGGCAGCACCGGCAAAGGCAAGCAGGTGGTGGTGGTCGGCGCCGGGATCTCCGGGCTGGTCAGCGCCTATGAGCTGCGCAAGGCCGGGTTCAACGTGACGATCCTGGAAGCCCGCGACCGGGTGGGTGGACGCAACTGGACCCTGCGCCGAGGCACCAAGGTCGATTTCGACGACGGCGTCAGCCAGACCGTCGACTTTGATGACGGGCAGTTTTTCAACGCCGGCCCCGCGCGTATTCCCAGCCACCACCAGACGATCCTCGGCTACTGCCGCGAGCTGGGTGTGGAGCTGCAAGTACTGGTCAACAGCAGCCGCAACGCCCTGGCCCGGCCGGATACGCAACAGCCGGCGTTCCAGTTGCGCCAGGCGGTCAACGACACCCGTGGCCAGCTCTCGGAACTGCTGGCCCGCACGGTCAGCCGCAAGGCGTTGGACCAGGACCTGAGCGTGGATGACCGCAAGGCGCTGCTGAGTTTCCTCAAAGTGTACGGCGACCTCAACGGCGACCTGCAATACAAGGGTTCGGTGCGCTCCGGCTACACCCGCGTGCCCGGCGCCGGCGACCAGACCGGCGTGACCCGCGCGCCGCTGGAGCTGCAGACCCTGCTTAATCCCAAGCTGTGGGGCGCACTGGTGTTCGATGAAATCCCGGAGTTTTCCTCCACCATGTTCCAGCCGGTGGGCGGCATGGACCGCATTCCGTATGCCTTCTACGAACATCTGAAAGATGCGGTGCGCTTCAACGCCGAAGTCAGCGATATCCAGACCTCGGAGCAAGGCAGCCGAATCACCTACCGCGACCGCATCAGCGGCAAGACCCAGGTGCTGAGTGCCGACTACGCGATTGTCACCGTGCCCTTGCCGCTGCTGGCCAAGCTGCCAACCAACTTCACGGCACCCTTCAAGCAGGCGATCCAGACCGCGCAAAGCGACCAGGCCAACAAGGTGGCCTGGCAGGCGCCGCGCTTCTGGGAAACCGACTTCAACATCTACGGCGGCCTGTCGTACCTCGACCATGAAGTCAAAGGCCTGTGGTACCCCAGCGACCGCCTCAACAGCGCCCAGGGGATTCTGGTGGCGGCCTACAACACCAGTGAATCGGCCCAGGCCTTCAGCCAGAAATCCCTGGCCGAACAGTTCGCCTCCTCACGCCAGGCGGTGGAGCTGTTGCACCCCGGCCACAGCGCCAAGCTGCAAAAACCGGTGGCGATCAACTGGTCGAAAGTCAGCTACAGCAAGGGCCCGTGGATCGTCAACGACGAGGTCGGCGAAAGCGCCTACCGCGTGCTCAACGAGCCCCAGGGCCGCACGTACCTGGCCAGCGACGCCCTCGCCCACGGCGGCGTCGGCATCTGGCAGAACAGCGCCGCCGATTCGGCGCGGCGCATCGTCTCGCTGATCGGCCGGCATGCCGAACGCCAGCAACCGGGCGTCGCCGCCTGACTTTTCTCTCTCAAGGAATGAACCGATGAAGACGCTTTTTGCAGGACTGCTGATGACCGCCACCACCCTTGCCGCCCACGCCGATGAGATCAAGCGCGTGCCGCTGCCGAACTCGAATTTCCCGATCTCATTGGCGGTGTCGGTGCCGCCGCAGACCGAGTTGCTGTTTGTGAGTGGGTTGCTGGCCGACCTGCATGACCCCAAGGCGCCGAAAGACTCGTTTGCCGCCTATGGCGACACGGCCATCCAGACCACGTCGATCCTCAACAAGCTCAAGGGTGTGCTGCAAGGCCAGGGCCTGGATTTGGGAGATGTGGTGCAGCTGCGGATATTCCTGGTGGGCGATCCAGCCAAGGGCGGCAAGCTTGATTTTGCCGGGTTGCAGGAAGGCTACACGCCGTTCTTCGGCAGTGCCGAGCAGCCGAAAAAACCGGCGCGCACCGCGGTGCAAGTCGTCGCGTTGCCATTGCCCGGCGGGCTGGTAGAAATCGAAGCAGTTGCCGCGCGCAAACGCTGACAGGGACATCACTCGAGACCAAGGAGCTCCACTCTCATGCGAAAATTCAACTGGCTGACGGCACCTTTGTGGCGAGGGAGCTTGCTCCCGCTGGGGCGCGCAGCGGCCCTGAAGCCTGACTCCGCAATTTCCTCGGAAGACTGTGGCGACGGTATTGGGGCTGCTACGCAGCCCAGCGGGAGCAAGCTCCCTCGCCACAGCAAGCTCCCTCACCACAGCAAGCTTCCTCACCACAGCAAGCTCCCTGGCCACAGCAAGCCTACTCGCCACAGCAAGCTCGCTCACCGTAAAAGGCTACACCGGTACAATCATCTGAAACTCCTGCCGCTCTCGCTGGCGTGCGGCCTGGCGTCCTTCGGCGTCGAATCTGCCGAAGACCGCTCCCCCACCCTCGACACCGTGGTGGTCACCGGCAACCGTGGCGCCGAACAACGCACCGTCACCACCAGCCCCACGCCGATTGATGTGATCAGCGGCGAACAACTGCGGGCCGTGGGCAAGCCGAGTTTGCTGGAGGCATTGGGCAAGCTCATCCCCTCCTTCAACCTGCCCGACCGCGCTGGCTGGGATGCCAGCGGCGTGGTGCGTTCGGCCACCTTGCGCGGCCTCACCGCCTCTCACGTACTGGTGCTGGTCAACGGCAAACGCCGCCATACCAGCGCCACCCTGAACATCAACGGCATCAACAGCGGCGCGGCCCCCAGCGACCTCGACCTGATCCCGGTGGCTGCCATCGACCATGTGGAGGTGCTGCGCGACGGTGCGGCGGCGCAATACGGCTCGGATGCGATTTCCGGGGTGATCAACATCATCCTCAAGCAGACCACCGGCGGCAGTTCCGACACCACCCTGGGCCAGAACTACGACGGCAAGCGCGGCACCGGCCAGGAGGCGCTGAACTATGGCTTCCAGGTGGGTGAAGCCGGGGTGCTCAACGTGTCCCTCGACACCCGCTACCAGGAGCGCGACAACAAGGCCGGCAGCAACGGCTACAGCAGCCATTACTACCCGCTGGCGGACGGTTCCCCCGACCCGCGCGAAGCCACCTCCAGCCACCACACCTACAAAGGCTACGGCTCGCCCCGCAGCCAGTTGGGCGATGTGGCGTACAACCTCGACCTGCCGCTGAACGACAACCTGACGCTGTACTCGTTTTCCACCCTGGCCACCCGAGAGAACAACGACGGCCAGAACTTCCGCCTGCCCAACGGCCGCAACACCATCACCACCGGGCCCAATGGATACCCCGATGGCTACAGCCCGTACTGGTTGGTCAACGAGACGGACTTCCAATCGGCTTTCGGCGCCAAGGGCAACGACCTTGGCGGCGGTTGGGGTTGGGACCTGAGCAGCACCTACGGGCGCAACTACGCCAAGCAGCGCACCTACGACAACCAGAACCCGTCCCTGGGCGAAAGCACACCGAACAAGTTCACCTCCGGGATCTACATCGCCGACCAGCTCACCACCAACCTCGACCTGAAAAACACCTACGAGATCGGCCTGGCCAAGCCGCTGGACGTGGCGTTCGGCCTGGAGCACCGGCGCGAAAGCTACGAGACCCGCGCCGGCTCCGAGGCTTCCTATATCGATGGCGGCTACGTGTTCCCGGCAGGCCATCCGCGTGCCGGGCAGCGTCCCGATCCGGGGGCTCAGGTCACCAACGGCATCCGTCCGGAAGACGCGCAGAAGGTCAGCCGCAACAGCGTCGCCAGCTATGTCGACCTCGGGTTCTACCCCACCGAGCAGTGGTACGTCGGCGTGGCCGGACGCTACGAACATTACAACGAAGGCGTCGGCGGTACCCGCAGCGGCAAGCTCAGCACGCGGTATGCGTTCAACCCGGTGTTCGCCCTGCGCGGCACCGTGAGCAACGGCTTTCGCGCACCGTCCCTGGCCAACGAGATCTTCACCGCACGCTCCACCGGGTTCGACACCATCAATGGCGTGTACCAGTCGTATAACTACGTGATCCTGCCGGTGGATTCCGCCGGCGCCCAGGCATTGGGTGCCAAGTCACTGAAGCCGGAGCGCTCGACTAACTTCAGCCTCGGTTTCGCCGTGACCCCAAGCGATGACTTGAGCCTCACGGTGGACGGCTACGTGATCAACCTGCGGGACCGCCTGGTGCTCAGCGAACGCTTCCAGGGCCCGGGCATTGCCTCCCTGCTGGACAGCATCGGCGTACCGGCCACGGCGGGCGCGCAGTACTTCACCAACGGCGCCAACACCCGCACCTCCGGGGTGGACGTGGTGGGCAACTACCGGCAGAACCTCGACCGCTACGGCTCGGTGAAATGGACGGCGGCGCTGAACTACAACCACACGCAGATCCTCAGCGTCAACGACACCCCGGCGCAGCTCGCCGCCCTGGGCAACTTCCAGTTGATGGGTCGCCAGTCACGGGCACTGATCACCAAGACCTCACCCAGCAGCAAGATGATCTTCTCCGCCGACTGGGCGATCCACGACTTCGACGTCAACCTGCGCCTGACTCGCTACGGCACCTACACCGAGGTCAACAGCTCCAGCGACGCGAGCCTGGACCGCACGTATTCGGCCAAGTGGATCACTGACCTCGACGTGGCCTACGCGATCAGCAAACAGCTGACGGTGGCCGTAGGTGCGCAGAACCTGTTCGACAAATACCCGGATCACATCGGCGTGAAGAACTCGTCGTTCGGCGATAACTGGGGCAGCTATTCGCCGTTCGGGTTTACCGGCGGGTATTACTACAGCCGGGTGCAGTACGCGTTCTGATTCAACAACCGCCGGCCAGGCGTTCACGCAGGAACTCGATCAACGCCTGCACCGGGCGCGAGCTCTGGCGGTGCTGGGGGTAAACGGCGGAAAGGGTCAGGGGTTCGGGCGCGCAGTCTTCCAGCAGCGTCACCAGGCGGCCGTCCTGCAAGGCTTGGGCAACGATAAAATGGGGTAGATAGGTGATGCCCAACCCGGCCACGGCGGCATCCCGCAGCAGCTCACCGTTGTTGACCCGCATGCGCCCGCTGACGTTGCGGGTGTGGGGTTTGCCATCGACCTTGAAGTGCCATTGCACCTGGCGACCATGGCCGTAAGGCAGGCATGCGTGATCGGCCAGGTCATCAGGACTCTGCGGCGTGCCGTGGCGGGCCAGGTAGTCGGGACTGGCGCAGTAAACGCGCTGCACACTGGCGATACGTCGGGCGATCAGGGTCGAATCCTCGAGGGTGCCGATGCGCAGCACCAGGTCGTAGCCCTCGCTGATGAGGTCTACCGGGCGGTCGCTGAGGTCCACTTCCACGGTGACGTGAGGGTGGCGTTGCAGGAACAGCGGCAACAGGCAACCCAGGTGCGCCATGGCAAACGACAACGGCGCGCTCAGGCGAATGGTGCCTCGGGGCTCGGTGTTTTGCCCGGCGATGCCCTGCTCCACTTGCTCGACTTCACTGAGCAGGCGCAGGGCGGATTCGTAGTAACTCTGGCCCAGCGGCGTGACGTCCAGGCGGCGGGTGGAGCGGTTGAGCAGGCGTACGCCGAGGCGCTCTTCCAGCTGGATCAGGCGGCGGCTGACAAACTGCTTGGACAGGCCAAGATGCTCGGCGGCAGCGGTGAAACTGCCGGATTCCATGACCTGGCAAAACAGGCGCATGTCTTCGAAGGGGTTCATTGTCGCTTCTCGGTGGACGCTGGGCTGTTTTATAGCCGGTCAGTCGCCACACCACAAATCAAAATGTGGGAGCGGGCTTGCTCGCGAAGGCGGTGGGTCAGTCGGTACATGTATTGACTGGCACACCGCCTTCGCGAGCAAGCCCGCTCCCGCATTGGATTACCTGCATATCAGAGAGCGGTTTATTTGGCCGTCAGCGCCGAGTAGCTGTTCATCAAATTGCGATAGTTGGGAATACGCGGCGACAGCAGATTCGCCAAACCTTCCATATCGTTGCGCCAATCCCCTTGCAGCTCGCAGGCCACCGAGAACCAGTTCACCAGCTGTGCACCGGCCGCCGTCATGCGTGCCCACGCCGCCTGTTGCACGGTTTCATTGAAGGTGCCCGAAGCATCGGTGACCACGAACACTTCAAAGCCTTCAGCCAGGGCCGACAACGTCGGGAAGGTTACGCACACGTCGGTCACCACACCGGCAATGATCAGTTGCTTGCGCCCGGTGGCTTTCACTGCCTTGACGAAGTCTTCGTTGTCCCACGCGTTGATCTGGCCAGGGCGCGGGATGTACGGCGCGTCCGGGAACAGTTCTTTCAGCTCCGGCACCATCGGGCCGTTGGGGCCGCTTTCGAAACTGGTGGTGAGGATAGTCGGCAGCTTGAAGAACTTGGCCAGGTCCGCCAGGGCCAGCACGTTGTTCTTGAACTCGTTGGGCGAGAAGTCCTGCACCAGGGAAATCAGGCCGGTCTGGTGATCCACCAGCAGGACCACGGCGTCATCTTTGTTCAGGCGTTTGTAAGTCATGGGAACACTCCTTTGGGGGTTGATTCAGAAGGCAAAACACGAGCAGCCAAACGCGCCCCAGAAACCCTGGAAGTCGCTGACCGGCACGTTCGAGAGACGCGCCCGTTCATGTCTATGGGAATGCACGCCACAGGGGCCGCTGCACTGGTGCACCTGGGCTTGCAGCGCTGAGGCCGGGCGCCAGTGGCCCGGTACCTTGACCACCGGCGACCAGTCCGGCAGCACCGGCACGCTGGGTGGTGCGAAATCTTCAAAGTCGCCGGCGCCGTACACCACCTTGCCGCCGACCACGGTGAGTACCGATTCGATCCACTTGATGGCCTCCTCATCGACACTGAAGAAGTCCGCCGACAGTGCCGCCACGTCCGCCAGTTGGCCGACCTTGATCTGGCCCTTCTTGCCCTGCTCGGAGGAGAACCAGGCGCTGCCGTGGGTGAACAGTTCCAGGGCCGTCAGCCGGGGCAGCCCCTCGGCGTGCAGTTCCAGCCCGCCGACGGTGCAGCCGCTGACCATCCAGTACAGCGAGGTCCAGGGGTTGTAGCTCGACACCCGGGTGGCGTCGGTGCCAGCGCCCACCGGCACGCCTTCGGCGAGCATGCGTTTGATCGGCGGCGTGGCCTCGGCGGCCTTGGCGCCGTAGCGCTCCACAAAGTACTCACCCTGGAACGCCATGCGGTCCTGGATCGCGATGCCGCCGCCCAGCGCCCGCACGCGCTCGATGTTCTGCGGGGTGATGGTTTCGGCGTGGTCGAAGAACCATGGCAAGCCGTTGAACGGGATGTCGCGGTTGACCTTCTCGAACACGTCGAGCATCCGCGAGATCGACTCGTTGTAGGTGGCGTGCAGGCGGAACGGCCAGCGCTGTTCCACCAGGTGGCGCACCACCGGTTCCAGTTCCTGCTCCATGGTCAGCGGCAGGTCCGGGCGTGGTTCGAGGAAGTCTTCGAAGTCGGCCGCCGAGAACACCAGCATTTCGCCGGCGCCGTTGTGGCGCAGGTAGTCGTCGCCCTGATGCAGGGTCACGCTGCCGGTCCAGTTCTTGAAGTCGCTGAGTTCTTCCTTGGGCTTCTGGGTGAACAGGTTGTAGGCGATGCGCACGGTCAGTTGCTGGGCCTTGGCCAACTGCTCGATCACGGCATAATCGTCGGGGTAGTTCTGGAAACCACCGCCGGCGTCGATGGCACTGGTCAGGCCCAGGCGGTTGAGTTCGCGCATGAACTGGCGGGTGGAATTCACCTGGTATTCCAGGGGCAGTTTCGGGCCCTTGGCCAGGGTCGCGTAGAGAATCATCGCGTTGGGCCGCGCCACCAGCATGCCGGTGGGGTTGCCGTTGTGGTCGCGCACGATCTCGCCGCCGGGCGGGTTCGGTGTGTCCTTGGTGTAGCCAGCCACGCGCAGGGCGGCGCGGTTGAGCAAGGCCCGGTCATACAGGTGCAACACGAACACCGGCGTATCGGGGGCGGCCTGGTTGAGCTCGTCGAGGGTGGGCATGCGTTTTTCGGCGAACTGGAATTCGTTCCAGCCGCCCACCACCCTCACCCACTGCGGCGTGGGCGTGCGGTCAGCCTGATCCTTGAGCATGCGCAGGGCATCGGCCAGTGACGGCACGCCTTCCCAGCGCAGTTCGAGGTTGTAGTTCAGGCCGCCACGGATCAGATGCAGGTGCGAGTCGTTGAGGCCAGGGATGACGGTGCGACCCTTGAGGTCGATGACCTGGGTACCACTGCCGCGCAGGGCCATGGCTTCACCGTCGGTGCCCACCGCGACGAAGCGTCCCTGGTGGATCGCAACTGCCGTGGCGCGGGGATTTTCACGGTCCACGGTGTGGAACTGGCCATTGAACAGAATCAGGTCGGCGTTCATAGGGTTTCCTTTACAGAGGCTTCAAGCCAGGGCGCGAACAGACGGGTGGCCGCCGGCATCAGCAGGTAAACCACCAGTACAACGATGGTCAGGGTGACCAGGAAGGTGGCGACGATGTAGTTGGACAGGAACGGGTGCAGCCGCAGTACCGGGCCCCAGATGATCGGCACCAGCAACGTCAGCGGCAGGATCACCAGCAGCGTGACCACTGCCTGTTTCCAGCGCGGCGGCTTGGCGGCAGCATCGGCCAGGGGCGAGAACCAGAACTCGTTGACCGCGCCGACTTCGGTCTGGTCGCCGTCGGCCAGCATTGGTGCGGCTTGGTTGATCAGCTCCAGGCGCTGCGGCGAATCGAGCCAGCGCTCCAGGTCTTCGGTGGAGCGGTAACGCAGCACGCAGGTGAATAGCGCCAACCCGCCCTGTTTACTGCGCACCACATCGACGCCGAGGTGCCCGGGACGCTCACCGGCAATACGCACGATGCGTCGCAGCCAGGCTTCGTAGTCGGCTTCAAGCCCGGGTTTTATGCGGTGCTTGACCACCAGGGTCACGACCTCGTCCGGCCCGCCTTGTGCTGTTGAGTCCATCGTGCCCTTCCCCTGGATGCTTGAACGTTCGCGCTAGTGTGCGACGGCCCGATCCAGAAAAATTGCATGCATGTGCTCAGTTCAACAGATGCTTGCAGCGGTCTACACTGGGGATTCATTCACCGGTAAGGTGTGTGAAAACAAGCGCCCATCGACCACGGATAGCGATCATGGCTCAACCAGCAGCTGCAACCGGAACCCTGTGTTCAGAGCGGGAACAGAGGGTCAAGCAATTGATCCTCGCCAATCTTGCTGGCCCTCTGGAGGTGACGGAACTGGCTCGCGCCTGTGAGCTTTCCCGCAGCCATTTCTCCAGGGCCTTCAAGCGCACCACCGGTGTATCGCCCCAGGAATGGATTCGCCAGCAACGCATCAAGCAGGCCAAGGTGCTGATCACCGGCTCCGCCCTGAGCCTGACGCAGATCAGCCAGGAATGCGGGTTCTGCGACCAGGCGCACTTCTGTCACCTGTTCAGCCGCAGCGAAGGCGTGAACCCGATGGCCTGGCGCAAACTTCAGCTGCGCTACCGCCATCATCTGCGGACGGCACAGCTGGCGATCGTCAATCTAAAAGAGACAGTCATTCCGATTTCAGCTTCTTAATCAACCTATCGTTAACCAGTAATCTTCTCCTCACACCGAAGCCCTGCATCTCGCAGCCAGGCTTCCCTTGAGGAGAACACCCCATGCTGACCCTTCGCAAAGCCTCGGAACGCGGCGCCGCCAATCACGGTTGGTTGAAGTCGTTCCACACCTTCTCGTTCGCCAACTACTGGAATCCCAAAGAACAGGGTTTTTCCGACCTGCTGGTGATCAACGATGACCGGGTTGCCGCCGGCAAGGGCTTCGGCCAACACCCGCACCGCGACATGGAGATTTTCTCCTATGTGCTCGAAGGCGCCCTGGAACACAAGGACACCCTGGGCACCGGTTCGGTGATTCGCCCCGGCGACGTGCAACTGATGAGCGCCGGCAGCGGCGTGGCCCACAGCGAGTTCAACCACAGCCACACCCAGGGCGTGCACTTCCTGCAAATCTGGATCGTGCCGGAGGTGGCGGGCGCCGAACCGCGCTATCAGCAGGAGCACTTCACCGAGGCGCAAAAACGCGGCCGGTTGCAGTTAATCATCTCGCCGGAAGGCACCGACGGCTCCCTCGGCGTGCGCCAGGACGCGCGGGTGTATGCCGGGCTGTTCAACGGCTTTGAAACCGCCAGCCTGCCGCTGGCCCCGGAACGCTACGCCTACATCCATGTGGCGCGGGGCAGCGTTGAAGTCAATGGCCAGCGCTTGCACGAAGGCGACGGCGCCCGAGTGCGCGATGAGCGGGAGATTCACCTGAGCCATGGGGAGGACGCCGAGGTGCTGGTGTTCGACCTGCGCCCTCGGGAACTGCCAGAAATGCCGTGATGAGCGACGCGATGGCCCGGGAAAACGGGCCATCGCTGGCGTCGATAGTCACCATCAGCCCAATGAAGTTCTCTTAAAAAATCTGCCGCGTAACATCGCATCCATACCAACCAACGACTTTCCCGGAGCACACCCTCATGAAACGCCAACTCTTGCTTAGCCTCGCTTTCTCGGTACTTGCTGTAAGCGCCTTTACCCAACCTGCCCTCGCTGAAGGCGGCGCGGATCGCCTGATGGACAGCCGCGTGGCTGAGGGTGGGTCTGACCGTATGCTGGAACGCCGCGTTGCTGAAGGCGGGTCTGATCGCCTGCTGGAACGTCGTGTTGCTGAAGGGGGCGCTGAACGTCTCCAGGGCAACCGTGTAGCTGAAGGTGGTGCTGACCGTCTTCAAGAAAACCGTGTAGCTGAAGGTGGCGCTGACCGCCTGATGGAAAACCGCGCGTAACCCCTGTCGTTCGCGGTTCACCCCCAGCCGGCCTGATCAGCCGGCTTTTTTTCGCCTGCTGTTAACTGATCCTCACAAGCGCCACGACCCCTGTGGCGAGGGAGCTTGCTCCCGCTGGGCTGCGCAGCAGCCCCAATGAACTCACCGCGTTTCTCCAGGAAGACCCCATTGGCAGGTGTTGGGGCCGCTTCGCAGCCCAGCGGGAGCAAGCTCCCTCGCCACGCAAGCTCCCTCTCCATTAGTGAAGTTCACGGTCCAGCCACACCACCGCCTTGCCAATCTGCTGCCGTGCCTCAATCCTCGCGTGCACCTGCTGCACCTCTTCCAGGGCGTAATGCCCTTCGATATCCACCGTCAGCGAACCTTCAAGTATCGCCGCGAACACCGCATTGGCACGCCTCTGCACCGTAGGCCCGTCAGCCATGTGGTCGTTGAGCCGTGGGCGAGTCAGGAACAGTGAACCGGCCTCCCCCAACTCCATCGGATCGAGGTCAGTGATCGAACCGGAGACGTTGCCGTAATTGACGATCAGCCCCCGCGTACGACAGGCCTTGAAGCTTTCACGCAAGGTGGCCTTGCCCACCGAATCGAACACCACGTCCACACCCCGCCCCTGCGTTACCTGCAAGACTCGCTCGGCAAACCCGTCGTATGACCAGGCGTGATCAGCACCGCGCTGAAGGGCAATCGCACATTTTTCAGTGCTGCTGCCGGTGGTGAATACCGTGGCACCGAGTCGCCGGGCCATTTGCACCAGCAACTGGCCGATGCTGCCGGACGCCGCGTGGATCAAACAGCTGTTGCCCGCCTGCAACCGCGCAACATCTTCAATCAGGTAGTGAGCCGTGCAGCCCTGGAACATCGCCGCAGCCGCCTGATCGAAGCCGATCGCATTGGGAATCTGCGCCACTCGCGCGGCGGGTATGCTGGCGTATTCGGCGAACGCGCCCCATGAAATGCACCAGGCCACTCGATCACCCGGCGCCAGATGGCTCACGCCCTCGCCCACCGCCACCACCACACCGGCCCCTTCCATGCCCAAGGTGCACGGCAGCCTAACCAGATAGGTCACCGAGCTGGCGTATTTGCCCTGGCGGGTGTGCACATCCATGAAATTGATCCCGGCGCAGGCCACCTTGACCAGCACATGGCCGGGTGTCACCTGAGGTGTAGGGACATCGTGGCGCAGTTGAACAACTTCCGGGCCGCCGTAGGTTTCAAGGGTGAGGGCTTTCATCGCGGGACAACTCCGTTTGCAGTGGGAATGCGCCATGGTAAAAGGCGCTACTCTGTACGAGAATTCCCCAATACCTCCCACCCTCCGTGCGAAAATAACCCGATGTTCGACTGGCAGGATCTGTATTTCTTCACCGTGCTGGCGCGCACCCAATCACTGTCGGCTGCCGCCCGCGAACTGCAGGTGGAACACGCCACTGTTGGCCGGCGCGTCGATGCCCTGGAAAAAGCCCTCGGCGTCAAACTGGTGGATCGCCTGCCCCGCAGCCGGCCGCTCACCGAGGAAGGCCTGGCACTGGCGAAGCTGGCGGCCGGCATGGGCGAGATGGCCACAGAAGTGATGCGCCTGTCCCGCGTGGCCTCGATCGAAGTGGCCGGCACCGTGCGGGTCAGTTGCCCGCCGTCGATTGCCATCCACTGCATCGCGCCCCATGTCGCACGGTTCAGGGCGCAGTATCCCAAGCTGAATATCGTGTTGATGTCCTCGACGACGCTGGCCGCCCTCGACAAAGGCGAAGCCGACATTGCCCTGCGCACGGTGCGTCCCGATGAGGAAGCGCTGGTACGCAGAAAGGTCGGCGCCGTGCGTTTCGGGCTCTATGCCACGCCCGAGCTCAAGCAGTTACCCGCTGAACAGTGGACATTCATTGCCTATGACGCCACCCGCGACCACCTGCCCCAACAGGCGTGGATGCACCAGGTGCGCGGCAACCGCACGATTGCCTTCGCCGCCAGCGACCTGATCACCCAGCAAATGGCCGCCCGGGCCCAGGTGGGTGCAGTGGTATTGCCCACGCTGGTGGGAGATCACGACGCGGCATTGGTGCGGTTGGCAACGAACACCGAAGGCCCGGTTCGCGATATCTGGCTGACGGTGTATCCGGATATGCGCCGCTCGCCTTCGGTGAAGGTGGTGATGGAGTTTCTGGTGAGCTGCATTGAAGGCGAGCCGCAGTTGCGGCGGTGAGACCGATTACTGCGCGGCGTACTGTTCGTCGCTGACCTGCTCCATCCAGTCCACCACCTTGCCGTCGAGCATTTCGTTGATCGCGATATGGGTCATGGCGGTGTTCGCCGTGGCGCCATGCCAATGCTTGACACCGGGTGCAATCCATACCGTGTCGCCGGGGCGAATGGCCCGCACGGCCTCCCCCGCATTTGCATTGTTGGTTGACGCGTTGCGTTATCGCGGCTGAAAGAAGTCCGTCAGGGCCGCGCCCAAGCCATCGAACACCACGGCGATGCGCGGGACCTTGCGCATGTCCTGATGCATGGCGATCCACACGTCAACCTTGAAATCCACCTGCGCGGGCAACACCCGCACCAGCCCGTGACGTTGTGCCACCTGGGCTGAACACACGCCGATCCCAAGCCCCGCACGCAGAGCGGCCAACTGCGCGAGGTGATCGTCGGTGCGAATCACCGTACTGGGCGCCGAACAGTCGAAACCGCGCTCACCCAGGAATTCGATCTCCAGCAAGTTGCGGTCCGGCCCGATCAGCGGGTAGCCGTGCAATTGCGCAACGGTGTCCGGCGTGCCCTGCTCTGCCAACAGTTCGGGCGCGGCGTACAACCCTACGTGAAGGTCGCCGACCTTGCGCGCGACCACCATGGATTCGACCGGGCGACGGATGCGTACGGCGACGTCGGCCTCTTGCCGGGCAAGTGCCTGCAGCCGATTGGATACGCTCAGTTCGATGGCCAATTGCGGATGATCACGGCGCAGGCTGCGCAACATGGGCGGCAGCACTTCAACGCCCAGCAGCTTGCCGCTGGTGAGCCGCACCGTGCCGCCGGCGAGCGCCGTGTCGGCCGAGGCTGCGCGGCTGAAGGCGTTGGCGGCAACGGCCATCGCTTCAACGTGGCTGATCAGGTCCTTGGCCGTGTCGGTGGGCAACAGCCCGGCGGGTGAGCGGATAAACAGGCTGACCCCGACGCTCTGCTCCAGGGCCTCGATCCTTCGCCGCGCAGTGGCCTGGGCGATCCCCAGCAAACGGGCCGCGCCCGACAGGCTGCCGGTGCGCAACACGGCGAGGAAGGCGCGCTGGGTTTCCCATTGGAGTTGCGGGGCGTTCATACATTTCCTGTGAGCCGCTGGGCAGTTTTGGCGGATGTTCTTTGTTCGGGGGCTGCGGCATGCTGGCGAGCATAACCGATGGGGCTTTCGCCCTCACTTTGCACAGGATCGTTTTTGATGACACTCACGGGCCAATGTCGCTGCACCCGCGTGACCTACACCCTCGATACCGACGCGCCGCTGGCGGTGTATGCCTGCCATTGCCGCCACTGCCAGACCTGGAGCGGCAGCGCGTTTGCCCTGCATGCGCTGTTGCCGGCGGATGCGCTGCAGGTTGAAGGTTCGCTGACGGAATATGCCTATGACGTTGATGGGCAGCGCTCGGAACATCGGTTGTGCGGGGTGTGCCATACGCGGATCTGCAACACCACGACGGCAGCGCCGGGGTTGGTTGTGCTGCGGGTCGGGACACTGGATGAGAGCCCGTCCGTGCAGCCGGTGGCGCATATCTGGCTGCGGCACAAGCAGCCGTGGGTAACGCTGGCGGAGGGTGTTCCGACCTGGCCGGAAAGCCCTACGCCCCAGGCGTTTGCGCAGGCGTTGAGCGTTCCCCTGTAGACATGACTCACACCCACACTGTGGCGAGGGAGCTTGCTCCCGCTGGGTTGCGCAGCAACCCCAAAAGCATTGACCGGCCCATCCTGAAAGACCGCAGCGGCCTACCAGGGGGCGCTTCGCACCCCAACGGGAGCAAGCTCCCTCGCCACATTGGGCTCTGCGTCGATGTTGAGGCTCAGCACTTCGCCATTGCGCAACTGCCAGGCGAAGAAGTCTGAGAAATCATCGCGAACCAATGCGCGAATCGCCTTGGCGACAACCCCATGGGCAACCAGCACCACCACCTGTTGCCCATGGTTCACCAGCAACTGATTCAATCCGCCCCGGATGCGCTCGACGAACTGCGAGATTGACTCACCGTCCGTGGGTGCCCGCTCCCATTGCCGGGTAATATTCTGCGCCCAAAGGTCGGGATAACGCTGCGCCGCCTCCGCCTGGGTCAGTCCCTCAAACACCCCCACGCCGCGCTCACGAAACGCATCCAGCGTAGGCAGTTGCAGCCCATCATCCGCAAACACAATGGCCGCCGTTTGCTGAGCCCTGCGCAGCGGCGAGACGATGACGGCGTCGATCTGCGCCGGCAATTTTTCCCGCAACTCCCGCGCCTGCAGCACGCCCCGTTCGTTGAGATCAATGTCCAGCGAGCCCTGGTAACGCCCCTCGGCATTGGCTTGAGTTTCGCCGTGACGAACAACATACAACTGCATACCGCCCTCCTTCATCCTGACGCTGAAAGGCCGCGAACGGCGCACCCGATAAAGGCCTAAGCTAAGATCGAAAAATTATTTATCGAATGTTTTTTAGAACAATAAGCTCACCTTAATCCATTAAGAGTCGAGCACGCCATGCCCCAGTTTTCGCTCCATCGCCTTTTCATCGCAGGCCTTGCCACACTGGGCCTCTGCACCGCCCTGAACGCTCAGGCCGAGGAAACCGTACGCATCGGCTACCAGAAATCCTCGACCCTGATCACCTTGCTGAAAACCCAGGGCACCCTGGAAAAAGCCCTCAAGGCCGACGGCATAGACGTCACCTGGCACGAGTTCCCCAGTGGCCTGCCGCTGCTGGAAGCACTCAACGTCGGTAACGTGGATATCAGCGCTGACGTGGCCGACACCGTACCGATCTTCGCCCAGGCCGCCCAGGCCAAGCTCACCTACTTCGCCCAGGAAGCGCCCTCGCCTCAAGCCCAGGCGATCGTGGTGCGCAAGGACTCGCCGATTCAGCAACTGGCGGACTTGAAAGGCAAGAAAATCGCCGTGACCAAGGCCGCCGGCACTCACTATTTATTGATCGCAGCCTTGAACAAGGCGGGGCTGGCCTTCTCCGATATCGAGCCGGCGTACCTGACGCCCGCCGATGGCCGCGCTGCATTTGAAAACAACAAGGTTGATGCCTGGGTCACCTGGGAACCGTTCCTCACCAGCGTGCAGCGCCAACTGCCCACCCGCACCCTTGCGGACGGTACCGGGCTGGCCAGTTACAAGCGCTATTACCTGACGGGTACGCCCTATGCCCAGGCGCATCCCGAAGTGCTGAAGCTGGTGTACGAGCAGTTGCATCAGGCTGGCGAGTGGGTGAAAAGCCACCCGCGTGATGCCGCGAAAGTGCTGGGGCCGTTGTGGGGCAACCTGGATGTGGAGACTGTCGAGGCCGCCAATGCTCATCGCAGCTATGAGGTGCAACCGGTGACGCTGGATCAGTTGGGGGAACAGCAGAAAATTGCGGATGCGTTCTTCAAGGCGGGGTTGTTGCCCAAGGCGGTGGATGCGCAGGATGTGCAGGTGTGGAAACCCTGAGGCAGTCAACTGTGGGAGCCGGGCTTGTCCGCGATGCAGACAACTCGGTACTCCAGTCATACCGCGGTGATGCCATCGCAGCCTCGCCAAGGCTCGACAGCTCCCACAGGTGATGTTCAGGGCCTGGACTATCGGCGGTGTCAGCTTTTACGCGTCGCGTCATCCAGCGCCAGAATGGTATGGGCATTGGTCACCGTGGTCGCCAGGGTATTGATCACTCCCGAACGCAACGCCCCCAGCGTTGCCGCCGCCTTGGTGTTTTCACTGGCAATCGCCACCACATCCGGAATCCGAAACAGCTCCTGCACCGTCAACCCGATCACCCGCCCCTGAATCGCGTTGACCGCCGGCTGGCCATGAATGTCGATGAAGTCATAACCCATCATGTCCCCCACCGTGCCGGACAACCGCGCCTGTGCAATTTCCTGGGGCGAAAACCACCCCATGCGCACCATGTTGCTGTTTTCACTCATGTCACCGATGCCGATCAACGCCATGTCCGCACGGCGGGCACGGTCAAGCGTGGAACGCACCGTATCGTTGCTGATCAACACCCCACGCAGTTCCGGGTTGGCCACCAGCGCCGGGGCGTACAGGCTTTCACTCTCGCCACCAAACCGCAGGGCCAGGCGCCGGCAAATGTGGTCGGGGTTCATGTATTCACCCGCCTTGAGCGAACCGCCAATGGCGCACACAAACGTACAGTTGCGGGTCACCGGCAAAAACACATTATCGGCCACCGCACCGACGTTACGCCCCATGCCGACCGCGACGATCATGCCGTCACTGAGGGTTTTGTTCAGGTAGTTGGCCACCAGGCTCGCCACCGCCGAGCGCTGGGTGTCCGGGTCGCTGTGGTCCACCGCAATCAACGCGCGGTCCAGCTGGAAGCGCTCCACCAGCGCCTGTTCCAGCTCGTTGTTCATCGCCGGGTGCTGCAACACCCGCACCTCGACAATCCCTTCATCCCGTGCGCGTTTGAGCAGGCGGCTGACTTTTGCCCGGGACAGGTCGAAGCGCTTGGCGATGGCTTCCTGAGTGACGTTCTCAAGGTAATAGAGCATTGCCACTTCGGTCATCAGGTCGATGTCGCTGGCGATGCGCTGGGTACTGTCACTCATGGGCACGGGCTTCCGTTTCGGTGTCAAAGGCGCATTCTCCCGACTCTTGCCCCGTTCCGTCCACTACTGATGCCCGTCACGCTCGATCGCGTTGATGCGGTCGACCTTGGCCCCGGAACGCGCGGCTTCGAACTCCGACTCCAGGAACGACTTGACGATGCTCTTGGCCAGTTCCGCGCCGATCACCCGTGCACCGATGGACAGGATCTGCGCATCGTTGCTCTTGCGTGCCCGCTCCGCCGAATAGGTGTCATGGGCCTGGGCCGCACGAATCCCCAGGACTTTGTTGGCCGAGATGGCCATGCCGATGCCAGTGCCGCACACCAGAACGCCCAAGCGTTGCTCGCCGGCATTGATCGCCGTGGCCACCGCCAGGGCAATGTCCGGGTACAGCACCGGCGCCGTGGAATGGGTGCCGAAGTCCGTCACCGGGTAACCCAGCGCCTCGATATGGCGCTTCAACAGTTCTTTGAGCTCATAACCCGCTTCATCGCATCCGATAGCCACCGGGAAAGGTGTGTTCATGGCGTTTGGCTCCGCTGCCGTTTTGGGTGCTGGAGAGTGATCATATGATCACTCTGTGAAATTTAGCTCAGTCATTTCTCGGATATTCCAGTCGCCCTGTCAAGCAGGATTTAGCTGACCTTCCAGTCAAAGCCCTCTAAACCGGCGTACTTTGCGCAAATCCATCCATTTACAACTTTTCAGTGAAAGAGATTGACTGATCAGAATTTCATTTGATACACATATGCTCACAGCGAAACATGACTGTGCGACCTAATAAGAATTCACAGCACGAGGACACGCCGATGGCCACGCCATTACTGCTCCAGGCTGAACACGTCGCCAAGGCTTACGCCGGGATTCCTGCCCTGCGTGAGGGGCGCCTCTCTCTGCGGGCCGGCAGCGTCCACGCCCTGTGCGGCGGCAATGGCGCAGGCAAATCGACTTTCCTGAGCATCCTGATGGGCATCACCCAGCGTGACGCCGGGACCATCCTGCTCAACGGCTCCCCCGTCCAGTTCAACCGCCCCAGCGAAGCACTCGCGGCGGGGATCGCGATGATCACCCAGGAGCTGGAACCCATTCCCTACATGACCGTCGCCGAAAACATCTGGCTGGGCCGCGAACCGCGCCGCGCCGGCTGCATCGTCGACAGCAAGGAGCTCAACCGGCGCACTCGCGAACTGCTGGAAGGCCTGGAGTTCGACGTCGACGCCACCAGCCCCATGCATCGCCTGAGCGTGGCGCAGATCCAGCTGGTGGAGATCGCCAAGGCATTCAGCCACGACTGCCAGGTGATGATCATGGACGAGCCCACCTCGGCCATCGGCGAGCGCGAGGCCGAAACCCTGTTCAAGGCCATCCGCCGCCTCACCGCCCGTGGTGCCGGCATCATCTATGTGTCGCACCGCCTCAGTGAACTGGCGCAGATTGCCGACGACTACAGCATCTTTCGCGACGGCGCCTTCGTTGAGACCGGGCGCATGGCCGATATCGACCGCGCCCACCTGGTGCGCGGCATCGTGGGCCAGGAACTGACCCGCATCGACCACAAGGTCGGCCGCGAATGCGCCGCCGAATGTTGCCTGGACGTCGACAGCCTGAGCCGCGCCGGCGAGTTCCAGGACATCAGCCTGCAACTGCGCCAGGGCGAGATTCTCGGCATCTACGGGCTGATGGGCTCGGGCCGCAGCGAATTCCTCAACTGCATCTACGGCCTCACCACGCCGGACTCCGGCAGCGTGACCCTGCAAGGCAAACCGATGCCCATCGGCCTGCCCAAGGCAACGATCCAGGCCGGCATGTCACTGGTCACCGAAGACCGCAAGGACAGCGGCCTGGTGCTCAGCGGCAGCATCCTCTCGAACATTGCATTGTCGGCCTACAAGCAGCTGTCGAGCTGGTCGCTGATCAATGCCCGCAAGGAAAACCAACTGGCCCAGGACATGGTCAAGCGCCTGCAGATCAAGACCACTTCCCTGGACCTGCCGGTGGAATCCATGAGCGGCGGTAACCAGCAAAAAGTGGTGCTCGCCAAATGCCTGTCGACCCAGCCGATCTGCCTGCTGTGCGATGAGCCGACCCGGGGCATCGACGAAGGCGCCAAGCAGGAGATCTATCACCTGCTGGACCAGTTCGTGCGCGCCGGCGGCGCGGCGATTGTGGTGTCGTCCGAAGCCCCGGAATTGCTGCACCTGAGTGACCGTATTGCCGTGTTCAAAGGCGGAAGGCTGGTGACCATCAGCAGCGATACCGCCCTTTCCCAGGAAGCCTTGTTGAGTCTTGCCTCATGAATGCCAAATCACTTTCTACACCTGCAGCCGCCCCCGTCACGACCGCACCCCGCAGCCGCCTGCGCCTGTCCCTCGACCGCTTCGGCCTGCCGCTGGTGTTCATCCTCCTGTGCCTGGTGATGGCCTTCGCCAGCGAATACTTCATGACCTGGCGCAACTGGATGGACATCCTGCGCCAGACCTCGATCAACGGGATCCTCGCCGTGGGCATGACCTACGTGATCCTGACCAAGGGCATCGACCTGTCGGTGGGCTCGATCCTGGCCTTTGCAGGGCTGTGCAGCGCCATGGTCGCGACCCAGGGCTATGGCGTGCTCGCGGCAGTCAGCGCCGGGATGTTCGCCGGGGCGATGCTCGGGGTGGTGAACGGCTTTATGGTCGCCAACCTGTCGATCCCGCCCTTTGTCGCGACCTTGGGCATGCTGAGTATTGCCCGGGGCATGACCTTCATCTTGAACGACGGCAGCCCGATCACTGACCTGCCCGACGCCTACCTGGCGCTGGGTATCGGCAAGATCGGCCCTATCGGTGTGCCGATCGTGATCTTCGCCGTGGTCGCGCTGATCTTCTGGATGGTGCTGCGCTACACCACCTACGGCCGCTATGTGTACGCGGTGGGTGGCAACGAGAAGAGCGCGCGCACCTCCGGGATCGGCGTGCGCAAGGTGATGTTTTCGGTGTACGTGGTCTCGGGCCTGCTCGCCGGGCTGGCCGGTGTGGTGCTGTCGGCGCGCACCACCTCTGCCCTGCCCCAGGCCGGCACCTCGTATGAGCTGGATGCGATTGCCGCCGTGGTAATCGGCGGCACCAGCCTGTCGGGCGGTACCGGCACGATTGTCGGCACGCTGTTTGGCGCATTGCTGATCGGCGTGATCAACAACGGCCTGAACCTGCTCGGCGTGTCCTCCTATTACCAGCAGGTCGCCAAGGGCCTGATCATCGTGTTCGCAGTGCTGATTGACGTGTGGCGCAAGAAGAAACGCTAGTTCTGAAAACTACCACTACAACAATAACGGAGTTCTCTCATGAAACCTGGTACGACTTTGGCCGCCGTCGCGGCACTCTCCCTGCTCGCCAGCAGTGTCACCCTGGCCGCCGATGGCAAGACCTACAAGATCGGCGCCGCCGTGTACGGGCTCAAGGGCCAGTTCATGCAGAACTGGGTGCGCGAGCTGAAGGAACACCCCGCAGTCAAGGACGGCACCGTGCAGTTGACCGTGTTCGACGGCAACTATGACGCACTGACCCAGAACAACCAGATTGAAAACATGGTGACCCAGCACTACGACGCGATCCTGTTTGTGCCGATCGACACCAAGGCCGGCGTCGGCACCGTGAAGGCCGCCATGAGCAACGACGTGGTGGTGATCGCCTCCAACACCAAGGTGGCGGACGCCAACGTGCCTTATGTCGGCAACGATGACGTGGAAGGCGGTCGCCTGCAGGCCCAGGCCATGGTCGACAAACTCAAGGGCCGTGGCAACGTGGTGATCATCCAGGGCCCGATTGGCCAGTCGGCGCAGATCGACCGCGAAAAGGGCGAGATGGAAGTACTGGGCAAGCACCCGGACATCAAGATCATCGAGAAGAAAACCGCCAACTGGGACCGCGCCCAGGCCCTGGCCCTGACCGAAGACTGGCTGAACGCACACCCCAAGGGCATCAACGGGGTGATCGCGCAAAACGATGACATGGCCCTCGGTGCGGTGCAGGCGTTGAAGTCCCATGGGCTGACGTCCAAGGATGTGCCGGTGACGTCCATCGACGGCATGCCGGATGCGATCCAGGCGGCGAAGAAAGATGAAGTGACCACCTTCCTGCAGGATGCCCAGGCCCAGTCTCAAGGCGCGCTGGATGTGGCGCTGCGGGCGCTGGCCGGCAAGGATTACAAGCCGCAGTCGGTGATCTGGGAACGTTATGGCAAGGACGTGAAATGGGGTGACGGCACCGCCAGGAACTACATCCTGCCGTGGGTGCCGGTGACCAATGCGAATGCGGATGCGCTGTACCAGCAGGTGAGCGGTACGAAGTAAGTTTTGACTTGAAACCCGGTCAAGTGTGGGAGCGGGCTTGCTCGCGAAAGCGGTGGTTCATTCAACAGATGTGCCACCTGATACACCGCTTTCGCGAGCAAGCCCGCTCCCACATTGGATCTCCACCGATCTGAAAAATGGAGTCATGTTCATGTCTGGATTCTGGAATCAAGCCTTCGACCTCACCGGCCGCTGCGCCGTGATCACCGGCGGGGCCGCCGGGATCGGTCTGGCTTGTGCCAGCCTGCTGGTGGAACGCGGCGCGCGGGTGGCCCTGCTGGACCGCGACCCGGCCGTGGTCGAAGTCGCCGCCAGCCTCGGCGCCGGGAACATCGGCATCGCCGTGGACCTGCGCCAACTCGACCAGGTGCACAGCACCGTCGATTACGTATTCGATCACTTCAAACGCTTGGATTACCTGATCAACAGCGCCGGCGTGGCCCTGCTGGACAAGGCCCTGGACGTCAGTGAAAACGCCTGGGACACCACTCTCGACATCAACCTCAAGGCCAGTTTCTTCGTGGCCCAGGCCTGCGCCAGGCACATGCTTGCCCAGGGCAGCGGGCGCATCGTCAACCTCGCCTCCCAAGCGGCGGTGATCGGCCTGGACCGTCACGTCGCCTACTGCGCCAGCAAGGCCGCCGTGGTCGGCATGACCAAGGTGCTCGCCATGGAATGGGCGCCCCACATCAACGTCAACGCCATCTCCCCGACCATCGTCGAAACCGCCCTCGGTAAAAAGGCCTGGGCGGGCGAGCTGGGGGAACGGGCCAAATTGCAGATCCCGGCGGGCCGCTTTGCCCAGCCGGAAGAAATCGCCGGGCTGGCGTTGTACCTGCTCAGCGACGCCGCACAGATGATCACCGGGGAAAACGTGGTGATCGACGGTGGCTACAGCATCCAGTAATTGATCTTTTGTCGTGAGGTTTATCGTCATGTCTACCGTTACCGAACGCACTGCCGAACAACTGTCCCCCGTCATTCCGAAAACCATGCAGGCCGTGGTCTGTCACGGCCCCGAAGACTATCGCCTGGAGACCGTCGATGTGCCGACGCCCGGCCCCGACGAGATCCTCACCAAGGTCGAGCTGTGCGGCATCTGCATGGGCGACATCAAGACCTACCGCGGCGCGCCCTCGTTCTGGGGCGACGCCGAGCAGCCGCGCTACGTGAAGCCACCAATGATTCCCGGCCACGAGTTTGTCTGCCGCGTGGTCGCCCTCGGCCCCGGCGCGGAAAAGCGCGGGGTGAAGGTCGGCGACCGGGTGATTTCCGAACAGATCGTGCCGTGCTGGGGCTGCCGCTTCTGCAACCACGGCCAGTACTGGATGTGCCAGAAACACGACTTGTACGGTTTCCAGAACAACGTCCAGGGCGCCATGGCCCAGTACATGATCTTCACCAAGGAAGGCATCATCCACAAAGTACCGGACTCGATTGCCCCGGACGAAGCCATCCTGATCGAACCCCTGGCCTGTTCGCTGCACGCGGCGGAACGGGCGAATGTGGATTTCGACGACATCGTGGTGGTGGCCGGCGCCGGCACCCTGGGCCTGGGGATCATCGGTGCGGTGCGCATGCGCAACCCGAAAAAGCTCATCGTGCTCGACATGAAACCCGAACGCGCTGCCCTCGCCCTGCGCATGGGCGCGGACGAAGTGTGGAACCCGGCCGAAGTCGACGTGATGGCGAAGATTCGCGAGATCACCGATGGCTACGGCTGCGACATCTACATCGAAGCCACCGGGCACCACAAGGCGGTGAACCAGGGCCTGGCGATGCTGCGCAAGCTGGGGCGCTTCGTGGAATTCAGCGTGTTCAACGACGAGGCCACGGTGGACTGGTCGATCATCGGTGACCGCAAGGAACTGGACGTGCTGGGCTCGCACCTCGGCCCGTACATGTACCCGCGCGCCATCGACTTTATCGGCAACCGCAAGATCGACATGCGCGACGTGGTGACCCACAAGTTTGCCCTGGCGGACTTCAAGGAAGCGTTTGCGGTGATGGAGCGCGGGGACAAGTCGCTTAAAGTCGTCCTGGAACCCTGATTGGCCCAATAACACAAAACCCTGCGGGCGCCGGGCTTAGGCTTTTTGTGGGAGCTGGCTTGCCTGCGATGCAGACGCCTCGGTCTATCTGTGACACCGAGCCGATGCAATCGCAGGCAAGCCAGCTCCCACACAAGCCCGGCTCCCACACCAAGAACAAGAACACAGGAAACCGCGTTATGAATCGAGTGATAAACGATCCGGATCAGGTGGTAGAGGACATGCTGCGGGGTATTCTGGTCGCGCACCCCGAGCTGCGCCAATACGAAACCAATCCCCGGGTGATCGGCAAGGCCAAGCCGTCACCACAGGGCCGGGTGGGCATCGTGACCGGCGGCGGTTCCGGCCATGAACCGGCCTTCCTTGGCTACGTCGGCCCCGGCCTGGTAGACGCCGTGGCCGTCGGCGAAATCTTCTCCTCGCCCACCGCCAAAAGCTTCTTCGACGCCTTCCGTGCCGCCGACCACGGCGCCGGGGTGGCGTGCCTGTACGGCAACTATGCCGGCGACAACATGAACGTGAAGCTGGCGATGAAGATGGCCGCCAGCAAGGACATGCGCATCCGCACCGTGGTCGCCAACGACGACGTGGCCTCGGCGCCCAAGGCCGACATCGCCAAGCGTCGCGGCGTGGCAGGCGAGATCTTCATGTGGAAGGTCGGCGGTGCGGCCGCGGCCCAGCATTACGACCTGGACGGGGTGATTCGTGTTGCCCAGAAGGCAGTCGATAACTGCCGCTCCATCGGCATCGGCCTCACGCCCTGCACCATCGCAGCGGTGGGCAAGCCGAACTTCCAGATTCCCGACGGGCATATGGAATTGGGCATCGGCCATCACGGCGAGCCTGGCATTGAAGTCATCCCGATCGAATCCGCCGAGGCCATGGCGGCCCGCATGCTCGCACCGATCCTCGCCGACCGCGACTTCAGCCAGGACGACAGCGTGGTGGTGCTGGTCTCGGGCCTGGGTGCGACGCCGGTGATGGAACTTTACATTTTCTACGCCGAGGTTGAACGTCAGCTGCAAGCCAGGGGCTTGAAGATTCACCGCTGCTACGTGGGCAACTACTTCACCTCCCTGGAAATGATGGGCGTGACCCTGACCTTGCTGGGCCTGGACGCCGAGCTGAAATCCCTGATCGACCAACCCTGCCGTTCCATCGGCATGACCCAGGCGGACTAAACCATGAGCCAGCATTTCTCCACCCACGACGGCAGCGCCATCGTCGCCGACCTGGTGAGCGTGATCGTTGCCAACCGCGAATACCTGAGCGAAGTCGACGGCGCCATTGGCGATGGCGACCACGGCATCAACATGGCCAAGGGGTTCGCCCATTGCGGGCGCACGATTGAAGGCCGCCAGCTGACCCTGGCCGAAGCCCTGGATGAGTTGACACTGAGCCTGATGGAAGGCATCGGCGGCTCCATGGGGCCGTTGTATGGCAGCCTGTTTATCGGCATGGCGGATGAGGTGCGCGGCAGCGAACAGATTGACGCGGCGACCTTTGCACATTTGCTGCGGGGCGGGCTGACCTCGTTGCAGGACATCACCGAAGCCGGCGTGGGTGACAAGTGTTTGATGGACACCTTGATTCCGGCGGTGGAGGCGTTTGAACAGGCCCATGGGTCAGGAGCGTCATTCAGCGATGCGCTGGAGGCGATGAAAAGTGCTGCTTCGCGGGGGCGGGATTCCACCAGGGATCTGGTGGCGAAGATTGGGCGTGCCAGCCGCCTGGGCGAGCGCTCGTTGGGCGTGCTGGATGCCGGAGCGGTATCGTGCTGCTTGATACTGACGCGATTGGCGGATTCGGTTCAACCGCGGTTGGTGTAGTGCTTGAAATGACCCCTTCGCGAGCAAGACCGCTCCCACCTTCGACCGAGTTCCATCTTTGGAATGCCGTCGAAGGTGGGAGCGGGCTTGCTCGCGAAGGCAGCAACACACTTAACCCGTGAAGCACCTAACCCGCCGCGATCAAACCTTCAACCTGGCTACCTGCTTCACCTGCTCTATATACCGCGCCACCGCCGGCGCCTTTTCAAAGCGCCGGTAAATCAGCGACAACCAGGACGACGCCTCGCTGCCTTCAATGCTGCGGTACACGACATTCGGCAAGCTCACATGCCCCACCACCGACTCCGGCACCACCGCCACGCCCTGCCCCAGTGACACCAACGCAATCACCGCCACCAACCCACCCGGCTGTGGCCCCAGTCGCGGCGCATAACCACCCTGCGCCGCCACGTGCAGCGTGCCGCTGATCTGCTCGGGCAAGATAAACGTCTCGTTCTGCAGATGCTCGCAACTGATTGCCTTCAACCCCAGCAGCCACGAATCCTGGGGCAACGCCAGTACAAACCCTTCACTGCTCAACCGCACCGCTTCGACCCCATCAGGCAAGGTCATCGGCGAACGAATGTAGCCAATGTCGAAACGCCCCTCCGCCACCAGCCCCGGCAACGCCGCCATGGGGCTCTCGCGCACGCTGAGGCTCACGTCCGGGCAGTTCGCGCAGAACGACTGCACCTGGCGCTGCAACAACCCCGAATACACCGCCGACGCCACATAACCCAGTTCGATATGACCGATTTCGCCGCGCCCGGCGCGCTGGGCATTGCGTTGGGCAAACTCGAACTGGCGCACGGTGGCCTCTGCCTCGATCAGCAAGGCCGCGCCCGCCTCGGTCAGGCTGACCTCGCGCTGGCGGCGGATAAACAAGCGCGTACCGAGGGTGGTTTCCATGTCCTGGATCTGCCGGCTCAGGGTCGGCGGCGCGATACCCAGCTGTTCGGCAGCACGGGTGAAATTGCGTTGCCGGGCAACAGCCAGGAAGTAGCGGAAATGACGTATTTCCATCACAGGATTAGCTCAAAGGTAATGAAGTTCTGTATGGCGCCTAACAAGGACGCCACCTGCCGGGGATAAGCTCGCGGTACGTTCACAGTAGAGAGGCTTTCCCATGTTCGTCAAATCATTGGTCCTGGTGCTTGCCGGTCTTTGCACCGTGCCCGCAGCGCTGGCCGCAGAAGCCCCCGCAAGCATTGCCCACAAGGCAATCCTGAGCCTGGCAACGGCCCAGCAGATCGCCGCACACGCGCGCAAGGTCGCCGCCGACAAGGGCTGGCCCTGCGCCGTGGCCATCGTCGATGACGGTGGCTGGCCGATCCTGACGCTGCGCATGGATGGCGCTCCCGTGGTGGCCGGTATCGAGCTGGCCCAAGGCAAGGCGCGCACTTCAGCGCTCTTCAAGCGGCCGTCCGGGGACCTGGAAAACGCCATCAACAATGGCCGCCCGGCAGCCATCACCGCCGGCCTGTTGATGATGAAGGGCGCCCAGCCAATCATCCTTGAAGGCCAGGTAGTGGGCGCCATCGGCATCAGCGCAGATACTCCGGCCCACGATGACGAGATCGCCCTCGCGGCGGTGGCTTCGGTGCAGCCATGAGCAAGGTCAGCCCGCGCCTGACGCTGCTGACCGCCTCCGGGGTCTGTTCGCTGATCGTGCTCGACACCAATATCGTCGCCGTGACCCTGCCGAGCATCGCCCGGGACCTGGGGGCGAATTTTGCCGATATCGAATGGGTGGTCAGCGCTTATATGCTGGCCTTCGCCGCCCTGTTATTGCCGGCCGGAAGCATTGCCGACCGCTTTGGCCGCAAGAAGACCCTGGTCTGGGGCCTGGGTATTTTCATCCTCGCCTCCCTCGGCTGCGGTGCGGCGCCGAGTGCGTTGTTCCTGGATATCGCTCGCGCCGTCAAAGGTGTCGGCGCAGCGCTGCTGCTGACCTCGGCCCTGGCCTCCATCGGCCATACCTTCCATGACGAAGTGGAACGCGCCAAGGCCTGGGCCTTCTGGGGCGCGTGCATGGGCGTGGCGATGACCGCCGCACCGACCCTCGGCGGGTTGATTACCCAATACCTGGGCTGGCGCTGGATTTTCTATCTGAATTTGCCGGTCGGCCTGGTGCTGATGGGACTGGTGCTGCACGCGATTCCGGAATCCCGCGATGCCCAGGCTGCAAGGCTCGACCCTTGGGGCAGCCTGAGTTTCAGTGCCAGCCTGCTGTGCCTGATCTGGGGCTTGATCGAAGCCAACCGTATCGGCTGGGACAACCCGCTGACTTATGCGCGGCTGCTGGGAGGCGCTGCGTTGCTGGGTGTTTTTGTACTCGCCGAACGCCTGCAACAGCGGCCCATGGTCGACCTGCAACTGTTCAGGCACCCGCGCTTTATCGGCGCACTGCTGGGGATGTTCGCCTACGCCGGCTGTGCCCAGGTGATGATGACGCTGCTGCCGTTCTATCTGCAAAACGGCCTGGGGTTCTCCGCGATTGCCTCCGGGCTGGGCATGTTGCCGTTTGCCTTGACCATGTTGATTTGTCCGCGGATAGGCGCACGCCTGGCCGGCCGCTTTGCCCCGGCCACTCTGATGGCGACAGGGCTGGCGCTGGTGGGTTGCGGCAACCTGCTGAGTGCCTGGGCGGTCAATATCGGTGGTTATCTGCCGTTCGCCCTGGCGATTGCCGTCACGGGGGCCGGCGCGGGATTGCTCAATGGCGATACGCAGAAAAACATCATGGCTTGCGTGCCACGGGACCGCGCGGGGATGGCGTCGGGCATGAGCACCACCATGCGCTTCAGCGCGATCATGTTGGCGATCGGGGTGTATGGGGCGTTGTTGAGCAGCCATAGCGAACAGTTGCTGCACACGAGCATCGGCTCCCAGTGGCAGGAACAGGCGGCAGGGATTGCTTCACGGGTAGTGGCTGGCGATATGCCAGCGGCCATGGCGTTGCTGCCCGAGTCCGCGCGGGACACGGTGCAGCCACTGGCGCGGCAGGCGTTCGTCGGCGGGTTCAGCGTGGTGCTATGGGTGGCGGGGTTGTTGGGTTTGCTGGGGGCGTTGGTGGTGGGATCGTTGATGCGGCATCCCATACCGGCGGTGCCGCAGGCCTCTTTACTGACTCGATAATGCGACCACCACGACCCAATGTGGGAGCGGGCTTGCTCGCGAATGCGGTGGGTCAGTCAATACATCTGTGACTGATCCACCGCATTCGCGAGCAAGTCGAATCGTCGCACCGCCGCTCCCACATTTTGATCTTCGAACGTCAGCTGGAATTGTTACCAGAAACGCTGCTGGGTCAGCCGACTCCACCAGGTCAGCAGCACCCGGTCGACCGAACCGCTGGCCGCCAGGCCCACCCGCTCCTGCAGGCTTTTACGCTCGGCATAGTGCAGGTGGAACACCTCGGCGGTCTTGGCCTTGGTCGCCAGGTATTCGTCGCTGGTTTGCAGCTGGTCCACCAGTTGCTTGTCCAGCGCCGCGACACCCAGCCAGACTTCGCCGGTGGCCACGTCATCAATCGCCAGCTGCGGGCGGTAGCGCGACACGAAGTTCTTGAACAGTTGATGGGTGATGTCCAGGTCTTCCTGGAACTTCTCGCGGCCCTTCTCGGTGTTTTCGCCAAACACCGTCAGGGTGCGTTTGTATTCACCGGCGGTCAGCACTTCGAAGTCGATGTCGTGCTTCTTCAGCAGGCGGTTGACGTTGGGCAACTGCGCCACCACGCCAATCGAGCCAAGGATGGCAAACGGTGCGCTGATGATCTTCTCGCCGATGCACGCCATCATGTAGCCGCCGCTGGCCGCGACCTTGTCGATGCACACGGTCAACGGCACGCCCGCCTCGCGGATACGCGCCAGTTGCGACGACGCCAGGCCGTAGCTGTGAACCATGCCGCCGCCGCTTTCAAGGCGCAGCACCACTTCGTCCTTGGGTGTGGCCAGGCTCAGCAGTGCCGTGATTTCATGGCGCAGGCTTTCAGTGGCCGAGGCCTTGATGTCGCCGTCGAAATCCAGCACGAACACCCGTGGCTTGGCTTCTGGCTTCTTCTTGCCCTTCTTCTTTTCGGCCTTGCCTTCAGACTTGCGCAGGGCCTTGAGCTGGTCCTTGTCGAGCAGGGTCTGCTCCAGGCGCTCACGCAAACCCTTGTAGAAGTCATTGAGCTTGCTGACCTGCAACTGGCCGGCAGCTTTGCGGCGGCCTTTGCTGCGCAGTGCGGCGAAACTGATCAGCACCACCAGGATAGCGACGACCAGGGTGACGGTTTTAGCCAGGAAAGTAGCGTACTCGGCCAGAAAATCCATGTGACTCCTTACAAGTGCAGTGCGCCAGGCGCGGATTGCCCAAGCATACCGACGCCACCGCCATGGGGCCAGTGATCAAACCGCCAGCAGCGGGCCTCTAACGACCTTTTAAAACAAGCGTATGTTTTTTCATTGACAGCTTCCCGGCATCCTCATAACCTCGCCAGACTTTCAACGTACCGGGAAAACGGACGTGGGCAGCATTTACCTGATTCGACATGGCCAGGCCTCCTTCGGTGCAGACGACTACGACGTGCTGTCGCCCATCGGTGTGCAACAGGCGCAAGTGCTGGGCCGCCACCTGGCGGAACTGGGCCTGAGCTTCGACCGCTGCGTGTCGGGCGACCTGCGCCGCCAGCAGCACACCGCCACCGCCGCCTTCGAACAATACAGCGCCCTCGGCCTGCCGGTACCCACGCTGGAAATCGACAGCGCGTTCAACGAGTTCGACGCCGAGGCGATCATCCGCGCCCTGCTCCCGGACCTGCTGCACAGCGAACCCGAAGCCCTGCATATCCTGCGCAACGCCGCGCAAAACCGTGGCGAATTCCAGCGCATCTTTTCCCTGATCATCGAACGCTGGCTGGCCGGCACCTACGACCCGCCGGGCCTGGAAAGCTGGCTGGGATTTGTCGAACGTGTTCAGGGTGGCCTGCAACGCATCCTCGAAGCCGCCGACAACCGTGACAAGATCGCCGTGTTCACCTCCGGCGGCACCATTACGGCCCTGCTCCACCTGATTACCCGAATGCCTGCCGCACAGGCCTTCGAACTGAACTGGCAAATTGTTAACACCTCGCTCAACCAACTGAAATTCCGTGGTCGCGAGGTGGCACTGGCTTCCTTCAACAGCCATACCCACTTGCAACTGTTGAAGGCGCCGCAGCTCATCACTTTCCGATGAATTGCGGCCAACCGTGACCCCAAGGTCACTGGACTCACCATAAAAGGATCGAAACCATGACTGACGTAGCTAAAGCCGTAGAAGCAATGAAAGCCAAATTCAACCCAGCCGCTGCCGACGGCCTGGACCTGGTGTTCGGTTTCCGTATCGACGACACCCAGAACTTCTCGCTGGTCGTGAAAAACAACACCTGCGAACTGCTGGAAGGTGAAAACCCGGACGCCCAAGTCACCCTGGTGATGGACGGCGACACCATGAAAGGCATCGTCAGCGGCGAAACCGACGGCATGCAGGCATTCATGGGCGGCAAACTGCGCACTGAAGGCGACATGATGCTGGCCATGAAATTGAGCGAGCTGTTCCCGGCCTGATCAGGGCAACCCTGGCAAG
>NZ_JACAPJ010000007.1:434729-538509 GCF_013385765.1 Pseudomonas sp. C8002
CCCGCTCCCACATTTTGATTGTGCTGTTTTCAGGTTTTTGGCTGCAACAACAGCGCCACCAACGCACTCCACCCTGTCTGATGCGAAGCCCCCAACCCCCGCCCGGTCTCGCCATGAAAATACTCATGGAACAACACCAGGTCGCGGCTCGCCGGGTCCGCCTCCAACTGTGCATACCCCACCATCGACGGCCTTGAACCGTTCTCATCCCTCAGAAACAAACGCGTCAACCGCTGACTGAGCCCATCGGCAACCTCCTCCAGCGACGCCAGATACCCACTCCCCGCCGGATACTCCACCGAGAAATTATCCGCGTAGTAGCGGTGAAACTCCCGCAGCGACTCAATCAGCATGTAGTTGACCGGCATCCACAACGGCCCGCGCCAGTTGGAGTTACCCCCATACAACCGCGAATCCGACTCTGCCGGCTCATAACGGGCACACAGCGTATTGCCATTCATCTTCAGCGCCAGCGGCTCTTCGGCAAACGCTTTCGACAGCGACCGCACACCAAACGTCGAGAGAAACTCAGACTCATCCAGCATGCGCCGCAGCAAATCCTTGGTTCGCTCACCCCGCAACAACGCCAGCAACAGCCGATTCCCCTGCCCCGGCTCGTTCCAGCGCGACACCAACTTGGCCAGGTCCGGCCGATGCTTCATAAACCCCAGCAACCGCTCGCGCAGCCCCTCCAGCCCTTCATGCTCGCGCTGCTCCAGCACCAGCACCGCAAACAGCGGCATCAGGCCGACGATAGAACGCAGCCGCACCGGCTCACTTTCACCGCCCGGACGATGCAGCACGTCATAGAAAAACTGATCCTGCTCATCCCATAAGCCTTCGGCGCCATCGTCAACGCGGTTGATCGCCCCGGCGATGTACAGGAAGTGCTCAAAGAACTTCACCGCGATATCCACATACACGACATTGCGCTTGGCCAATTCCAGGCCGATACGCATCAGGTCCAGCGCGTACGCCGCAACCCACGCTGTGCCGTCCGCCTGGTCCAACTGATAACCCGGCGGCAAATCAGCCGAGCGATCAAACAGCGCAATGTTGTCCAGCCCAAGAAACCCACCCTGGAACAGGTTGCGGCCCTCGGCGTCCTTGCGGTTGACCCACCAGGAAAAATTCAGCAGCAGCTTGTGGAAGATCCGCTCCAGGAAATCCATGTCGCCCACGCCATTCAGCGCCTTGTCCTGCTGATACACCCGCCAACTGGCCCAGGCATGCACCGGCGGGTTGGCGTCGTCAAAACGCCACTCGTAGGCCGGCAACTGACCGTTGGGGTGCATGAAACGGTCTTTCACCAACAGCAGCAGTTGCTGCTTGGCGTAACCCGGATCCATCAGGGCAAACGCCACGGCCTGGAAACCCTGGTCCCACGAGGCATACCACGGGTACTCCCAGGTGTCGGGCATCGAGAGAATGTCGAAATTCGACAAGTGCCGCCAATGGGTATTACGGATATGCAAACGCTCGGGCGGCGGCGCGGGCTGGGCCGGGTCGCCGTCGAGCCATTGATTCACGTCGAAGTAGTACAGCTGCTTGGACCACAGCAACCCGACCAGGGCCTGGCGCTGCACATTGCGTGAGTCTTCATCGGCGATGCCCTGTTGCAGCGCCGCGTAAAAGTCATCGGTCTCCTGGCGGCGCTCTTCGAATAGCTTGCGCGCATTGATCCACGGCGCCTCCACCGGGGCGAAGCGCAGGTACAGGGTTTTGCTTTCCTGGCCCGCCAGCTCGAGGATGAAACGCGCAGCCACCTTGGTACCCGCATCCCGGCGAATCGCTGCTTGCGCCCCCGTGGTCACATAGTCGTTGATCCCGTCCTTGAACGGCCCCGGCGCCGGTTGCCCGTCCAGCCTGGGGTAGTTGGTTTCGTTCTCGCAGAACAGCCATTCCACCCCGTCCTGGCCCCAGGCACTCAGGTGGCGATCGAACAGCTCATGGTGCCGCGCCACCACCTGTTCGCCCTCCAGGCGCAATTCAGGCTTGGGGGCATCGTGGGTCCAACTCCAGTCGTTGCGCGCCCACAGGTGCGGCATCACCTGCAAGCGTGTGGGCTGGTCCGATCGGTTGTGCACGGTGATGCGCATGAACACGTCATCGGGCTGGTGCTTGGCGTATTCCACCGTGACGTCGCAGTAGCGGTTGTCTTCGAAAACCCCGGTATCGAGGATTTCGTATTCGGCATCCCCCAGGCCACGCCGGGCGTTTTCGGCGATCAGGTCGTCATAGGGAAAAGCCGCGTGGGGGTATTTGTAGAGCATGCGCATGTAGGCATGGCTCGGCACGCCATCGACGAAAAAGTACAGTTCCTTGACGTCTTCGCCGTGGTTGCCCTCGGCGTTGTTCAGGCCGAACAGGCGCTCCTTGATGATCGCGTCGCGCTCGTTCCACAGCGCCAGGCCCAGGCACCAGCGCTGGGCCTTGTCGCTGAAGCCCGCCAGGCCATCCTCGCCCCAGCGGTAGGCGCGGCTGCGGGCATGTTCGTGGGGGAAGTAGCGCCAGGCATCGCCGTCGGCGCTGTAGTCTTCGCGCACCGTGCCCCATTGCCGTTCGCTCAGGTAGGGGCCCCAGTCACGCCAGCGCTCGCCGTCAGGCTTGGCCAGGCGCTGGCCTTCAATCGTTTCCAGAATGTTCGTCGCAGGCTGTGCCGTCATCGAGTCTTCCGTCGCGTTCAGAGGTGACGGCCAGTGTAGAGCCCTTATACGGTGAGATGCACGTGAAGCTGGCGTCATCCAGCTCATTCATTTGCAGAATGAAGTCCAGAGGAATCTTCGTTTGCAAGGCGCCGGCAGGCCCAACAAAATCAGGCAACCGTGCTTTTCCTCTCTATAGCCGCCAGGAATTTTTCTATGCCCACCGTCAGCCCTGACGAGATTCGCAAAGGCTTCTCCAAAGCCATGTCCGACATGTACCGCGATGAAGTGCCGCTGTACGGAGCGTTGATGGAACTGGTCGCCGAGACCAATGCCCACGTGCTCGACACCGACGCAGGGCTGACTCATCAACTGCAACGCACCGGGGAAATCCAGCGCCTGGACAGGGAGCGCCACGGCGCCATCCGCCTGGGCACCGCTGAAGAACTGGCCACCATCAGCCGCCTGTTTGCGGTGATGGGCATGCAGCCGGTGGGCTATTACGACCTCACGCCGGCCGGGGTACCGGTGCACTCCACCGCCTTTCGCGCCGTGCATGAAAGCGCCCTGCAAACCAGCCCCTTCCGGGTGTTCACTTCGCTGCTGCGCCTGGAGCTGATCGAAAACCCGGAACTGCGGGCCTTCGCCCAGTCAGCCCTGGCCAAGCGTTCGATCTTCACCCCACGCGCCCTTGAGTTGATCCAGCAAGCCGAAGCCGACGGCGGCCTCGACGCCGCCCATGCCGAAGAGTTTATCCAGCAAGCCCTGGAAACCTTCCGCTGGCACCACACCGCCACCGTCACGGCCGCGCAATACCAGCAACTGAGCGACCAGCACCGGCTGATCGCCGACGTGGTCGCCTTCAAGGGCCCGCACATCAACCACCTGACACCGCGCACCCTGGACATTGACCAGGTGCAGGCCGCGATGCCCGGCAAAGGCATCACCCCCAAGGCGGTGATCGAAGGCCCGCCCCGCCGCCAGTGCCCGATACTGCTGCGCCAGACCAGCTTCAAGGCCCTCGACGAGGCAATCGCCTTTACCGATGCCAAAGGCAGCCACAGCGCGCGCTTCGGCGAAATCGAACAACGCGGCGTGGCGCTGACCCCCAAGGGCCGCGCGCTGTACGACCAACTGCTGAATGCTGCACGGGATGAATTGGGCGCGTTTCCGAATGAGGCCAATGCCGGGCGCTACACCGAATTGATGGAGCAGCACTTCCAGGCGTTTCCCGATAATTACCAGCAGATGCGTGAGCAGGAACTGGCGTACTTCCGCTACTTCGTAACCGAGAAAGGCTTGGCCGCCCAGGACAAAGTTAAAACCCTGGACGAACTGATCGCCGCCGGCCACGTGGACGTGGAGCCGTTGGTGTACGAAGATTTTCTGCCGGTGAGTGCGGCGGGGATTTTCCAGTCGAACCTGGGGGATGCGGCGCAGAGTCACTACGCGGCCAACTCCAACCAGGCCGAGTTTGAAAAGTCCCTAGGTCGCCAGACTATCGACGAGTTGAAGTTGTACGGTGAAACCCAGCAGCGCTCGATTGACGAATGCAAGCGCGCGCTGCTGGCTTGAAAGAGAGAGTTCGCCCGGCCACAGCGCATTCCATGCGCCGTCTAAGAGCCCCAGTGCCGGGCGAACGGTTGGCATGATAGGCAGCGACGGGGTCGCTGTCTTTCAGGCAATTCTGAACAAATATTTTACTTGGCCGCGGCTTTCTCCAACTGCTCGACGATCTTGTCTTTGATCAACAGGCGTTTCTTCTTCAGCTTCTCCAGCTCCTCGTCACCGCCGCTTGAGGACTCAAGCTCCAGCACCTCCTTGTCGGCGCTGTCGTATTGGTGGAGCAGCGAATCCAATCGGTTATCGCTCGCCCTGCGTTCATGAATAGCTTCCTTGCTCAAACCCAGGTCCTGATACAGGTCGTGTTTCACTGGCATGGAGTACCTCCGCAAGTTGATCATTGACTGAATGCCCCTTGAAGCTAGCCCATCCGGCGGGCTCTTGTCATGTTTGAGATCAACCTGTCGCGTTTGCGTCCCCGTTCGTCGCGGGGCAGACGATTTCATAAAACCTTTGGCGCACGCTGCCCTCCACTGTAGATCGTCACCCGATGGAGAACAGGTTCCATGAATCACGCTGCCAACGCTGTCGACACCCAGTGCATCAACACCATTCGTACCCTCGCCATGGACGCTGTGCAGAAGGCCAACTCCGGCCACCCCGGCACGCCCATGGGCCTGGCGCCCGTCGGTTACACCTTGTGGAGCCGCTTCCTGCGTTATCACCCCGAGCACCCCGACTGGCCCAACCGTGACCGTTTCGTATTGTCGGTGGGCCATGCCTCGATGCTGTTGTATTCGCTGTTGCACCTGGCGGGCGTGGTGGAGATTGACGCCCACGGCAAGCGCTCCGGCCAGCCGGCCATCAGCCTGGACGACATCAAGCAGTTCCGGCAGATGAGCTCCAAAACTCCCGGCCACCCCGAATACCGCATGACCACCGGCGTGGAAACCACCACCGGCCCCCTCGGCCAGGGGTGCGCCAACAGCGTCGGCATGGCCATGGCCGAGCGTTGGCTGGCCAAGCGTTTCAACCGTGACGACCAGGTGCTGTTCGACTACAACGTCTACACCCTGTGCGGCGACGGCGACATGATGGAAGGCATCAGCAGCGAAGCCGCGTCCATCGCCGGGCACTTGAAGCTGGAGAACCTGTGCTGGATCTACGACAACAACACCATCAGCATCGAAGGCCACACTGAACTGGCCTTCAGCGAAGACGTGATCAAGCGTTTCCAGGCTTATGGCTGGCACACCTTGCACGTCACCGATGCGAACAACCTGCTGGCCCTGAGCGACGCGCTGAGCACGTTCCAGAAAAACACTGGGGCACCGACGCTGATCGTGGTCGACAGCGTGATCGGCTATGGCTCGCCCCACAAGCACAACACCGCGTCGGCCCATGGCGAGCCTTTGGGCGAAGAAGAAATCCGCCTGACCAAAGCCGCATACGGCTGGCCCGAAGACTCAAGCTTCCTGGTGCCGGATGAAGCGCGCACGGTCCTGCGGGATGCACTGCTCAAGCGCAGCAAGCCGCTGTATGAGCAATGGACTGAGACCCTGTCCCACCTCGAACAGTACGAACCGGAACTGGCCGATGAACTGCGCCGCATGCGTGCCGGCGAGATGCCCGAGCATTGGCAGGAGCAACTGCCGAGCTTCGACGCGGATGCCAAGGGCGTCGCCAGCCGTGCCGCCGGGGGCGAGGTGTTGAATGCGTTTGCCAAGCAGATCCCGTGGCTGCTGGGGGGCTCGGCAGACTTGTCGCCGTCCACCAAGACCAACCTGACGTTCGACGACGCCGGGCGCTTCAGCGCCGAGAACTACGGCGGGCGCAACCTGCACTTCGGCATTCGTGAACATGCCATGGGCGCGATTGCCAACGGCATGGCGCTGTCGTACCTGCGGCCGTATACCTCGACCTTCCTGGTGTTCAGTGACTACATGAAGCCGCCGATTCGCCTCGCGGCGATCATGGAGCTGCCGGTGGTGTTCGTGTTTACCCATGACTCGATTGGTGTCGGCGAAGACGGCCCCACTCACCAGCCCATCGAACACCTGACCCAGTTGCGGGCGACGCCGGGTTTGCTGACCCTGCGCCCAGGCGACGCTAATGAAACCCTGGAAGCCTGGAAGATCGCCCTGGCCCAGACCCATCGGCCAACCTGCGTGGTGCTGTCGCGGCAGAACCTGCCGACCCTGGACCGCACGAAATACGCAGCGGCGACGGGTACATCCCGTGGTGCTTATGTGCTGGCCGGCGCCGATAAGCCCCAGGTGATCCTGATGGCCACCGGCAGTGAAGTCAGCCTGGCGGTGGAAGCCTATGAGCAACTGAAGACTGAAGGCGTGGCGGCGCAAGTGGTGTCGATGCCGAGCTGGGAACTGTTCGAAGAACAGGACCAGGCCTACCGCGACAGCGTGCTGCCACCCGCAGTGAAGGCACGACTGGTGGTGGAACAGGCCGGCCCGTTGGGTTGGGACCGCTACGTGGGGCAAACCGGGGCCAAGGTGGTGATGAACAGCTTTGGCGCCTCGGCACCGCTGTCCAAGTTGCAGGCCAAGTTCGGCTTTACCCTGGACAATGTGGTGAAGCTGGCGAAGGAGCAAGTCAGGCTCAACAGCTGACCCAGTGCACGCATGCCGGGCGTGGCCTACCGAGGGAAACCTCGGTGCCACGCCCTGCTGCTCATTTCCCGCCGGTGACGTCCAGGAACGTACCGGTGATGAAGGACGCCTCGGCGCCTGCCAGCCACAGGATCGCCCGAGCCACTTCTTCAGGCTGACCGCCGCGGCCCATGGGGATCGAATCCTTCACGCGATCAACCCGCCCTGGCTCCCCGCCACTGGCGTGAATGTCGGTGTAGATATGCCCCGGGCGGATGCAGTTGACGCGTATTCCCTCCCTGGCCACTTCCTTGGCAAACCCGATGGTGAAGGTCTCGAGAGCCCCCTTTGATGCGGCGTAGTCGACATATTCGTTGGGGCTGCCCAGCCGGGCGGATGCCGACGAGATATTGATCACGGCACCACCCCGCCCCTGGTGACGAAACGACATGCGCTTCACCGCTTGCTGGGCACACAGCATCGGCCCGATCGCGTTGACCGCGAAAATCCGCTGCATCCGCTCGAACGGCAAGTCTTCGACCCGGGACTGCAACGCGTTGATCCCGGCGTTGTTAACCAGCACATCGATGCGCCCGAACGTCCGATCTATCGCCGCAAATAACTGGACGACCTGCTCCGGGTCTGCGCTGTCCGCGCGTACGGCCAACGCCCGGCGCCCTGCCGCTTCTACATCCGCCACCACCGCGAGGGCGGCAGACTCATCGGAAACGAAGCTGATCGCCACGTCATAACCTTGTGCGGCGGCCAGCCGCGCGGTGGCGGCGCCAACGCCACGACTTCCACCTGTTATCAGAATCAGCGGTGCCTGCGGGACGGTATCCATTGCGCGAACCTTCATGTGGTGGTGGAAAATGCTTTGCCTGCTGTCAGCCGATCAGGATGGTGCCGGTGGCAATCACCACGCACGCCAGCACCTTGCGGACCGTCAGTGTCTCGCCCAGGAAGAAATAGCCGATCAGTGCCGCAAACAGCACGCTGGTCTCGCGCAAGGCCGAGACCGCGCCCATGGGCGCACCGGCCATGGCATAGATAATGATTCCGTAGGCCAGGAGCGACACCAGCCCACCGGCGAAGGCCGTGAAAAACCCGGGCCGCAGGCTGAACAGACTTTTCGGGCCCCGCAGGCCGATATACACCCCCGGCATCAACACGCCCCACAAGGCGCACATCCACACCGTATAGGCCATCGGCGCACCCGACAGGCGCGCGCCGATGCCGTCTGTCACGCTGTAGGCGGCAATGAAACAGCCGGTGCCCAGGGCGTATGGCAGGCTGGGAACGGCGAGCCGGCGCCCCCTGAACGCCAGGGAAATGATGCCGCCCGACACCAGGGCAATGCCCAGAAGCGAGCTGGCCGAGACACTCTCCCCGGCAAACACGGCGGCACCCAGGGTGATCAGCACCGGCGAGGAGCCCCGTGAAATCGGATAGGTCTGCCCCAGGTCTCCGACTTTGTAGCTGCGCACCAGGAACAGGTTGTAGCCCACGTGCAGCACCGCTGACAGCACCACATAAAACCAGCTGGCTGGCGCCGGAGGGTCCAGGAACACCGCAACGCCGCCACTGGCGATAGCGACCGCCAGGCACATCACCGTCATCGACCAGAGTCGGTCGGCGCCGCCACGCAGCAGCGCATTCCAACTGGCGTGCAGTAAGGCAGCGAAGAGGACCAGGAGAATAATGGGATAAGGCATGCGCCCATCCTAAGCAAACCGGCGCCTTAACTGAAGCGAAGTCTGCTCATTGAGGAATGAGCAAATCCTCATGCTTTATTCGTAAGCCAGTCCGGCGTTTACGGCGTCCTGCATCAGCCAATCACGAAAGCTGACGATATGCGGCTGGGACTCGATGCCTTTGGGGCAGACAAAGTAATAAGCGACCGGTGACGGGAACGGCACATCGAACAGCCTCACCAGGCTGCCATCGCTCAGCTCTGACTCCACATGCCCACTGCGCGCCAATGCAATGCCCTGGCCAAGCAAGGCCGCCTCTATCGTCATGTTGGTGTCCGCAAACCTGACACTTTCCTTGAGCGGCGCAATCGCGAGCCCGACGTGCTGGAACCATACTTCCCACTTCGGCACCAGGTCGGCGCCGTCGCGCATCAGCAAGGGATAGCGCAGCAATTCGGCCGGGGTGTTTGGCCGGCCAAAGCGCTTCAACAGATCGGGACTGGCCACCGGAAAAATCTGCTCGCGGAACAGGAACTCCGAATACAGCGCCGGGTAATTCCCGTTGCCCAGGCGGATCGCAACATCAGCCTCCGCACTGGAGAAGTTGATGATCTTGTCGCTGGAGTCCAGGGTGACCAATATTTCAGGGTGCCGTTGGGCCAGGCTCGGCAATCGGGGCAGCAGCCATTTCAGCGCGAAGGAATAGGTGGTACTGACCTTGAGCCGGACCCTGCCCTTTTGCTCGCGCAGGTCCGCGAGTGTCGCCTCAAGGTTCATGAAAAACTCGCGCACGATCGGCGCAAGGGCTGCTCCGGCAGGCGTCAGGCTGAGTGACTTGCCCCGCTGGAACAACTGCAATCCCCAGAGTTCTTCAAGGTGCTTGAGCTGATGGCTGACGGCACTCTGGGTGACATGCAACTCTTCTGAAGCCGAGGTGAAGGTTGCGTGGCGTGTGGCAACCTCAAAGGCGCGCAATGTCGAGGTGGGTGGCAGGTCTCTCATGGCATTGCTTCACCGTTTATGAATAGATGCTCATGATAGAACATCTATCCATTGCGCTGTAGGCCGCCCTCAACCCAGCTGGAACCGCGCCGTGTTGTCGCTCAACGCCCGGCTGCCCTTGCTCAACATATCCGCCGCCTGGTTCACCGCCCGCGCGCCGTCGAGCAAGCGCCCGGCGGCCTGGTCAACCTGCTGGATATTGCCGCTCACTTCATCCGCCGTCGCTGCCTGTTCCTCAACCGCCGTGGCGATCTGCGCCAGGGTGTCAGTGACGCTCTGCACCGCGCTGGCGATCTCCCCCAGGCGATGGCCCAGGCCCGTGACGGACTCGGCATCGGTCACCGCCTGCTCACAGGCCACGCCCATCAGGGTGACCGCCTGGCTCACCGTCGCGCGCAAACTGTCGACCGTGCCGGCGATCTGCGCCGTGGAGGCCTGGGTCCGTTGCGACAGGCTGCGCACTTCATCGGCTACCACCGCAAATCCCCGGCCCTGTTCACCGGCCCGCGCAGCCTCGATGGCAGCGTTCAGCGCCAGCAGGTTGGTCTGCTCGGCGATACCCCGAATGGTGTCAACCACCGACTGGATCTGCTGGCCCTGCTGGCTGACGCGCTCCAATGCATCGGAGGTGTCGGTCAAGCGCTGGTTGAGTTGCTGGATACTCGCGGTGGTGCGCTGGCTGTCGCGGCTGCTGTCTTCGGCAATCTGCCGGGTTTTCTGCGCGCTGCCGGAGGCCTGCTCGCAGCTCTTGGCGACGCCCATGGAGGTCGCGGCCAACTGTGTGGCGGCCGCTGCAATCTGGCTGATCTGCTGTTGCTGGTCTTCCACTTCGGTCAGCGTGCTGCCCGATTGCGAATTGAGTGTCAGCACCGCAGAGCCCAACTGCTGCGTCTCGTGATTGACCCCCAGCAGGCTGGTGCGCAACTGCACCACCGCCACGTTGAGCGCCGTGCTGATGGCCGCCAGTTCATCGCGCCCTTCCACCGCCACTTCAACGCACAGATTACCGTCGCGCAGGGATTCGGCCAGGGTGGTGATGCCGCTGGCACTGCGGCGAATCGATGCCTGCAAGCACACGAACAGGTACAGGGCTGCCAGCGCCAGCACGCTGAACGTCACCGCCACCGGGATGAATTGCTTGAGCGAGCTTTCGCGGTAGTAACCCAGGCGCGCGTCCAGCGAGGTCAGCGACTGTTTACGTAACGCGCCGAGGGCGCCAAGCATGCCATCCACACTGCGTTCGAAGCCGGTGGTATCGAGCTTGATGGTGCCGCCGAACACGCCTTCGTCCAGGGTCTTCAGTTCGTTGTCCAGCAGTTGCAAGCTGTCGTCGTATTGCGCGATCCAGGTTTGCAGCCCCGGGTATTGCTTGGCCTTGAGGGATGCGGCGGCCTTGACCAACTGGTCCCTTGCGTCGCCGATGCGACCGCGCAAATCACGCATCTGCAAACGGCTTTGCAGGGTGAACTGCCCCGATGCGATGGATGACTGCCCGACGCTCGCCATACGCCCGATACGCTCGATCAGGTCGGGGGTTTGCTGGGTGGAAATCTGCATCAGCAAATAGGTTTCAAGCCACGGATCGAGGATCAACCCGGTGTCCATGGTGATCTGTTCGCGCAGGGTTTGCATCGCGCTCAGCGCAGACGTGAAGCGGTCATAACCATCCGGCCACCAGCCCACGGTGCGCAGGGATTGGGAATCCATGCCGGTGACCGAGGCTTGCAATGCCTCAAAGCGTGCAAGGGTATCCGGGCGGGCGTTCTGGGCTTTGAGGGCCTCGCCCAGGGCCTGCACGCTTTGCAGGATCAGCGGGAAATTGGTATCGACCGCAGTCATGGCTGCCTTGGCCGCGGGTGTCTGGTCGTGGAGGATGTCGGCGGCTTTCCAGCGCGCCGCCAGGTTGCGCTGGGCGGTCAGTTGGGCGTCCAGGGCATCCAGCGCCAGCAGTTCGCGCACCCCGGATTGCTCATTGGAAATCACCGTCAGCTTGGTGCGGTACTCCTGCGCGATCATCCACAGGCTGCCCGCCAGGGGCAGCATGAACAGGAAAAACAGGATCTGGAACTTGCGCGCGAATCCAAAACGTCCGAGCAGGCGGATACCTGGCGACAACACACTTTGCATGTCCGACTACTCCTAGAACCACTCGCCTCAACAGCGAATCAAGCTTTGAAATGATTGACGGCAAAATGCCATGTCATTGATTAAGCTGGCTCTAGCAAGAAACGGACCGCTGTTGTCGGGCCCGCTGGATAGGCGGGACGTCGTGCAAAACACGCTGTGCCGTGCGCGAAAATGGGGCGAAAGCACTCAGCGCAGGTGGCAGAACGGTAACCGTCTGACCAATACCGCAAGCGTGAGGGCGGCCGACAACCTGTGGCGAGGGAGCTTGCTCCCGCTGGGCTGCGAAGCGGCCCCAAAACAGGCACTGGTGTTCCTTCAGGTCGATACGATTGCAGGGTTTAGGGCTGCTTCGAAGCCCAACGGGAACAAGTTCCTTCGCCACAGGATGGGTGCTTGCTGAATCAGGATTGCCGACTGGCAAACACCAACACTTTCTCCAGCATCCGGTCACAGGCCTCAAGCTGCGCAACGCTGATGAACTCGTCAGGCTTGTGCCCCTGGTCCATGCTGCCCGGTCCACATACCACGGTGGGAATGCCCGCCTGATCAAACAGCCCGCCTTCGCTGCCGAACGCCACTGTGCCGTATGCCTGAGAGCCACAGAAGTCGGCAACCCATTCAGCCGCCTGGCTCTGCGCTGATGTCGACAACCCTGGGTAACTCGACAGCTCACTGAAGTGGATTGCACACTGCCCGCTCACCGCCTGCATCGCGGGCAATAAGGTGTGCTCGGCGTAACCCCGCAGTTGGTCCGCGACGTGCCAGAGATTCTGTGCGGGCAGTGAGCGCACTTCGAAGTCGAAGCTGCAGTTTTGCGGGACGATATTCAGGGCGTTGCCACCGGCAATCATGCCGGTTTGCACGGTGGAGAACGGCGGATCAAAACTCCCGTCGTGATGTTGCGGCGCCTTGAGTTCTTCACCGAGCCGGCCCAGTTCGATGATCAACAGCGCGGCATATTCGATGGCGTTCACACCCGACGGCGCATACGCCGAATGGCACGCCGCGCCATGTACCTCGCAACGCATCGCCAGCTTGCCCTTGTGGCCCAGCACCGGCTTGAGTTCGGTCGGTTCGCCGATCACGCACAGTAACGGCTTGACGGTTTTTGCATGGAACGCTTCGATCAGCGACCCCACGCCCAGGCAGCCCACCTCTTCATCGTAAGACAGCGCGATATGCACCGGCATGCGCAGCGGTGCCTGCACCAGCGCCGGTACGCTGGCCAGCACGCAGGCGAGGTAGCCCTTCATGTCGGCGGTGCCACGCCCGTACAGCTTGCCATCCTTCTCGGTCAGTTCAAACGGCGCAACGCTCCAGCACTGACCGTCTACAGGTACTACGTCGGTATGGCCCGAAAGCACGATACCGGGCACCTCCGCCGGACCTATGGTGGCCAACAGATTGGCTTTGCTCTTTTGCTCGTTGAACAACAATTCACAGCTCACGCCATGGTGCTGCAAGTAGTTGCGCACGAAGTCGATCAGGGCGAGGTTGGATTCGCAACTGGTGGTGTCAAAGCTGACCAAGTGCGCCAGCAGGTCACGGCTGCGGCTCATCGGTCATCTCCCGGCACCGCGTAGCCAGGGGCGCTTTGCGGGTTGATGGCGCGGTCGATATAGTCCTGCATTTGCCCGCGATAGGCCTGCCAGAGTTGGTCCAGGGTGCCGATCGGATCCACGTCGGCCCAGTCCACCCGCAGGTTGACGATGGGCCACAGGTGGTCACCGACCACCACCAGCGCGGCAGAATGTACTGGCCCCGCCTCGCCGCCTCCCGCCGCCCCCGCCTGCATGGAGGCGAGCAACCGGTCGGCGAGATGCCCGGGCGTATCTTCGAAGGCGCGCACCATGGCTTCGATCACACCGGTATTCGCCAGCATGTTCCCTGCCGCCACGCATTGCTCGCCGCTGACCGCGTGGTGGATGCCCAGGGTCTGCGCGCCGCTGAAGTGTGCGGTTCGGCCAGTGCTATCGATCACTGTCACCTGGCGATATTCGCTACAGCTCTGCGGGGTGAGCGCGGTGGCCAGCGCCTCGCTCGGGGCCATGCCCTGGGCCAAAAGGTCCAGGGTTTGCGGGCCGAGGGCCGGCAACGTGATGTTCTGCGACGCCACCGCGCCCACGCCGGGGCGCAGCCACGGGCAACGGGCGCCCACGGCAATGCTCGACGAGCTGATAGCGATACCCAACTGGCCGGTTTCGGCACAGCGGGCGACAACCGAAAAGGTCATGGGAGTTCCTGCCTGTGAGGGGTGAAATCAGTCGAGCAACGAAGGGTCGGCGTCGATCATCAACTGCTTCATTTCTTCAAAATGCCGTTGCGAGAAATCCGTGATGCCTTCCCATCCCCGCGCGGTCTTTTCAGCCACTTCGTCAGACAGTATCCGCAGCGGCTGGCCGGTGGACCACGCCGTGACGAGGATCTGGCAGGCGCGCTCCAGGGTCCAGATATCATCGAATGCTTCGCCGATGGAGGTGGCTGTGACCATCACCCCATGGTTGCCCATCAACAAGCGGCTCTTGCCATCCAGCAAACCGGCGAGGCGCTCGCCCTCGGCCTCGGTGTCGGCCATGCCACCGTACAGCTCGTCCACCGCCACGCGATTGAAATAGCGCGCGGTGTTCTGGTCGATCGCAGGGATATGCGGCTTGGCCAGGCAGGCTACCGCCGTGGTGTACACCGGGTGCAGGTGCAGCACGGCGCGGGTTTGCGGCAACAGCCGGTGAATCTGCCCGTGGATCGACCAGGCGGTAGCGTCTACCTCCGGATGATCGGCACCGCCGGCGTCGTCGGCATTCAACAGCAGCATGTCACTGGCGCGGATACGCGAGAAGTGCTTCCACTTCGGGTTGAGCAGGAACTGTTTGCCGTCGGCCGACACCGCCGCGCTGAAATGGTTGGCCACTGCCTCATGCATGCCAAGGTGCGCAACGATGCGGAAAGTTGCCGCCAGGTCGATGCGGGTTTGCTCTTCAAGTGATAACGCCATGTAGCTTTCTCCGCAGGACAAGTACCCCATAATCTGTAGTGAGCAAGCTCGCTCGCCACAGGTATGGCGTGTTCCTTAAGTGAACAGTTTCCGGTCAGGACTTCGGCATCAGCTCGGCGATGTCGGCATCGGTAGGCGCCTGGAAGTTGTATTTCTTGAGCAAGGCGGCGTATTCAGGGGTGGCGCTGAACTTCTTGATGCCTTCGATCAAGGCGTTCTTGACCTCGTCATTGCCCTTCTTCACACCAACGCCGTTCAACACCGGGTAGATCAAGGTATCGGAAGAAATCACCACGCGCCCGCCGAGTTTTTCCACTGCGCCACGGGCCACGGCCGCATCGGTGATCTGCGCTTCAACAGCATGAGCCAGCAAGGCCTGGGTGGTTTGCGGGTCGGTACTGTACTCGCTGATCGCGATCGGCTTCAGTCCTTTCTTCACACAGTACTCATCCGACAGCTTGTGCATCTGCGCCAGCCAGGAGGTGGCGCCCATCGAGCCGATCTTGTGGCCGCAGAACTCTTCAGGGGTCTTGGGCTGGAAGTCGCTGCCCTTGAGCGTCAGGATCGACTCACCGCTTTTCAGGTAGGGAATCATATCGATGACTTTCACCCGTTCGGCGGTGATGTACATCGAAGAGTTGGTCACGTCGAATCGCCCCGCCTGCAGGCCGGTGATCAGGTTGGGAAAGCGCGTGTCGAGGGTCTCGACGGTGCGCCCCATGGTCTTGGCCAGGCCATCCATGAATTCGATATCAAAGCCGGCGGGCTTGTTGTTATCCATGTATTCATAGGGAAAGAAGGTCACATCGGAACCTGCGACGATTTTCCCGTCTTTCTGGAAAGCCGAAGCCGCCAACGACGTCATTGCAACCGCAGCGCCCAGCAGGCACACGGCAATAGGGCGAGCAATCATCTGAAACGCTGTCATGGTAATACCCTGCAAGGTGAGAAGAAGGTTAGGCAGTGACTGAATCCTGGCCGGCCTGTTGCACAAAGAAAGAGGCGCCACGGGGCTTCTGCGGCAAGCGCAGGTGGTTTTCCGTGGAACGCACCAGCCCACTTTCTTCACCGGCCACTATCAGGCCGGCGTGCGCGCTGGGCAGCGGGTTTTCGCCGAATGGAAGCGCGTCTTCAGCGGCGTAGACGCTGATGAACAGGGTGCGCGGCAGTTCGGTCTCGTTAGGGCTTGAAGCGTGCAAAAGACGGGTGTGCATGAAGCACACGGAACCGGCCGGGCCATAACAGGCGACCGGGTCGTGGCACAGGTCGTCGACCACCGTGTCGTCCACCGAACCGGTGAAACGCTGGTCGCGCCAGTGGGACCACAACGGGCCTTTGTGGCTGCCGGGAATCACATTCAACGGGCCATTCTGCGGTGTGACTTCACTGACCATCAGCAAGGCCGTGACGATGTCGTCATTGCTGTGGGGCGTGAACAGGAAGTCCTGGTGCCACTTCACCTGCGTGGCGGTGTGGGGCAGTTTCGAGTTGATCTTGCTGTGATGAAAACGCGTGCCGCCGCCCCCGATCAGTTGCGCGGAGATCGCTGCCATCCGCGAATGCAACGCCACACGCTGGTATGCCGGCGAAATTTCGGTGGGCGAACTCACTCGGCGCAGCGAGGGATGATCCGGGCGATGGTCGCCTTCCAGGTCGAAACGCGCACGGCCATCTGCCGTTTCACCCCAGCCCTGTTCGTGGCTGCGGCTGTCTTCTACCCACTGGTCGAAGTCGTGCTGCAACGCGGCGACTTCTTCAGCCGACAGCACGTCTTGCACCACCAGAAAACCGTCCCGGTGAAACTGTTCAATTTGCGCTTGCTCGATCATGTTGTGGCTCTCTTGTCGCTCGAACGTTAAAGGGGTTACGCCAGCGAGACGTCCTTGAGGAACGCCTCCACACGTGGGTTTTCGCCGCTGCGCAGCGCCTGCGGCGTGTCGTCGCACACCACACGGCCTCTCTCCATGAACACGATCCGGTCGGAGACCTTGAACGCGAAATTCATCTCATGGGTGACGATCACCATGGTGATGCCTTCCTGGGCCAGGGCCTCGATGACCTGCAGGACTTCGTTGACTTTTTCCGGGTCCAGGGCCGAGGTGGGCTCGTCAAACAGCATGATTTGCGGGCGCATCATCAGGGCGCGGGCGATGGCCACGCGCTGCTGTTGGCCACCGGAAAGCTGATGCGGGTACTTCCAGGCGTGATCGAGCATGCCAACCTTGTGCAGCAGCGCGTAGGCTTGTTGCTTCAGCTCATCCAGCTTGCCGAGGTGGTGGTACTTCGGCGCCATCAGCAAGTTGTCGAGCACGCTCAGATGCGGGAATAGATTGAAGCTCTGGAACACCATGCCGATGTTCAGGCGATGCTCGGCGTGCTCGACATACTGCGGCTTCTGCGCGCCGACTTTGTTCAGGTGAATAAAGGGTTGGCCGTTGATCTGGATCTCGCCGTTGTCCAGTTGCTCAAGACCGTTGAGCAGGCGAATCAGGGTGGTTTTTCCGGAGCCCGAAGGCCCGATCACCGACACTACTTCGCCGGGCTGGATCTGCAGGTTGACCGAGCCCAGTACCTCTACATCGTTGTAGGCCTTGTGCAGCCGGCTGGCCTGCAGCGCCGGGCCTTCGGTACTGACAGGGCGTTGCAGGGCGACGTGCTGTCGGGTCGCCAGCGCCAGCACCTCGGCATCAGGTACCCGGGACACGTTGCGTTGATTGACGTCGAGAAAACGCTCGAGCCGTTTGAGCAGGAAGTCGAACACCGTGACGATGAACACGTAGAAAAAAGCCACCGCCGCCATCGTCTCGATCACCAGGAAATTCTGCGAATACAGGCGCTGGCCGACCATCAGGATCTCGGTCAGCGAAATCACCGACACCAACGAGGTCAGCTTGACGATGGAGATGTATTCGTTGGCCAGCGACGGCAGCGCCACCCGCAATGCCTGCGGGATCACCACCCGCCACTGGATCCCGAAAAACTTCAGCCCCAGTGCCCGCGCGGCCTCGCCCTGACCTTTGGGAATCGACAGCAGGCCGCCCCGGTGAATCTCAGCGACATAGGCGGTTTCGCAGATCACCAGCGCCAGCAGGCCGGCCCAGAACGGGTCCGCCAGAATCACCGACGTGGCGGGAATCGCCTGTGGCAGGTTGTAGATGAAGATCAGCAGCACCAGCAGCGGCAGGCTGCGGAACAACCAGATATAGCCACGCGCCGGCAGGCTAATCAGCGCGTGCTTTGACTGCTTGGCCAGGGCCAGCAGGAAGCCCAGCGCGATACTCAGGACCCATGTCAACGAACTGAGCTGGATGACCGTCCATGTCGCCCGCCAGAACTCGGCATCGGCCAGCAAACCAAACATGTAATTCCAGTTGAAAGTCATCGTCACTGTGCTCGACAAAAAAATGAAAATGCCCACCGAATGCTCAACGTGAAGGTCGAACCCTGATCTGCACCGATGGACTGAGATTCGTGGGGAGAGGCCCTTGGGGTCAATTCGTAAAAGCCGGCCTATTGGGTAGGGAGAACCTACGCAGCGTCACCGTTCCCTGGGTGACGACTGGACTGGTAAAACAGCCTGTCTCTTAATGGGGCGACACCTCGCCCATCAGGCAATCAGCGCCACATCTTGGTGCGAAGCAAACGCGATCCCCTGTGGGAGCTGGCTTGCCTGCGATAGCATCGCCCCGGTGTACCTGGAAGACCGAGGTGCCTGCATCGCAGGCAAGCCAGCTCCCACAGAAAAGCAGGAAAGCACGCGGCTCAGCCCACGCCGTTCAGGGTGCGCACCGCATGGGCATCAAAAAAGCTCGGGGCCGCCATGCCCGGGATGTACTGGTCTGAAACGAACATGCGGCAACGCTCGGCAAACGCCGACACGACGCGGGACAATTGGGTATTGCTCGCCGTGGCATAGCCCAGCTGCATGGGCCGGTGCGGGCCGGACAAGCGCAGGCGGATCAAGCGCTTGCCGTCCTGGGAAAGATTGGCTTTGGGCCGGGCATTCGCGAAGGAATAGCCGATGCCATTGGCAACCATCGAGCGCACGGTTTCAAGGTTGCTGGAGCGCATGATGATGTTCGGTGTGGTACCGGCCTGCATAAAGAAGCTGAGGAAATATTCCCGACTCCAGGGCGTGTCCAGCAGCACCACCGGGTAATCCTCAAGGTCGAGCATGCTCACCGCCGACAGGCTTGCGAGCGGGTGGTACTCACCCACCATCACATACGGCGGTAATTGCGCCAGCGGCTGGAAGGCGATGTCGTCACTGGTCACCAGGTCGTAGGTCAGGGCGATATCGATCTCGGCGCTGCGCAGTTTTTCCAGCATTTCCTCGTGGTTGCCCTCCACTTGCGTGAGGCGTACACCTGGAAACGCGCGGCCAAAACCAAACACCAGCTCAGGGGTGATCATCGGCGCCAGCCACTCCAGGCAACCCACCCGCAGCGGTCCGCGCACGGTGTTCAGCGACTCGGAAGCGATGGTGTAGAGGTTGGTCATCTGCTCCAGGATCAGCTTGGCCTCCTGCATCACCTGGCGCCCCACTGCCGTGAGGGAAATGCCCTGGGCGTGATGCCGCACAAACAGCTGGATGCCCAACTCGGCCTCCATGTGGGTGATCGCAGCCGAGATAGACGGCGACGACACATGAATGCGCTCAGACGCCGCACTGATGCTGCCTGCCTCACCGGAAGCCACGAAATATTCCAGTTGGCGCTGGGTAATACGACTGAGCATCACGCCTCCACATCATCAATAAGCTGACGCCAAGCCGGCGCCGCCTGCCTCAAACACAGCGTTGCATGGTTCATGCCGATTGCTGTTTTAGCCCGACGCTGACGCCGGCGGATGGCGCTTCGGTTTTGCCTAAGCATTACCTCGCGCAAATGCTGGTTTCGCGCGGGCGAGGCCAATGTGAAGCTGGATTTATTCCGCGCCTCATGAGTTGCCAGCAATGCCCACCCATACCCGTATCCGCATGTTCAACACCAAGCAGACCTACCCCAACCAGGCGCTGGACAACGACCTGTGCCAGGCCGTGCGCGCCGGCAATACCATTTATGTACGTGGCCAGATCGGCACGGACTTCGACGGCAACCTGATCGGCCTCGGCGACCCGCGCGCGCAAGCCGAACAGGCAATGAAAAACGTCAAGCAACTGCTGGAGGAAGCCGGTTCCGATTTGTCGCACATCGTGAAGACCACCACCTACCTGATCGACCCGCGCTACCGCGAACCGGTGTACCAGGAGGTCGGCAAATGGCTCAAGGGCGTGTTCCCGATCTCCACCGGCCTGGTGATTTCGGGTCTGGGCCAGCCGGAGTGGTTGATGGAGATCGATGTGATTGCGGTGGTGCCGGATGACTGGAACCCCAACCAGCAACCATGAGCCACCTGGAGCTTGCCATGCCCCGCACTGTGTATTTCCTCAACGGCCCCAACGCCAACCTGTACGGTCTGGACAAGAACGGCACCTACGGCAGCGAAAGCTTCGCCAGCATCGAAGCGTGCTGCCAGCGCCACGCTATCGAACTGGGCCTGACCCTGGATTTTCGCCAGAGCAACCATGAAGGGGTGCTGGTGGACTGGATTCAGGAGGCCCGGCTCAACGCCGACGCGGTGATCATCAACGCCGCCGGCCTGACCTACAGCTCGGTGCCGATTCTCGATGCGCTGCTGGCGTTCGACGGCCCGATCATCGAAGCGCACATGAGCAACATCTGGAAGCGCGAGGCTTTCCGTCATCACTCCTATGTGTCCAAAGCCGCCACCGGCGTGATCGCAGGCCTCGGCGCGCTGGGCTACCGCCTGGCCCTGACGGCGGTGGCCGAGCTGCTGGAGGCCGATTGAAGGGCTTTGGTTTTGCCTAACCTCTACGTTCAAAAAGCATAATTTCCGGCTGGCGGTTGCTTGATCACACTGATACCGGTCGATGGTCGCTTATCTTTAGGAAGCTCACATGTCAGTTGAAAAGATCAACACCCTGGTGGTGGGCGCAGGCCAGGCGGGGGTCGCCATGAGCGAGCATCTGTCACTCATGGGCGTGCCGCACATCGTGCTGGAGCGTAACCGCATCGCCGAGCGCTGGCGGTCCGAGCGCTGGGACTCGCTGGTCGCCAACGGCCCGGCCTGGCACGACCGTTTTCCCGGCATGAAATTCGAAGGCATTTCCCCCGAGAGCTTCCCGCCGAAAGAGCGCATGGCGGCCTACTTTGAAGAGTACGTGAACATGCTGAAGGCTCCGGTGCGCACCGGGGTTGAAGTGCAGCAAGTGGAACGCCACGTGGGTCGCCCCGGGTTCAAGGTGACCACCTCGGCGGGTGTGATCGAGGCCACCAACGTTGTTGCGGCGACAGGCCCGTTTCAACGTCCGTCCATTCCGAATCTGGTGCCCGCACACGCCACGGTTCAACAGCTGCACTCCTCGGCCTACAAGAATCCCGGCCAGTTGGCCGAGGGTGCTGTGTTGGTGGTGGGCGCTGGCGCATCGGGTTCACAAATTGCCGAGGAACTGCAAAAGGCCGGCAAGACCGTGTACCTCTCGGTGGGCGAACACTATCGCCCTCCTCGCTCGTATCGTGGCCGTGATTACTGCTGGTGGCTGGGCGCGCTGGGCTTGTGGGACGAGGTCAAAATCCAGCCGAAGAAGAAGCATGTGGCGTTTGCCGTCAGTGGCTATGAAGGCGGCAAGACCGTCGACTTCCGCCGCCTGGCGCACATGGGCATTACGCTGGTGGGTGTTACTCGGTCGTGGAATGAAGGCGTGATGGAGTTTGAGCCCGGCCTGGCGGCTAACGTGGCTGAAGGTGACCGTGCCTACTTTGATGTGCTGCGGGATGCCGACGCCTATATCGAGCAGAACGGCCTGCCGTTTGAGCCGGAGTCGGAAGCGTGGGAATTGTTGGCTGACCCGGAGTGCCTGGTGAATCCGATCCTGAGCCTGGATTTGGCTGAGGCTGGTGTGACCACGATTCTGTGGGCCACGGGTTTCAGTTTTGATTTCAGTTGGTTGAAAGTGAATGCGTTCGACGAGAAAGGTGAGCCTTTCCATAAGCGCGGGATTTCGGCGGAAAGCGGAATTTACTTTTTGGGTTTGCCGAACCTGGTGAACCGCGCGTCTTCGTTTATCTACGGGGTTTGGCATGATGCGAAGTACGTGGCCGACCATATTGTCTTGCAGAATGAGTACATGGCCTATAGCAAGCCGTGAGGTGCCTTGCTCCATTGCCTACAGTTGCGTCAGAATCCGCCGGCTTGTGCGCTTGGGTATGGGGCTCTAAGGTTGCTCGGTCGCTGAAACCTCAGTGATCGGGTTTAGTAGCCCGAAGTATTCTAGGCAATGTGCATAAGCATCATCTGTCAGACGTCTTTGTCTGTGCTTAATGGTGGCTGTGTGCAGGGCGCCCTCGGGCGCGCCGGTTTTGTCTGGAATATCCGCTCTACTAACCTGCACACAGCTGCCACCTTTCGTTTAGTAGCGATAAGGCGGGGGCCAAAATGGAGCATCCAGACAATGTTCAAGGTTACCCCTAATCCTCCGGGAACTTCCGATCCAAAACTCCACCAGGCCGCCCAGCGCGCCATGGATCACTACCTCAATCCCAGTTCCAAACCCGCCCCAACGCCCTCAGCCCTGTTCAGCGTTCCCAGCCTCAGCTTTTGCTCGTTCAACTCACCCTCACCGAGGGTAATTTGCTTGTGGATCATGGCAGCACACGCACAGCTTGTTGCCATCAGTATCTCGAAAATACGCGCCGTAATAATCGGGGTGGTAGTGAGGCCTTAATCCAGGCTCTCCTTCACATATCCCGCCGAGCGCCAACGCCGCTGTATAACTTCTTCTAACCGCTTCCCGACTGGGTGCAAGAAGCCCCACCATCTGCCCATTCCCAGGTGCACTCGGTTTGCCATCAAATGGCGCCCCAATGACGAAGATCGGGCGAGGTTCGGTTTCAGCCACCCAACCGGCCCACGGTTTATCCGCATCGCAAAATTTCAACCTGAGGCCCAACTCAGCCATCACCTTCGAATAGAAAGCAAAAGCCCGATCAAAATCACCTGTACCTAAAAACACATGGGAAATCATGGTGGCTACCTTGGGGCGATGAATGCCCATGAGTCTGGCGCGAAATGATTGCTGGCGAAAGCCTGATGACTCCGTCCGGCATATGTACGGCTCCCCTCCCCTCATACGCTCATAAAAACCGCAAATCCCAACAATCCGCAGGGTGCCGCCCGGCATTTCGTCAACCCATAATGGGCTTACAACAATAAAGGGGCTCACCCCGGGGCGTGTAAGCCATGTACAGAGACCATATCGTCAAGACCCGCATAACGGACAGCGCGGTATTCATGGGCGCGGTGGCCGTGGTGATTTTCATCATCACGCTCGCCTGCGGCGTCGGTGAAGGCCGCCTCTCCCACTTGATGGGCCCCATCGTTCTCGACCTGAAGGCACCACTGGCACGAGATATTGCAGTGGGCGGCACGTTCACCCTGACGGTGGTGCTGAACCTGTTCATCCTTGGCCGCTTTCCCTTGCGCGCGCAGATCATCACGGTCTGGTGCGAGTTGCTGGTGCTGTTCCTGTTGTTCTTCGACACCTTCAACCTTTCCTACAGTTTCATCGCGACCAAAATCGGCTTCATGATCACCCAGGGGGTGTTCACGACCGTCTACGTGTCGGCGATTTCGATTGCGATTGCGTTCGTCCTGGCGCTGCTGGGCGCCACCGCGCGCTTGTCTTCCAACGGCTTCGCGATTGCGATTGCGAGCTTCTACACCTCGTTTTTCCGCGGCGTTCCGCTGCTGATCCAGATCTATCTGATTTACCTGGGCATCCCTCAACTGGGCTATGTCGTCGGCGCGGTTCCAGCCGGGATCCTGGCGCTCTCGCTGTGTTATGGCGCCTACATGACGGAGATCTTCCGCGCCGGTATCAGCAGCATCTCGCGGGGCCAGTGGGAAGCCTCGCGGGCGATTGGCCTGAACCCGTTCCAGACGATGACCCGGGTGATTCTCCCGCAGTCCATGCGCCTGATCATTCCGCCAACGGGCAACCAGTTCATCTCGATGCTCAAGGACAGTTCGCTGGTGTCGGTGATCGGCGTCTGGGAGCTGATGTTCCTGGCACGAACCCAGGGACGCGCCGAGTTCCGGCACCTGGAAATGCTGATCACCGCCGCCGTGCTGTATTGGCTGCTGTCGATCGTGCTGGAAACCGTCCAGGCCCGCCTGGAAAAGCACTTCAACCGCGCCCATCGCTGAACCAGGAGCATGACGATGAATCAGCCCTCAATAGTCCCTGCTCCATACCCTGCAATATCGATCCAGGACATGCATAAATGGTATGGCGATTTTTATGTGCTCAAGGGCATCGACCTGCACATTGCCAGCGGTGAAATCGTGGTGGTCTGCGGGCCGTCGGGCTCCGGCAAGTCCACGTTGATTCGCTGCCTGAACCTGCTGGAAGACTTCCAGAAAGGCCACGTGTTCATCGAGGGCACCGAGTTGACCCGTGATGCCGCCTGCGTGGCGGGCATACGGCGCCAGGTCGGCATGGTGTTCCAGCAGTTCAACCTGTTCCCGCACATGACGGTGCTGGAGAACCTCATGGTGGGACCGCGTCTGGTGAGCAAGCTCAGCGAGCCCCAGGCCCGCGAACTGGCCTATGAATACCTGGATCGGGTGCGCATCGGGAACCAGGCCGACAAATACCCCAGCCAGCTCTCGGGCGGCCAGCAGCAGCGCGTCGCCATTGCCCGGGCCTTGTGCATGCGCCCGCGCATCATGCTGTTCGACGAGCCCACGTCGGCCCTTGACCCCGAGATGGTCAAGGAAGTGCTGGACGTGATGGGCGAACTGGCCCAGGACGGCATCACCATGGTCTGCGTCACCCACGAGATGGGATTCGCCCGGCGGGTGGCCGACCGGATCATCTTCATGGACCAGGGCTGCATCATCGAGCAAGCCAAACCCACCGAGTTTTTTGACAACCCGCAGCACGAGCGTGCCCGGGAATTCCTGTCGCAGATTCTCAGCCACTGAGCAGCACCGTCGAACCTTGCGAAGTCACCGATAAAAACAACAGGCACCGCACTCAAGATACTGGAGGCTTACCCATGATCTCGTTCACTCGCTTCTTCACCGCAGCCGCTGTCGCCACCGCCCTCACCAGCCTCACAGGCGCGGCCTGGGCGGGCTCGACCCTCGACCGCATCCATGAAACCAAGGTGATCAAGGTGGCCACCTCGGCCAACTGGCCACCGCAATCGTTCCTGGGCCCGGACAATAAGCTGCAAGGCTTCGATATCGACGTCGCCAGCGAAATCGGCAAACGCCTGGGCAGCAAAGTCGACTTCGTGACGCCCGAATACGGGATCATCACCGCCGGGCGCTGGTCGAGCCGCTGGGACCTGTCGGTCGGCTCCATGACGCCTACCACCGAGCGCACCCGGGTGCTCGACTTCCCCGCGATCTACTACTACACCCCGTATGTATTCGCGGTGCACAAGGACGCGGCCGAGACCAAAGTGGCGGACCTGAACGGCAAGATCATCGGCGTCGAAGCCGGTACGACTTCGGAGGACTATATCAACCGCCGCCTCAAGATCGACGCCGCCGACGTGCCGCCGTTCACTTACGAAGTCACCCCCGGCGAGGTTCGCACGTACGGCGACAGCATGGGCCCGCTGGATGACCTGCGCATGGGAGACGGGGTGCGGCTGAACGCAACCCTGTCCGCCCTGCCCACCATCGTCGCCGCCGTCAAGAATGGCTACCCCATCGTCAGGGTGGAAGGCAAACCCGCCTACTACGAACCCCTGGCCATCGCCGTGGACAAAGGCGATGAGGCGTTCAACAGCGCGCTGACCAAGATCGTCGCCGACATGAAAGCCGATGGCACGCTCAAGCAATTGTCAGAGAAATGGTACGGCGCCGACCTCACCCAGGTGCAGTAAAAACCCCCACAGGCCGTACAGGCGCCCCGTCCCCGACGCGGCGCGCTGTATGCCTGCGCCGCGAAAAAAGGACGACCGACTTCATGTACACCTATAACAACAATTACTACACCGCCACGATGCGCGACACGACTGAACGCCAGGCGCTGTGTGGCAACGCCCAGGCCGATGTGTGCGTGATCGGCGCCGGGCTGGCGGGGCTGAGCACGGCGTGGGAGCTGGTCTCCCGCGGGCAGTCGGTGGTGCTGCTGGATGCCGGTCGCGTGGCCTGGGGAGCGTCGGGGCGCAACGGTGGCTTCGTGCTCCAGGGCTGGTCCGAAGGGTTGGCCGCCATCGAGCGACGCTGCGGCAAACCGACGGCCGCCGCGCTGTTCAAACTGTCGCTTGAGGGCGTCGAAATTGTTCGCGGCATGATCGCCGGTCATCAGTTGCCCGGCTGCACGCCAACCCCGGGGAAACTGAGTGTGGTGCGCTACGAAGATGGCGACAACCTGCAGCGCGTGCGGGACAAAATGGCCGCGGATTTCGACTTTCACCTCGACTACCTGGATCGCCAGGCGGTGCGCGAAAAGCTCAAGACCGAGCGGTATTTCCAGGCGCTGCGCGACAACCATGGCTTTCACTTCCACCCCTTGAACTATTGCCTCGGCCTGGCCCGACTGATCGAGCAAAGTGGTGGCAAAATCCATGAACGCTCGCCCATGACCGCCGTCGAAAGCCGCAACGGGCGACACCGGGTCATCACCGATCAGGGCACTGTCGATTGTGCCCACGTGGTGTACTGCTGCGGCGGCTATGGGGGGCCTGAGTTCGGCAAATTACGCCGCGCCTTCCTGCCGATCGCGACCTATGCAGTGCTGACCGAGCACCTGGGCGATCGCCTGGCCGAGGCGGTCTGTACCTCCGATGCCGTGGGCGATAACCGCCGGGCCTCGGACTATTACCGCATCGTCGAGGGCGACCGCCTGCTCTGGGGCGGCCGCATTACCACGCGCAACCTGCAGGATGAGAAACGCCTGGGGCAATTGCTGACGCAGGATATCCTCGACGTTTATCCGCAATTGCGCGGCATCAGGATCGACAAGGCCTGGTCCGGGTTGATGGGTTATGCGCGGCACAAGATGCCGCACATTGGCCCGCTGGGGCAGGGATTGTGGGCGTGTACATCATTTGGTGGCCATGGTATGAACACCGCGCCGATCGGCGCACGCGTCATCGCCGAGGCGATCTGCGGCGAAACCGATCGCTACCGCCTGTTCGATGCCTACGGCCTGGAATGGAATGGCGGCCCCCTGGGCCCGGCGGCCGCACAAACGGTTTACGCCGGCCTGAAAATGATGGATATGTTTCAGGAAAAGCGCTCGCAACACAGGGCGACTCATAAAAACTGAACCCCAGCGAGGGTCAAGGACGTGTCCATGGATACGCAGAATCCCGGTCCACTGTTTAACCTCACCGACAAGGACAGGCAATTGCTTGGCCTGCTGCAAGCCAACGCACGCGAACCCACCGCGTCATTGGCCCGCAAGCTCGGGGTCTCGCGCTCTGCGGTGCAGGAGCGGATTACCCGCCTGGAAAAGGCCGGCGTCATCACCGGCTACAGCGTGCGCATCGACCAGGACCGGCTTCAGCAGACGGTGACCTGCTTTACCATGACCTCCTGCACCAACAAGAGCTACACCGATGTGATGACCTCGCTGCGCAGGATGGAAGCGGTGCAGGCCGTTTACGCGGTCTCGGGAGAGTCCGATTTCATCATTCACCTGGCCACCGCCACCCTGAGCGAACTCAATGCCGAGCTCATCAGGATCAACATGATCAAAGGGGTGGCGCACACCGCTTCGCATATCGTGATGGAAACCAAGTTCAGCCGGAAACTGATGGTGTGAAGTGCTGCCGGCCGTGGGAAACCGCGCGTCTCACGCTCCGCCTCGACTGCCATAGCGACTCAGCCACCTGACAAGTCATTCCTTGCAAAATAATTCGCCTCAACGCAATATTAAAAGCAATTGCTTGGTTAATTACCTCAAGCCTGACGCTTATGCCCTTCGCCGGCTTCCATACCGCGAACGCATTACAAGGAATCGTTGATGCAAACCCAAGACAGCAGTTGGGGCGAGTTGCTTAGCGGCAAGAACGCCACGCGCTCCATTGCCCTTTCAGGCGGCATCGCGCTGTATGCCACCAACACCTATATCGCCACCACCATCCTGCCGTCGGTGGTGGCCGAAATCGGCGGCCTGGCGCTTTATGCGTGGAGCACCACACTGTACGTGGTGGCCTCGATCCTCGGTTCCGCCCTCACCTCCAAGCTGTTGCAACGCACCGGTCCACGGCTGGCGTATGCGCTGGCCACACTGGTGTTCATGGTAGGCGTGCTGATCTGTGCCCTGGCGCCGAACATGCCGGTGATGCTCGCGGGGCGCTCCATCCAGGGGTTGGGCGGCGGGGTCTTGCTGGCCCTGTGTTACTCGATGATCCAACTGGTGTTCGAAGAGCGCCTGTGGCCGCGCGCAATGGCACTGGTGTCGGGGATGTGGGGCGTGGCGACGCTCGTCGGGCCGGCGGTGGGTGGTGTGTTTGCCGAGATGGACGCGTGGCGCCTGGCCTTCGGCTCGATGGTGCCGGTGAGCCTGGCGTACATGGTACTCACCAGCCGCGCCCTGCCCCCACGCGACACCACGGCGGCCGCTACCACCCGCTTGCCGGTGCCGCAACTGGTGCTGCTGGCGGGCGCGGTGCTGGCGGTGTGTGCCGGCAGCGTCTCGGCGCTGCCGAGCTGGAACCTGTTGGGTATCGCCACCTGCGTCGTGCTGGTGGTGCTGTTGATCCGCAAGGAGTCCAGCGCCACCGTGCGTCTTTTGCCCCGGGATGCATTGAAGTTCAGCACCCCGCTCTGCGCGCTTTATGCGACCACCTGCCTGTTGGTGATCGGCATGAGCAGCGAGATCTTCATGCCGTACTTTCTGCAGCACTTGCATGGCCAGTCGCCGCTGATCGCCGGTTACATGGCCGCGCTGATGGCGGCCGGCTGGACGGTCTCGGAAATCATCAGCTCCGGCTGGACCGGCCGCGGTCCACATCGCGCCATCATCGCGGGGCCGCTGTTTATCGTGGCGGGCTTGATGATGCTGGCGATCACTACGCCCATCGCCAGCCAGGGCGAATGGACATTGCTGGCCCCTATCTGCCTGGGGCTGTTCCTGGTGGGGTTCGGCATCGGCCTGGGTTGGCCGCACCTGCTGACGCGCATCCTGCAAGTGGCTTCAGAACAGGACAAGGACACGGCCGCTTCGTCGATCACCACCCTGCAACTGTTCGCCATGGCCATGGGCGCCGCGCTGGCGGGGGTGATCTCGAACATGGCGGGCATCAATGAAGTGGCCGGCAATGGCGGCATCGCCCATGCCGCGCGCTGGCTGTTCGCGCTGTTTACCCTGGCACCCGTGTTGGCGCTGTTGATGGCGCTGCGGGCAACGCGGACGAAGCCGATCGAAGGCGCGCCCCTCGACCTTGGAATCGTCCAACCTGCCCCCATAACTAGCGAGGTATCCAACAAGGGGAAGCACAGACCATGACCAACCCGACCGAAACCGCCCTGCTCGCCGGCGGCTGCTTCTGGGGCATGCAAGACCTGCTGCGCCGCTACCCCGGCGTGCTGCACACGCGGGTCGGCTACACCGGCGGCGATGTGCCGAATGCCACGTATCGCAACCACGGCAACCATGCCGAAGCCATCGAGATCGTCTTCGACCCGACGGTGATCACTTACCGGCAGATCCTCGAGTTCTTTTTTCAGATCCACGACCCCAGCACGCCCAACCGCCAGGGCAACGACCTGGGCCCCAGCTACCGTTCGGCGATTTATTACCTGAGCGAACAGCAACGCGACATCGCTGAAGACACCGCCGCCGACGTCGACGCCTCAAAACTGTGGCCGGGCCGTGTCGTCACCGAGATCGAACCGGCGGGGCCGTTCTGGGAGGCGGAGCCGGAGCATCAGGATTACCTGGAGCGGATTCCGAATGGCTACACCTGCCACTTCATCCGACCCAACTGGAAACTGCCGAAACGCGGTTAAACATGTGGGAGCGGGCTTGCTCGCGAAGGCGGTGTGTCAGTCAGCAAGTTCTTCACTGACCCACCGCTTTCGCGAGCAAGCCCGCTCCCACATAAAGCAGTTCCTACACAAAGCGCCTCCCTCACAAGGCGCATTTCCCTCAGCGCATTTGCAGAATGATCGGGCTACTGCTCGCCGGGCCCGTGTGCTCACGCAACTTGCCCACCGCCTTGGCATCCACCGCCCCACCCTGATTGCCCCAAGTGCCGCGCACAAACGTCAGCACTTCAGCAATCTCCTGGTCCGACAACTGCTCACGGAACGCCGGCATGCGATAAGCGTCCGCCACGTTGGCCGCCACTACGCGCTGCGAGCCATTGAGGGTGATGTTGATCGCCGAGGCGTCCTCCTTGGCCAGTGCGGAGGTGGCGCCGGCCAGCGGCGGCATCCAGTCCGGTTGCCCTTTGCCTTCCAGCCCGTGGCACGAGGCGCAGCGGGTCACATAGGTATGCGCACCCGGCGCATCCAGGCGTTGCGCAGCCGACACCGCCTGATACTGCCAGGCCGCACCGTCGCGCTGCTCGTCGCCCGGCAATGACCGCAGATAGCGTGCAATCGCCGCCAGGTCATCGTCGCTCATGAACTGCGTGGAGTTGTTGAACGCCTCGGTCATCGAGCCATAAACCACCGCATGTTTGTTGCGACCGGTCTTGAGGAACTGCACCACTTCCGGCTCGCTCCAGCGCCCCAGGCCGGTGTTGGGATCATCCCGCAGGCTCGGTGCGTACCAGCCGTCGAGCAAGCCACCGGCCAGGTACGGCTTGCCACTTTCATCCAGTGCCTTCTCGTTGAAGGCCAGGCCCCGTGGCGTATGGCAACTGCCGCAATGCCCCGGGCCCTGCACGATGTAGGCGCCCCGGTTCCACAGTTCATCCTTCCCGGCCTTCGCGACATACGGCTTGCTGTCGGTAAACACGCCATTCCACAGCGCGATCGGCCATCGCATATTCAATGGCCACGGGATCGAACTCTTGATATTGGCCTGCTGCACCGGCGCCACGCCCTTCATGAAGAACGCGTACAGGGCGCGCACATCATCATCGCTGAGCTTGGCATAGGACGGATACGGCATCGCCGGATACAGGCGGCGCCCACCCGGCGCGACACCCTGGCGCACCGCGCGGTCGAAGTCGGCGAGGCTGTAGCTGCCAATACCGGTTTCCGGGTCTGGCGTGACGTTGGTGGCGTGGATCGCCCCCAGCGGCGTGGCCATTTCCAGGCCACCGGCAAAGGGCTTGCCGTTGGGCACGCTGTGGCACGCCACACAGTCGCTGAGCCGGGCGACATACTCGCCTCGGGCGACCAGCGCCGGGTCCGTGGCGACGGGCTCGGCCCCCAGCGGCGAGACAGGCTCGCGGGTGACATACCAGGCCAGCAGGCCTGCGGCGACCAGGCACGGCAGCGCCAGCCAGCCAACGGTTCTTGCGAATCGACGGTTGTTCATAAGTGCTCAGGCCCCGGTCAGGTGAAGGAGTGGCGGCTTAACGGCATGCTGCGAACGCGCTGCCCGGTCAACGCCGCGACGGCGTTGGCCACGGCAGGCGCCACGGCGGGCAGCGGCGGTTCGCCAATACCGCCCATTTTTTCCCCGCTCTCGATCACGCGCACGTGCACCCGGGCCATCCGCGAAGGCGGCAGCACCGGGTACAAATCGTAGTTACGCGCCCGAGGCAAGCCGTCCACATACACCGCTTCCTCCAACAGCACCTGGGACAAGCCCAGCGACACTGCCCCATTCACCTGCGCCTCGACAATCGCCGGGTTGACGATGCTGCCCGGGTCGATTGCCTGCCAGATGTCGTGCACCTTGACCTGGCCGTTCTCGATCGACACCTCGGCAATCACCGCCGTCTGGGTGCCGAACGGTGACGCCATCGCCACCCCGCGTGCGCGCTTGCTGCCGTCCTCGGCAACAAACGGCCCACGTTTCCAGCCACCCGACAACTCGCCCACCGCCTTCAGCAGGGTGGTCAGCCGCTGGTTATCCCGCAACAGATGCAGGCGCAACTCGAACGGGTCCTTGCCACCCTTGTCGGCCAGTTCATCCAGGAAGGATTCGTAGAAAAAGTCATTCAGCGAATTGCCCACCGAACGCCAGTAGCCCAGCATCACCGGGCCCTTCACATAGATCTGCGCGATACGCTTGTTGGGAATCGCATAGGACTTGCCGGACAGTCCCTCAAGGGCCGTCGGGTCGAGCTTCTCGCCCTGCTTGCCCGCCAGGGCCTCGGTCGGTCCCTCCGTGGCGCTCACCGCTTCAATCGCCACCGGCCAGCCGTCGCTGTCCAGCGCCCCACGGAAATTCACCGCTGCGACCGGGCGCAGCACATCCCGCAGGAATTCTTCTTCGCGGCTCCAGATCAACTTCACCGGGCGCCCCACCGCCTTGGCCAACTCGATGGCCTGCGGGTAAGGACTGGCCGAGTCATACAGGAAGTGCCGCCCGAAAAAACCACCCAACAACGGCGAATGCAGGGTAATCCGCTCCGGGGCCAGGCCGGTGCGCTTGGCGATATCGGCCAGGAACATGTCCTGCGCCTGATTCGGCAGCCAGATCTCCAGCGAACCGTCAGGGTTGAAGCGCGCCAGCGCCGAAGGCGGCTCCAACTGGGCATGGTGCAGGTACTGGTTGTGGTAAGTGGCCTCGACCTTGGTCTTGGCATTGGCCAGCGTGCCGGCCACGTCGCCCTCGTTCTCATCATCACGGGCCGGGCCGGTTTCTGCGGCCAGGCGCTTGAAATGCTCGTCGCTGGAAAAGTCCTTCGGCATCCCGCGCACCTTGGAATCAGCCGTCGGCTCCAGCCAGTCGACCTGAATCGACTCCACCGCACGCTTGGCATGCCACCAACGCTCGGCCACCACCGCCACCGCACCGGGCAGGCGATGCACCGAATGCACGCCCGGCATGGCCTTGACCTGGTCTTCGTTGCGCAGGCTGCCCACGGTCATGCCGAGCCGGGGCGCATGCTGCACGGCGGCATGGAGCATGCCGTCGACCTTCATATCTATGCTGTACAGCGCCTTGCCGGTGGACTTGTCATACGCATCGAGACGCTTCACCGGCTTGCCGATCCAACGGAACTGGCTTGGGTCGCGCAGCTTCACACTGGCCACATCCGGTACCGGCAGGTCCATCGCCCGCCCGGCCAATTCGCCATACGCAAGGGAACGCCCGGACGCCGCGTGTACGACCTTGCCCGGCTCGGTCGACAGCTCGCTCACCGGTACCTTCAGCGCCTGCGCCCCGGCCTCCAGCAACATCGCCCGGGCCAGCGCACCCAGCCGGCGCATCGTGGGGTAACTCATCCGCACCGACATACTGCCGCCAGTGATGCGCATGCCGTTCTCCATCACCACAAAGGCTTCACCGGGCGGGGCACACTCAACCAGGAACGTGGCCGGGTCGGCGTCCAACTCCTCGCCGACAATCTGCGCCATCGCGGTGAACGTGCCCTGGCCGCCTTCGATAAACGGGCTGAGCAAACGAATCGTGTTGTCCGGGCGAATCTCCAGGAAGGCCGGCACCTGCGTACCGCGTTCGGCCGTGGCCGCAGCGGTGGCCGCCTGCACTCGGCCAGACCCCAGCGGCAGGCCAAAACCAATCACCAGCGCGCCCACGGCCGTACTGGCCAGGAAACGACGGCGGGACAGGTTCACCGGGTCAGTCAGCGCCGCGACCAAGGGCAGCGCAGTGGGATCAATGCGAATGTTCATCAGGCCTCTCCCTTCTGCGCAAGGTCATGCACGGCGGCATGAATGGCGTTATAGGTGCCACAGCGACAGAGGTTGACCATGGCGGCCTCGATCTGCGCATCACTGGGCTTGGGCGTGTGCTTGAGCAGCGCGGTGGCCGCCATTACCTGGCCGGATTGGCAGTAGCCGCATTGGGCGACCTGGTATTCGACCCAGGTGGCAACGACCCGCTTGCCGACGTCATCGGACTCGATGGCTTCGATGGTGGTGATTTCGCGGCCGACCACGCCGGAAACGGGCGTGACGCAGGAACGCACGACATTGCCGTCCACAAGCACCGAACACGCACCGCATTGCGCCAGGCCGCAGCCGTATTTGGTGCCGGTCATGTCCAGGTTGTCGCGGATGACCCAGAGCAGGGGCGTGTCGGGTTCGGCGTCGACTTGGTGGGTCTGCTGGTTAATTCGTAATTCCATGGCTCACCCGCTGATCATCGGTTGGTGTTGCATTTTTTTTAGTATTTTTAGACGGCAAGACGGGGCCTCGCCGCTGGGCATCGATGGCCCGTCTGGTTCGCGCGCGCGTGGTTTGACTAGTCTAGCGGGCGATGGGAATGACTTTAGACCCTGGTTCATCAAGGCGCTATGCAGGGGTGGGCAAGATCGCAGGATTAGGCAAGTATTCAAGAGGATTGCGTCAGGGGGGGAGCGGCCTGTGGTGTCAGTGGCGGTCACGCCGGGTGGTGTTCCACCAGAAAGTCGACAAATGCCCTGACCCGCGCAGGCATCGCCGCGCCGCCGACGAACACCGCGTGAATCGGCTCCTGGTCTCCGGGGTTGTACGCTTCAAGCAACGGCACCAGATCACCGCTGGCCAGGTCATCTGCCACGCTGAATGCGCCAATGCGCGCGATGCCGGCACCCAGCTTGGCCAACTGGGACAATACCTCCCCGCTGTTACCCTCGATCGTACCCGACACCTGCAGCGAAAAATCGCGCCCGTCCACGCGAAACGGCCAGTCGGGCGCTGCCCGGCGGAAGTTGAAACGCAGGCAGTTGTGGTTGAGCAAATCCTGCGGCACCTGCGGTGTGCCATGACGCGCCAGGTAGTCCGGGGAAGCGACTATGACCTCGCCGATGGAGCCGATAAGGCGAGCGGTCAAGGGGCTGTCGGCCAATTGACCGAAGCGGATTGCAACGTCCGCTTGCCCGCCCAGGATATCCACCACCTCATCCTCCAGCCGCAACTCAACCACGATGGCCGGGTAGCGCGCGCTGAACGCGGCAACCAGCGGCACGATCGACAGCCGCCCGTGTGCGAGCGCCGCGCTGACCCTCAGCCGCCCCCGTGGCGCGCCCTGGTCGGTGATCGCATCCTCGACTTCGGCCATGTCCGCCAGGATCCGCCGGGCGCCGCGCAAATACGCTTCGCCTTCGGCCGTGAGCGTGATCGCCCGGGTGGTGCGCAGCAGCAGGCGGGTGCCTATGCGCCCCTCGATGCGGGTGATGATGCGGCTGATGGATGACGGCGTGAGGCCCAGCACCCGAGCCGCCCCCGAGAGGCTGCCCTGCTCCGCGACCATGGCGAACACCGCCATCTCCCCCGACCGACCGCCTATGTCCACTTGTGATCTCCACGCAAAGCTGTAGTGCCCCGCCGAGGGCTACCGCCTGAAAAGTCGTGATTGTAGCATTTGATACAAAGATGAGGAGTCACCTATGCGTATCAACCCACCCCTTGTAGCACTGTCCATCGGCGCCTTCGGCATCGGGGTCACCGAGTTTGCCCCCATGGGCATGTTGCCCGGGATCGCCGCCGACCTCGGTGTTTCCATTCCCGCCGCCGGGCTGCTGGTCAGCGCCTATGCCATGGGCGTGCTGATCGGCGCCCCGATCATGACCCTCGCGACAGCCAGGGTGGCGCGCCGTTATCTGCTGGTGGGCCTGATGGCCATTTTCACCCTGGGTAATCTGCTGTCCGCCCTGGCCACCGACTACCAGACCCTGATGGTCGCCCGGTTGGTGACATCGCTGAATCACGGGGCATTCTTCGGCATCGGCTCCATCGTGGCAGCGAGTGTGGTGGCGCCCGACAAACGCGCGGGGGCCGTCGCCGCGATGTTCCTCGGGCTGACCCTGGCGACCATCGGTGGCGTGCCCCTGGCAACCTGGTTCGGCGAGAACTTCGGCTGGCGTACGGCGTTCTGGGGCATCAGCGGGCTCGGGGCGTTCGTGATGGTGGCCCTGTGGTGGGCGCTACCGAGTACGCCCGCTCCAAAAGGGGGAAGCCTGATGGCCGAAATCCGCGTACTGGGCCGCGGGCCGGTACTGGCAGCGCTGGCGTTGACCGTGGTGGGGTCCAGCGCCATGTTCACGGTGTTTACCTATATCGCGCCGATTCTGCGGGATGTCACCCACGCCTCGACCAACTTCGTCACCGCAATGCTCGTGCTGTTCGGGATCGGCCTGACCCTCGGCAACGTCTGGGGCGGCAAGTCTGCGGACCGTTCGGTGGACCGCACCCTGATAACGTCGCTCGTGGTCCTGATTGCCGTGCTGCTGGCCTTCTCTGTGCTCATGCAATGGCCGCTGCCCGCCGCCTTGTCGATCCTGCTGTGGGGCGCCGCCAGCTTTGCGCTGGTACCTCCCCTGCAGATGCGCGTGATGGAAGCCGCCAAGGATGCACCCAACCTGGCCTCGGCGATGAACATCGGTGCGTTCAACTTCGGTAACGCCATTGGCGCGGCGCTGGGGGGAGCAGTGATCAACGCAGGGCTGGGCTACCCGGCCATTTCGCTGGCTGGCGCGATCATGGCGGCCCTGGGTTTGCTGATGGTGCTAGGCCTTGGCTGGCGCTCGCGGCGCGCAGGTTCACGTATCTGCCAGGAACCGGCGCAGGCATAAAGACAGCCGCGCTTAAACGCCCCCCTACACCCTCCCCTCTGAAAAGCCCCGAATCCCGGGGCTTTTTTGCGTCTGCCTGGCCGCCATCCATCGCTGCAAAAAATTTCAACTAGTGACTTTCATTATGAAATCCACTGTGCAATATTACTTGCGTAATATTTAGCAACAGTTCCAGGAGTCCCTCATGAAGAAAGCCAGCTTCCAACCCATGTCCTGCCCGGTCGCCCGTGCCCTGGAGCACATCGGTGATGGTTGGAGCCTGTTGATCCTGCGTGATGCGTTCTACGGGCTGCGCCGTTTCGACGAGTTCCTGCAGAGCCTCGGGATCGCCTCGAACACCCTGACCCGCCGCCTGAATGCGTTGGTGGCCGGCGGCTTGCTGGAACGGCGCCCGTACCAGGACAACCCGCCGCGCCATGAGTACCACCTCACCGAAGCGGGCCGGGACTTGCGCCAGGTCATCCTCACGCTGATGGCCTGGGGCGCGCGGCATGCCGAGGGCTCGACCAAGGTGTTTCTCGCCGATGAGGCCACCGGGCGCCCGGTGGTGCTGGCGTTGATGGATGCCAACACCGGCAACCCCATCACCCGTGCGGGCCACCGCGTACATGTCAGCGCCGATGCCGAACCGCTGACCCTGTGGCGCGCACGAACCGGCCGGGCCTACGCCGAAAAAGACCAGTTGGTCAGCCCCTTCCCCCACTAATACTCAACGAGGTCATTTCGTCATGGACGCTCCAGTCAGCGCTGTGCCCGAACCCACCCAACCATCCCGGCGCAAACAGGTTTTACGCCTGGGGCTGCTGACCCTGGCCGTGGCGGGCGGCGTGTGGTACGCCAGTCACTGGTGGCTGGTCAGCCGGTTTATCGAAGACACCGACGACGCCTATGTCGGGGCGGATGTGACGGTGATCAGCGCCAAAGTGCCGGGCTATATCAGCGAAGTGACGGTGCAGGACAACCAGTTCGTACGGGCCGGCGACGTGCTGGCGCGCATCGATGTGCGCGACTACCGCACGGCCCTGGCCAAGGCCGACGGCGCCGTGGCCGCGCAACAGGCCTCGCTCGCCAACCTCGACGCCACCGAACAACTGCAACTGGCGGTGATCAACCAGGCCAAGGCGCAGATCGACGCCACCGATGCCGAAGCACAACGGGCCGGCGACGATCAAACGCGTTACCAGAACCTGGTGCGCAGCCAGGCCGTATCGGTCGAAAGCGCACAGCGGGTCAGCGCCGTATGGAAGACCGCCCGCGCCGACCACTCCCGAGCGCAAGCCGGGCTGATGGCGGCGCGTCGGCAAATCGACGTGATTGAAACCCAGCGCGACCAGGCCCGCGCAGCGCTGCAACAGGCCCAAGCCGAACGCGACCAGGCGCAGTTGAACATCAGCTACACCGAACTGCGGGCCCCAGTGGACGGCTACGTGGGCAATCGCCGCGCCCGGGTCGGTGCCTACGCCGCGGCCGGCAGCCAACTGATCTCGGTGGTGCCCGCGAAAGGATTGTGGGTGGATGCCAACTTCAAGGAAGACCAATTGGGGCGCCTGCAGGTCGGGCAAAGCGTGAGCATCCGCGCCGACATCCTCCCCGGCCGTGAATTCCACGGGCACATCGAGAGCCTGGCCCCTGCCACCGGGGCGCAATTCAGTGTGCTGCCGCCGGAAAACGCCACCGGCAACTTCACCAAGATCGTGCAGCGAGTGCCGGTGCGCGTGCGCCTCGACAGCAATGACGCCGACTTCGGCGCCCTGCGCCCGGGCCTGTCGGTGATGGCGAAGGTCAACACCGATGAGGCGTTCGAGGACCAGGCCAGCGCCCTCAAGGCCCAGCTATGAACAGCCCGTTGCCCGCCCTCAGCACCGCACAAAAGGTCGCGGCCTTCGCCACCATGTGCGTGGGCATGTTCATCGCCTTGATCGACATCCAGATCGTCTCCGCCTCCCTCAAGGACATCGGCGGCGGGTTGTCTGCCGGCGCGGACGATACGGCGTGGGTGCAGACCGCCTACCTGATCGCGGAAATCATCGTGATCCCCATGTCAGGCTGGCTCTCCCGGGTGATGAGCACGCGCTGGCTGTTCGCGGCGTCGGCGGCCGGGTTCACCTTGACCAGCCTGCTGTGCGCGATGGCCTGGAACATCCAGAGCATGATCGCGTTTCGCGCCTTGCAGGGGTTCCTGGGGGGCTCGATGATTCCGTTGGTGTTCACCACCGCGTTCATGTACTTCAACGGCAAGCAGCGGGTGATCGCCGCCTCCACCATCGGCGCCATCGCGTCCCTGGCCCCCACATTGGGCCCGGCCGTGGGCGGTTGGATCACCGACATCTCCTCCTGGCATTGGCTGTTCTACATCAACCTGCTGCCCGGCCTCTTCGTGACCTTTGCGGTGCCGATGCTGGTCAAGGTCGACCGCCCCAACCCGTCATTGCTCAAGGGCGCCGACTATATTGGCATGGCGTTGATGGCGGTGTTTCTCGGCTGCCTGGAATACACCCTCGAAGAAGGCCCGCGCTGGAACTGGTTCAGCGACAGCACCATCTCGACCACTGCCTGGATAGCCGCCATCAGCGGCGGGCTGTTTATCTGGCGTTGCCTGGAGATCAAGGAGCCGATCGTCGACCTGCGCGCGCTTCGGGACAGGAACTTCGCCCTGGGCTGCCTGTTTTCATTTATCACCGGCATCGGCATTTTCGCCACCATCTACCTCACGCCGCTGTTTCTCGGGCGGGTGCGCGGGTACGGCTCGCTGGATATCGGCCTGGCCGTGTTTTCCACGGGGGTGTTCCAGTTGCTGGCGATCCCGGTGTACGCCTTGCTGGCCAATCGTTTCGACCTGCGCTGGATCCTGATGTTCGGGTTATCGCTGTTCGCCCTGTCGATGTGGGACTTCTCCCCCATCACCCATGACTGGGGCGCCAAGGAGCTGCTGCTGCCCCAGGCCATACGCGGGTTTGCTCAACAAATGGCAGTGCCGCCGGTGGTCACCCTGACCCTCGGCGCACTGGCCCCCGACCGCCTGAAGCTCGCCTCGGGCCTGTTCAACCTGATGCGCAACCTCGGCGGCGCCATCGGCATCGCCGCCTGCGCCACGGTGCTCAATGACCGCACCAACCTGCACTTCTTGCGCTTGGCGGAACACCTGAACATCCGGAACGAATCGATGAATGTGTGGCTTGACCAGCTTTCCGGGAATGCCCAGTTGCTGGGGCAAAACAGCCTGGATTCGAGCCAGTTCGCGCTGAGTCAGCTGTGGGCGCTGACCTGGCGCGAGGCGCAAACGCTGACCTATGCGGACGCATTCCTGATGATCATGGTGTGCTTCGTCGTCGCCGTGTTGCTGGTGCCGTTGATGCGCAAGGTGCAACCGCCGAAGCAGCCGACGGCGGATGCGCATTAGAGAGGACTTGTCACAACGTTTGAGGCTGTGAGTACAGCACCCGGCTCCATTGCCTACAGTCGCGTCGGAATTTGCCAGCTTGTGCATCTGGGAGGCACCTCTCTAAGGTTGCCCAGGCGCTGAATACCCCTTTACCTGTACTCAACCTCGCGTCGACAAGATGTAGCCATCTAGCTACAAATGGAACTATGATCAACAAGAAAAAAATATACGAGATCCACCAAACACCCGAGTTCGAGAGCTGGCTTAAACGTATGAAGGACATTCAGGGAAAAGCGGCAATTCTGACCCGACTGGATCGTGCCGGAGCGGGCAACTTTGGTGATTGCGAATCGGTTGGCGATGGGATGAGCGAAATGCGTGTTTTTGTTGGCCCGGGCTACAGAATTTACTATGTGCGCTCGGGAATCGCAGAGTACTTGATGCTCAGCGGGAGCGATAAAACGGATCAAAAACGGGGCATACAAAAAGCTAAAGCAATACTCGCTGGCCTGAGAGGTAAATGATATGAGCGATAAATTCAATCCCGAGGAGATGCCAATCCTCAGCCTCGACACGACGGGTACGACTCATTACGAAGCCTCGCGCTTTCTCGATAGCCCGGAAGCAATGGCGGCCTATTTGGCTGAAAGTCTGAAAACCGGTGATACCGAGGGCCTTATTCATGCGTTGGCCGAGGTCGCAAAAGCCAAAGGCGTAAATAAGGTCGCCAAGGATGCGGGGGTCAATCGTGAAAGCCTTTATAAGGTGCTGAAAGCCGGCTCGAAAACGCGATTTGAGACCATAAGGAAGCTGATGACCGCAATCGGTGTCGAACTCACCGTACAACCGGTAACAGCGCTGGCTGTCACTTCAAAACCCGTTGATCCAAGGGCTGGCAAGCCCGTTTCAGCCGCCAAGCCTGCAGCGAAGACGCGCTCGTGATCATCACTGTGTGTTTTGTTGTGGCCGTGTTGCTGGTGCCGTTGATGCGCATTGAGTCGCCGTCAGACAGTGAGGTACTGGATCACCTCGCCCATCGCGTCAATATCGGGAGCATCGCTCACTGCTGCTTCCGAGTTGCACCATGGGTAACTCAGACCTGACACCCACTTCATGACGCTCCCCAAATCCGCAGCGGGCAGCGTCTTCATATGCTCGATAGTGATGGTGAGCTTTTCAACAAGCCCCGACTCAACACTGAACTGCCACTCATACACCCCACACCCAACCCGGGCTTCGCCGGAGTTTTTGTCGGACATCCCCACCAGCCATTTGCACTGATAGGTTTTGGCCCCCGCTTCGGGTGGCTGCCCCAGGCAAAACGTATAGACGTTTTCAAAGGTCTGCCCGAACCGCCTCACCAGCACATCGCCGATGCCGCCCACCCCTTCGACGTGGGGCGGAAACGAGATGGACCCGGTGCGCACCACCATGTCCAGGATTGCCTCGGGAACAAACGCCCGGCTGAGCAAATGCGGGCGGTTGCCGTCCTTGGCGAGTATGTAGTGCTGAATCGCGAGTTGAGCAGTGTTCATGGTTTTTCCGTCGATTCCCTATCAGGTAATGCTTAGGCCTTCTGGATCAGCTCTCAGAGGTAACAACAGGCTCATCACCGGACTCGGCAGCCAGCTTCAATCGGTCTGCTTTGCTGATGTATTTATCCTTTTTGGCCGGTGCCAATTTGGCGCTGGCCTTTTTGGCCTTGGCCTTGAACAGCTGCTGTAGTTTTTTTTGACGATTCATGTTTTCTATCCGGTGTGTAATCAGTGCTTGCCGGCGTGATTATCCATCTTTCATGCCTTTATCGAAGCAGATTTAATTCACGGCACTCCACAGCGCCACCGCGGTCTGTCCCTATACGCCTCTATTCTCGCCCAGCGGAGCCACCATGATCATCGTCCACCACCTCAACAACTCCCGTTCGCAACGCATCCTGTGGCTGCTCGAAGAACTCGGCCTGCCCTACGAGCTCAAGCGCTACCAGCGCGACCCGAAAACCAACCTCGCGCCCCCTGAACTCAAGGCGATCAATGCCCTGGGCAAATCACCGGTGATTCAAGACGGTCCCCACGTGGTGATCGAGTCCGGCGCCATCATCGACTACCTGATTCGCCGCCATGGTAACGGCCGCCTGCAACCGGATCCGGCCACTGCCACCTATGACGAATACGTGCAATGGCTGCACTTCGCCGAAGGTTCGGCCATGCTGCCACTGATGCTCAACCTGTACGTCGGGCGCCTGGGTGACGCGGGTGCGCCGTTGCATCCGCGTATCGAATCCGAGGTGGCGAACTACCTGGGTTATCTGGACAACGCACTGGGGCTCACGCCGTACCTGGTGGGTGACGAATTGACCGGCGCGGATATCCAGATGAGCTTCATCGGCGAAATCGCCCGGGCTCAGGGCAAGCTGCAGGCCTACCCGAATGTGGCGGCGTGGGTGCAACGCTTTCAGGAACGGCCGGCGTATCGCAAGGCGCTGGAACAGGGTGGCGCATACGCGTTCGCGAAGTAAAAGGCCAGGCGGTTCCGGCGGGTGTTCATCTGTATTGCGTTAATCCCCGGGATGAGGATTACTGTAGGACGCATCCGGCATTGAGATAACACAGCATGTTCGAACTCGCCCCCATCCTGACGTATGTCGCCGTGGTCATCGGCCTTTTCCTGATTCCCGGCCCAGCCGTGCTGCTGGTGATCACCCGCACCCTCCAGGGTGGGCGCAAGGTCGGGATTGCCACCGGGCTGGGGGTGGCCTCGGGCGACCTGATCCATACGCTGTGCGCGGCGCTCGGCCTGTCGGCCATCCTGATGACCTCGGCCGTGGCGTTTAACGTGGTCAAAATCGTCGGTGCCTGCTACCTGATCTACCTGGGCATACGTGCGTTTATGGCCAAGCCTGGCGCCACCACGCGCAAAGACCTGCCCACCGTGACCTCGACCCAGGCGTATTTCCAGGCGGTGGGTGCCGAAGTGCTGAACCCGAAAACCGCGATTTTCTTCCTGGCCTTCCTGCCGCAGTTTATTCACCCGGAATCGGGTTCTTCCCTGGCGCAGTTCGCGGTGTTGGGGTTGATCTTCTCGGGGCTCAGTGCGATGTACACCACGCTGATTTCGCTGGCGATTCGTCCGTTGAGCCAATGGATGGTGGGCCTTTCAAGGCTGCGCCGTTGGGAGGGAAAGATCATTGGGACGTTGTTCATGGGATTGGGGCTGAAGATTGCTTTCCAGCAGCGTTAATCGGTTGCAAACCGCTGCCTTTTAACCCGGTACATCTCACCATCCGCGTGGCTGAGCAGGCTGTCGGCATCTGCCCCATCCGCCGGGTAAAACGCTACGCCGATACTGCAGGACGGCATCTTGACCGCGCCAAACTCAGCGCTCAGGGGCTGGGTCATCACCGCAACTATCTGCTGCACTTTGGCCGACACGGCTTCCGGTGACTGAATATCCGTCAGCAGCACGGTGAATTCATCCCCGCCCATCCGGGCCACCAGGTCGCTCTCACGCACACACCCTTCCAACCGTCGTGCAATCACGCAAAGCACGCGGTCGCCCACGGCATGCCCGTACACATCATTGATGGCCTTGAAGTCATTCACGTCCAGAAACAGCAAGGCCAGAGGACTTTTGTGGTGGTGAGCGGCTTGCAGGGCCTCGTCCAACCGGTCATTGAACAGCGAGCGATTGGTGAGGGCCGTCAACGGGTCGTGATGGGCGAGGAAACGCAGCTCCTCTTCCGCCTGCGTCAGGGCGGTTACGTCCCGCGCAACACCGATCCGCGCCCCCACTTCCTCGGACCAGAAGGCCGCCCACAGAATGTGCACCACACTGCCATCCTTGCGGATATAGCGGTTGCGGAAGTCGACGTGGGGCTTGCCATTCATGACCCGCACAATCGACGCCCGGGTGCGGGCCAGGTCTTCAGGGTGCATGTAGTGGGTGATCAGGGTGCCGGTCAGCTCCTCGGCGCGGTACCCCAGCAGCGCTTCGCAGGCATCACTCACAAACACGATCTGGTTTTCACTGTCGACCACGAACACCGTATCCAGCATCAAGTGGATCAGTTTGGGATAGAGGGCTTGCAGGTCAACGGGCATAGGTCTGGGGAGCGTCTGGTTCGGATTGGGCGATCATAGCCCGATCCCGAAGGATGGCGAAAAGGAATCATAGCGGCCCGCAGAATAGCCCCCGGCAATGTTGCTGCGCCAACTGCGTCGCCACCAGCAGGCTGCGCCACCCTTCAAGGTCGTAGGAGAGCGCCCGCCAGAGCAGCCACGGCCAATGGTCGCAGAGGTGGAACACGCACCAGATCATTCGACACTCGGTTTTTATAATGAACGAATGATTGCTATGCTGAACACCCGGCGACAAAGCGTCAACCCATTTATGGATGATTTGAAGAACAAATGACCGACATAACGAACAATCTCAATCCAAGCCGAATCGACCTGCTGGCCCTGTCGATCAAGCGTGAACGCCAGGCTGCGGGGCTTTCATTGACTGAACTGGCAAAACGCGCAGGCGTGGCGAAGTCGACCTTGTCCCAGCTGGAGTCCGGCATCGGCAACCCCAGCATCGAGACCCTGTGGTCGTTGGCCACGGCGATGGGCTTGCAGGTGACCCGGTTCTTCGAACAACCCCAGCAACACCTGCGGGTAATTCGCGCCAACGAGGGCCTGACCACCTATACCGAAACCGGCCACTACGCGGCCACATTGCTTGCGGATTGCCCGACGGGCGTGCGTCGCGATATCTACCGGCTAAAGGTACAGCCGGGCGACGCGCGCCTGTCGCAGCCCCACCCTGCCGGCACCGTCGAGCACGTGCTGCTGTGCAGCGGCAGCGCGAATATCGGCCCGGCCGGTGCGCCTGTGCTGCTGCACGCCGGCGACTACATCAGCTACCTGGCGAATGCGCCCCATGTGTTCGAAGCACTTGAGGCGGATACCACGGCGGTGATGGTGATCGAACATCCCTAAGCCGCGGGGATGTGCCCTCAGGCATGGATAGGCAGGGCCAACCCGAACAGCACAAAAAACCCGCCGCAGACTTTATTGAATCGGCGCCCGGTTCGCGCCAGCCAGGGCCGTACCCGGTGCGCGGCGCTGGCCACCAGGTACTCGACGATGAACTCCACCACGGCGTAGGTCAGGGCGATGGTGAGCGTCTGCGCAACGATGCTCCGGTGCGGGTCCAGGAACGGTGGAATAAACGCGGTGAACAGCAGCAAGGCCTTGGGGTTCGAGATCGCCGATACCAGCCCCTGGCGGAACAGCGGCCAGCTCCGCGAGCTGGTGGTGCCGGTCGCCTCAAGGCTGACCGGTGCCGCCCGCCACAGCCCGAAGCCCAGCCAGATCAGGTACAGCCCACCCGCCACCTTCAAGGCCGTGAACAAACTGGCCGATGCCTGGATCAGCGCACCCAACCCCAACGCACACAGCGCCAGCACAATCGCAAAACCGAGCACGCCGCCGCTGATGGTGAACAGCGTTTTGCGGCTGCCGTGAAGCGCACCGTGGGTCAGCGCCAATAACGCATTGGGCCCTGGCACCACCGAGATGCCGAAGCAGGTAACCAGGTAAAGCAACCAGGTATCAAAGGGCATGGATCCGATCCAGAAGATGTTGGTTCAAGGCAGAATGTTGCGGGTGAACAAGCGACCATGAAAAGCGCATAATTCAGGCCTTAGCCATTCGATTAACGAATAGAGGTAAGCGCGATGCCCGCCAGCGATTTGCAACTCGATTGGCTCAAATGCTTTGTGGCCGTGGTGGATGCCGGCTCGTTGTCTGGCGCCGCCCACGAGGTCAACCGCTCGCAGTCCGCCGTCAGCATGCAGATGAAGAAACTCGAAGCCGCCCTTGGACGACAGCTCTTGAGTCGCGGCCCGAGGCATCTGCAACTGACTGCCGATGGCCAGACGCTGCTGAGCTACGCCCGGCGCATGCTCGCCCTGCACGCTGAGACCCAGGCGGCGTTTCACGGTGAAGAGCTGACCGGGCGCATCCGCCTTGGCGTTGCCGAAGACTACGCGGCCCGGTACCTCACGCCGCTGCTCAAACGCTATTCGCCGCGCTACGCCGGTGTGGAAATCGAACTGACCTGTGAACAGTCGACCACGCTGATCCCGCAGTTGCGCAGCGGCGATCTTGACCTGGCGCTGGTGTCTCGGGACTCGCCCCAAAGCGGCACATTCCTGTTCAAGGAGCCCATGGTATGGGTAGGTTCACCGCAGTTCGAACTGTGGCGGCGCGACCCGATCCCCATCGCCGTCTACGAAAGCGCAAGCCTCGCCCGGCGGTATGCGGTGAACGCACTCACCCAGCAAGGCCGCGAGTTCAAGGTGGTGTACAACAGCTCCAGCCTTGCCGGCCAGGTGGCCGCCGTCGAGGGCGGGCTCGCGATTGCCGCGATTACCCAATGCACCGTGCAGGATTCGCTTCAGGTACTCGGTGACGAGCACGGTTTGGGCAGCATTGAGCCCATGGAGGTTGCGATTCTGCGTAGCCGGGCGTCCCGCGGTTCCAAGGCAGTCAATAGCCTGCATGCGTTCATCATCCGTACGCTGAGGGCTCAGCCTTAGTGGGCAGAGCGTTTCGGCACAATCATCGAGCGCTTCGGCGCAGTGCCGTGCCTACGCGCTGTTTAGGATCAAGGCTCAAACCACGCCTGGACATCACCGCAATGAAACTCAAAGCACTTGCCCCCGCGATCACCCTGATCATGGCCGCCAGCGGACACGCCGCCAGCTTCTCACTCAACAGCCCGGACATTGCCGACCAACGCCCGCTGACGCACCTGCAGGAATTCAACGGCTTCGGCTGCAGCGGCGGCAACACCTCCCCTGCCCTGTCCTGGGCCAACGCCCCGGCGGGTACCAAAAGCTTCGCCATCACCGTCTACGATCCCGACGCCCCGACCGGCAGCGGCTGGTGGCACTGGACGGTGGTGAACCTGCCCGACACCGTCTCCAGCCTGCCGAGTAACGTGGGCACCCACCTGCCGGCCGGGGCGGTGCAAGGCCGCACGGACTACGGCCAACCCGGCTTCGGCGGCGCCTGCCCGCCCGTGGGTGATAAACCGCATCGCTATCAATTCACCGTGTGGGCGTTGAAAGTCGCCACCCTGCCGATCGACAATCAATCCAGCGGCGCCCTGGTCGGCTACATGCTCAATGCCAACAGCCTGGCCAAGGCCACAATCACGGCCCCTTACGGACGCTAGTCACGATGGATGTTCACGAAGGTCTGCGGCACCGGGAAAGCATCATCGAAAGCTGCGTGATCAGGGCCCGGCAACATCACACCCTGCAACGCGTGCCGGTCTTCATGAGCGCCCTTTGCCGCGTGCGCCAGGGGCAAAAACTGATGCAGTGGGATGAGCGCGAAATGCGCGCCGGCCCACAGCACCTGATTCTACTGCCGGCGGGCCGCGAGCTTGGGGTGACCAATTTTCCCGGTGCCCAGGGTGACTACATCGCTGATGTGGTGTCGTTTCCGGTGACGGTGTTGCGTAACTTCGTTGCCCGGTATGGCGCGCAGTTCAAGGGCAGCATGCATGCCGACCTGTGCGTACGCCTGGACAAACAGACCCGACAAGCCTGGGACCAACTGCTGACCGCACTGAGCACCGGCGCCCCGTCGGCCTTGTGCACCCACTATGGCGAGGCCGTGTTGCTCTGCCTGTGCCTGGCCGGCCAGGCGGGACCGTTGCTGATGGATCGCAACGACCCCTTGAGTGAACGCGTGCAGCGGTTGATCGGCAGCAACCTGTCCAGGGACTGGACCGTTGCCACGGTTGCGCAGCAGCTGAATCTGGGGGAATCGACGTTGCGTCGGCAACTGGCCAATGAGGATGCGAGCTTCAGGGCCATCCTGGAAAATGTTCGGCTGGGGGCGGCGTTGCAACAGCTGCAAACCTCCAGGGATTCCATCGGGGAGATTTCCAGTGCGTGCGGGTATGCGTCGGCGTCGCGGTTTGCGGTGAGGTTTAAGTCGCATTACGGGCTTTCACCGCGCTCGTTGCGGGCGGCGATGTGAGGTACACACTACCTGAGTAGCCCATAACCTGTGGCGAGGGAGCTTGCTCCCTCGCCACAGGTACTTCGCGGTTACTGAAGCGCTTTGGCAACCGCATCAAAGGCAAACATATCGTCGATCACCTTGCCACCCGTGGGTTTGGTCTGCGCCTGCCACACCACAATCACCACATTCCTGGTCGGATTGATGTAGAGGTACTGACCAAACGTACCGGCCGCCGTAAAGGCTTTATCCGCTTTGGAGGCGTCGGTCCAACCTGGCCACCACATGGACGCAAAGTCACCATACGCCGCATCTGAACCCGTAGTCGCGCTGGCAAAACTCAACCAGCCTTCAGGCAACACTGGCTGCCCACCGGCCTTGCCACCGCTAAGCACGAACTGCCCAAAACGCCCGTAATCCTCAAGCGTCGCGCTGATACCGCTGCCGCCCACTTCATTGCCATTAAGACCATCCAGCCACCACTTGGCATCGGTTTGCATGCCGTAAGGCGCCCAGATCTTCTCGCTCAGGTATTGCGTCAGTGGCTTGCCCACCGCAGCGCTCACCAGTTGCCCCAACACTTGAGTTTCACCGGTGCTGTAGTTGGTGCGAGTGCCAGGCGGCGCAGCGGTGGGCAGGCTGGCCATGAACTTGAGGAGCGACCCGGGCACTTGTTCACTACGCAGTTTGATCAAGTGGCGCTCGTCCGAGGTAGGGTCGGTATATTGCTCGTTCCACTTGATCCCGGAGCGCATGGACAGGATCTGGCGCACGGTGACCTGGTCATAACCGCTATCGGCCAACGCGGGTAAATAACGGGTGACCTTGTCATCCAGGCTCTTGATGGAGCCGTCCTGCAGCGCCGCGCCTACGAGCGTCGAGGTGATGGACTTGGCCACCGACATCGACATCCACCGGGTGTCGGCGGTGTTGCCTTTTTCATAACGCTCATCAACGATCTTGCCGTCCTTGAGCACCAACAGCCCGGTTACCCGGTTGATCGCCACGTAGTCATCGAGGCTGTAATGCTTGCCTTTATAGTCAAAGGCAACCGGCCCAAGTGGCTGGCTGCTACGAGGTAACGGGAACGGATGGCCGCCCGCCTTGATCGTGCGCGTCGGGAACAATCGGTCGGTATTACGGAAGGTAGTGACCGCCAAGTCCTCGCTGAGCCTGCCGTCATAGATGGCCTGCACGTCGCCGATCGGTTCCTGTGCATGGGGATAAGGCTTCGCGGGATCCGGGGTGGCCGCGCAGGCGGTTAACGACAGCGCAAGTGTCGACGCACACACCAACACATGAAGCGCGCTGCGTTCAACCGGGGATGAAGGGCGATGAAGCACGGGCATAAGCACCTCTTTATTATTGTTTGATCGGCCTTGAAACGCTTCGGCACGTCAGCAAAACCGACATGCCGAGGCTCAGGATGCAGCGGGGGATTTTTTCTGGCGCGCGGGATCGGGCCGGATTACGCGCGGAGTCGGGCCATGGGCAATCGAGAGGGTCTACACGGAAGAGAACGCTCTACGCAGGCAGTCTTATCAACGAGACTGATGATTACTATCGAACCGGTCGCCTATTGGCTTACCAAAACCCATTCCTATAATCGCCTCCACTTTCTCCCTCCCGTCTGCCCGCAGGCGAAATCTCCTCCCGGAACCCGACACCATGCCAAGCGCAAGCCGGGCCCCTAGCGGCCTCCCCGAACATAATCAACAAACCGTCCTGCAGCAGTGGCTGGCGATTCTTTCCGTTGCCGTGGGCGCCTTCGCCCTGGTCACCAGCGAGTTCCTGCCGGTAGGCGTACTCAACGACGTCGCCGCCGACCTCGGCATCAGCGCCGGCCACGCCGGGCTAATGGTCACCCTGCCCGGCATCATGGCCGCCCTCGCCGCCCCGTTGCTGTCGGTGGGCATTGGCGCCATGGACCGTCGCTACCTGCTGATCGGCCTGACCCTGATCATGATCATCGCCAACATGGTGGTGGCCTACGCCAGCGACTTCAGCCTGCTGCTGTTCGGCCGCGTCCTGCTGGGCATCAGCATCGGCGGCTTCTGGGCCACCGCCATCGCCCTCAGCGGCCGCCTGGCGCCCAAGGGCGTGGGCGTCGCGAAAGCCACCTCGATCATCATGATGGGCGTGACCCTGGCCACCGTCCTCGGCGTACCCGTCGGCACCTGGCTGAGCGGCCTGATGGGCTGGCGCATGACCTTCCTCGTCACCGCACTGGTGGGCATACCGGTACTGCTGGCACAGATGTTCCTGCTGCCCCGCCTCGAACCGGAAAAAGCCATTCGCATCGCCGACCTGCCGGCCCTGTTCATCAACCCACAAGCACGGGTTGGCTTGATCGCCGTATTGCTGATCGGCCTGGCCCACTTTGCCGCGTACACCTACGTCGCGCCGTTCTTCAAAAACAGCTCCGGCTTCGACGGCCCGACCATTGGCTCCCTGCTGCTGCTCTACGGCGTGGCCGGCGTAATGGGCAACGTCTTCGCCGGCTTTGCCGCCAACCGCAGCGTGCGCCACACCTTGCTGCTGGTGGCGCTGATGATCGGCACCAGCACCGCCCTGTTCCCCTACTTCGCCACCGGCATGAGCGGCGCAGTAATGCTGATCGCACTGTGGGGCTTCGCCTTCGGTGCCTTCCCGGCCTGCGCGAGTATCTGGATGTTTGTGGTTGCGCCCAAGGATGTGGAGCGTGGCATGCCGCTGTTCGTCGCGTTGTTTCAGGTGATCATTGCCGTGGGCTCGTTCTTTGGCGGGCAGATTGTCGACAAGATGGGGACGTCGGTGCTGTTGAGTTTGGCGACCGCGTTGGTGGGCGCCGGGTTTGTGACGGTGCTGGTGTTGGGGCGCAAGGTGAGTAATAGCCTGGCGGCTCAGCCTGCTTAATCGAGGAAAACGGGACTGATTGAATTCAGTCCCGTGGCTGGAGGCAGTGAGCACCGCACCTTGCTCCATTGCCTACAGTTGCGTCAGAATCCGCCGGCTTGTGCACCTGGGTGGGCGTCTCTAAGGTTGCTCGGTCGCTGAAAACTCAGTGATCGGGTTTAGTAGCCCGAGGTCCAACCTAACGTGTGCATTAGCTTCATCTGTCGGACGTCCTTGTCTGTGCTTGATGGTGGCTGTGCGTAGGGCGCCCTCGGGCGCGCCGGTTTTTGTTAGGTTCCCCCGGTCTACTAACCTGCGTACAGCTGCCACCCCCTCGTTTAGTAGCAACGGGGTGGAAGCCCGAGCAAGGAACTTAACGATGTTCAAGGTAACGCCGAATCCTCCGGGATCTCCCGATTTGAAACTCAACCAAGCCGCGCAACGTGCCTTGGATCACTATCTCAATCCCCCCTCCGCCAAAACCGCCCCGCCGTCGGGTGCGTTGTTCAGTGTGGCTGCTGATGCCAGCAGTGAAAGTCTGATTACCAATAGCTATGAAACCTTTGCCTCGGTCAGCGCGTTGCTGCTTGATCTATCGGATGAGCTGAGCGGGAAAGACCGTGATGTGGCGTTGGCGACTCACCAGCTTAGTGAGTTGGGGGTGTTGTTGATGGGGAAGTTGATGGATCGGGAGGTGCCGTGTAGCTGAAGCCGGGCTTGGCCCAGGATTTTCAACTAGCTCAATCGATTAGTCGCCGAGTCGTTGTAGGTGCCTACAACGACTCGGCGACGATGGAGTTGCTGCCTTCATCCGAGTGAGTGGCCACTCATGCCGCACTCAATGGCGGCCTTCGGCTGATTGTGTTGAAAAAGTTGGGCCTTCCAGACTGACTGCACGCTAGCTGTTGAACACGCCTTTTTTGCGCGCAGCCATGCGAAATCTGAGCTCGGCCCCCTCCGCACAAAGTAAAGATTTCAGCCTCAAGCGCGTATTGTTCTACCGTGGAAACTATTCCCGAATTTTTCAACAGGATCGGCCAGAATCAGGCATTCGCGGTGTCTACGAACCGTGGACTCCTTCGAAAATCGGTCTTATACAATACGTGGTGCTTACCTAGCGGCTACTGCTATTCTAAGAACAGCTTTTTGCAAATCTGCAAGTACGATGAGAAAGTAGACACTGAGAAATCAGTGCTGGGGAAAAAATGATATCGATCACGCCATACATCACCCCTGAGAAACTCGGTGATTACCAAGATAGACTCTTGGAACTCATTCAGGCAGACGCTGCTTTGAATCAAATAATCCCAGAGTCAATTCGGCACTCAACCGAATGGTTGCTGCGCCAGGTTAACTGCTTTTACAGTAACAAGATTGAAGGGAACCCCACTCACCCCAAAGATCTGTTAAATGCACAAGAAGCGACAGGTCCAAAGGCCGGAGGGCGCTCCCAGGCAATCATGGAGTTATTGGCACATCTCGAAGTACAAATAAAGCTTAAAAAAAACTCTGTAAACCTTTCTGAAGTCTGCACCCAAGATTTCATCAAAGATATACATAAGTCTTTTTATAAGAATCTTCCTGAAGAATTTATGCGGGTTAAAGATTTAGATGGGCGAGATGTCCTAGACGACAATGCTCAGCCGCTTTTGATCGTACCAGGTGAATACCGTGATCATGGTGTTCGTGTCGGTAGACACATTCCTCCTGACCCACAAGAGCTTAACGGCTATATGGCATGGCTGGAGAAGCAGTTCGATCCCAGTAAAATTTTTGCCACCAATCGGGTTATTGCAGCCGCTGCGCTTCATCACCGTCTTGCCTGGATACACCCATTTCAAGATGGCAATGGTCGAGTTATTCGACTGCTCACTGATTGTTACATGCGATGCGCCGGCTTCGGAGGTTATGGATTGTGGTCTATAACCCGTGGATTCGGTAGAGACACTGCTAGTTATTATGCTGCTCTAGCAAGAGCGGACATGCCGCGTCAAGGGATGTCGGATGGTCGCGGCATTCTTTCAGATGAGGGCCTATTACACTTCACAAAATACTTTATTGATACCGCTCTGGATCAGGTAAAATTTTTCTCTGGGTTATTTGAGCCAAGAAAACTCTGCATTCGAATTGATTACTACTTTGAGATGCGAGCAAAAGGCGGGCTACCTGATGTATCTGGCGAGCCACTGCCGCTACTTAAAATTGTAGCGCGGGACATATATAGACTGCTCCTAGATCGAGGAGCATTAAGTCGGGCCGACATTTGCAAACATTTAGGAAAGGGCGAACAAACGCTTAGACCTATATTTAAACAAATGCTCGCAGAAGGGCTTATAGCTACGAAAAGAAACAAGAAATTCGAGCTACAACTCTCCAAGACAGCTATTGAGTTTATTTTTCCGCAGCTTTGGTGAATACTGGCCAGCATCGGCTAGAGGTAAAATAAAATCTGAGCTAGCCCAGCAATTTATATTAGGCGTAAAAGGAAGTCAGACCACCATTATTTTAAATGTGGTCTGACGCCAATTTTGCGCAATTTTCGTATATATAGAAAAATTGGCGCTTTTTCCGAAAAAAGCGCCATACGCGTTCTATTCTAAATCATTTTCTGAGTCGTCTATTTCAGGAGGCAAATCAGGGAGAGTTAATAAGCACTCACACCCGGTTAGCAGTGTAACTACATCGGCAATTAGTCCCGAACGCGCCCACGTAAAACCATCAGAATCACCATCAGCGATCATCTTCAAGCATTGTGCGTCCAGCAGATGCTCGGATACGTCAACACCTTCCCCGACTATGACACTAAGGCTTTTTGAAGGATCGATGATTGCCGAGATATTAAGATCTTCAATTTCTGTCGGAGCAATCCTCCCAAAAAGCTTAGCGTTTTTTTCTGTCAATATCTCTGGATCTAATTCTCTACCTGAAAGGTTTGATTTAGGTCTTCTGGAAATCAGAATCAAACAAAAAGCAATACTGCTCGCATTTTTTAAATTAAATTTATCATAAATCAAATTGCCAATATTTATTGGATTTCTCTTGAATAGCTGCGTGCGAATGCCTGTCGAAAACTCTCTAATATTTATCAGTTCGCGAGATATGTCGCCCGTGCTAGCCCCTCCAAAGTAAAGCGTCGTCGAGGTAAACCAAAACCATGCTTTGAGTTCTCCCAACAACTGTTCTGATGGATTGGGATTGCACCGAAAAAACTCTACCAAATAGGTAAAAAACAGCCCATAAGGTAGGTAGTTCGCGTCCCGAATTAGTAATTCATTTGTAAGCCAGCTAACGGATTTAAAAATCGCCGCATTACACGTATTCGCTGCCGCGCTGAGCTGGTCAGGGCTAAGAGTCCTAAGGCGCTGGATATCGTCTTTGTTAACGCCAAAGTCCGCAGACGCCGCAATTGAGCGCAATATGACTTGCTCTGACAACCCTGAAAATCCAATATCAACGCATACGCCCTGGATTTTTTGGATTTCAGAAGACAAATCGAATCCATTACTCCAGGTCGCCGCCATCATCAGATCCACGATCGTGAGCTTTCGCCCGGTGCTATTTATCCTTTCAAAAATCGGAGCGACCTGCTCGATTGACATATCGCCAATTTTAACAACAGCAATCTTATAATCCTTTATTGTCCGTAGCAGACGCTCTGCCCTTTCTGTGTATATTAATTGTTTCTCGTGGTGTGCAAACTTCATGCATTGCTTGATAAATTTGTGCGTCTCTAGAAGTTGGTTTAGCGGATACGTAGACGTGCTATCTTGATTCTTTGGGTGAACAAACTCTTCCGTTTCCAAATCAAAATGGATATTCCACATACTGCTGGAAGTGCCTCCATCCCAGTAAAGTGCTCCACAGATAGTTGTAAGCCGCTGTTGCCCGTCTAGCAAATAGCTTGTTGGATATATAGTTGAGTCCTCGTCAACTTTTAACCCAGCGATATCGCGCTCACTTTTCAAGCGCTGCGAGCTATTCCAAAGTAACAAACTCCCAACTGGATAGCCCTTATAAATGCTATCCAAGAGCTTCAACATGTCGCCTCGTCGCCAGACAAAAGACCGCTGAAACTTTGGCAACTTAATATCGCCAGACTTTACAAGCATTGCAAGCTCTTCAAGTCTATACACTTCTGGCTTGGGCTCGCGCTGTGACATTATGCCACCTCCGCATAGTTTGCTTCGAATATTTTTGAGTGCGAGGGGTGCAACAGACTTCGCGGGGGTAAATTCTGCAATATATCAAAGTGATAAAGAAGCCTGCCCATTTTTGGGTATCCAAGCTCCATTTTTTCTCTACCGGGGAGCTCGACTTTCGTTAAAGAATTATAGAAAAGGCAAAGTAACTCTGGCTCCGAAAGCTGGGAGCGCACATATTTAGCGTACTGCGACCGTTCAGACTCTTCTATTAAAGGTGATTCTTTAATGTACCGCAAGGTGTGATACAAGTTACGAAAATAATGAGAATAGTTATCCACATGCAGCTCTGCTGCTTTCGTATAAGCGTGACGTATCTTTCTTTCTTGAAGCGGCAATGAGTCATCTAGATAATTATCAAGACTTGCAACTCCTTCTTCTAAACTAGTTTGAAGATTGGAGATGTCTGCGGAATCGAGCTTCTTTCCTGCTTCTTCAATAATAATTTTGGCATCTTTGACTCGACGAATTTCTTCACGATCCAATTTCTGTAGAGCTGGGTAGCAGCGAAAGTCTGGATCAGAAAGTATTATGCGAGCATGAAACGAGCGAAAAGCTTCGCGACCTCGGGCTTCAATATCGGAAAGCTTGGAAGTTATATCATTATGCAAAGCTAGCAACTGAAAAAAAGTACTGTCAAACCTTTGCTTGTTCGAGTCTTTTAGTTGCTCTTCCAGCATTAACTTCGTCTGCTTTAACTCCCGATTCTGCATAAAAATTGTAAAGATGATCCCCGCAAAAGCGAACCCCGCAAATAGGGCATTCACTGCACCAAATTTGTCGCCGAACTGGCCTCTAGCTGCAATATTCTCTGTAATGCCTCCAACATTTATATGTCCATCAATCCAGTACCAAGCCCCTGACCAAATGGAGAAAACCGCTACCAAGACTAATATGAGCTTGAATATATCGCTCAAAACTGAAGGATCTTTTGAACTAGACTTAGGGGTGAGAGATGATTTGCTCATAGCATCCTTTCTGTGTATGTCAGTTGGCTTCAAATCGTGCTGGACACATAATTGTAAAATTCCATGCGCCCGGCACATGATACTACTTTGCCATCACCGCACTACAGTTTTTTTGAATCCAATCGGCGGAAATCGGGGTGAGACCACCATTGTTTTTAAAAATTATGAGATTCGGATTCAAACTAGATCCTTCAGGTAACGTTCGTGTATCAATGGCGGTCTAAATCGAGACAGTGAAACTGGGATATTTACACCTGTTTTCTAAGAACGCATACCCATCCAGATTATCGCTTCAGTCCATGCAGTCACCATCGGTGCCAGTACCCTGAACCAGGGATCGCGCACATCAATCTGCGCTGCTGAGTGGTCATGACGGTGCTGCTCCTCCTCCACAATCGAAGTAATGGCAGCCACCGCATGGAGATCGATATCACGCGGCACATCAAGTTGATGAGCCAGGTGCTTGAGCACAACACTTTCAACCGCGACGGTAGAAGCGACAATGGCTTTGCGGCCACAGATGCCAGTAACCAGACCCAACGCCAGACCGCCGATGCCACACAACCAATAACTACGGCAGCGGGGATAATTGCGACGTTGCAGCTCCTTCTGAAAGACCGTCCGATGGCGGCGCTCGTGGGAGAGGAACTCCTTAAGTTCATTCACCATGCCCGGGACGAAAAGCCGGGCCATAAAAAACTGTCCACTGTAGATACAGATCGCACCATGCTCGCCCGCATGGTCGACCTTCATCATGCGGTTGCCGAGGTCTTCGCCCTTAGCCGTGTAGTCTGGTGAGTTCACATTGAGATTTCTTGTTCGAGGGGCTTAGTCATCGGGCCTGTCCTAACTCTTAAGCCGGCATCGTGCTGTAACGCCAAGCAGATAGGCAAGTGACTTCACAGGATGCCCCCTCGCCATCGTCGATTTGGCCGATCTTTAAGCAGCTGACAGACCGCTTTGGGTCGTTTTCTTCCGTCTCGCGACGGGCACAAGACGGCCAGCCAGTGAGCCACTCCAACCCTATCGGTGAACAAAACCAAAACACCCCGCACTTCAACCAAAGGCGGGGCGTTCTCTCCAGCATCAATTCACATCAATCACATCGCCGTATGAAAAATCTGCTCAATCTCATCCTGATTGGCAGGACGCGGATTGGTAAAGCCGCAGGCATCTTTCATGGCATTGGTTGCCAGGGTCGGAATATCGTCAGCCTTCACACCCAGCTCAACGAGCCCGCTCGGAATCCCCACATCCGCAGACAGCTTGCGGATCGCCGCGATGGCCGCCGCAGCGCCCTTCTCCGCATCCAGTTGCTGAGTCTCAACCCCCATCGCATGAGCGATATCCTTAAACCGGGCCGGGCATACGCTGGCGTTGAAGCTCGACACATGGGGCAGCAGGATCGCGTTGCACACGCCGTGAGGCAGGTCGTAGAAACCGCCCAGTTGGTGCGCCATGGCGTGCACGTAACCCAGCGAAGCATTGTTGAAGGCCATGCCGGCAAGGAATTGCGCGTAGGCCATGTTTTCCCGGGCGGTCATGTTGTCACCCTGGGCAACGGCGGTGCGCAGGTTGGCCGAGATCAATTCGATGGCTTTGAGTGCGCAGGCATCAGTGATCGGTGTGGCCGCCGTCGACACGTAGGCTTCGACGGCGTGGGTCAGTGCGTCCATGCCGGTGGCGGCGGTCAGGCCTTTGGGCATGGCGGCCATCAGCGAAGGGTCGTTGACGGATAACAGGGGGGTGACGTTGCGGTCGACGATGGCCATTTTCACATGGCGGACTTCGTCGGTGATGATGCAGAAACGCGTCATTTCACTCGCTGTGCCGGCGGTGGTGTTGATGGCGATCAGTGGCATTTGTGGCTTGGCGGATTGGTCCACGCCTTCGTAGTCGCTGATGTGCCCGCCGTTGGCGGCGCACAGGGCAATGCCCTTGGCGCAGTCATGGGGTGAACCGCCGCCCAGGGAAATAATGAAATCACAGTCGCTGCGGGCCAGCAGTTCCAGGCCCTTCTCCACGTTGCTGACGGTCGGATTCGGTTTGGCGCCGTCAAACAGGGTGGAGTCGATGTCTTGCTGGGCCAACAGGCCGGCGACCTTGGCCGCCACGCCGGCTTTGGCCAGGCCGGCATCGGTGACGATCAAGGCTTTGCGGAATCCGTACTTGCGGATTGCGAGCATCGCCTCGTCGAGGCTGCCAATGCCCATCATGTTCACGGAAGGAATGAAGAAGGTGCTACTCATGATAAATCCTCTTTTTATTATGGAGACACGGGAGTCAGTGAGGTTTTCTACTCATCTCGCAGGTGATGCGGCGCCTCTTGTTGTCATCGTTGACGATCACAAAGCTGAGCCTAAACCTATGGCGTCAGACCGAAATGGTCCTTTAGCGGGCATTGACACCTCCTTTAGTACTGGAAGCAGGGCTTCACCATTCCATGGGGGGCGGCAGCAAAATCTGACTTGCGCAGACCCAGCCCCGCACGGATGGTTATGATGGTTCGCTGAGCAACAACCCTCACCGACTCTCCTGTGCAGGAACTGATCGGGCTGTCCGTCAGCGTGTTTGTTCTCGGGTATCTGCCCTGGGCCTGCGGTCGCCCTTCTGTTTACCGGGCACTGGCAAATTCTCATCTTCGTAGTGGCGATGCTGGCGGGTATGCATGTGTTTTCCAGCCTGGAAGGCCGGCGCACGTCTTGATGGGGTTTGACCCCGATTTTTACTGAACGCAACTCAAGGACGGCTTCATGGAACAACTCCAACCTCGTGGCACTGATGCGGACGGTTATATCCTCACCGTGTCCAACGTCGAGATGCAGCCACAGTTTCAGGCTTTGCTGACGGACGTTTGCATGACGCTCGCGCAGCCGGAACCTGTGCTGGACGGGATTTATCTTTATGGCAGTGTCGCGAGAGGCGACGCCGTGCCGGGGGGTTCTGACCTTGACCTAACCCTTATTCTGCACAGCCCTCCTACGTCGCAGGATCTGGAAATGCTGGAGTCGAAAAGGCGCACGCTGGAAAGTCGGCATGCCGAAGTCACCAAGATCGATTTCGATATCGGTAGTCGTGCTGAAGTATTGGCACCTGACAATCGATTGAGCTGGGGGTATTGGCTCAAGCATCACTGTCGTTGCTTATGGGGCAATGATCTGACCCAACGCTTCGACCGGTTCAAGCCGTCGCGCGATATCGCCATTGCCGTGAATGGTGACTTTGAATCCGTACTGACCCGGTATGCAGACCTTATCGACCAGGCGACCACACCGACGCAATCGCTACGCTTGCAGCGAGAAGCTTCGCGCAAACTCATCCGGTCAACTCAAGTGCTTCGCTCTGAACAGGACCTGATGTGGCCGCAAACACTGGAAGAGCTTGTCGAGCAGTTTGTTCAGCATTACCCGAGTATGAGAATGCAGATCTCTTTTTTCTTGTCCCAGGCAAGGAACCCGGATGCCAAGCCGAAGAAGTTTACGACTCAGCTCCATCGTTTTTTGACCTGGATGGCTACACAAACCGGTTGAATCCATAACGCGCCTATGAAATCAGGGGCGATTCATGTACCTACAGACGGGTTATCACGCATGCCATTACCGCGAAATTCGATATCCATAACCTGTTGGTTGCTCCATGGGGTTACTGAATTGAGTGAGTCACCCTAAGCGTTCCAGGATCCTCATCGAAAGATACGCCTCCAAGCGACAACAGGCCTTGGATCAACTCCCCCTGAATGACCGATACCCCTCTTCTTATTGATGAGTATCAGCCTCCTCTGCGGGATAAAACTCGCCCTCCTTCCCCATTTTTTTCAGCCGTTCGCGCACAATTACCTCGACGCTGGCTACGGCGGTTTGATCGTCAGGGTTGACCAACTGCAAGCACAGGCGTTGGACATTCTGATCGTGGGTGCCCTCGCTCATCATCTCGTGGGTGAAGACCTGTTCGCCACGCCATAGGCATAGCTGGGTATGCGTCCCGCCAAGCCATATTTCGTTGATTGATCCAAGGTCGGTGGTCGCTAGTTGATCGACGGTGATTGTCTTATCCATTGCGCTGTACCTTACCCATGAGTAGATACAGGTAGACTTGCCGGCATAGCGGGTCGTTCCACGCGTTGGCAGGTCAACCGGGCTAATGGTGGTTAAGCACGTCCCGGTTGGAACCAGGACAATTGACGATTGAAGGCGGGCAGTACGAGCCGATAAGGGCAATCACATGACTGATCCTGCTGTTTCACATGCAAAATGGCCGCGTCTGGATCAACCTTGATCTCCCCTCCTTGGGGCTGATACTGCCAGCTTCGCCAGCTCCTCTCTTCCGGGACTGATGAGCAAACCTCATGAAGCCTTGCCGATTTACCCGTCTAGTCCTCAGTCGTTAGCGCGCTTACTGTCTCCCCACGCCCAACGGGAGATCAACATGCACAAACGCACACTCGGCAACAGTTCACTCGAAGTATCCGCCCTCGGCCTCGGCTGCATGGGTCTGAGCCATGGCTATGGCCCGGCCACGGATACCGAACAAGCCATCGCACTGATCCGCTCAGCCGTTGAACGAGGCGTCACGTTCTTCGATACCGCCGAATTCTACGGCCCCTATATCAATGAGCAAGTAGTCGGCGAGGCGCTGGCGCCAGTTCGCGACCAGGTCGTGATCGCGACAAAATTCGGCTTCGCCGTCGGCGCCGACAATACAAAGCAGACTCTGGACAGCCGGCCCGAACGTATTCGAATAGCCGTCGAGGGTTCGTTGCGTCGACTGAAGACCGATTACATCGATTTGCTCTACCAACACCGCGTTGATCCGGACGTGCCGATCGAAGACGTCGCCGGCGTAGTGAAGGACTTGATTGGCGAAGGCAAGGTCAAGCACTTCGGCCTGTCGGAGGCAGGCGCGCAAACCATTCGTCGCGCCCATGCGGTACAGCCGGTCACGGCGCTGCAAAGCGAATACTCGCTGTGGTGGCGCGAGCCTGAGCTGGAAATCCTGCCGACCCTTTGGGAGCTGGGCATCGGCTTCGTACCGTTCAGTCCATTGGGTAAAGGCTTTCTCACCGGCACGGTGTCGGCCGATTCCACTTATGGCAGTGACGACTTCCGCAGCATCGTCCCGCGTTTCAGCCAGTCGGCGCTGCAGGCAAATCAGGGTCTGGTGGTGTTGATCCGTCAGATTGCTGCGCAGAAACAAGCGACACCGGCCCAGATCGCGCTGGCCTGGCTGCTCGCGCAGGCACCCTGGATTGTGCCGATTCCGGGCACGACCAAACTGCATCGCCTGGAAGAAAACCTCGGCGGCGTGAACATCACCCTCGACGCTGCCGAACTCAAGGCCATTGATACCGCGCTGGCGCAGATCCGCATCGAAGGCGAGCGCTATCCCGAGGCTCTCAAGGCGCGCGTCGGTCGATGAGTACCGATCACGATCCGCTGCGGCGCACGGTCATCGCCGCACTGGCCAGCGCCCCGCTGCTGTCGCTCGCCGACGCGCAAGGCGCCAGTGAAACACCGCGTTCGGGCTCGCGGATTCTGGTCGCGTATTTCTCGCGCTCGGGCAATACCCGCGTGGTCGCCGGGCTGATCCAGCGTGGACTGGGTGCCGATCTGTTCGAGATTCGCCCCGCCCACGCCTACCCCGAGGACTATCTGCAAACCGTGGAACAGGCGCGCCAGGAACGTGACAGTGGCTTCGAACCCGAGCTGCAAAACACGGTTCACGCCCTCAGCGACTACGACACGATCTATCTCGGCTTTCCGATTTGGGGTGAAACCGCCCCGCCGATCGTGCGCGCATTCCTCAGCGCCCACGATCTGACCGGCAAGACCCTCATCCCCTTCAACACCCATGGTGGATATGGCCTGGGCAACAGCCGCCGTGTGCTGGTCAAGCATGCGCCGAAGGCCAAAGTGCTGGAAGGTTTTGTGATGGAGGGTGAGCAGGAGCGCAAGACCATGGAACGCGTGAACGGCTGGCTGAAAGATCACCCTCTCACGCACTAATCGAATTCTGTACGGAGTAACTCCATGAAAATCCGCACGTTGGGTAATGGCCTGGAAGTGTCCGCCTTGGGTCTTGGCTGCATGAGCATGACGTCGGCCTACGGGCCGGCAGCCGACCAAGCCAGCATGATCAAGCTGATTCGTTCGGCCCACGAGCAAGGCGTCACCTTGTTCGACACCGCCGAAGCGTATGGCCCGTTCGCCAATGAAGAGCTGCTGGGGGAGGCCTTGCAGCCGATCCGCGAGCAGGTCGTCATCGCCACCAAGTTCGGTTTCGATATCGACCTGATCACCGGCGCACGTGGCGGCGGCACCAACAGCCGCCCGGAGCATATACGCGCCGTGGCCGAAGCGGCGTTGAAGCGTCTGCGCACCGATTGCATCGACCTGTTTTATCAGCACCGCGTTGATCCCCAGGTGCCCATCGAAGACGTGGCCGGCACCGTCAAGGATCTGATCGCCGAGGGCAAGGTCAAGCATTTCGGCCTTTCTGAAGCGGGTGTGGAAACCATTCGCCGGGCCCACGCGGTGCAACCGGTCACGGCGGTGCAAAGCGAATATTCGCTGTTCTGGCGTGGCCCGGAGCTGGAACTGCTAGCCGTGCTGGAAGAACTGCGGATCGGCTTCGTACCGTTCAGCCCGCTGGGCGCCGGTTTCCTCACCGGTCAGATCGACGAGAACACGCAGTTCGACGCGAGCGATTTCCGCAATTTCGTCCCGCGCTTTTCCCCTGAAGCGCGCAGGGCCAATCTGGCGTTGGTCGATGTGGTGAAAGCCGTCGCGCAACGCAAACACGCCACGCCGGCGCAAGTGGCACTGGCCTGGTTGCTCGCACAGAAACCGTGGATTGTGCCGATACCGGGCACGACCAAACAGCATCGCCTGGAAGAAAACCTGGGCGCGGTCGAGCTGCAATTGAACGGCGACGATCTGCGCGTGATCAACGAACAGATGGCACAGATTCGGGTGCACGGCGAACGTCTGCCGGAGTCGGCACTGAAAATGACCGGACTCTGAGTCTGCCCGACGCGGCGCCATGTGCGGCGTCGCTTTCTCTGTCTGACCGGAGAACTCATCCGATGAACCGATTGATTGCGCCACTCGTTGCTTTGTCACTGATGGCGGCAGAGTCCCAGGCCGCCAGCGAAATCCGCGTTACGCCGAACGGATCCCAGCCTTCGATCAAGGGCGCAGCGGAAAACTTTACCGGCTCTGTACGCGTCGATGGCCTGTTCAAAGGTGAAGCGCCCGCGCGCATCGGTGGCGGCACGGTGACCTTCGAACCCGGCGCACGCACGGCGTGGCACACCCATCCGCTGGGACAAACGCTGATCGTCACTGCCGGCGTCGGCTATGTGCAGCAAGAGGGTGGCGCGCGTCAGGAGATCCATCCGGGCGACACTGTCTGGATTCCACCGAACACCCGTCACTGGCACGGCGCCACGGCCAGCAACGGCATGACCCACATCGCCATCGCTGAAGCCGAGGATGGCAAGACCGTCACCTGGGCGGAGCAGGTCTCGGAGGCGCAATACGCCGGCCAATAAAGTTACGGAATGTGTCGAAGCTGCTCGACCGGCACGTTCGCGGCGAACCGCCACGTAACCTCAATGCCCCGTAACAACCTGCCCGCACCGGGATTCCAGCGGTTATCGCACGTCGACTCATGAGTTCTGCTCATGAGTCCATGCGCTATTTCGGGGTTAATCGCCACAACCATCCTCCTTACGATCCAGCAACACCGCAGCGCCCCGCAATGGATGGAGCCCTTCACGATGATCACTGACACCCGCAACCGCACTGCCCTCCCCACACTCATGGCGCTCTGCCTGAGCGTCGGGGCGATGTTCAGCGTCACCACTCAAGCAGCCGAGGCTTCGCCCACCATGACCAGCACACCCGCCAGCGCAGCCCGCTTGTCGAGCCAGCAACAAGCCATTCCACTGATCGCGGCGTTCATGGCGACCAGCGACATGCCCAACCTCAACACGGCGCTCAACCAAGGGCTTGATGCCGGCCTGACCATTAGCGAAACCCGCGAAGTCCTCGTGCAGCTCTACGCCTACGTCGGCTTCCCGCGCAGCCTCAACGCCTTGAATGAATTGATGACCGTGGTGCAGGCGCGCAAACAACGCGGCCTTGACGATGCGCCGGGGCGTGAGCCGAGCCGGGTGATACCGGTGGGGGATGAGCTATTGGCAGCGGGTACGGCGAATCAAACGAAAATCTCCGGCGCCCCGGTCAAAGGCCCGGTGTTCGAGTTCGCCCCAGTGATCAACCAGTTCCTGCAAACGCACCTGTTCGGCGACATCTTCGAGCGCGACAACCTCGACTGGCAAAGTCGCGAATTGGCGACTGTCGGAGCGCTGGCAGCGACGCCGGGGGTCGAGCCTCAGTTGCGCTCGCACATGGCGGCGAGCCTGCGCGTCGGGCTCAGCGCAGCACAGTTGCACCTAGTCACCGAACTGCTGAAAAAGCATGGCGATGCACAGACTGCCGAGCGGGCCAACGCAGCGCTGGTCCAAGCCCTCGCGGCGTCGAGGAAGTGACATGAGAACTGCAAAACGTCTGCTGAGCGTCATGCTGTTGAGCCTGTTGGCGGCCTGCGCGAACCACTCCGAAGGCCCGCTGCTGATCCAGAAACAAGGCAGCTTCGCCGCCGGCGGAACGATGACCACGGCACCGGGCACCTTCAACCCGCGCCAACCGATGACGCCCAACGGTCAGACCTACCACGGTGACCACGCCTACGCCTTCTATCAAATCCCGGTGGACGCGCGAAAACTGCCCATCGTCATGTGGCACGGCGCAGGTCAGTTTTCCAAGACCTGGGAAACCACCGCCGATGGTCGCGAGGGTTTTCAGAACATCTTTCTGCGCCGCCACTACGGCGTCTATCTGATCGATCAACCCCGGCGTGGTGATGCCGGGCGCAGCATGGTCGAGACTACCATCAAGCCTGTGCCGGACGAACAACTGTGGTTCAACCAGTTCCGTATCGGCCTTTGGCCCCGCTACTTCAACGGCGTGCAAGTGGCACAGGACGCCCAGACCCGCGAGCAGTTTTTCAGGGCTATGACACCGAACACCGGGCCGTTTGACATGGGCGTGGTCTCCGATGGTGTGTCGGCGCTGTTCGACAAAATCGGCCCCGGCATCCTGTTTACCCATTCTCAGGGCGGCGGGCCGGGCTGGTTGACGGCGATCAAGAACGACAAGGTCAAAGCCATCGTGGCGTTCGAACCGGGCAGCAGTTTCGTGTTTGCTGACGGTGAAGTGCCGGCGCCGATCCCCAGCGCGTTCGACACGGTGCAAGGCGCAGCGGTGCCGATGGAGCAATTCATGGCACTGACGCGCATTCCGATTCTGATCCTGTACGGCGACAACATCCCGGAACAGGCAGTCGATCTGCCCGCTCAGGACAGTTGGCGCGCACGCCTGAAAATGGCCCGGCTCTGGCGTGACGCGGTCAATCGCCATGGCGGTGATGTGCGACTGATACACCTGCCGGAGATTGGCATTCACGGCAATACCCATTTCCCCATGTCGGATCTGAACAACGTGCAGATCGCTGACCTAGTCGCGCAGTTCCTCAAAGAAAAACAGCTGGACTGACCCAAACACTTTTGCAACTGCTGCCCTTTTTTGCTCAGGAGCTTCACGTGAAGAACACCCTCAAAGCCACGTTCATGTCGGCATTGGTCGGCCTCTCGGCAGGCGAAGCCTTGGCCGCCGACTACAAGAAGAACCCATTCACCCTCGCCTACGACGGCGCGATCACCCGCAACGAACCGGGCAGGGTCAACATCCACCCGGTCAGCTATAAGCTCAACGGTCTGGACATCGCCGCCAACGTCTACACGCCTGCCAACTACGACGCGAAGAAGACTTACCCGACCGTGGTGGTTGCGCATCCAAATGGCGGCGTAAAGGAGCAAGTCGCCGGTCTGTATGCCCAGCGCCTCGCCGAACAGGGCTACATCACCATCACGGCCGATGCGGCCTATCAGGGCGCCAGCGGTGGTCAGCCGCGCAGCATCGATAAACCGGCGTATCGCATCGAAGACATTCACGGCATGGCCGATTTCATCAGCCAGTTCGCTGGCGTGGATGACAATCGTCTGGGCCTGCTCGGCATTTGTGGCGGCGGTGGTTATTCGTTGGCGGCGGCGCAAACCGACAAACGCTTCAAATCCCTGGCAACGGTGAGCATGTTCAACTCGGGTCGAGTACGCCGCAACGGCTACAACGACTCGCAAATGGACAGCATCCAGCAACGTTTGCAACAGGCATCAGCAGCCCGCGCGCAAGAAGCAGCGCGGGGCGCGGTGCTGTATTCGGGGGATGCCAACCTCACCGATGAGCAGATTGCCAAACTGCCTTTCGAACTGTATCGCCAAGGTTATGAGTACTACTGGAAAACCCACGCGCACCCGAACTCGACCTTCAAATACACCACCAGCAGCCTTATTGACCTGATGCGTTTCGACGCCACCGACCATATCGAGTTGATCAATCAACCGCTGCTGATGATCGCCGGCAGCAAGGCCGACAGCCTGTACATGACTCAGGATGCGTTCCCCAAAGCCACCGGCACCACCGACAAGGAAGTGTTCATCCTCGATGGCGCCACCCACATTGAAACCTACTGGGTGCCGCGTTATGTCGATGCGGCGATCGACAAACTGACGGATTTTTACTCACGCACCTTGTGATCAGCGCACCAAGGGTCGCGCATCCGTGCGCGACCTGCTTTCATGGAATAATCACGCGCTCCTCATGAGAGGTTTTCATCAAATGTCCCGCCCCAATCTCAACGACCTGCAAGCCTTCGTGGTCATCACCCGCGAAGGCAGTTTTACCCGTGCTGCCGCGCAACTGGGCGTTTCGCAGTCAGCGCTGAGCCACACTCTGCGGGCACTGGAAACCCGGCTGGGCGTGCGCTTGCTGACGCGGACTACACGCAGTGTTTCACCAACGGAGGCGGGCCAACGCCTGTATCAAGCGATGGCGCCGCGCTTTGAAGAAATTGAACTGGAGCTGGCGGCAGTCAGCGAGTTTCGCGATACCCCCGCCGGCAATGTGCGGATTCAGGCGTCCGAGCATGCGGCGAACAATATTCTCTGGCCGAAGCTGCTGAAGGTGCTGCCCGACTACCCGGACATCAAGGTCGAAATCACCGTCGATTACGCCCTCGCCGACATCGTCGCGCAGCGCTATGACGCTGGTGTTCGACTGGGTGATCAGGTGGCCAAGGACATGATCGCCGTGCCGATCGGGCCATCGTTACGCATCGCCGTTGTCGGCTCACCGCAGTATTTCCAGCAGCGGCCTTACCCGATGGAACCGAGAGATCTGGCGGCGCACAACTGCATCAACCTGCGCCTGCCGACTCACGGCAGCCTGATGCAATGGGATTTCGAAAAGGATGGCCACGAACTCAAGGCCCGCGTCGAAGGCCAATGGACATTCAACAGCAGCGTGCCAATTTTGCGTGCGGCCGTGGCGGGATGTGGCTTGGCCTTCCTGCCAGAGGACATGGTGGCGAAGGAGCTTGCCGACGGTAGCCTTGTGCGGGTGTTGGAAGATTGGTGCCAACCCTTTGCCGGTTACCATCTCTACTACCCCAATCGCCGTGAACATTCGTCAGCGTTTGGGGTTGTAGTTGAGGCGTTACTCTACAAGAGCTGAGTCATCGACCTTCTATGAATCGATTTTCGCGACTGATAAACCGTTCCAGGTCAGTGATTTCTTGTGAATGCGTTGTGCAGCGTGAGCAACGAAAAGCTGTCGATGACCACTTTCGGCCAGCAGCGGACAGTCGAATCCCTTGGGCATCGCGCGCGGCTGGCTTTCATCTGACTACCAGGGCTGTCTACCGTGACTTCCAAAAAAGCCACCGGTTGGACCATCGGGACCCAGCAGCGACATCTTGATGACTATTTGCGCCCCTTCTTCAGGCGTCAATACGCCCGAGTTGCCATTAAGATCGGTCCGCACATGCCCAGGCTCGACGGCATTCACTTTGATTCCCAGCGGCTCAAGCTCTTTCGCAAAGGAGACCGTTACGGCATTCAGTGCCACTTTTGACGAGGTGTAATCGAGAAGGTTGACGGTCGAGTAGATCGATGTCGGATCTGTTATCAACGTGAGCGAACCGACGCCGCTGCTCATCATGACGATCCGGGCGTGGGCGGCATTTTTCAGCAAGGGCAGGAAAGCTTGGGTGACGCGCACCGGACCAAACAGATTGACCTCGTAAACAGCTTTCATGTCCTGCATTCGCACCTCACTGGGTGCCTTGGTCATGTCGGCCGCAATCCCGGCATTGTTGATCAGGACATCAAGTGCACCTATTTGCTCAGACAGCATCGCTGCGGCTCGGTACACACTGTCTTCGACCGCAACGTCCAGTTCCAAGAGGCCTGCATCGAGCCCGGCATCACGTAACTGGGCGACGGCCTGCTCGCCTCGGTGCTGATCGCGTGCACCTATCCAAACAAAGAACCCTGCCTCGGCAAGTCCCTTGGCAATCGCCAGCCCAATGCCTTTATTGGCGCCGGTGATGAGCGCCTGTCGTTTGATAGTCATCGTGGTAGTCCTTGGAATTTCAAGATGCTCTTTCTTTAGTTTGTAAGGCTGCGGGGTGCCAACTCGAAGAGTCAGAGCCCCACACCCGAACCCTCTCGCGAGTTGAGCGTAGAGCCTGTTTGTTCTGTCAGGCGGTTTGGGCGACCGCATCACTTTGAACACCTTTAACGTGGTGCTGAAGGTCGCCTGCAAAACGCAAAGTCACCTCACGACGAGTGAAACGCCACGCCCCATCCTGCAGCTCGAATTGGTCGAGGTACTTGCCGGCGCAGATAGGTTGCAATGGGAATCCGTCGAGCTGCTGATGCACGGTGTAGTAACTCTCAGAACTCGCTTTATCGCCCGAAGGCGCGACGTCAATCAGTACGTTGGTGATCGAATGCCAAGTGCGCGGCGTACCGTCGGCGTGTACCTGAAGACCCGCCTCGAAAAAACCCAGCAACCCCTCAACCGTGGAGGCCTCAGTGCCTAGCACATGAATCACCGCATGCTGAAGCACTTCGGCCACACCCGCGAAATCTCCGCTGTCAAGACGATGGATGTAGGTAGCGTGAAGACGATGAATGGCGCTCTCGGCGTCAAGACGTGCGAGGATTTCTGGTGAGTTAGTCATGACTCTCTCCTAGGCTTCAGCCCACAAAGGAAGGATGTATAGCGGCGGCCATACATTTGATGCGCTCGGCAAACGACCTTGGCGATAATCCAATTTGGCGTCTGACGAGCAATGATTTTGATAAGCGAGTTGTCAGTCTTGTGGCTGGCGCCGAAACGGGATCAACACTTGCGGTAAACCTCGGGCTGCACAGCCATCCAGTGATCTAACACTGCGAAGCCCCGCCATCCGCGAACAGCTCGACGCCGTTGACGTAGCTGGCTGCATCACTGGCCAGGAAGGCCACGGCAGCGCCAATCTCATGGGCCTGACCGATACGTCCGATGGTGCTCTTCTCACTCAGGGACTCGATCACGGCCTCAGCGTGTTCCGCTAGCATATGACGTAGTGACGGGGTATCCACAGGGCCCGGGCTCAGGAGGTTGATGCGCACCCCTCTGCCTTTGATATCGAGCGTCCAGCTTCTGACCAGCGTGCGCAATGCTGCTTTGGTGGCGCCGTACACGCTGAGGCCGGGGCCGGGATCAATGGAGGCAGTAGAACCAATGATTACAATGCTGCCGCCTTCGCCCATGAGAGGCAGTGCGCCCTGAACGGTGAAGGTCACACCCTTGACGTTGGTGCTGAATACTCGGTCGAAATAGGCCTCGGTGATGCTGCCAAGCGGAGCGATTTCACCCATACCGGCGTTGGCGACCAGCACATCGATTCGGCCATGACGAGTCTTGATTACGTCAAATAGCACAGCGAGATCGGCTATCACCGAGACGTCCGCGACCACCGCGCTGGCCTGGTCCCCGAGCTTCGATAAAGCCTCCTCCAGTTGCTCCTGCCGACGCCCGGTAATCACCACCGTGGCCCCTTGCCCTGCCAGCTCTTGGGCGATGGAAAGGCCCAATCCCGAGGACCCTCCGGTGACGAGAACGACTTTGTCTTGAAACTGCATGCTGATACTCCCGTATGTGTTGAGGGCGAATGAATTTATATAGCGCACACTACATAGCGTTCGCGAAGGCCGCAAGCTATTTAGTAGTTGCTATATAATCCCGCCGTTCAGCTCAGCGCAGTTGCCCCAGGATATAGCGGTCGCTACAATCACGAGCACACCAACGAGATCACCATGACTGACAAAATTCGCCAACGCCGCCCTGCTTTCGATAGAGAGGCTGGTGTCGCCATTGCCCAAGCCATGTTCCACGAACACGGCTTCGACGCGGTGAGCCTCACGGATCTCGTCGAGGCCATGGATATCAAGCCGCCCAGCTTTTACGCCGCGTATGGCAGCAAGGCTGAGTTATTCGAGAAGGCCATGCTGCGCTACACCCGCGAGCATGCTTTGCCGCTGGACAAACTGCTGGCGCCGGACCGACCAGTGCCTGAAGCACTCGCCGCCTTGTTGGTCGCGGCAGCGAAGCAGTATGGAAACGACAGTGTCTTGCGCGGTTGCATGGTCACCGAGGGCACACGTGCGGACGACGAAGTAGCCCGCCAGATGGCGCAAACTCTGGCGGACGGAGGCGTCAAGGCGATTCGGAATTATCTTGATCTGACACTGCCCGAAAAAGCCCAATGCCTCACTGACTACCTTTCGATTACCCTGCGCGGGCTATCGTCCGCGGCGTGTAACGGCATGCCCCGCAAACGGCTAATCGACGCCGCACAGACGGCGGGCCGGTTCATTGCTCACGAGTTGGGTAAAGAACAGCGAACGGCACGCTAAGCCATGCGTCCACCACCGAGCTGTCAGTCTCGACATATACGCTGACCTGGCCGCACACGGCTGAAGGGACTTTCTGCGACCGCCAGAGGCCGCTTCTGGCCGATTGCAGCCAGTCACCAATGGCAGCAATCGGACAAAAGCAGCGAACAACGCCAACCCATCCGGCGTTACTGCACTTTGCATAGCCCTTCTCCAAACACATCCGTAGCCGATGTATTGGGCCAGCCTGGAAAATGTTGCGCCAAGCAACACTGGCCGATTTACAAATGTTCACGCCTTCACGTGGCTATTAGCTTTAGGCTTTGACTCACAAAGTCCGATCGGACCCAATCAGCTTTAAGACGACTCTACAACCATGAATCTGCACGCCATCGCCGCGACGCTTTTTGCGTTTTTCACACTGCTTCCTTCCTCAGTGCACGCCGCGACACCCATCGCCCATGTCGCTATCTACCGAGGCCCGGCGGGCTGCGAGGGATGTTCAGAGAATGTCAAAACAGCCCTGCTGCGCGCCCGCCCGAATGCGCAGATTGACTTTGTAGGTGCCGATGAATCGATCGACATCACGCCGCAAAGCCTCGCTCGTTATGACCTCTACGTTCAACCGGGTGGCGGTCAGGACATCCCTGCGGCGCTTGATAGTTTGGGGGATGCGCGGGTGCAGGCCATTCGTGACTTTGTCGCCCAGGGTGGGCGCTACCTGGGGCTTTGTATGGGTGCTTATCTGGCCGACGACAGCAACTTTGGCCTGATACCCTACGACCTTGATTCAGAGGCGGGCAGGCCTGGGTTTGAGGTCGCGGGCATTGCAGACGCGGCGGTGCAGGTTGTGTGGGATGGGAAAGCCGATAGCGTCTTTTATCAGGATGGGCCTTACTTCCCCAAGCCTGACGCGACCTCGCCTTCTTCAACCATTGCGACCTACCGGAATGGTGATGTGGCGGCAGCGCGTTACACCTATGAAAACGGGGTAGTGGTGCTGAGCGGCCCGCACCCAGAGGCGGATCGGGAGTGGTTCGAGAAGGCGAATATTCCCTTGAGCAAGATGCCGCGGGGTGAGCTTTTTGGGGCGTTGGTGCGCAGCATTGAGGGGCGCAGGTAGGGGGCGATGATGACTTCCGGATTTCAGCTGGATGCTCCAGCCAACTGAAAAAGTCATATGGCCGCCAGCTATTTACCCAGGTTTTGATTCATCAAATTGTCCAGTACGGGAAATTTGGTGGCCGCCTGCCATTCGCGTAAATGCTTGCAGCCTTCATCATTGAGCTCGGCAAGGTTGCTGCGAGCGTCGCATATCGTGAACCACTTCTGCCGGAGAGATGGATACTTTACAAACTCTTCCCGGGTTGGGGGTTGGTTAGTGGACAAACGCAGAACTGACAGCACTAAAAGGGCAGACACCCCGATACCGATAGAGCCGTTTTTATAATTCATATCAACTTCCGCAAATGAGAAACCTAACCCCACAGCAGAACTAATGACCGCTGTTAATTGCTTGGGGCGTTGGTCGACTATAAGAAGAGAAATGGATCGATAAAAGATCCATTTTCGACGTATCTCATAGGGCCATTTATTCACAAGATGGGGAAATCAGAAAAAATCGGGGCAGTCTACCGAACGCTCGGGCAATCACGAAGCTGCCGGCGAACCTGGCGCACGTCGAGCAAAACTCAGCCCAACTCGCGCCCCAAAAACGGCGCCGTCCGGCTGCTCTTGCTCTTCGCCACCTTCTGCGGCGTGCCACTCACCACCACCTTCCCGCCTCGATCCCCGGCCCCCGGCCCAATATCAATCACCCAATCACTCTGCGCCACTACGCGCATTTCATGCTCCACCACAATCACCGTGTGCCCCGCCTCTACCAGGTGATTCAACTGGCTCAACAACCGGTCCACATCCCGCGGATGCAGCCCGGTCGTCGGTTCATCCAGCACATACAACGTCGCGCCCCGGGCATTGCGTTGCAGCTCGGTCGCCAGCTTGATGCGCTGCGCCTCCCCGCCTGACAACTCGGTCGCCGGCTGGCCAAGGCGCAAATAACCCAAGCCAATATCCCGCAGCACTTGCAGCGAGCGCAGCACACCCGGCTCTTCGGCAAATACCTCTACCGCCTGTTCAACCGTCAGCCCCAGCACTTGGGCAATGGTCAGCCCTTCCCACTTGATCGCTAACGTCTCCGGGTTGTACCGCGCGCCGTGGCACGTCGGGCATGGCGCGTACACGCTGGGCATGAACAGCAATTCAACGCTGACAAACCCCTCGCCTTCGCAGTTCGGGCAGCGGCCTTTGGCGACGTTGAAAGAGAATTGCCCGGCGTCGAAATGGCGCTTTTTCGCCGCGGGTGTGGCGGCGAACAGTTTGCGTACGTTGTCGAACAGGCCGGTGTAGGTCGCGAGGTTGGAGCGCGGTGTGCGGCCGATGGGTTTCTGGTCCACCTGCACCAGGCGGCGGATGTGTTCCAGCCCGCCGCTGATACGGCCGCCGCTGGTTTGCGGGGCGTCGTCTTCGAGGCTGGGTTCGTCTTCGGTTTCCACCACGCGGCCCAGGCCTGCGCCTACCAGTTCCAACAGCGCCTGGCTGACGAGGCTGGATTTGCCCGAGCCGGAAATGCCGGTGACGGCGGTGAAGCAGCCCAGGGGAAAGTCCACGCTGAGGTCGTTGAGGTTGTTGCGCGTGACGCCTTCCAGGCTCAGCCAGCCGGTGGGTTGGCGCGGTGGTTGGCTGACCGGGCGTTTTTCGGCGAACAGGTATTCGCGGGTTTGCGAGGCTTCGACCTGCGCCAGGCCGGCGGGTGGGCCGCTGTACAGGACCTGGCCGCCGTGCTCGCCGGCAGCCGGGCCGACGTCGATCAGCCAGTCGGCGCGGCGCATGGTTTCCAGGTCGTGTTCCACCACGAACAGTGAGTTGCCGGCGGCCTTCAGGCGGTCGAGGGCGGCGAACAGGGCTTCGCCGTCAGCGGGATGCAGGCCGGCGGAAGGTTCGTCGAGCACGTAGATCACGCCGAACAGTTGCGAGCCCAGTTGGGTGGCCAGGCGCAGGCGTTGCAGTTCGCCGGAGGACAGGGTCGGTGTGCTGCGCTCAAGGGCCAGGTAGCCGAGGCCGAGGTCGGTCAGGGTGCTGACGCGTTCGAGCAGGTCCTGGGCGATGCGTTGGGCGGCCAGGCGTTTTTCCACGGAGAGCTTTTTATCGCCCTGCCCTTCAGCCACCGGGCGCAGGAGCTCGGCGAGTTGCAGCAGGGACATTTGCGACAGTTCGCCAATGTCTACGCCGGCAAATTTCACCGACAGCGCGGCCTTGTTCAGGCGTTTGCCTTCACACAGCGGGCACGGGCTGCCTTGCATGAACTGCGACACGCGCTTTTTCATCAGGGCGCTTTGGGAGTGGGTGAAGGTGTGCAGGATGTAGCGCCGGGCGCCGGTGAAGGTGCCCTGGTAGCTGGGCTCGAGTTTGCGTTTGAGGGCGTCGCGGGTTTGGGCCGGTGTGAAGCCGGCGTACACCGGGACGGTGGGGGTTTCTTCGGTGAAGAGGATCCAGTCGCGCTGCTTTTTCGGCAGGTCGCGCCACGGGATGTCGACGTCGTAGCCCAGGGTGACGAGGATGTCGCGCTGGTTCTGGCCTTGCCACGCCAGTGGCCAGGACGCCACCGCGCGTTGGCGGATGGTGAGGGAAGGATCGGGCACCATCAGGGCTTCGGTCACTTCGTACACGCGGCCCAGGCCGTGGCATTGCGGGCAGGCGCCCTGGGGCAGGTTGGGGGAAAAGTCTTCGGCGTAGAGCATCGGTTGCCCCGCCGGGTAACTGCCGGCGCGGGAGTAGAGCATGCGGATCAGGCTGGACAAGGTGGTGACGCTGCCCACTGATGAACGTGTGCTGGGTGTACCGCGCTGTTGTTGCAGGGCCACGGCGGGCGGCAGGCCTTCGATGGCGTCGACGTCCGGTACGCCGACCTGGTCGATCAGGCGGCGGGCGTAGGGCGCCACGGATTCGAAGTAGCGGCGCTGGGCTTCGGCGTAGACGGTGGAGAATGCCAGCGAGGACTTGCCGGAGCCTGACACGCCGGTGAACACCACCAGGGCGTCGCGGGGGATGTCCACGTCGACGTTGCGCAGGTTGTGTTCCCGTGCACCCCGCACCCGCACGAAGCCAGGGCGTTGGGAGGTGAGTGAGGTGTCTGGTGGCAGGTTGCGCTGGGAAGTCATGGGTAACCTTATCGGTGTGTTCAAGGCAGTGAAGATCAACTGTGGGAGCCGGGCTTGCCCACGATGACGGTGTGCCAGTTACCGGATGGGGTGCCTGACACTCCGCCATCGCGGGCAAGCCCGCTCCCACAGTGGTTTGGTGTTGCTGGCTGGATCTCCATCCGTCACATCATTCGTGAGGTCAGCACCGAGCGCACCCGTTGCGCCAATTCATCCGGGCCATAGGGTTTGCTCAGCAGGTGAATGTCGGTGCCCAGCAGGTGGTTGCTGGAAAGGATGTCGCGGGTATGCCCGGAGGTAAACAGCACCGCTATCGCCGGCACTTGCTCTCGCGCCCACTTGGCCAGGTCGGTGCTTTTGACCCGGCCCGGCATCACGACGTCGGTAAAAATCAGGTCCGGTTGCAGGCCGGCCTGGAGCATCAGCATGGCCCGGTCGCCATCTTCGGCGGTAAGCACGGTGTAGCCGGACTGTTCAAGCAATTCCACCGCAGCCGCACGTACGCCTTCGTTGTCTTCCACCACCAGGATGGTCTCCTGGCCGCCGCTGTGTTGTGCAGGCTCGACGGGCGCATCGTGGTTTTCCGGCTCTCCCAGGTTGCGCGGGAAATACATCTGCACCACGGTGCCGCTGCCCTCCACGCTCTCGACCTCAACATGCCCGCCACTTTGGCGCACGAACCCGAACACCATGCTCAGGCCCAGGCCGGTACCGTGGCCATTCGGCTTGGTGGTGAAAAACGGTTCGAAGGCCCGTGCCAGGATCGTTGGTGACATGCCGGCGCCGCTGTCGGCGACGGCCAGGCGCACATATTCACCGGGGTTGATGCTTTTACCGGCGCAATCCGGAGGGTTGAGAATAATGTTTTCGCCGGTGATCCGAATCACCCCCTCGCCTTTCATGGCATCCCGGGCGTTGATCGCCAGGTTGAGCAGTGCGTTTTCCAGTTGGTTGCGGTCGACGTTAATGCACCATGGATCCTGGGGCAGTTGCACATCAATGTGGATGGTTTCTCCCAGCGCCCGCTGCAGCAACTCGCCCAGGCCTTCATAGATGCGCAGCGGGTTGTACACCGCCGGTGACAATGGCTGGCGACGGGCGAAGGCCAGCAGTTGCGAGGTCAGTTTGGCCCCACGTTCCACTGCCGCGATGGCGGCGCTGACCCGGCGCTGCACCTGGGGGTTGTCCGGTTCATGCCGGGCCAGCAGGTGCAGGTTGCCGGCGACCACTTGCAGCAGGTTGTTGAAGTCGTGGGCCACGCCGCCGGTCAGGCCACCGATGGCTTCCAGCTTCTGTGATTGGCGCAACTGTTCTTCGGCGGCGGAACGGGCTTGCACCTCCGCGGCCACGCGCTGCTCCAGGTTGTGGGTGAGTTCCTGGCGCAGGCGCTCGGAGATCATATGTTCGGTGGTCTCCACTACAATCGCCAGGACCCCGGCCGGTCGTTGGTCGTCACCGGCCACGGGGCTGTAATACAGGTCCATCCAGACTTCTTCCGGGCGGCCGTCGCGCAACAGTTCCAGGGGCAGGTTGCGGTAGGACAAGGTGCCGCCAGCCAGGCAGGTGTCGACCACATTGCGGTTGAAGTCGGCGACTTCCGGCCAGCCCAGTTCCACCGGCGCACCCAGCAGATAAGGGTGGCGCCCGCCGGCAAACACCGAATAGCTGTCGTTGTAGATCATGTAACCGGCGTGCCCCCACAGCATCACCATGGGCATGGGCGACGCCAGCATCATCTGCACGGCGCTGGTCAGGCTGGAGGGCCAGGCACTCATCGGGCCGAGGTCGGTGGTGGACCAATCGAAAGCACGAATCCTCTGGGCCATTTCCCCAGCCCAACCCTCACAGCCGTGGGTATTGGATAAAAACTGCATCGGTCGGCTCTGCAAAAGATAAAAGGTGGGCGGCGATGAAAACTTTGAGCCCGGCAGTGGCGGTTGGTTTCATCGCATATTGCTTATGCCGGCAGGAAGGAGCAAGGGCCGACTCAGCGAAAGTCCCGGCTGCGCACACTGATGCCCGACAGCAACGGGGTCAGGTCGGTCAAGCGCCCGGCGATCAAGTGCCGAACCTCGCCCACCGCCTCCCAGCGGCCATCTACCTTGAGCAACCGCGAGCCCACCAGCGCCTGGCGTTGGCGCTCGGCCAAATCGCGCCAGACCACCACATTGATATTGCCGAACTCATCTTCCAGGGTGACGAAGGTAACGCCGCTGGCCGTGCCCGGGCGTTGTCGACCGGTGACCAGGCCGGCGACGCTGACGTTGCGGCCATGTTCAACCCGCAGCAATTCCCTGGAACTGCGGCAACGCCGCGCGCGCAGTTCATCGCGCAACAGCGCCAACGGGTGTGGGCCCAGGGTGGTGCCGACGCTGGCGTAGTCGGCATATAAATCTTCGCCGACTGTCGGCTGCGGCAGCTCCACCACCGCCTCTTCCGGGCTGGCGATACCGGCAAACAGGCCCAGTTGTTTCTGCACCCCGGCCACCTCCCAACGCGCCCGGTGCCGATGCCCGGCCAGGCCGCGCAAGGCACCGGCATCCGCAAGCAATTCCTGGGCGCGAGTGTCCAATTGGGCACGCTCGCCCAAGTCGGCAATATCAAAAAACGCCCGGGCCTGACGCGCCGTTTCGATACGCCGGCCGTCCTCTTCGCGAAACCCGGAGATCATGCGCAAGCCCATGCGAATCGCCGGTTGCTGGCCTTCGATCGGCTCAAGGCTGCAATCCCAGTCACTGGCCTGCACATCCACCGGGCGGATCTGCAAATGATGGCGACGGGCGTCCTGCAGGATCTGGTCGGGGCTGTAGAAACCCATGGGCCAACTGTTGATCAGGGCGCAGGCAAACGCTGCCGGTTCATGGCATTTAAGCCAGCAACTGGCATAGGTCAGCAAGGCGAAACTGGCGGCGTGGGACTCGGGAAAACCGTAGCTGCCAAAGCCCTTGATCTGCTCGAAGATCTGCGCGGCGAAGGCTTCGCTGTAGCCGTTTTTCAGCATGCCGGTGCGCAGGCGTTGCTGATGGGGTTCGAGGCCGCCGTGGCGTTTCCAGGCGGCCATGGAACGGCGCAGTTGGTCGGCTTCGCCGGGTGTGTAATCGGCGGCGACCATAGCGATCTGCATGACCTGTTCCTGGAACAGCGGGATGCCCAGGGTGCGTTCCAGTACGGACTTGAGTTCCGGCGATGGGTAGGTGGTTTCTTCCTCCTTGTTCCGCCGCCGCAGGTACGGATGCACCATGCCACCCTGGATGGGCCCCGGCCGCACGATGGCGACCTCAATGACCAGGTCGTAGAATTTTTCCGGTCGCAGGCGGGGCAACATCGACATCTGCGCCCGCGACTCAATCTGGAACACGCCGATAGTGTCGGCCTTGCTGATCATCGCGTAGGTTGCCGCATCTTCCTTGGGCACCGAAGCCAGGCTCAGGTCCTGGTTGCGATGGCGGCGCAGCAGGTCGAAGCAGCGGCGAATCGCACTGAGCATGCCCAGCGCGAGGATGTCCACCTTGAGCAGGCCCACGGCGTCGAGGTCGTCCTTGTCCCACTGGATGATGGTGCGCTCGGCCATGGCCGCATTTTCCACCGGCACCAGGGTGTCCAGCGGGTGTTCGGAAATCACGAAACCGCCGGGGTGCTGGGACAGGTGCCGGGGGAAGCCGATCAGTTGTTGGGTCAAGGTCAGCACCCGGCGCAGCACCGGGCTGTCGGGGTCGAAACCACCTTCGCGCAGGCGTTCCAGGGGCGGTGCTTCGTCGCTCCAGCGTCCACAACAGTCGGCCAGGGCGTTGACCTGATCCGGCGGCAACCCGAGGGCCTTGGCCACGTCGCGCACCGCGCCGGCGCCGTGGTAGCTGCTGACCACCGCCGTCAACGCGGCGCGGGTGCGCCCGTAGCGCTGGAAGACGTATTGCAGCACTTCTTCACGGCGTTCGTGCTCGAAGTCCACGTCGATGTCCGGCGGCTCGTTGCGTTCGCGAGACAGGAAGCGCTCGAACAGCATGTTCATCAGGCTCGGGTCGATCTCGGTGATGCCCAGGGCAAAACACACCGCCGAGTTGGCCGCCGAGCCACGGCCCTGGCACAGGATCGAACGGCTGCGGGCGAAGCGCACAATGTCGTGTACGGTGAGGAAGTAGCTTTCGTAGCCGAGGTCGCTGATCAGTTCCAGTTCGTTATTGATCTGCTGGAGGGTCTTGGCGTCGACCCCTTTCGGCCAACGCTGGGCGATGCCTTGCTCGGTCAAGGTGCGTAACCAGGATTTTGCATCCTGGCCTTCAGGTACCAACTCCCTGGGGTATTGATAGCGCAATTGGCCGAGGTCAAAGGTGCAACGCCGGGCAATGTTCAGGGACTCTTCCAGCAAGTGCGCCGGGTACAGCGCGGCCAATGCATCGAGGCTGCGCAAGTGCCGTTCACCATTGGGATGCAGGCGCGCGCCGGCTTCGGCCACCGGGACGTGGTGACGGATTGCGGTCATGGTGTCTTGCAACGCACGGCGACCGCGCACATGCATATGCACATCGCCGCAGGCCACCGCCGGCAGGTGCAGGCTGGCGGCCAGGTTCAGGCGTTGCTCAAGGTGACGGGCATCGTTCTGGCCGCAATGCAGTTCCACCGCCAGCCACAGGCGATCGGTGAAGGTGCTGCACAGCCATTGGATATGGGCCTGGGTGTCGGTGTCTTCGACCATCCATAACGCGAGCAAGCCGTGTACCGCGGTGAAGTCTTCCTGCAGCAAGCGGTAGTGACCTTTTCCCGCACGGCGACGGGCAATGGTGATCAGCCGGCACAGGTGTTGATAGCCTTCCAGGTTCTCCACCAGCAGCACCAGCTTGGGGCCGTTTTCCAGGCGCATCTCGCTGCCGATAATCAGCGGCAACCCGACTTCCTTGGCCGCCTGCCAGGCACGGACGATGCCCGACAAGGTGCATTCATCGGTGATGGCCAGCGCCTCGTAACCCTGCTGCCTGGCCCGTTCAAACAGCTCGCGGGCACTGGAGGCGCCCCGCTGGAAACTGAAGTTGGACAGACAATGCAGCTCCGCGTACTTCATGCGAACCAGCCTTGCAGCCACAGCGTGCCGCTCTCGCCCACGGTGCGGTAGGCCCAGCCTTGCTGGCCGGCACGGGTGCGCACCAGGTAATAATCGCGGCGCACATCGGCGCCATCCCACCAGCCGGATTCGATGCGCTCCGGGCCCATCAGGATGTGTAGACCCTGCTCGGCCAGGGGCGTCGGTTCATGCAACAACCAGCCCGGGCGTTGCACGTTGTTTGAGGGTGAGCACGGGCGAAGATCAGCACCGGCTTGCCAGGCGCATTCTGGGCGGTGGTCGGCGTGAAAGCGCAGGCCTTGCACCGCTTCGTCCCCCAACCGCGCCCGCAGGCGTTCGCGCAGTTGTTCCCACGGCAGGGTTTGTTGCGGGCGCTCGTCGAACAGGTCCTGGCGCTGGGGCACAAACACCGGCAGGTCCTGGGCCACCAGGCGAAAGCCACGCACCGGCGAGGTGACTTGCACCTGCTCCAGGCGGCCGCGGGCCAGTTCGAACAGCATCGCCGCGTCACGCTCGGCGCTGAGCAGGCCGACCTTGATCACGCTGTCGGGCTCGGCCGCGTGCTCCAGGTGCAGGTCAAAACGCTGCACGCCACTGTCGCGGCCACACAGGAACGCCGACAGATCGCCAGTCAAACGGCGCAAGGGAAACAGCAAGGCCTGGTGGGACAACACATCAAAATTCAGCTCGATGCGCACATCAAACCGGTCCGGCGGCTGGTAGAACGCCAGCGCCAGGGGCCGTTGGCCGCACAGTGCATCGAGGTGCTTGAGCAGCGCAGCGTCGAAGCGCCGGGCCAGGGTATGCCGAGGCAACGCCTGCACCTGGGCCAGGGTGCGCAAGCCCATGCGCGACAATGCGGTGGCGGCTTGCGGGTCGAGGCCGGCGCGGTCGATGGGGATCGGTGCCAGGGCGTGTTGCAGGTATTGCTCATCGGCCACGGCCAGGCCGTCGTAGACATTCGCCAATATCCGCGCCGCCGCCGGGTTCGGCGCGGCGACGATGCGGTGACGAAACCCCAGTTCGGTCAGCTCCTTGCGCAAGCGTGCTTCGAGCAACGGCCACGGCCCGAACAGGCCCAGGCTCGACTCGATCTCGAACAGCAACGCCCGTGGGTAGAACACGCTGACCTGGGAGCTGAAACGGTAGGCCCAGGCGGCGAGAAACTGCTGCCAGTATTCGATCTGCGCCGGGTCGTATTCGGCGCAGGCGAACGCCTTGGTCAAGGCATGGGCCGCCGTCAGGGATTGGCCGGGGCGCAGGCCGAGTTTGCGCGCGGCGTCATTGACGGTTTGCAGCACCCGCCGCTGCGGCGTGCCGGCCAGCAGGGCCAACGGCTGGTCCGGTTCGGGGCGCGAACGCAGCACCCCGTCCAGCGCCAATTGCGGGAACACAATACACACCCAGCGCATGCCAACCTCAGTGCCCAAGCGCAATGGGCGCGGGATGGGCCAGGCCACCCCGGCACTTGAGCACCCGCACTTGCGCAGGGCTCGCCTCAACCGCCAGGCGCAACGCGGCCGGTGACGGGTTGATGGCCTCGTTCAAGGAGCGCCAGGCAAAGGCCAGGGTCTGGCCGGTTTCCGCCGCCACCTGCAAGCGGCGCAAGGCGCGGTCATCGGCCTTGCGCGGCCAGCACAGCACCGCGCCACAGCTGCCGGAACGCAGGCATTGCTCCGCTGCCCACAAGGCATCGCGTTCATCGGCCTGGATCACTGACAGCTGGCGCACATCCACCCCGGCGTTTTGCCAGGCGTGGGGGTACGGCGTGTAGGGCGGCGCCACCAGCACGATGCGCTCACTGGCCGCCGCCAACCGTGCCAGGGTCGGCCACACCAGCTGCAACTCGCCCACGCCCTCCTTCGCCATCAGGATTTCGCTCAACGCCGCTTCCGGCCAGCCACCGCTGGGCAGCACCGCATCCAGGGCCGCAAGCCCGGTGGGATGGACGCTGGCCGGCGGCGCGGCGGGCCGGCCTTTCCAGACCCGGCCGCCATTGAACAGCGAGTCCAGTGCAACGACGGCGCCCATCAGCCTTGCCTCACCAGGCCGCAGAACACCCCTTCGATGGCCAGGTCCTGATCGGGCCGCACCACGATGGGTTGATAGGCGGGGTTGCGCGGCAGCAGGCGCACACGCTCGCCCACGTGTTCGAAACGTTTGATGGTGACTTCACCGTCCAGGCGTGCCACCACGATCTGCCCGTTCAAGGCCTCGGCACTGCGGCGTACGCCTACCAGGTCGCCATCGAGGATGCCGTCTTCGATCATCGAATCGCCCTGCACCCGCAGCAGGTAATCCGGGGTTTTCGCGAACATGCCCGGGTCGAGCAATAGACGGTTGTGCACTTCGGCATCGGCGCCAATGGGCAAACCGGCGGCCACCCGGCCGAGCACCGGAATATCCAGCAGCTCCGGCCGCGCCGGTTGATTGAGCAGGCGGATGCCGCGCGCCTGGTTGGGGTTGACCTCGATAAAACCGCCCTCGGTCAGCGCCAGCACATGCTTGCGCGCCACGCTGCGGGAGGCAAAGCCGAACGCCTCGGCGATCTCGGCGAGGCTGGGAGACTGGCCTTGCTGCGCGATACGGTCGCGGATAAAGGTCAGGATGGCGGTACGGCGGGGCGTTAGATTCTTCATGGAGTACATTTGTACTCCTGTGGGAATTTTCTGGCAATATCCGTCAGTCGCTTCCCTGGGAACCGCCGGAAAAGTACCCGCCAAGTTGACGAACGGTCTTTCGAATGTTCAGATGCCGGCCTGTTTCAGGTGCCTCATGCCGCCGTGCATGGGGTGAAACGGGAAACCGGTGCCGCTCTTTTCGAGCCAGTCCGGTGCTGCCCCCGCAACGGTAGACGCATGACCCCTTCGACACACCACTGTGGCCTGCGCGCCATGGGAAGGTGAAGGTGTCCATAAGCGTGAGCCCGGAGACCGGCCTGGAATTCTGTTTGGCAAAATCCTGCGGTGGGCGGGCATGGGCCGGTATTGGCGTGTGCTCGGTGCCTACTCGTGCGTGCTTTTCGCGAAAGATACTTTTCCGAGAAGACTATGATTCGACCTTACAATACGTCCGTGCCCAGCCTGTTGCTCGGCTGCCTGTTCAGCCCCCTGCTGCTGGCCGACGACCCTCCCCTTGAGCTCAAGCAGCAGATCATTTCCGCACCTTCGGTGGAATCCACTACCGTGGCCGACATGGCCCAGTACGGCAGCAAGGTCGAGATCGTCACCCGCGAACAGATCGAACGCGCCGGCCCCGCCGCCGATGTGTCGCGCGTGATGCAGATGTTCATCCCCGGCCTGTACGTGGCCCCCAAGAACGGCCCGTTCGACTACGGCACCTATTCCCTGCTGGGTGGGCGCAACGACGACACGTTGATCCTGCTGGACGGCGTGCGCCTGAACAACCGCCTGTACGGCGGCCTGTACCTGGACACCCTGCCCGCCAACGCCATCGAGCGCATCGAAGTGCTCAAGGGTGGCCAGAGCCTGCTGTTCGGCACCCAGGCGGTGTCGGGAGTGATCAACATCGTCACCCGCAGCCCGCAAACCCGCGAGGCGTCCGGCGAGGTGAACCTGGGTGCCGACACCTTCGGCGGCACCACCGGCGACGCCCGGGTCGAGAAGATTTTCAATAACGGATTTGGCGACCTCGGCTTGCTGGCCTACGTCAGCCGCAACGCCTCCGAGGGCTACCAGCCGTTTCGCAACCGCGACATGAAAAACGTCAGCGACAAGAAACGCTCCTACGAAGTCACCACCTTCGGCACCAAGGCGATCCAGTCGTTTGGCGATGACACGCGCCTTGAGCTGTTTTACCAGTACGCCGACGCCAACCTCGATTTCGCCCGCCCGGTGGACAACCACAAGACCACCAACGACCGCGTGCAACAGATCGCCACGGCCACCTTCGAGCAAACCCTCAACGAGCGCCTGAGCTACTTCGTCAAAGGGCATATCAACGATTGGGACACGCGCTATACCCGCATCAACAATATCGAAGGCGGCGGCACCCGGGCCATCAACCACAACGACTACTGGGGCTTCACTGACTGGGGCGTGCAGGCCGAAGGCAAGGCCGTGCTGCCCGGCGAGCACGTGCTGGTATTCGGGTCCGACAACCAGTGGTTCAAGGGCCAGGACGATGTATTGATCATCGACGACAACAAGGCCCAGGCCCACGCGCTGTATACCCAGTTGCGGCCGAATATCGAAGCCCTGCCGAACTGGCACCCGAGCATCGGCGTACGCCACGAAGCCATGAGCGGCGGCGACAGCGCCACCGTCGGCATGCTCACTTCGCTCTACGACCTCAACGACAACTGGGCCCTGCGCGGCCAATACGGCACTGCCTACAAACTGCCGAATGCCGAGCAACTGTTCGTCAACGAAGACGATGAAAAAGGCAACCGCAACCTCAAGCCGGAGAAGAGCCGCAACGCCGAACTGGGCGTCGACTACAAGGGCAGCCTGCTGGCCCGGGACTTCAGCGCCAGCGTCACGCTGTTCAAACGCAAGATCACCGACCTGATCACCCTGGACGATATCCAGTGGGTCAACGGCCAGGGGCAGATCCAGATGCGTGGTTTCGAGGCCGACGCCAAGCTGCAGCTCAATGAACAATGGAGCGTGCAGGCCGACATGACCCGCAACCTCACCGAGTCCCGTGCGGGTGTCACCATCAACGATATCCCGGGCTTCTTCGCCCGCTCGCGGGTCGGCTATGAATCGGCGGACCGCCTGTGGGGCGCCGGCACCGCCGTGCGTTACATCGGCGATATCGTCAGCTCGAAAAAGGTCGAATACGGCAACTACACCGTGGTGGATGCCGACGCCTATCGCTACCTCGACAACGCCCACCAACACCGCGTGAGCCTGCTGGTAGAGAACCTGTTCGACCGCGACTACGTCACCAGCCGCGCCAGCAACGTCGACAACCTCGGGCGGCCGTTCACCTCCGAAGTACGCTACACGTATCGCTTCTGATGAGTACGCCCGTGGAAACTCATCCGGACTGGTCCCACGTGCCTGACCACGCCCGTCACGTGTTCCTGTGCACCGGCCCGCGCTGCACCCAGCGTGGCGCGCTGCAACTGTGGAAAACCCTGCGCCGCCACCTGCTGGCACGCGACCGCATCGAAAAACCTGGCGGCGTGCTGTTGACCCGCACCCACTGCCAGTTCCCGTGCAACCTGGGGCCGATCGTGACGGTGTACCCGGACACGTGCTGGTACGGCGTGCACAGCAACGCAGACGTGCAACGGCTGGTGGAAGTGCATCTGGTGGGCGGCGAAGTCGTCGAGGATCTGCTGATCAAGGAGCGCCCATGAAAGCCTCGTGGTTGCTGTTGGGCGCCCTGCTCTGCCCATCGTTGGCCCTGGCGGACCGTTATCGCAACTGCAACCAGGACTGGACGGCCGCCCACTCACCGCCTTCGCGCATCGTGGCCCTCAATCAGCATGCGGCCGACCTGTTATTGGCGCTGGATGTCGGTCCCGCATTGGTGGGCGTGGCTTATCTGGATGACAACGGTGTGGCCCACCGACACGGCGAGTATTTCGGCGTGCCGGTGATTGCGCCCAAGTACCCGTCCAGCGAAGTGCTCTATGCGCAGAAACCGGATCTGGTGGTCGGTGGATTCGCCACTGCCTTTGGCACTGGTGTCACCTCCCGCACAGGGTTGGCAGGCAACGGGGTTGGGTCGTACTTGCTGGAGTCGGCGTGCGACGGGCACTCGCTGGATTACTTCGGGCATATTCGCAACGACCTGTTTACCCTCGGCGCCCTGGTGCACAAACAGCAACGGGCGCGGGCGTTGAGCGATGCCATGGACGCCGACCTGGCCAGTGCCCAGGCACTGGCGGGCGAAGGTAAACCGCTGTCGGTGTTCTACCTGGACAGTGAGGTCAACGGGCTGGACAGCGAAGGCCGGCGTGGGTTCGTCACCACGTTGGTGGCGGCTGCTGGTGCGCGCAATTTATTCGCCGGGATCAACCAATACCGCGTCACCGTGAGCAGCGAAACCCTGCTGATGAGTGATCCGGATGTAATTTTGCTGGCGGATGCGCTGTGGTCACCGGCCAGCCGCAAACGTCAGTTGCTGACCACCGACCCGGTGCTGTCGCGTTTGCGGGCGGTGCGGGAGAACCGGATGATCGATATTCCCTTTACCCATTTGGTGCCCACCGCGAATAGCGGCCGAATCGTGTTGGAGTTGGCGAGGCAATTCAAACAACTGGCTGAATAATTCACGAGCGAAGCGCCTGACCAATTTACTCAGTCCATGCCACCGACCAAAGTTGTGAAACGCTGTAGGTTTCCAATGCTGAGCGCTTCGTACTTTTAATCGCCTCCAGCTCCTGGCCTGACAGATCAGGGTGATAGAGCTCGCACTTGGTGGCCGAGATATCACTCATCCCGGCCTCAGTGACTACCGGCTCGACCGCGCCACCATCCACCGGGGAAAGCCGGGACCCCAAGACGAAAAAAAGGGGCGATCAATGATCGCCCCAAATACAACGAGAGGTCCTTTTCTAAAACTACAAGCTGATCTGCTGGCGCTCCTCATCCGTCAACCGCGCCCGCGCCTGGTCACTCAACGGTCCGGCGCCGAGTACCTGCACCGGGCTGTTGGGGTTGTAGCCCGAAGTCTTCTGCCCGTCCTCCGGCTTGCGCTCCACTGGCTCGCTGCCAAAGCTCAACACTTCCACCGTGACAATCGACGCCCGGCCCTGTTTGGCCGCCGCCTGCTGGCTACGCGCGGCATCTTCCGCCGCCTGGGACGCCGCCGCACCGGCTGCGCTCGCCGAGGTCATGGCCCCGGTGTTTACCGCCGCCGACACCGGCACCCCGGACGACTTGCCCTGGGTCTGGATGTTGGCGGCATTAACGACGCGCAACGCGGCAATGTTGATGTTGCCCGAGACCCGAATCCCCGCTTCACCCGCATCGATGGTGCCCAGCGGGGCGATCAGGTCGATGTCTCCGGCCGGCACTTCGGGAATCGGGTTCAAGGTGGCAATCCCCGCCCCAGTGCTCGGCACCGCCGGCGACAGGGTCACGTTGCCCCAGTTGTCGTAGACACGCTTGGGCGGCGTGTACACCACGGTGGTCTTGGATCCGCGACCGGCGTTGATGTCGCCCTCGCCGGACCAGCCCATGATCGAGCCGCCGAAGGTGGTCATGATGCGGCTCTGGCCCAGCAGGATGCTGCCCATGGAATACAGCTGGATATCGCCGGCGCCCTGGGTGATCACACCGGCGGTGGACGGCGGTGCCGCGCCTTCGATGCCGAAGGTCTGCCCACCGCCCGGGGTGAGCATCTGGATCGAGCCACCGAAATTGGTGTGTACACCGGAGCCGCCGAACAACGTGATATCGCCCTTGTAGGTGATCGGGTTGCCGGCCACGTCCTTGTCCGGGAACAGCGCGGCAATCGCCGCACGCCCCCGTACATAGCTGCCCTGGCGCACACCGCCCACCGCGTTGTACTCACGGCCGGCGGCCTTGAGTTCGGCGAAGTACACATCACGGGCGAACACCCGTTGCTGTTCAGCGGGCAGTGCGGCGTAAACCGCGCGGGCCTGCTCGCGGGTGCCGACGAAACCGAAGCGCTCGGCGAGCCAGGTGACCAGTTCGTTCTCATAGGTCTTGGCGACCTTGCCGCCCTGGATCGACAGGGCTTCGCCTGGCTGGACGAGGTTGGCCGGGTCCAGGTAGGCCTCGACAAAGCGCCGGTAATCCGGGCCGTTGGGGCCGACGCCAGCTTGCATGACGATGCCTGCGCCAGGGCGGTTGTCGCCCGCGACCACCGGGCCCAGGCTGGTGATGCTGACTTCGCCGCCCTTCGCCGGGTCACGCCCGGACATCAGGATATTGCCGCCCGCCGTCACTTCCAGCAGGCCAGGACCGGCAACCTGGAAGTTGCTGTACAGAATGTCGCGCCCGGCGGAGACGATGGAGATGTCAGTGGGGTTGTTGTGGATGAACAGGTTGCCGGTCGACTGCTCGCTGACCGCACCGGGGGCCGTATTAAAACGGCTGCCACTGCTGACAATGTCTCGCCCCGCCATCATCCAAACCGGCCCGTTGCCCTCGTACCAGGTCTGCCCCGAATGCAAAAACGTGGGGGAAGAATTGAACGTCAGGGTCCGGCCGCTGCTGACCCCCACCAGATCGCCGGTCAAGGCATAGAACCGCGCCGGTTCCGTTGGCGCGTAAGCGGCTGCCGACGCCGTGGCGGAGCCAAAGGCAAACAAAGGACGCGGAATGGAACCCGACGAGCTACCGTTCTCCGACAGATTGTTGCCATCGGCAACCACCTGACCATCAATGGTCCCGACGAACGCCGGCCGCCAAGGTGTGGCCATGATGCTGGGGTCGGCCCCGGAAGGCGTGACAAACATACCGCCCGCATAAATCGAGTCATGGGCCAGGAATTGCAACTGGCTGCTGGCACCGGGGGCGAGCACCAAGGCATTTATCGGACTCGTATCGGCTTGGTACCCCAGGACGGCGTTACCGTAATAAATACTGCCGCCAGCCGCCGTCGCTCGAACGATCGATGGGTAGACGGTTGCCAGGTCGGACGCTGCGGCGGAGACAGATGGCGTCAAGTTGCCCCCCGCTGAAAACAGGTCGATTGCCGTGTGCCCGGTCCACAACGAGAACCAACTTTCGCCGGTCCCACTCGTCCCGCCACGGGTAAACGATGAGTTGTTCAGCAGGACGACACGGCCCGGGTCAATCACTTGCTGCAGCACCAGGTCACCCAATGTCGTCAGGTTGAATGTGGCATCCCCCGGCACCAGGGTGATGCCCCCCACTGCCCGGCCACGGGTCGCCTGGAACGGATCGAATGCGCGGGTTTCGCCCGGGCTCTGCTCAGAGCTGTTGCTGCCGTAGGTCAGGTCGATCCGGCCCGTGGTCGCACTTTGCAGTTGGACATTGCCCCGGATATTCACCAACTGGCCGTTCTGATCGTTTACATCAACCACGCTGCCAGGGTTCAGGGCGCCACCGATACGCACCCGCAGATCACCACCGCCCGTCAACTGCAGGCTGCCATCACCGGCAACCCGCCCGGTACTGCCGACCGCCAGCACCAGCCCCTGGCTGCGCGGGTTGGCAGAGGCCGACATTGGGTTGCCGTCCATGCGCCGAAGCACACCGGCATCCCCGCCTACCTGAACATCTACGTCACCGCCGCCGAGGGTGCCGAAACCGGTAAACCCGACGAACGCATCAGCCTTGGAGGCGTTGGCGGTATAGCTCCCGAAATTGATCCACCAGGCCGTCGGCTGCGCCTGCCCGCCGGTGTTCACCGTGCCGCTGCCCTGGCGCCACAGCCAGTTGGCCACATCGGCGGAGTCGATGCCGTTATCCAGGGGGTTGGGCCGACTTGGGTTGAAGACGCCTCCCAGGATATTCCCCGTCAGGTTGCCCCCCACGTTCATGCTCAAATTCCCCCCTGCCTCCGGGTACCAGGCACGGTACAGGCTGTCAGATGAGCCGTTGACGAACTGTTCAAAATAACTGTTGGTATCGTTCAGCACCGTCTTCGCGCTGTTCAGCGCCTTGGGCTGGTTGTAGGGGTCACTGGCACCGGTTGCAGTGGACGATGTACCGGCGGTGTAGACCCCGTACAGGGAGTCCATGCTCAAGTTGCCGGCGCTGAGCAGTTCGAGGTCGCCCGTACCGGTGCGAATCACACTGAAACGGCTGCTGGAGGGGGTCGCCGCATACTCTTTGCCGCTTTGGGCCTGGCAGTAGGCGGGCGAGCTTGCACAGAACTCATCGATGGAAGGGATACCGAACTGGTCCAGGATGCTTTGCTCGATCGGCGTTCCGACGGTGACGATAATCCCGTTGTCCGCCAGGTCCTTGGCGCCGAATTCGGTCCAGACATAGCCAACTTTCACGGCGCAGTACGCCGGATTGCCCGCACAGAAATCGTCAATCGAACCCAGCCCGAAATCATCGAGGATCTTTTGGTCGATCGGGTCGCCTTCCTTGACCACCACCCCATTGGCCGCAAAGTCCTCCACCGCGAAGGCGGTCCAGGTCAACTTGCCCTTGGCGGGCATCTCCTTGGCAAACATGCCGTAGTGGCTGTCAGCCAAACGCAGGTCGCCGCTGCGCGGATGGGCTTGCAGGATGCGGCTGTCGGCCGCCTCGGTGTCAGCACCTGCGACCAACCGCAGCGACCAGGATTGCGAACCTTCGGCCAGCATCGGCGAGAGGGCCCACAGCTTGCCCTGGCGCCCCGCCACTTCCGGGCGCAACGCCACCGACTCAGCCCCGCCCGGCAACTTGACGTTGGTGCCGGAAGGAATCAACGCGCCGCGCGGCAGCGGTATGTCGCCATTGAGGGTCACGTAGTTTTGCGTCGGGTTAAGCGCCTCGTAGTTCGTCGGCAACGGCACCCCTTTGGGCCAGGTCAGCGCCCCGAGCCGGGTGTCCTGGGTCAGCAGGCTGCCGGCGTCCAGCTGTGAGCCGGCCGCCAGGGTGTGTGCCTGGCTCAATAACGTGCCTGCGGCAAACAGCAGATTGCCCGCGCTGTCGAACACCGCTGCGGCCAATACCGTACCGGCAGGCAGCGTCAGGTCCTGGTTCAGCGTCGCCCGGGTCGGCAAGCGCGTTCCGGCGGCCACGCCCACGGCCTTGATCGGCAGGTCGTAGTTGAGCACGGTGCCCGCCGGGAAGGTCGTGCCGTCCGCCAGGGTGATGCCGTTACCCGGCACGATGATCGTGCCCCCGGTAAAGTCGATACCCGGCAACAACACCCAGCCCTTGTCATCGACGGTCTGCGGTGGCGGTGCAAAACCGTCGTTGATGCTGCCGTAAATATTCAGGTCGCCACCGGCGCGCAGGGTCAGGCTGCCCGACTCACCGGAGCCATACACCGAGGTTTTCTGGCTGTTGGGGTTGAGGCTGGCGTAACGGTAGCCGGACAGGTCCAGATCGCCCTGCACCACCAGGTCACCGTCCGCGGTCTTGCTGACGATTTCCACGCCCGGGCGCAGGTGGAAGGCATCGGCGTAGGTTGCATTGTTAAGCCCGGCGAGTTTGTTTTGCAGCAGGTTCTGGTTGAGCAATGCACCGTTGATAAAGGCCGTGCTCAGCACATGCTTGCCATCCAGGTAGGCCTGGTCGATCTGTTGGTAAGGCCGCCCGCTGGCCGTCGGATCGGTGACCAGTGGCGCATCGTCGTAACTGATCATGCCGTTGAGGGTGATCGAGCGCGCACCCTGGATCGTCAGGCGGCCATGGGCATCGATGTTGATGTCGTTGCTGGTGCCATCGACGTTGATCAGCCGTGGTGCATTCAGTTCCAGGGTGCCGCGGTTGCGCCCGTCATTGCCCTGGACCGCCTTGGTGCCGTGGCGCAGGTCGATGCGTGCGCCATCGGCCAGGGTCAGTTGACCGGTGCCGGAGCCGAGCACCACCATGGCCCGGTTGGGCGAGTCGATGATCTTGCCGTAGCTGTCCACCCGCAGCTTGCTGCCATGGGCGTCGAGTACCGCGCCGCCGTCCAGCGTCAGGCCGTGCTTGCCGGCCAGGTTGATGCTGCCGACGCGCTCGCCACTGGCGTCCACCAGGCCGGTGACCCGCAGGCTGCCGTTGTCCACGGAGACGTTGACGGTGCCGGCCTTGAGGCCATTACCGATGGTCAAGTCGCCCTGCTTGAGTTGGAAGCTGCGTGTGCCGAACACCTGGCCTTGATTCAGGCGCTGGTTGAGGTCGGCGAACTGCTGGTCCAGCGAACCGCTGCTGCCCAGGCGCTGGGCCTGGATTTCCACGGTACCGGCCTCATAAGGCATCGTGGTCCCGCCCGCATCGTAATAGCCACTGCTGCCGGCGAGGATCGTGCCTTGCAGGTCGACGATACCGCCCGCCGCGTCCACCGCAACCGCCCGCAGTTTGCCGGCCTGGTTGTTTTTGGCCGAGAGGTCGATGGTCGAGCCGGCAGCCTGCAGTATGTTGCCGCTGCGGCTGTCCAGCAGCACAGTGCCGCCCGCGCCGTATTGGGTCACATCGTTGAACACAGTGGCGCCACCGGCCACGTCGATCAACGCCGCATCCGTCAGCACCACATCACCCCGGGCGCTCAGGCTGATTTTACCGCTGGGTAGCACTACCGCCGTGGCCAGGCGAATGCTGTCGCCTTGCAGGGACAGTTCGGCGCCCTGGCCGTCGGCCTTGCCACGCGCCCCCACGGACGCTGCAATATCAATCGCCCCACCTGCGGTCATGCGGTTCACCGAACCGGCTTCGCCGGTCATCAGCGGGGTGAGGATATTCAGGTCGCCGCCGCTGTACTGGAAGCCCTTCACCGGGTCATAGGCGCCCTGGCTCTGATACACCGAGAGGCTGCCCTTGTGGTTGGCGGTAATGCGCTCGCTGGCATTGAGGTTCACGCTGGCAAAGCCCAAAGCCAGGCGATCGAAACTGCTCACGGTGTTGGTCTGGGCAAAGGCGCCGTAGCCGAACTCAATACGCTCGGCGTTGATATCCAGGCGCCCGCTGCCAGTGCCCGCCCCGCCGGCGATCACCGAGCCCGGTGGGGTGGTCGCGCCCTGCCAGATCAGGTTGGCGGTATGAATGTTGGCCACGTCGCCACCGGCACCGGCACCGTAGATCGCCGGAGTGGAGAGCATCAGGTTGCTCAGCCGCGACTTACCCGTCAGTGGGTCATAGGTGTCCAGGGAGGTACTGCCGTAGAAGTTGAAACTGTCCCGCGCCGAGAGCTGCAGGGTTTCCAGGGCCGGCGCACCGAACTGTGAATCACCTTTGAGCAGGCGATCAAGAAGCGCCTGGGTGAGTGTCAGGCCGGCCGGCAACTGATTGGCCACAGCGGCAGCGGCCAGGGCTTGGGCGCTGCCGAGGTTAATGGTGTTGACCCCCAGGTTGAGGTGACGGGTGCCGTAGCGCACCTGGTCGCCCAACTGGAAGGTATTGTTGGTCAACGCCACGATGCTGCCTTCGGAGTACAGCCCGGTTTGCCCGCTGCACAGGCCCGTGTCACACACACCGATGCTGATCCCGCCGCTGGGCACCGTCGTATTGAATGCAATGACATTGAGCAAGCCGTTGGACGCCGCCAGCATATTGGTGACTTTGTAGATAAAACCGTCACGAGCGTCGTAGCTGGCTTTGCCACGGCCGATGGTGTTGATGGATGCGCCCTGCTCCAGGACGATCGCGTTGGTGTCACTCAACAAAAAGACTTCCGGCGCTGCGAGCGTCACACCTTCCCGAAGCGTGACGGTGCTGTTGGCCCGACTCGTACCGCCAGCCAGCACGATGTAATTCCCGGACTGGCCATACGTAACTGCCGTCATCCCCCCCACCATCAAACGCGAGGCTCCCAAGGCGTTGAGGCTCTCATCGTTGAAGGTAATGCCGGAAAAACCGCTGGTTGCGGAACTGCCCGCCGCGACGACTTCAATACCCAGTTTGCCTGGATCAATCACCGCCACCGCGCCGCCATAGCCACCCGCCGCGGCCTCAAAACGGCCTATGCCCTGGAACGAAAACGCATCAGCGCCGCCCCCTGGCCGCAAGGCCAGTTTCAGGGTCTTGGCGTCGACGGCGAGCATCGGGCGTGGCACACCCTGTTTCGCAGCGTCGGCCATGGCGAACTGGGCGTAGCTGGTTTCGTTGTATTGGGAATAGCGACGCAAGGTATCGGCCGAGGTCAAAATCAACTGGCTGGCAACGCTGTTGCCGATCCCGGTGTTGGCGATGGACAAGCGCCCGGCGGTGGACCAGGAGCCATTGCGCATGCGCTGGGTGGCGGCATCACTGCCGAGCCCGGCCAGGCCGTTGATCTCGACGCGGAAAGCGCCGGGCATCAAGGCGTAGGTGGACGGCATCAGGGTATAAGTGCCCGCCGGCAGCCCCGGCACTCCGGCGCCGATGGTGACCTGCTGGCCCACCAACGGATCGACTGCGCCTTTCTCCGGTGCCACCGGCGCCGCGCCAGGCTGCACCCCGGGCACGATGGCGTAAATCGGGTTGGTGCCCAGGCCCGGCAACACAAAACCGCCATTGGCACCAAACTGCACCAGTGGGCTGTAGCGCGCATCCGTAGAGCCTCCGCGCCCGGAAACGAAACCGGCCCCCAGCAATTCGCCGCCGCCCGACAGGTCCAGGGTAGCCTCAGGCTGCACCTGCACCGACTGGCCGCCGAGAATCACCCCGACGCTGAGTTCCGCGTCCTGGTTGACCAGCCCGCCCTGGCCGACAAACGTCACGGTCTTGCCGTTGTACTTATAGACCTGCCCGTCCAGGGTGCCGCCATACGGCAGCACCAGGCCCCTGCCGCTCACCGAGGTCACGCTGCCCGGCAGCAAATGCACCTGGCTGCTGCCCATGCTGCCGATATCGATCAACCCCAGGGGCGCCCGCACCACACCGCCCTGCCGCACCGTCGCGGCGCCCAGTTGCAGGCGCCCGAATGCCGAGTAAGGCACCGCGGCATCCGTGTTGCCGGTACGGCCAATGGTCAGGGTGCGCAGCGGGTCGAACGTGATGTTGAGGCTGTTGAATTCGCTCAGGTAGCCGGCAATGACCCGCGCACCGACCTCCGTGGCCGGATACAACTGCGCCGCCCGCAAGGTCATGTCGCCCTGGGTCAATAACTGGGTGCTGACCCTCAAGGCCACGCCGTCCGGGTTCGCACCCGCCAGGAAGCGCAGATCGCCCTGGCTGGTCAGGTTGACCTGATCAAAGCCGCGACGCTCAAGGCCGACCAGGCTGTCGTCGGCCTGGCGCAGTTTGCCCTTGCTGCCAAACAACACGCTGCCGCGCACATCGATCAAGCTGCCGCTGGCATTGAACTGCGCCTCGGTGGCGCGCAGCGAGGGTAACGGCAACACCGACACCGGGTTCACGTAGAACTCCCGGGCCGGCGAATCCATGCCGGACAGCAGCAGAGACGGTGCCGACAGATTCACCCGGGCATTGGCTGCCGCGCCCTCACTGAGGTTGAAGGCACCGCTGTACAGGCGCAGGCTCTGGCCCATGTTCAAGGACACATCGCCGTCGAAACTCAACAGGCCGTTGCTCATCAATGCCAGGTTGTCGAAGCCGCCCGCACTGACCTGGTCGACGCCCAGGCGAGCGTGGCCGTATTCCAGGCTGTCGGCCGCGTCGGCGGCGGTGCCGGCGAGCGGGTGGGCCTGATGGGTCTGGCCGAGCACCAGTTCACGCACCTTCAGCACGCGATCCGTGACACTGCTCTTGGTGTAATACGGGCTGTCCAGCGCTACGTTCAGGCTGCCGCCCGCTGCGCCGGCACCGCCGGCCCGGGCTACCAGACTGCCGTCCAGGTACAAGCCATTGTTGGACGCCAGGCTGATGCTGCCGCCATTGCTGGCCACCCGGGTTGCGCCCTGCCCCGGCACATCCAACACCGCTTGCGTGCCCGACGCGTCCAGCCGGGCGCCCTCGCGTACCACCACAAACAGGTCGCTGGCAGTGACCGTGCCGGTGCTCAGGTTGATCTCGCCACCGATGCTGATCTTGCCGCCGTCACGGACCAACCCGTATTGGCTCCCGCGATTGTCCACGGCGGTCGCGGCCCGGGCGGCGACATCGATCAGTGCGTTTTCACCCAGCCAGATGGAGCGGCCGTGGCCAACCGCGTTGGCCGGCTCGAACGCGCGCGTGGTCAGGCCGTTCAGGTTGACGCTGCCACCCCAGGCATTGAGCGTGCCGTCGACCGTCAGTTGACCGATGCTGCGCAGGTTGATCGACTGGCCCGGGTCGACGCTGATCACCGCGCCCTTGCCGACCACCAGCGCGGTTGTCGGCAGTTGCTCGGCAGGCGACTCCAGGTGGCCGGCGGAAAGGGTCAGGCTGGCGCCACGGCGTTGGCCGAGTACGCCCTTGCTGGCGTCTTCCTGGTAAAGCGGCGGGGTCCAGCGTTCCATGACGCTGGCCGCGTCGCCGCCGCCCGGCGTCGTGGCGGCCTGCTCCGAGAGCCGATAGGCCGGCACGTTCACATCCACCTGAGTACCATCGGCGACCAGCAATCCTTCGTTGCCGGTAATGTCATAGGCCGAAAAACCCTTGTTGAAAAAATCCCCGGCCAACTGCAAGGTCTTGGCATCCGGCGCCTGCGGGCTCTGGCCGATCTGCACCTTGTTGGCCTGCAAGGTCAGGGTGCCGCCTGCGCTGACGCCATAGCCGCGAATCTCGGCGCCCAGGTCCAAAGCCCCCAGTGCGCCCACGGTCACGTCGCCGCCCTTGCCGCCCCCGACTTTGCCATCCAGGCCGATGGTCGCCCCGGACGACGTTTCCACCAGGCTGCCCGCCGCGAGGTTCACGTCGCCGGAGCTGCGCAACGACACCTTGCCACCGTTGATATACGCCACCCCATCAGTGGCCGAAGGGTCCAGCGCCAGATTATTCCAGCGCCCGGAACTGTCCAGCTTGACTCCGGCGGCCACATCGAGCCGGCCGATGCCCGGCAGAATCACATCGCCAACGACATTGGAGCGATTGAGGTCGACCTGATTCAGCAGGTTGCCCGCGTTGATGCTGCCGCCGTGGGCCGTGAGGTTGGCATTGACTGAAACCACGGGGCCGAACAGGGTGATGTCGCCGCCGTCAGCCACCTTGAGTGCGCCATTGACGTCAATCTGCTGCTTTGCGCCGACCTTGATCGCGCCCAATCGGTAGCCATTGAGCTGGTCACTGTCGAGCACCAGTTTGCCCTGGCGTTCGGTCGGCAGCGCAGTGGCCAGGCCCAGGCCGTCGGCGATTTTTTGCGCGCTGCCCTCGATCAGCACCTGGTCGATGGTCGGCGTCAAGGCGTAGCGCAAGGTGCCGGTGGCCTTGTTGTACACCGGCGTGTACTGGCCAATGATCAACTGCGCCCGCTGGGCCATGGCCTGCTGTGACTGCTGATAACCATCAAGGTTGATATTCGGTGCCTGGGTCTGGCGATCGCCCTGGAATACATCGCTGATCAACTGGCCTTCCAGCACCGCGTTGGTGGTGCCCACCACCAGCTTGCCGGCGTCGCGGCCCACGGTGTAGCCCGCCTCGTAGCGGCTTTGCTGGGCCACCAGCGGGTTGTAGTAGAAATCGCTGCGGCCCCAGCGGACGCTGGTGTCTTCAAAGCCCTTGTAGATCCCCGCGTAGAGAATGTCCCCGGGGGCTTTCGACAGCTCATAGAGCTGGCCGTCAGGCCCCTTGAGCCAGGTCTGGCGGATGTAGCCGGCCTGCACATCGACGGTGCCGCCCGACAGATTGACCTGGGCCCCCTGCTGGGTCACCACGTCCTTGCCGGTGAACGTCACAGTGCCGCCCTGGGCCATCCACTCGCCGACCGAGTGGCCCTGGGTGCCCAGGTAACCGCCGACTTCCAGCAGCCCGCCGGCGGTGTACCAGCGGTCCGTCGCATAGCCGTTGGTGCCGGCCGGGACGAACACCAGGTCCCGCAGGTCGACCCACACGTCGTTGTTGATCAATTGCCCGCCGTCACGGTTGGCGGGCGCGTCGCGCTGTTCGTTGCCCTGCACGTTGATCTTGATGTTGTTGGCTTCCATCGCCACCTTGACGCCAATCGCGCCGGACACGTCGATCATCGCGCCGTCACGCACCAGGCTGCGCTGGCCGGCACTGACCGCCACCTGGCCGCCGGTGGCCAGAGTGATCGAGCCTTTGCGCAAATCCACAGTGCCGCCGCTGACGATCTCGATCCGCGACTGGTCAGTGCGGTCGGCCACCGCGCTGAGGTTGTTGAACTGACCGGTGATCAGGTTGGCAGGCAAGCCGTCGAGCTTGATCAGGCCGTTGTCCTTCTGGCTGTTGAGGGCGGTGCTGCCGCTGGCGTCCAGCAGGATCGCCGTGGTGCTGCCCTCGCTTAGGGTCACGCTGCCGGTGGCATCGCTGGCGGCGTTGAGCAAGTGAATCGTGCCACGGGTATCCACCGAAGTGCTGGCCAGGACCACGCCGTTCTGCTGCACCTGGTGCCCGGTGAGGGTGATGTCGCCGGTCGACGCCATGATCAGGCCGCTGTTGCTGACCTTGCCCGACGTGCTGCCGGCCTTGAGGCTGGTGGCCACTTCATTGCCACGGGTGGTGGAGCGGTCGTTGCCGGTGGTGCCGACGCCCTTGCGGATATAAAAACTGTCGCCGGCGGCCAGGGTGGCCTGGCCCCTGGCGGTGATGATGCTGCCGGCGTTCTCGACCTCCGAGCCGAGCAGCAAGGCATAGCCACCGGCGTCGGTAGAGGTGGCCGGGTTGTGAGTCTGGATCAACGCGCCGCGCTGCACCTCGACCTTGCCCGCCGCGTCGGTGAAAGTCGGCTGGGTGCCGTTGGCATCCACATAGATCCCGCGTTGGGTGAATTGGTCATCGGTGATGGTGGCGGCGGCCGCCACCAGGTTGCGCACATTGACCTGGCTGCTGCCGCTGAAGATCACCCCGTTGCGGTTCATGATCATCACTGTGCCAGGGGCGTTGATCTGGCCCTGGATTTCGCTGGGGCGCGCGTTGGGGTCGTTGACACGGTTGAGCACGGCCCAATTCGATTGCTGCTGGAAATCGACCGTGGTGTTGCGTCCGACGTTGAAGGTTTCCCAGTTGAGGATCGCCTTGTCGGCGGTCTGCTCGATGGTCACCGTGGTCTTGCCACCGGACTGGCTCTGGGTCGGGCCCTTGGCGTTGGTCCAGCCCTGGGTCAGGCTGTTGTCCACCTGCAAGCCGCCCTTGCCGAGGCCGTCGGGAATCGTCGAGACCTGGCCGAGCGCCGCTTGCCGGCCAGCGGCCTGGGCGGCCTGCTGGGCCGCAATCGCCGCGACACTGTTGTTGAGCGTGCTGATGGAACGTGACAACTGCTGGTTCGCCCGCGCCTGCTGATTCAACGACGGAATCCCCGGCACCTGCGCCCCGTTGAGGCGGGCCGCTGTCGCCGCCTGGGAGGCACCCTTGTCGGCAAACCAGCCGGAGCTGAACGCTGTCGCCGCGTGGGCGCTGCCTGCCACCATGAACAAGGCAATCGCCTGGGCCAGGGGTTTGAGGCGCAGGACCGTCTGGCCGCCAGGGCCTTGGGCATTCAGGTTGACCGGTGGTTTGCAGCGGACCATCAGGAAGCTTCCTTCTTTATTTTTGCCCATGGGGAACTGGCGACGTGCGTCACGTATGGGAGTTAGGCGGTTGGCGAGGGGCGGGACTGAACTTCTGTCATGGAAAGTTCATGTAAGGCTGATAGCCGAGCCGCAAACGCAAAAATCAGCAACGGCACAGGCCGTTGCTGATCGGGTGTTGCCGGTCGGTAAAAGCGTGGGTTACAGCGGACGACCGATGGCGTTGCAGACATCAGACTTGCCGATGCTCAGCGCGCTGGTTGCGGTAACGAAGTTGCTGGTGATCGCGGCTTTCCAGGCAGCTGGCAGTGGCACGAAGCGGTTGGCCTTGATCGCGTTGTCGTTGCTGTTCAAGGCGCTGGCACCGAAGTGACGGGTGAAGAATGCACGCACTTGCGAGGTCTGGGTGGCGTCGGCGTAGCACTGGCTGAAGATCAGGTTGGTGAAGCCCAGGATCGGATAACCGCTGCTTGGGTAAGGCACGACGCTTGGGTCGTTGGCATCGGCGGCGGCAGCAAACACCGGTACCCAGGCGTTCTGGTTGGCGACGTTGGCAGCAGCCGGTACGGGCACAGCAGCGATGGCGGCGGAAACGTTATCAGGGGCTGGAGAAACACCGGCGACCTTGGCCACTTTGGTGGCGTCATCCAGGCCAGCCAAGGTAGGCGCGGCATAGTCCGGGCTCATGTAGGTGATACGACCATCACCGGCGTTCAGCGCGGTCATCACGCCTTGGCTGGTCACGGCAGGCACAGCGCCTGGTGGCACGCCGAAGCTGTCCGCGAAGTTGGTGGTGACCACAAATTTCTTGGACTCATTGACGCACTTGGCCGCCAGGAAACGGGTGAACAGCTCGGTGGTGCCGCTGGCTTCGTTACGGTAAACCACCACGATATTACCGGTGCGACCGGTAGCCGGGAGTTGGTTCCAGGTGGTGATGCGGCCCGAGAACACGCCGCACAGTTGATCAACGCTCAGGTCAACTGCGTTGGTACCGGCCTTGTTGAATGGAATGGCAACCGAAGTGGCGACCGAAGGCACTTGAATCAGCTTGCCCCAGGTCGCTTGTTTGGTGGAGGCGTAGGTGGACAGTTCAGTCGAGGTCAGCTTCGAGTCGCTGCCCGCCCAGTGAACGTTCTTGGTGCCGGTGCCGAACTGGCTGTAGTCGTTGTTCAGGAACGCCAGTTTGCCCTTGCCGCTGCCCACGCCGATGTACGGGGCGAAACCGGCGGTCAATACGCCGGAGGTCTGGTACAGCGGTTGTGGCAGGGTGGCGCCGCCGCCGTTGATGTCTGCCATGGCAGCCTGGGCCGAGCACAGTGCAGCGAGGGTCATGGATACCGCGAGAACGTTGCGCTTAAACATGAAGAAGCTCCTTTCGTCGTGTTTGTACGTTGGGGTAGATGACGCTATGGCTTCGGTCCCGGGCTGTGTTCCGGGGGGTACCCAGGGGTGAGGCCATGGGTATGAAATTTCGCAGCATCCGATGACAGCTAAAGGAAAAAACCTCGGGAGGAACGGCTTGATTTTTAAAAAGATTCTCGGGTGTTTTGGTCACACTTTTGAGCGGTTTGGGGGTGAGGTGACAGCGAGGTTTCAGCGCGGATTTCGAGGACCGGGCTGGAGGCGTTACGGGCCGCGTGGTGGGGTTGGGCAGATGACAGAATGAGGAACCCGAGGTTGGGACCCGCGTGTCAGGCGCGCGAAAATAGTCTTGAAGAAACGCGATTCAAATGTGGGAGCGGGCTTGCTCGCGAAAGCGGTGGATCAGGCGCGACATGTGTTGACTGACACACCGCTTTCGCGAGCAAGCCCGCTCCCACCTTTTTGATCGTGTTTCGTCAGCAGTCAGGTCACCAGTTGGTTGATTTCGATAATGGGCAGTAGGACGGCCATGACGATGACCAGCACAACGGCCCCCATCACCACGATCATCAGTGGCTCAAGCAACGCCGTCATGCCCATCGCCCGACGCTCGATATCCCGCGACAGGGTTTGCGCCGCGCGCTCGAGCATTGGCGGCAGCGAGCCGGTTTTTTCGCCGCTGGCGATCAGGTGGATCAGCACGGGCGGAAAGACCTTTTCCACCGCCAGCGCAGGCGCCAGGTTGACGCCCTCGCGCACCTTGGCGGTGGCATCTGTGACGCACTGGCTCAGGCGGTCGTTGGACAAGGTCTGGCGCGCCGCTTCCAGGGCGCGCAACAACGGCACGCCCGCCCCGCCGAGAATCGCCAGGGTCGAGGCAAACCGCGCGGTGTTGAGGCCCAGTACAAAACGCCCGATCAACGGCAGGCGCAACACCCGGCTGTGCCAGCTCAACCGCGCCACGGGGTTGCGCAGGTACAGGCGCCAGCTCCAGAAACCACCCACGATCCCGGCAAAACACAGCCAGCCCCAGGCGCGGATGAAGTCACTCGCATTGAGCATCGCCAACGTCAGCCCCGGCAGGTCCTGGCGAGCCTGGGAAAACGCACTGACCACCTGCGGCACCACGTAGCTGAGCAGGAAAATCACAATGCCGATGGACACCAGCCCCACCACGCCCGGGTAGATAAACGCCGTGAGGATCTTGCCCCGCAGGTTATTGCGCTCCTCGATGTAGTCGGCGAGGCGCTCCATGACCTGGGCCAGGTCGCCGGACTCCTCCCCCGCCGCGATCAGCGCCCGATAGATCGACGGAAAGTCCCGGGGCCGCGCGGCCAACGCATCGGCCAGGCGCATGCCGCTGCGCACATCGGCGCGCACCGCGCTCAAGGTCTGGGCAATGTGTTTTTTCTCGGCTTGCTCCACCGTGGCGCTCAACGCGGCCTCCAGTGGCAAGCTCGCACCGAGCAGGCTCGCCAGCTGGCGCGTGGCCCAGGCCAGGTCGTTGTCCGAGAGCTTGGCGCTGAACCGGCTGCCACCGCCGGCACGCTCGTTGTTGTTCTCGACCTGCACCCGCAAGGCCGTCAGGCCGCGGCTGCGCAGGTGGGCAAACGCGCCGCTCTGGCTGTCTGCCTCAAGGTGCCCGGACTCCAGCTTGCCGCTGGCGTCGGCGGCTTCGTAGCGGTATCGGTTCATCAGGCGTCCCGTGTTACGCGCAGGATTTCTTCGGGGGCGGTGGCGCCGCTGCGTACCCAGCGATCGCCATCCTCACGCATGCTGAACATGCCGGCGCGGCGTGCGGCGGCTTTCAAGGCCTGCTCGCCGGCGCCCTGGTGGATCAGCCCGCGCAGCTCGTCGTCGATGCAGAACAATTCATGGATACCGGTACGCCCGCTGTAACCGATCTGGTTGCACTGCGCGCACCCGACAGGCCGCCAGGTGCCGGGCGCGGCCGGGTCTTCCTGCTTGCAGTGCGGGCACAGCCGACGCACCAGGCGCTGGGCCAATACGCCGAGCAGTGACGAGGCCAGCAGGAACGGTTCGACGCCCATGTCGATCAAGCGGTTGACCGCCGAGACGGCGTCGTTGGTGTGCAGGGTGGCGAGCACCAGATGGCCCGTGAGCGAGGCCTGGACGGCAATTTGTGCGGTCTCCAGGTCGCGGATTTCGCCGATCATGATGATGTCCGGGTCCTGGCGCAGGATTGCCCGCAGGGCCAGGGCGAAGGTCATGTCGATCTTGGCGTTGACCTGGATCTGGCTGATGCCCGGCAGGTCGTATTCCACCGGGTCTTCGACGGTCAGGATATTGCTGGTGCTCGCATCCAGCCGGGCCAGGGCGGCGTAGAGGCTGGTGGTCTTGCCGCTGCCGGTGGGGCCGGTGACCAGCACGATGCCGTGGGGTTGGCGGATCAGGGTGTCGAGTTTGGCCAGGACGGCGGGGTCCATGCCGAGGGTTTCCAGTTGCAGGCGGCCGGCTTGTTTGTCCAGCAGGCGCATCACTACGCGCTCGCCATGGCCGGTGGGCACGGTGGAGACGCGGATATCGATGGGGCGACCGGCCACGCGCAGGGCGATGCGGCCGTCCTGGGGCAGGCGTTTTTCGGCGATATCGAGTTGGGCCATGATCTTGATGCGTGAGACCAGAGCGCCGTGCAGGGCCTTGCGCGGGGACACCACGTCACGCAGGGTGCCGTCGACGCGGTAGCGCACCACGGAGTGGGTTTCGTAGGGTTCGATGTGGATGTCGCTGGCTTCGTCGCGGGCGGCCTGGGTGAGCAAGGCGTTGATCATGCGGATCACCGGGGCGCCGTCCTGGGTGTCGAGCAGGTCGGTGATTTCGGGGATGTCTTGCATGAGGCGGTCGAGGTCGACTTCGTTTTCGGCGGCGCCCACGACGGCGGCGGCGCTGCCGGTGTCGGCGTAGGCAGTGGCCAGGAGGCCGTCGAGTTCGTCGTCGCGCACCTGGATCAGGTGGGTTTGGCCGAACTGGCGGTGGACTTCGCTGATGGACCAGCCGGGGGTGGAGGGGCAGATGGTCAGCGTCGGGCCCTGGGTTCCCGGGTGAAGGAGGATACGTTGGGATTTGGCCCAGGCGTAGGGCAGGAGGCTCATGCTTTTGGGCTTCGTTTGGTTGAGTACATATCCATTCCTTCGGTTACGGCTTGTATTGGTTCCGCTCTTACAGCGGCTCACTTTTGAAAAGCGCAAAAGTAAGCAAAACGCTCTTGCCCCACCACTCGGCACCTCGCTTAGGCTCGGTGTGCCCTCACTCCGGCTTTGGACCGTGGGCCGCCGTCATGGGCCATCCTTGGCCCAGGACGGCTAACCCGGCGTCCTGCCGGGTTACCCACGCTCCAAAGCCTGCGTTCGGCCAGCGTGGT
>NZ_JACAPJ010000008.1:0-372774 GCF_013385765.1 Pseudomonas sp. C8002
GACGAAGCCGCCGAGCGTATCGCGCGCGTGCTGCACAACGACCCGGCGACCGGCGTGATGCGTCATGCGGATGCGGGCTACCAGATCGCGATTGATTGCGCCAAAGAGCAGGGCCTCAATCTCCCGATGATCAAATAACTAATGTGGGAGCGGGCTTGCTCGCGAATGCGGTGTATCAGTCACTGAAGTCGTTAGCTGACCCATCGCTTTCGCGAGCAAGCCCGCTCCCACATGTGATCTGCGTTTCACCCAAAAACAATCCATCAGAGGTTGAACATAAATGGCAGTAAAAGACGCTCGTGCAAGCACCACCCCGTTGATCGAAAGGCGTTCGATCGACTACATCCCGGAAGCGGAAAGACACGGCCGTCTATTGAGTCAGTTCACCCTGTGGTTGGGTGCCAACCTGCAAATCACTGCGATTGTCACCGGGGCCCTGGCCGTGGTGCTGGGCGGTGATGTGTTCTGGTCGTTGATCGGTCTGTTGATCGGTCAACTGCTGGGCGGTGGCGTCATGGCCCTGCATGCGGCGCAAGGCCCGCAACTGGGCTTGCCGCAGATGATCTCCAGCCGCGTGCAGTTCGGCGTGTATGGCGCGGTGATTCCCCTGGTGCTGGTGTGCCTGATGTACATCGGTTTTTCTGCCAGCGGCTCATTGCTGGCGGGGCAGGCGGTGGCGCAGTTGCTTCACGTTGAAGACTGGGTCGGCATCGTATTGTTCGCGGGGCTGATCATGGTGTTTACGATCTTCGGCTACCGGGTGATCCACGGCATTGGTCGCATCGCCAGCGTGCTGGGGGTGGTTGCCTTCGTGTACCTGTTCTACAGGCTGCTGGCCGGTAACGACATCGGTGCGTTGCTAGGCAACAAGCATTTTTCCCTCAGCAGTTTCCTGCTGGCGATTTCCCTCTCGGCGTCCTGGCAGATTGCGTTCGGCCCGTATGTAGCGGACTACTCGCGCTACTTGCCGCGCAGCACGCAGGCCTCGAAAACCTTCTGGGCCGTGGGCCTCGGTTCGGTGATCGGCGCGCAGGCTTCGATGGTGTTCGGTGTGTTTGCGGCAGCCCTGGCAGGCTCGCAATTCGCTCACCACGAAGTGTCGTTTATCGTCGGCCTGGGCGGCACCGGGATCGTCGCGGCGCTGCTGTATTTCAGCATCGCCTTCGGCAAGGTCACCGTCACCACCCTCAACGCCTACGGCAGCTTCATGTCGATCGCGACAATCATCAGTGGTTTCCGTGGCAGCCGGCATATCGGCAGTGGCACGCGGCTGTTGTACATCTTCGTGATGGTGTCGATTGCCGCCGCGCTGGCGTTGCTGGGCAAGGACTCGTTCCTCAAGGATTTCTCCGCGTTCATCCTGTTCCTGCTGGCGTTTTTCACGCCCTGGAGTGCGATCAACCTGGTGGACTTCTACTGCATCACCAAAGAGCGCTATGACATCCCGGCCCTGTCCAACCCCAACGGTCGCTACGGTCGCTGGAACCTGATGGGCATCAGCATCTACGTGTTCGGCGTGCTGATTCAGATGCCGTTCATCTCGACGCATTTCTACACCGGCCCACTGGTCGCGAGCCTGGGCGACACCGATATCTCGTGGATCATCGGGCTGGTGGTGCCGGCGGCGTTGTACTACTGGGCTGCGAAAAAATGGCACAGCCCGATTCCTGAGCGCCTCGTGCTGCCCGATGTGCAGGGCGCCGCTGCTCAACCTGCTTAACCAGAACCCGGTACGCATGACAAACAGCGAATTGAAACAGCAAAACTGGCGAAAACTTTCCTCAAGGGACATCCTGAACTCTGGCACGCATGGTGAGCGACAACGCAGCCAAGAAAATCGACGCGGCCTTGTAGGTTGAGCGTTTCCGGTTGCCGCCACAGGCAACCGGGCGCCCGGCCACAATCCACTGGATCGAGAGCACACTATGTTTCCTGAGAGTTTTACGTTTTCCATCGCCGACTGGGTCAACAGTTGGGTCGATGCGCTGGTGACCAACTACGGCGATGTGTTCCGGCACATCTCCGATACGTTGCTGTGGGCCATCGTTAACCTGGAAGGTTTGCTGCGCGCAGCGCCCTGGTGGTTGATGTTGCTGATTGTCGGCGGTATTGCCTGGCATGCCACTCGCAAGTGGTTCACCACCGTCGTGATCGTCGGCCTGCTGTTTCTGGTGGGCGCGGTCGGGCTGTGGGACAAACTGATGCAAACCCTGGCGCTGATGATGGTGGCCACGGTGATCTCGGTGCTGATCGGCATTCCCCTGGGGATTCTGTCGGCCCGCAGCAACCGCCTGCGTTCGGTGCTGATGCCGCTGCTGGACATCATGCAGACCATGCCCAGCTTCGTGTACCTGATTCCGGTGTTGATGCTGTTCGGCCTGGGCAAGGTCCCGGCGATTTTCGCCACGGTGATCTACGCCGCACCGCCGCTGATTCGTCTTACCGACCTGGGCATTCGCCAGGTGGACGGTGAAGTCATGGAAGCGATCAACGCCTTCGGTGCCAACCGCTGGCAGCAACTGTTCGGCGTGCAACTGCCGCTGGCCCTGCCGAGCATCATGGCCGGGATCAACCAGACCACCATGATGGCCCTGTCGATGGTGGTGATCGCCTCGATGATCGGCGCCCGTGGCCTGGGTGAAGATGTACTGGTGGGCATCCAGACCCTCAACGTTGGACGCGGCCTTGAAGCCGGTCTGGCGATCGTGATTCTTGCCGTGGTCATCGACCGCATTACGCAAGCCTATGGTCGTCCACGGCATGAGGCGAGCAAATGACTACTGTCAGCAAAATTGAAGTCAAAAACGTATTCAAGATTTTCGGCAACCGCTCCAAGGATGCACTGGCGTTGATTGGCCAGGGCAAGAGCAAGGACGAGGTGCTGGCCGAGACTGGTTGCGTGGTGGGTGTGAACGACCTGTCCCTGAGCGTCGACACCGGTGAAATCTTCGTGATCATGGGGCTGTCGGGTTCCGGCAAGTCGACCCTGGTGCGTCACTTCAACCGGCTGATCGACCCTACCAGCGGTGCGATCCTGGTGGACGGTGAAGACATCCTGCAACTGGACATGGAAGCCTTGCGCCAATTCCGCCGGCACAAGATCAGCATGGTGTTCCAGAGCTTTGGCCTGCTGCCTCACAAGAGTGTGCTGGACAACGTTGCCTACGGCCTGAAAGTGCGTGGCGAAACCAGGCAAGTGTGCGCCGAGCGTGCGCTGCACTGGATCGAAACCGTGGGCCTCAAGGGCTATGAAAACAAATACCCGCATCAACTTTCCGGCGGCATGCGTCAGCGTGTAGGCCTGGCCCGGGCGCTGGCGGCCGACACCGACATCATCCTGATGGACGAGGCGTTCAGTGCGCTCGACCCGCTGATCCGTGCCGAGATGCAAGACCAGTTATTGGAGCTGCAAAAGACCCTGCACAAGACGATCGTGTTCATTACCCACGACCTCGATGAGGCGGTGCGCATCGGCAACCGCATTGCGATCCTCAAGGACGGCAAGCTGATCCAGGTCGGCACGCCCCGCGAGATTTTGCATTCACCGGCGGATGAGTACGTGAACCGGTTTGTCCAGCGGCGGGTGGCGGTGGTTTGATCCGATATTTGTGGTGGGTTGGCTGAGGCTATCGCAGGCAAGCCAGCTCCCACATTTGGAATGCGTTTCCCCTGTGGAAGCTGGCTCGCTTGCGATGAGGCCAGTGAAGCTGCACAACAATTGCGAATTTCATGAAGAGGTCAACGATGTCCCAGGCTGAAAAAATCATCATCGCCGACGCCCCGATGCGTTGGCAGGACGTGGTCGCCGTGGCTCGCCACGGTGCGATCCTCGAACTCTCGGGCCAGGCCTGGGCTCGCATCGACAATGCACAGGCCATCGTCCAGCGCATCGTCACCAGCGGCGAGCGCGCCTACGGCATCAACACCGGCCTGGGCGCCTTGTGCAACGTGTCGCTCAAGGACGAACAACTGAGCCGGCTGTCGCGCAATACCCTGCTCAGCCATGCCTGCGGCGTCGGTGCTCCACTGAGTGTGGAGCAAACCCGCGCGATCATTTGCGCGGCGATCATTAACTACAGCCACGGCAAATCCGGCTTGCATCCGCAGGTGGTGCATTCGCTGCTGGGGCTGCTCAACCATGGCATCACGCCGCAAGTGCCGTCCCAGGGGTCCGTGGGTTACCTGACCCACATGGCGCACATTGGCGTCGCCTTGCTCGGCGTCGGCGACGTCAGCTATCGGGGCCGTATCGTTCCCGCACACCAGGCGCTGGCTGAAGAAGGTTTGCAGCCCGTAGTGCTCGGTGCCAAGGACGGGCTGTGCCTGGTCAACGGCACGCCGTGCATGACCGGCCTCAGCAGCCTGGCCCTGGCCGATGCGCACCGCCTGCTGCAATGGGCCGATGTGATCGGTGCCATGAGCTTCGAAGGCCAGCGCGGCCAGATCGACGCCTTCGACGAAGAAATCATCGCGCTCAAGCCGCACCCGGGCATGCAGCAAGTGGGCATCAACCTGCGCGCGTTGCTGGACGGCAGCGAAGTGATCGCCAGCAGCAAAGGCATTCGCACCCAGGACGCCCTGAGCATCCGTTCGATTCCCCAGGTGCACGGCGCCGCCCGCGACCAACTGGAACACGCCACCCGGCAGATCGAAACCGAACTCAACGGTGCCACCGATAACCCGCTGGTGCTCGGCACGCCAGACAGCTACCGCGTGGTGTCCCAGGCCAATCCCCACGGGCAGTCCGTGGCCCTGGCGGCAGACATGCTGGCCATCGCCATGGCCGAAATCGGCTCCATCGCCGAGCGTCGCCTGGACCGTCTGATCAACCCGCACGTCAGTGGTTTGCCGGCGTTCCTGGTGAGCAACCCCGGGGTCAACTCCGGGATGATGATCGTGCAGTACGTCGCCGCCTCGCTGTGCGGGCAAAACCGCCAGTTGGCGCAACCGGCGGTGCTCGACAACTTCGTCACCTCGGGCCTGCAGGAAGACCACCTGAGCATGGGCACCAACGCCGCGCTGAAGCTGTATTCGGTGCTGGAAAACGTCACCCAGATCCTCGCCATCGAGTACTTGCTGGCGGCCCAGGCGTTCGAGTTCCTCCAGGAGCAACGCTTCGGCGCCGGCACCGATGCCGCCTGGCGTTTGCTGCGCGAACACGTCCCGGCCTACGACCAGGACCGCTGGCTGGCGCCAGACATCGCAGCCACCGCCGCGTTGCTCAAGGACGCCGATTTACTGCAACGCACGCTACCGAATTTGCACTGACCTTTTCCCAACAATAACCAGCGTGCCAAGCCGACTGATCCTCTAAAAGAGCACAGCGGCGGATAACGGAAGCATCCGGAGCGACTGGTAGTTAACAACACTCTCAAAAGGAGCATGAATGTGACTGCGCTAAACCTGATTCCAGGCCAACTGAGCCTTGCCCAACTGCGGGCCATCTACCAGCAGCCGGTAACCCTCAGTCTGGATGACAGCGCCTCGGCCCAGATCGAAGCCAGTGTCGCCTGTGTGGAGCAGATTCTCGCCGAGAACCGCACCGCCTACGGCATCAACACCGGTTTCGGCCTGCTGGCCTCGACCCGCATTGCCAGCGAAGACCTGGAAAACCTCCAGCGTTCCCTGGTGCTGTCCCACGCCGCCGGCGTCGGTGAGCCCATCAGCGATGCGCTGGTACGGCTGGTCATGGTGCTCAAGGTCAACAGCCTGAGCCGGGGCTTTTCCGGGATTCGCCGGCAGGTCATCGACGCGCTGATCGCCCTGATCAATGCCGAGGTCTACCCGCACATTCCGCTGAAGGGTTCGGTGGGCGCCTCCGGTGACTTGGCACCATTGGCCCACATGTCGCTGGTGCTGCTGGGCGAAGGCAAGGCCCGCTACAAAGGCGAATGGCTGGAAGCTACCGAAGCGCTGAAAGTTGCCGGCCTGACGCCGCTGACCCTGGCGGCCAAGGAAGGCCTGGCGCTGCTCAACGGCACCCAGGTTTCCACCGCTTATGCATTGCGTGGGCTGTTCGAGGGCGAAGATCTGTTCGCCGGTGCCCTGGCCTGTGGCGCCCTGACGGTGGAAGCCGTGCTGGGTTCGCGCTCGCCGTTCGACGCACGCATTCACGCTGCCCGGGGCCAACGCGGCCAGATCGACTCTGCGGCCGCTTATCGCGCCCTGCTGGGTGAAAGCAGCGAAGTGTCGCAATCCCACGAAAACTGCGACAAGGTCCAGGACCCGTACTCCCTGCGTTGCCAGCCACAAGTCATGGGCGCCTGCCTGACCCAGTTCCGCCAGGCGGCCGAAGTACTGGTGGTGGAAGCCAACGCCGTGTCGGATAACCCGCTGGTGTTCGCGGCTGAAGGTGACGTGATTTCCGGTGGCAACTTCCACGCCGAACCGGTGGCCATGGCGGCGGACAACATGGCGCTGGCCATCGCGGAAATCGGCTCCCTGAGCGAGCGTCGCATCTCGTTGATGATGGACAAGCACATGTCGCAACTGCCGCCATTCCTGGTGGGCAATGGCGGTGTGAACTCCGGCTTCATGATCGCCCAGGTGACGGCGGCGGCATTGGCCAGCGAGAACAAGGCACTGGCGCATCCCCATAGCGTCGACAGCCTGCCGACGTCAGCCAACCAGGAAGACCACGTGTCGATGGCCCCGGCGGCGGGCAAGCGCCTGTGGGAAATGGCCGAGAACACCCGCGGTGTGCTGGCGGTGGAATGGTTGGCGGCTTGCCAGGGCCTGGACCTGCGCAATGGCTTGAAGACTTCGCCGGCGCTGGAAAAGGCGCGCGGGATCCTGCGCAGCAAAGTCGCGTTTTATGAGAAGGACCGCTTCTTTGCGCCGGACATCAATGCCGCCAGTGAGCTGCTGGCAACGCGTTGCCTGAACGAGCTGGTGCCGGCGAAGTTGTTGCCGAGCCTCTAAGGACATCGAACCCCTCTTTGTGGCGAGGGAGCTTGCTCCCGCTGGGCTGCGTAGCGGCCCCAAAAACTTGCGGGCGCTGCGCACCCGAGCGGGAGCAAGCTCCCTCGCCACAAAAAGCTTGTCCACACCGCTTCGAATTTTCTCAGGATAAAAATAATTAGGGACGAGAAATGCACTCGGAAAAAGGTTTAAAACGCGGGCTCTCCGCCCGACATATTCGCTTCATGGCCCTCGGTTCCGCGATCGGTACCGGGCTGTTCTACGGCTCCGCCTCCGCCATCCAGATGGCCGGCCCCGCCGTGCTCCTGGCCTACCTGATCGGCGGCGCCGCGGTGTTCATGGTGATGCGCGCCCTCGGCGAAATGGCCGTGCATAACCCGGTGTCCGGCTCCTTCGGCCAGTACGCCAGTACCTACCTGGGCCCGATGGCCGGCTTTATCCTCGGCTGGACCTACGCCTTTGAAATGATCATCGTCTGCCTCGCCGACGTCACCGCCTTCGGCATCTACATGGGCTTCTGGTTTCCCGAAGTCGCGCGCTGGGTCTGGGTGCTGGGCATCGTGTTGCTGATCGGCGGCCTGAACCTGTGCAACGTCAAAGTCTTTGGCGAAATGGAGTTCTGGCTGTCGCTGCTCAAGGTCGGTGCCATCGTCGCAATGATCCTCGGCGGCTTCGGCATCATGCTTTTCGGCATTCACTCGGCGGGCGAAGCACCCGCTACCGGCCTCAGCAACCTGTGGGCCTACGGCGGCTTCATGCCTAACGGCGTGGGTGGCTTGATCGCGTCCTTCGCGGTGGTGATGTTTGCGTTTGGCGGCATCGAAATCATCGGCATCACCGCCGGCGAAGCCAAGGACCCGCAGCGGGTGATCCCCAAGGCAATCAACGCCGTGCCGTTGCGTATCCTGCTGTTCTACGTGCTGACGTTGTTTGTGCTGATGGCGATCTACCCGTGGCCGCAGATCGGCAGCCAGGGCAGCCCGTTCGTGCAGATCTTCAGCAACCTGGGGATAGGCTCGGCGGCGACCATCCTTAACATTGTGGTGATCTCGGCCGCCGTCTCGGCCATCAACAGCGACATCTTCGGCGCCGGTCGCATGATGTATGGCCTGGCCCAGCAAGGGCAGGCGCCCAAGGGCTTTGCCCAACTGTCGAGCCAGGGCGTGCCGTGGATGACCGTAGTGGTGATGGGCGCCGCGTTGCTCGGCGGTGTGGTGCTCAATTACCTGATCCCGGAAAACGTGTTCCTGGTCATCGCCTCGATTGCGACCTTCGCCACGGTGTGGGTGTGGTTGATGATCCTGGTCACCCAGGTGGCCATGCGTCGCTCGATGACCAGGGAACAGATTGCCGAGCTGAAATTCCCGGTGCCGTTCTGGCCCTACGCGCCAGCGGCCGCCATCGTGTTCATGCTGTTCATCTTCGGCGTGCTGGGTTATTTCCCGGACACCCAGGCCGCTCTTATGGTCGGCGCCGTATGGATCGTCTTGCTGATCGTCGCCTATCTGCTGTGGGTCAAGCCCGCCGCCGGGCAAACGGCCAAGGTCCACTACGACCCGGCTTTGTCTCATCGATAACCTAATGGAGGCGTTGATGAAAACGCTTTGGCAACACTGCCACGTTGCAACCATGGCCCAGGGCAACTACTCGATCATCGAGGACGCCGCCATTGTTACCTCGGGCACGCTCATCGAGTGGATCGGCCCGCGCGCCGATCTGCCGGATGCGAACTACGCAACCACCCATGACCTGCAAGGGGCGTGGGTCACGCCCGGGCTGATCGACTGCCACACCCACACGGTGTTCGGCGGCAATCGCAGCGGCGAGTTCGAGCAGCGGCTGCAAGGCGTGAGCTACGCCGAGATCGCAGCGGCCGGTGGCGGTATTGCCAGCACCGTGCGCGCCACGCGTGCGGCGAGCGAAGATGAACTGTTTGCCAGCGGCCACAAGCGCCTGCGCAGTTTGCTGCGCGACGGTGTAACCACCGTCGAGATCAAGTCCGGCTACGGCCTGGACCTGGCCAGCGAGCGCAAGATCCTGCGGGTGATCCGTCGCCTCGGCGCCGAGTTGCCGGTCAGTGTGCGCAGCACCTGCCTGGCGGCGCATGCGTTGCCGCCGGAGTACGTGGACCGGGCCGATGCCTACATCGATCACATCTGCACCGAAATGCTCCCGGCGCTGGCAGCGGAAGGCCTGGTGGACGCGGTCGACGCCTTCTGTGAGTACCTGGCGTTCTCGCCGGAGCAGGTGGAGCGCGTGTTCATCGCCGCCCGGAAACTTGGCTTGCCGGTAAAACTGCACGCCGAACAGTTGTCGTCCCTGCACGGCTCCAGCCTGGCGGCGCGGTACCAGGCGCTGTCGGCGGACCACCTGGAATTCATGACCGAGGAAGACGCCATCGCCATGGCCGCTTCCGGCACCGTCGCGGTGCTGCTGCCGGGCGCGTTCTACTTCCTGCGGGAAACCCAGTTGCCGCCGATGGATGCCCTGCGCAAGCACGGCGTGAAGATCGCGATCGCCAGCGACCTCAACCCGGGCACCTCGCCGGCGTTGTCGGTGCGCCTGATGCTGAACATGGCCTGCACCCTGTTCCGCATGACCCCGGAAGAAGCCCTGGCCGGCGCCACGCAACACGCGGCCACCGCCCTGGGCCTGGGCAACAGCCATGGCTCGCTGGAAGTGGGCAAGGTCGCGGATTTTGTCGCCTGGCAGATTGATCGTCCCGCCGACCTGGCCTACTGGCTGGGTGGCGAGCTGGATAAACGCGTCGTGCGCCACGGCGTCGAAGTCACCGTTTAAGGAGTACCGCTGTGGATAAGGTTCTGAACTTCAAACAAGGCCGTGTGCCGCTGCTGATCAGCATGCCCCACGCGGGCCTGCGCCTGACGCCGGCGGTGCAAGCCGGGCTGATTCCCGAGGCGCAAAGCCTGCCGGACACCGACTGGCACATTCCCACGCTGTATGACTTCGCCGAAGCGCTGGGCGCCAGCACTCTGGCGGCGGAGTATTCGCGCTTTGTCATCGACCTGAACCGGCCTTCAGACGACAAGCCGCTGTACGTTGGCGCAACCACCGGCCTGTACCCGGCGACACTGTTTGACGGTGTGCCGCTGTTCCGCGAAGGCCTGGAACCGTCCAAGGCCGAGCGCGCCACGTACCTGGAGCAGGTGTGGACGCCGTATCACCGCACCCTGCAAAACGAACTGACCCGGCTCAAGGCCGAGTTCGGTTATGCGCTGCTGTTTGATGCGCACTCGATCCGCTCGGTGATCCCGCACCTGTTCGAAGGCAAGCTGCCGGACTTCAACCTCGGCACCTTCAACGGCGCGGCCTGCGATCCGCAGCTGGCCAGCGAACTGGAAGCCATCTGTGCCGGCCACCCGCAGTACAGCCATGTGCTCAACGGGCGCTTCAAGGGCGGGCACATCACCCGTCACTACGGCGACCCGGCCGAGAACATCCACGCCGTGCAGCTGGAGTTGGGGCAGTGCACCTACATGGAAGAGTTTGAGCCCTTCCGTTATCGCGCCGACCTGGCCGAGCCGACGCGGGTGGTGTTGAATGAACTGCTGGAAGGGTTCCTGGCGTGGGGCAAGCGGCATTACTCCTGAGTGGCGTCGCTGCTGAGATAGCTTTCGCGAGCAAGCCCGCTCCCACATTCGACCGTGTTCCTCCTGAAGAAACACGGTCGAATGTGGGAGCGGGCTTGCTCGCGAAGAGGCCCTCAACAGCAACACACCTCCCAAGTCGTCTGTGTGCAAATCCCTGTCGCCACAGTTCGCTTTGATCAAGGTCTCGCTGGGTAAGGTGTTGGGCACGGCGCGTCAGACGCCACTCCCACAATAAAAACTGCCGAGTGAGACCGCATCGATGAAAAGACTGTTCAACCGTTGTCTGTTGATTCTCACCGGCGCCGCACTCTTGAGCGCCAACGCGATGGCTGCCGACCCGGCCTCGTGCAAGGTCGTGCGCATGGGCGTGGTCAGCTGGACTGACGTGATCGCCACCAGCGGCATGGCCGACGTGCTGCTCAATGGCCTGGGCTATGACAGCAAGCAAACCAGCGCCGTGCAGCAGATCATCTTTGCCGGCATCCGCGACAAGCGCCTGGATATATTCCTGGGCTATTGGAAACCGGCGATGGACAACAACATCGCACCGTTCCTCGCGGCCAAGCAGGTCAAGGTGTTCGACAAGCCGAGCCTGTCCGACGCTCAAGCGACGCTGGCGGTGCCGCAGTACGTTGCCGACGCCGGCTTGAAAACCTTTGCCGACATTGCCCGCTTCAAGGACAAGCTGGGCGGCAAGATCTATGGCATCGAGCCGGGCAGCGGTGCCAATACCGATATCCAGAAAATGATCGACAGCAACCGCTTTGGCCTCGGCGGCTTCAAGCTGGTGGCGTCCGGCGAGGCAGGCATGCTGGCGGCGGTGCAGCGGGCAGTGAATCGCAAGGAGTTCGTGGTGTTTGTCGGCTGGACCCCGCACCCGATGAACATCAACATGAAAATGGCGTACCTGACCGGCAGTGAAGATGTGTTTGGCGCCAACGAAGGCATGGCCACGGTCTCCACGGTGACGGCGCCGGATTACGCCGAACGTTGCCCCAACGTGACACGCCTGCTGGAAAACCTGACCTACACCGCGGCCCAGGAAAGCCAGTTGATGGTGCCGATCATGGACCGCAAGACGCCGCAGGATGTGGCCAGACAGTGGCTGCGCGACAATCCCGAGGATTTGCAGCGCTGGCTGGCGGGTGTAACGACCCTGGATGGAAAAGACGGCGTGGCGGCGGTGCAGGCCAGCCTCAAGCCCTGAGCAAATGAAGATCAAAATGTGGCAGCGGGCTTGCTCGCGAATGCGGTGGGTCAGCCACACAAGTATTGACTGATACACCGCATTCGCGAGCAAGCCCGCTCCCACATTGGATTCGTGGCGGCTGTTAAATCCTTATCTTCAGGACGATCCTTCGATGTCCCATTACCCGATTTCCGCGCAGATGTGCGCCTTCGTCGAAAAAACCGAATCCTTCACCAGCGACGACACATCGCTGGCCGGATTGCGCCGAGGCTATGACCGCATGTGCCAGGCGTTCACCCCGGCGCGGCCCGAAGGGTTACAGGTGTCAGACGTTTCCCTGGGTGACGTGGGCGTACGCATTTATCAACCGGCGACGCCAATCCCTGATGGCGGCTGGCCATGCATCCTTTATATGCACGGTGGCGGCTGGGTGGTCGGCGGCCTGGATTCCCATGACTTCATGTGTGCTGAACTGGCCGACTCACTGCAAGTGCTGGTCATCGCCATCGATTACCGCCTGGCACCCGAACACCCGTTTCCGGCCGCCTTTGAGGATTGCCGTGCGGTGTGGCAGGCGATCCAGGTGGGCGAAGCGCCCCAGCCGATCAACCTTCAGCGTCTGGTGGTGGCCGGTGACAGCGCCGGCGGTAACCTGGCGGCGGCCCTGTGCCTGGGCCTGCGGGATGACCATCAGCCGCAGCCCCTGGCGCAAGTCCTGATCTACCCCGGCCTGGGCGGCCCCGCCGACCTGCCGTCCCGCCGCGATTGCGTCGACGCGCCGCTGCTCAGTACCGCCGACACCGAGTGCTACCTCGCCCTTTACCTGCGTGGGCCGGACAAGCCGTCGCCCTACGCCATGCCATTGCTGGCCGTGGATTTCAGCGGGTTGCCGCAGGCTTTGATCGCTGTCGCCCAGTTCGACCCGTTGCGGGACGACGGCATGCTCTACGCCGAACGCCTGCAAGGCGCCGGGGTGGCGGCCACGCTGTATCCCGGCAAAGGCCTGGTTCACGGCTGCCTGCGGGCCCGGGGCCAGGTGTTGGAGGTCGACCGGCTGTACGTTTATCTGCTGGACTACCTGCGTGGTGTTCTGCTGACACAGGTCTAGGTCCACGAGGACATGCTCATTGCACAATTCGGGTTTATGATGCCAGACGGCAAAATAATAGACGTCCCCCCAGGGATGAACTCGACCCCTTACGGAGCGCGCAATGCAGACTTTGTACCCGCAGATCAAACCCTACGCCCGGCACGATCTGGCCGTCGATGAAACCCACGTCCTGTACGTCGACGAAAGCGGTTCCCCGGAAGGCTTGCCCGTTGTGTTCATCCATGGCGGCCCCGGCGCCGGGTGTGATGCCAATAGCCGCTGCTATTTCGATCCTAATCTGTACCGAATTGTTACTTTTGATCAGCGTGGCTGCGGGCGCTCCACCCCACGGGCCAGCCTGGAAAACAACACCACCTGGGACCTGGTGGCCGACCTTGAGCGGATTCGCGAACACCTGGGCATCGAAAAATGGGTGCTGTTCGGCGGTTCCTGGGGCTCGACCCTGGCCCTGGCCTACGCGCAAACCCACCCGGAGCGTGTGCACGGCCTGATCGTGCGGGGCATTTTCCTGGCCCGCCCCCAGGACATTCAGTGGTTCTACCAGGCTGGCGCCAGCCGGCTGTTCCCCGATTACTGGCAGGACTACCTGGCGCCTATCCCGGCGGAGGAGCGGCACGACCTGCTCAGCGCCTACCACAAGCGCCTGACCGGCAACGACCAGATCGCCCAGATGCACGCCGCCAAGGCCTGGTCCACGTGGGAAGGGCGCATGTTGGGCCTGTGCCCGAACCCGCAATTGATCGAGCGTTTCTCCGAACCCCAGCGCGCCCTGTCGATTGCCCGTATCGAATGCCATTACTTCACCAATAACTCGTTCCTTGAACCTGACCAGTTGATCCGCGACATGCACAAGATCGCCCACCTGCCTGGCGTAATCGTGCATGGCCGCTACGATATGATCTGCCCGCTGGACAATGCCTGGGAGCTGCATCAGGCCTGGCCCAACAGTGAGCTGCAGATCATCCGCGAGGCCGGCCATGCGGCTTCCGAACCTGGAATTACCGATGCGCTGGTGCGTGCGGCGAGTGAAATGGCACGGCGCCTGCTTGATTTGCCGCCTGAAGAAGCATGAAGGGGCTTTTGCAACGGGTGCGCGGCGCCCGGGTCGAGGTAGAAGGGCAGGTGGTCGGGGCGATAGACCAGGGTTTGCTGGTGCTGGTGGCTGTCGAGCCTTCGGATACGCAAGCCAGCGCCGACAAGCTGCTGCATAAGCTGCTTAACTATCGGGTGTTCAGCGACGACGAGGGCAAGATGAACCTGTCCTTGAAAGACATTGGCGGCGGTTTGCTGCTGGTGTCGCAGTTCACCCTGGCGGCAGACACCAAGAGTGGGCTGAGGCCGAGCTTCTCCACGGCGGCACCGCCGGCGTTGGGCGAGGCGCTTTTCGACTATCTGCTGTTACAAGCGCAACAATTGCATGGCACGGTAGCGGCAGGGCGTTTTGGCGCTGATATGCAGGTGCATTTGGTCAATGATGGGCCGGTCACCTTCCTGTTACAGACGTGAATGTACTGAAAACGACTTGTGATGCCCAAAAAACCGGGTTTTCGCTACAAATACTTCGCTGACCCTGATGCGTTGTCACGCGGGCTACTAGATAATCGCGCGCTACGGGGATCAGCGTTAATTGGTCCATTTTTGACTTAGGTAGAGACTTGTCCGATAGCCATTGGGGAATCATTTAGCCCCATGGGAGTCGGAACAATGCTCGCCAACCTGGCATATAGATAGCTGGCCGTTGGTTTTTTGATCTGTTTTCGGCGAGGGTTGCTCGTGATTGTTAGTCCCTGTAATGCACCAAAATTGTCTGCCAAACGGTTACGAAACGTACTGGTGACGGGCTCTGCCCTGTTTTGCCTGTTCGGCGCGGGTCAACTGTGGGCATTCAGTCTGGATGATGTGTCGGCCAAGGCAAAAGAGCTGGCCGGGCAGAAATACGAAGCTCCGCGCAGCAATTTGCCGAACGAATTCCGCGAAATGAAATTCGCTGATTACCAGAAAATTCGTTTCCGCAACGAAAAAGCCGAGTGGGCCGATCAGAACACCCCGTTCAAGCTGTCCTTCTACCACCAGGGTATGCATTTCGATACACCGGTGAAAATCAACGAAGTCACCGCCGACAGCGTTCAGGAAATCAAGTACGACCCGTCCCGCTTCGATTTCGGCGACGTCAAGTTTGATCCCAAATCCACCGAACAGCTGGGTTATGCCGGTTTCCGTGTGCTGTACCCGATCAACAAGGGTGACAAGCAAGACGAAATCATGACCATGCTCGGCGCCAGCTATTTCCGCGTCGTGGGCAAGGACCAGGTCTACGGCCTGTCTGCCCGCGGCATGGCGATCGACACCGCGTTGCCGTCCGGCGAAGAATTCCCGCGTTTCACCGAGTTCTGGATCGAGCGTCCAAAACCGGGTGAGAAACAGCTGGTGATCTACGCCCTGCTGGATTCGCCGCGGGCCACCGGCGCTTATCGCCTGATCCTGCGCCCGGGTACCGACACCATCGTCGACGTCAAATCCCAGATGTACCTGCGTGACAAGGTCACCAAGCTGGGCATCGCCCCGCTGACCAGCATGTTCCTGTTCGGCGCCAACCAGCCGTCCAAGGTCCTCAACTACCGTCGCGAGCTGCACGATTCCAGCGGCCTGTCGATCCATGCCGGCAACGGCGAGTGGATCTGGCGCCCACTGAACAACCCCAAACACCTGTCGGTCAGCAACTTCACCGTGGAAAACCCGCGTGGTTTCGGCCTGCTGCAACGCGGCCGCAACTTCAGCCACTACGAAGACCTCGACGACAACTACGACAAGCGCCCAAGCGCCTGGATCGAGCCTGAAGGCGATTGGGGCAAGGGCTCCGTCGACCTGGTAGAGATTCCGACCGCCGATGAAACCAACGACAACATCGTTGCGTTCTGGAGCCCGGAAACACTGCCGGAGCCAGGCAAGCCGCTGGACGTTGCCTACCGCCTGCACTGGACATTGCAAGACGCCGAGTTCCATTCGCCAGAAAGCGCCTGGGTCAAGCAGACCCTGCGTTCCACCGGCGACGTCAAGCAATCCAACCTGATCCGTCAGCCAGACGGCAGCGTGGCTTACCTGGTGGACTTCGAGGGCCCGTCCCTGAAGAAACTGCCAGCTGACGCACCGGTTCGCAGCCAGGTCAGCGTGGGCGACAACGCCGAAATCGTTGAAAACAGCGTGCGCTACAACCCGCACACCCAAGGCTGGCGCTTGACCCTGCGCATGAAGATCAAGGACGCAGGCAAACCGACTGAAATGCGCGCTGCTCTGGTTCAGGACATCGTGCAGCCGGAACCGGAGAAGGTTTCGACCCAAGTGTTGAAAGCCGACAAGGTCCTGGCCAAGCAGCACGAGAAAGCAGCCAAGAAAGACGCCAAGGACAAGGACGCCAAGCAGCCGGAAGCGGCTGCCCCAGCCACACCACTCCCTACCCAGGATCAGGCCAAGACAGAGCAAGTCCTGACCGAAACCTGGAGCTATCAGTTGCCTGCCGATGAGTAATTCTCAAGTCCAGCCAGAGACTCTTGCCGAGTACCTGGCGCATCTACCGATGACCGATGAGCAGCGCGCCGAACTGGCGGGCTGCGAGTCCTTCAGTGAATTGCACAAGCGCCTGTCATCGTCCACGTTCGACGCGCCTGCCGACGCTGCCCAGGCATCGGTAGGCGCCCGGCTGACCCTCAACACTGCCGAAGAGCTGCAAGACGCCGAAATGCTGGTGCTCGACGCCAGCGGCCGGGTTTGCCTCAAGGCCACGCCGCCGATCCGTCGGACCAAGGTCGTGCCTGAGCCGTGGCGCACCAATATCCTGGTGCGTGGCTGGCGCCGCCTGACCGGCCGCACGAATCCACCGGCCCCGCCGAAGGATGAGCGCGTACTGCCGGCCGCCCGCTGGCGCACCGTCGGTTCGATCCGTCGCTATATCCTGCTGGTGCTGATGCTCGGCCAGACGATCGTTGCCGGCTGGTACATGAAAGGCATCATGCCGTACCAGGGCTGGTCCTTCGTCGACTTTGACGAGATCCGCAACCAGACCCTGCTGCAAACCGCGACCCAGGTACTGCCTTACGCCCTGCAAACCAGCATCCTGGTGCTGTTCGGGATTCTGTTCTGCTGGGTCTCGGCCGGTTTCTGGACCGCGCTGATGGGCTTCCTGGAACTGCTGACCGGTCACGATAAATACCGTATCTCCGGTAAAAGTGCCGGTGACGAGCCGATTCCGAAAGACGCCCGCACCGCCCTGGTCATGCCGATCTGCAACGAAGACGTGCCCCGGGTATTTGCCGGCCTGCGCGCGACGTTCGAATCGGTGGCTGCCACCGGTGACCTGGACCGTTTCGACTTCTTCGTCCTCAGCGACAGCAACGAGGCCGACATCTGCATCGCCGAGCAGCAAGCCTGGCTCGACGTGTGCCGCGAAGCCGGTGGCTTCGGCAAGATCTTCTATCGCCGCCGTCGCCGTCGCGTCAAACGCAAGAGCGGCAACCTCGACGACTTCTGCCGTCGCTGGGGCGGTGACTACAAGTACATGGTGGTGCTCGACGCCGACAGCGTGATGAGCGGCGAATGCCTGACCAGCCTGGTGCGCCTGATGGAAGCCACGCCGGATGCCGGGATTATCCAGACCGCGCCACGTGCGTCGGGCATGGATACCCTGTATGCGCGCATGCAGCAGTTCGCCACCCGGGTGTACGGCCCGCTGTTTACCGCCGGTCTGCACTTCTGGCAGCTGGGTGAATCCCACTACTGGGGTCACAACGCGATCATCCGCATGAAGCCGTTTATCGAGCACTGCGCCCTGGCGCCGTTGCCGGGTAAAGGTGCGTTTGCCGGTGCGATTCTTTCCCACGACTTCGTTGAAGCTGCGCTGATGCGCCGCGCCGGCTGGGGCGTGTGGATTGCCTACGACTTGCCGGGCAGCTACGAAGAGCTGCCGCCGAACCTGCTGGACGAACTCAAGCGTGACCGTCGCTGGTGCCACGGCAACCTGATGAACTTCCGCCTGTTCCTGGTAAAAGGCATGCACCCGGTGCACCGTGCGGTGTTCCTCACCGGCGTGATGTCGTACCTGTCTGCACCGTTGTGGTTCTTCTTCCTGGTGCTGTCCACGGCCTTGCTGGCGGTTAATACACTGATGGAGCCGCAGTACTTCATGGCGCCGCGCCAGTTGTATCCGTTGTGGCCACAATGGCATCCGGACAAGGCGGTGGCGCTGTTCTCCACCACCATCGTTTTGCTGTTCCTGCCTAAATTGCTGAGCATCATCCTGATCTGGGCCAAGGGCGCGAAAGAGTTCGGCGGCAAGTTCAAGGTGACCCTGTCGATGCTGCTGGAGATGCTGTTCTCCATGTTGCTGGCGCCGGTGCGGATGATTTTCCACACCCGTTTCGTACTGGCCGCGTTCCTCGGCTGGGCGGCGACCTGGAACTCGCCACAGCGTGACGACGACTCCACGCCATGGAGCGAGGCAGTCAAGCGCCACGGTCCGCAGACCCTGCTCGGCTTCTTCTGGGCGCTGCTGGTGGTGTGGTTGAACCCAAGCTTCCTGTGGTGGCTGGTGCCGATCGTCGGTTCGCTGATGCTGTCGATTCCGGTGTCGGTGATTTCCAGCCGGGTCAAACTGGGCCTCAAGTCTCGCGACGAGAGCCTGTTCCTGATCCCCGAGGAATACAATCCGCCCCAGGCGCTGTTGTCGACCGACAAGTACACCCACGAAAACCGCTGGCATGCGCTCAATGACGGTTTTGTGCGGGCGGTGGTCGATCCGCAGCAGAACGCCCTGGCGTGCGCCTTGGCAACTTCCCGTCACGGGCAGGCGGAACCGATTGAATGGCTGCGTGTTGATCGGGTTCGCCACGCGTTGAAAGTCGGCCCGGCCGGCCTCAACAACGGTGAACGCCTGGCCTTGCTCAGCGACCCGGTCGCCCTGGCACGCTTGCACGAGCAGGTCTGGAGCGAAGGCCACGCCGAGTGGCTGAGCGCCTGGCGCGAATCGGTCAAGGCCGATCCGCATGCGCCATTGCTGCCATTGAAGCCGCTGTCGTCCCAGGCTCAACCGGCCTGATTCCGACGCCCCCGAGGTGCCACCTCGGGGGCGTTTGCGATAACCGTCCTACGTTGTTTTTCCCTTCTGCTGCATCGCGCTAACTCCTTGTTATTTCGAAACAAAAGACCCTTCTCCGAGGCATATTGCCGTGCCTGCGAGTGGGTTAGCATCGCCCCCCAAATCTGACTCGAAGCCTGCGGCTTACGCGAACTTGCGCGTGGCCGGGTGTGGGAGTGTTTAATGGAACAGGGGCTTTTTTCATGATCAAAAGGTATTTGTCGATGCTGCTGCTCGGCATCGTCACATTTTCCCACGGTTACCTGGCGCATGCCGGGGCCATAGATGAGGCCGTTCGGCGAGGTGTGTTGAAAGTCGGCACCAATCCAGCCTACGTGCCCTTTGAGATGACCGACAAGAAAGGCCGGATCGTCGGGTTTGAAATTGACCTGCTTCGGGAGATGAGCAAGGCGCTGGGGGTCAAGCTGGAGCTGGTTTCGGTACCGTATATCGACCTGATTCCCGGCCTGCTGGCCAGCCGGTTCGACCTGATCGGCAGCGGCATGACTGTCACGCAGGAGCGCAACCTGACCCTCAATTTCAGCGACTCGTTCATCATCGTCGGCCAGACCGTGCTGCTGAACCCTCGGTTGGCCGACAAGGTCCAGAGCATCGAGGACTTGAACGAGGCCGGTTACCGGATCGTGGCCGCCGAAGGCACCACAGGCGAGGCGGCGGCGAAAAGGTTTCTCGGCACTGCACGGCTGCGCAGTTTTCCAACACCTGAAGAAGGCGTGCGCCAGGTGGTGGAGGGCAAGGCCGATGCGTTTATCCATGATGCGCCGTATAACCTGATCGCCATTACCAAGCCCCAGAACAGTGCGCTGTTGGCGCTGGAGCAACCCTTCACCTACGAGCCCCTGGCGTTCGGCTTGAAAAAGGGCGATTACGACAGCCTCAACTGGATCAATCATTTCCTCAACCAGGTGGCCCAGGACGGCACCTACGATCGGCTGCATGACAAGTGGTTCAAGGACTCGGGCTGGATGGCGGAAGTGGACTGGTAGTCATAACTGCTTACACATCAAGCAATTGGCTGGGCCGTGGGTCGAGGTGTCTAGCCATGCCTTTCTCTGCACGGTTGTGGGGCTTTTCTGTCATACCTTGGCAACAAATCCCGGCGAAACCTTTGTACCCGGCGGTGAGTGAGTTAGGATCGCACCCCGAAATGGTGCAGCCCTTTTGCGCGCCGACCTCACAAGAAAATGAGTTCAGGGGACTTGATGATGAAAAAGTATCTTTCGATGCTGCTGCTGGGTGTCACCGCACTGGTGGCGGTCAACGCGGCACATGCCGGCGCCATCGATGATGCGGTCAAGCGCGGTACGCTGAAAGTCGGCATGGACCCGACCTACATGCCGTTCCAGATGACCAACAAACGCGGCGAAATCATCGGCTTTGAAGTCGACATCCTCAAGGCCATGGCCAAGTCGATGGGCGTGAAGTTCGAGCCGATTTCCACCGGTTACGACGGCATCATCCCGGCCCTGTTGACCGACAAGTTCGACATGATCGGCAGCGGCATGACCCTGACTCAGGAACGCAACCTGCGCCTGAACTTCAGCGAACCGTTCATCGTGGTCGGCCAGACCCTGCTGATCCGCAAGGAGCTGGAGGGCACCATCAAGTCCTACAAAGACCTGAATGACGAGAAATACCGCCTGACCTCCAAGCTCGGCACCACCGGCGAAATGGTGGCCAAGAAGCTGATCTCCAAAGCCAAGTACCACGGCTATGACAACGAGCAGGAAGCTGTTCTGGACGTGGTCAACGGCAAGGCTGACGCCTTCGTCTATGACGCCCCGTACAACGTGGTGGCCGTGAACAAGGTCGGCGCCGGCAAACTGGTGTTCCTTGATCAGCCGTTCACCTTTGAACCCCTGGCGTTCGGCCTGAAGAAGGGCGACTACGACAGCATCAACTTCATCAATAACTTCCTGCACCAGATCCGCAACGACGGCACCTACGATCGCATCCATGACAAGTGGTTCAAGAGCTCTGAGTGGCTCAAGGATATGGAATAAAAGCTGACCTGCATTGATCGTTCCCACGCTCCGCGTGGGAATGCAGCCCGTGACGCTCTGCGTCACAAAGCGGACGCTGAGCGTCCAGTGAGGCATTCCCACGCAGAGCGTGGGAACGATCTCGACATATCCCGGAACCTGAAATGAAACAGAAAAAAGCCCAATGGCCCTGGCACCTGCTGACGGTGCTGGTGCTGGTCGGCCTGGCCGGCGCGTTGTATTACGCCACCTCGCTGATGTCCTACGAATGGCGCTGGAACCGCGTGCCGCAGTACTTCGTCTACCAGGCCGAAGAATCCCAGCGTGCGTCGGACATTTCCACCGTCAGCGAGTTGGTACGCAAGGGCGATGTGGCTGACGTCACCCTGCGTAATGACGAGGGCAACGAACAGCACCTGACCGTGGCCGAGAACAGTCTGCAAGTGGCCAAGGGCGATGACGTGGCCGAGGGCGATGTGGTCGGCGTCACCCGGCATTGGGCTGCGGGCCCTCTGCTGTGGGGCTTGTGGACTACGTTGTGGCTATCGGTGGTGTCCGGGGTGCTGGGACTGTTGATCGGCCTGGCGACCGGATTGTGTCGCCTGTCGAACAACCCGACTTTACGCGATCTGTCGACGATCTACGTCGAACTGGTACGCGGTACGCCGTTGTTGGTGCAGATCTTCATTTTCTATTTCTTTATCGGCACGGTGCTCAACCTGTCCCGGGAATTCGCCGGGATCGCCGCGCTGTCACTGTTTACCGGCGCGTATGTGGCGGAAATCATCCGTGCCGGCGTGCAGTCGATTGCCCGTGGGCAGAATGAGGCGGCACGTTCCCTGGGGCTCAGTGCCGGTCAGTCGATGCGCCACGTGGTGTTGCCGCAAGCTTTCAAGCGCGTGCTGCCGCCCCTGGCCGGGCAATTTATCAGCTTGGTCAAGGACACATCCCTGGTGTCGGTGATCGCGATTACCGAGCTGCTCAAAAGCGGCCGCGAGGTCATCACCACCTCGTTCTCGCCATTCGAAATCCTGTTCTGCGTCGCAGGCCTGTACCTGCTGATCAACCTGCCGCTGTCGAAAATCGCCAGCCGGCTTGAGCGGAGGCTCGCGCAAAGTGATTGAAGTCCGCGATCTGGTAAAAGTCTTCGACACCCGTGGCCACGTCGTACGCGCGGTGGACAACGTGACCACCCAAGTGGCCAGGGGTGAAGTGCTTGTGGTGATCGGCCCGTCCGGTTCCGGCAAGTCGACGTTCCTGCGCTGCCTTAACGGCCTGGAGGAATTCGATTCCGGCTCGGTAAGCATCGACGGCCTGCAACTGGCAGACCCGAAGACCGACGTGAACGCCTACCGCCGTGAAGTCGGCATGGTGTTCCAGCACTTCAACCTGTTCCCCCACATGACCGTGCTGGAAAACCTCTGCCTGGCGCAAAAAGTCGTGCGCAAGCGCGGCAAGAAAGAGCGCGAGGCCAAGGCCCTGGCGCTCCTGGAGAAAGTCGGCATTGCCCAGAAAGCCCACGAGTTCCCGTCGCGGCTTTCCGGTGGCCAGCAGCAACGCGTCGCGATTGCCCGCGCGCTGGCGATGGAGCCCAAGGTGATGCTGTTTGACGAGCCCACCTCGGCGCTGGACCCGGAAATGGTCGGCGAAGTGCTGGACGTGATGAAGACCCTGGCCCTGGAAGGCATGACCATGGTCTGCGTCACCCATGAAATGGGCTTTGCCCGGGAAGTGGCTGATCGCGTGCTGTTCTTCGATCACGGCAAACTGTTGGAGGACGCCGCCCCGGCGCAATTCTTCGATGCGCCGAAGGACCCTCGCGCCCAAGCCTTCCTGCGCCAGGTTCTATAAATGCGTGGGAATGTTTCTTGTGGCGAGGGAGCTTGCTCCCGCTGGGCCGCGTAGCGGCTCCAAAAAAAGATAGGAGCGCTGCGCACTCCAGCGGGAGCAAGCTCCCTCGCCACAGGTTGGGTTTTTTCAGACCTTGAACTTGCCCACCCACACCTGCAAATCCGCCCCCAGGCGGGCCAGTTCGACACTGGCCGCCGCAGTGTCCTGACTCGCGGTCCAGGTCTGTTCCGATACATCCTTGACCTTCAGCACGCTGCGGTTGATCTCCTCGGCGACTGCCGTTTGTTCCTCGGCAGCAGCGGCAATTTGCGGGTTCATCTCCTGAATCACTGACACGGTACGGGTGATACCCGCCAGCGCTTCTCCTGCACGGCGGGTCAGTTGCACGCTGTTGTCGGTGAGGCTGCGACTGTTGTCCATAATGTCCGCGACCTGCTGCGTGCCCCGATGCAGGCCGCTGATCAGCTCCTCGATTTCCTCGGCCGACTGCTGCGTGCGTTGCGCCAGGCTGCGCACTTCATCGGCGACCACGGCAAAGCCTCTGCCAGCCTCGCCGGCGCGGGCCGCTTCGATGGCGGCGTTGAGGGCCAGCAAGTTGGTCTGTTCCGATACCGACTTGATCACCTCCAGCACGCTGCCGATCTTCCGGCTTTCCTGTTGCAGGCCTTGCATGGCCTGGCTTGAACGAGCCATTTCCTGAGCCAGGTGCTCGATGTGGGTAATGGCCTCAGCCACCACCTGATCGCCCTGGCCCGCCTGCCGGTCGGCCTCGGCAGCAGCCAGCGACGCTTGCTCGGCATGGCGCGCAACTTCCTGGGAGGTGGCGAGCATCTCGTTCATGGCGGTGGCCACCTGTTCGGTTTCCTGCTTCTGGCCGTCGACCCCGTCGCGGGTTTGCTCGGTGACCGCCGAGAGTTGCTCGGCGGCGCTGGCGATCTGCTGGGCGCTGTCGCCGATGCCGCTGATCAAGCCCCGCAGGTTGAGGGTCATTTGCCCGATGCTGCGCTGCAACTGCCCCAGTTCATCCTGGCGCGAGGCCTGGATGTCGTGGCTCAGGTCACCTTCGGCAATCCGGTTGGCCACGGACAGGGCCTGGCGCAGCGGCGCGACGATCTGGACGGCGATCAACCAGGCGGCCACGACACCGAGCAACAGCGCCGCTGCAGTAACGTTGAGCAGCAGGGTGCGGGCGAGGCTGGCTTCGTTGTCACGCTTGGCGGTCTGGTCCTGGCTCAGCAGGTCGCTTTCCGTGAGCAATTGATCCAGCCACTGTTCAAGCTGGTTCTGGGTGGTTTCGGCGCTGAGTTGGGCGTCCTTGAGGCGTGTCAGGTGAGTCCGAAAATCGAGCAGGACTTTTTTCAGGGCGCTGGCGTCAACCGGCAGCGCGCCTACCGCCGCCTGGGCGCCATCCAGGGCCAGTAGCGCATCACCCACGCCCTTGGCGTAGGCGTCCAATGACGCAGCGGCCCAGGCGGGGCTCTGGGCGCGGTCTTCGGCTTGTTCCAGGGCCTGGCGCAATTGTTCCACGGCATCGAGAGCCTTTTCATCGTCTTGATTGGGCAGGTTGCTCGACAGTTCAGAGAGGCTGTCACTGCTCTGGACTGAGCTGCGCTTGAGCTGTTCACGGGCGTTTTCACGTTGCTTGATCAGCCCCTCCAAGCCGCTTAAGGCGGTCTTGAAACTGGTGACGAAGCGTCGGCTTTCCTGCAGTTGTTGTTGGTTGACCGGGTCGGTAAATCGCGGGGAAAGATCCACCAGGAACTGGTCGATCTTGTCCATGTGCAGCTCTATTTTGGACAGGCTGGCCGGGTCGTTCAGGGTGCGATAGACGATGCGATCAGCGCGCAACTCTTCGCCGACGACTGCCAATTGCGAGAGCAGCGTGAGTTTTTGGGAGCGCTCGAGGGATGCGCTCAAGGCTTGCCAGCCTGTAGAGGCGATGATCAGGCTGAGGCTGAGCACCAGGCCAAAGCCCAGGGCAAGTTTGAGGCTGATGCTGATGTTTCCGAGCAGGCGGGTCAGTGGACGAAACATGGTGAACCTCCAACGAATCAAAAGGAGCGTCTCAAGCGTCCGGCCAACAATGGTCAGGGGAGTTGAAACGCTACTTTTATTCGGCGCCAGGTGTGTGATCCACGACCTGAAAAACGCGTAGGAAATTTCACATATTGTCGGAGCGGCGGCCCTGATGGCCGCCGCAAGCGGGTCAGACCTTGAAGCGACCTACCAGGCTTTGCAGGTAAACCCCCAGGCGCGCCAGCTCGGCACTGGAAGCCGCAGTTTCTTCGCTGGCCGCCGAGGTTTGTTCGGAAACGTCCCGCACGTTGAGCACGCTGCGGTTGATCTCTTCGGCCACGGCGCTTTGCTGCTCGGCGGCGGTGGCGATCTGCTGGTTCATCGCCTGGATCGCCGAGACGGTACGGGTGATGTTTTCCAGGGCATTGCCGGCCCGACGGGTCAGCTCGACGCTGCTGTCGGTCAGGCCGCGACTGTTGTCCATGATGGTTGCCACCTGCTGGGTGCCGCTTTGCAGGCCGACGATCAACTCTTCGATCTCCTCGGTGGACTTCTGCGTCCGCTGGGCAAGGCTGCGCACTTCATCGGCAACCACCGCAAAACCGCGTCCGGCTTCACCGGCGCGCGCCGCTTCAATCGCTGCGTTAAGGGCCAGCAGGTTGGTTTGCTGGGCCACTGACTTGATGACGTCCAGCACACTGCCGATCTTGTCGCTCTCACGCTTGAGATGGCCCATGGCTTCGGTGGAGTTGCCCACCTCGCTGGCCAGGCGCTCGATCTGGGCGATGGCCTCACCGACCACCTTGTCGCCTTCACGGGCCTGCTGGTCGGCGGCTACGGCGGCTTCCGAGGCTTCTTCAGCGTTACGGGCGACTTCCTGCACGGTGGCGGCCATTTCGTTCATGGCGGTGGCCACCTGGTCGGTCTCGACCTTCTGGCTGTTGACCCCGGCGCTGGTCTGCTCGGTAACGGCCGATAGCTGCTCGGCGGCACTGGCGATCTGGGTGACGCCGTCGCTGATACCGCCAATCAGCTCCCGCAGGCCCACGGTCATGCTTTGCATCGACCGTTGCAGCTGCCCCAGTTCATCCTGGCGCCGGGAGATCAGGTTGTGGCTCAGGTCGCCGGACGCCACGCGTTCGGCGACTTTGAGGGTCTGGTTCAATGGAATCACGATCTGCCGGGTAATGGCCCAGGCGGCGAGTACACCAAACGCCAGCGCGAGGGCGGTGGCCAGTAACAGCAGGTTCTTGGCGTGGGCGGCATCGGTATCACGCACCACGGTTTGCGAAGTGGTGAGTTTGTTACTGCGATCGAGCAGGATATCGCCCTGCTCGCCCATGATTTTCATCGCGGCGGCACTGGCCACCTGGGAGTCGCGGTACTGGCTCACGGCGGCGCGGTAGGCCTGCAGCGAGGCGCTGGCCTCTTGCAGGTTGGCCCGGTATTGCTCGGGCAACGGGTCGTTGAGGTCGGTGATTTTCTTCAGGGCGTTGTCGATGGCATCCAGCGCCGGCTGTTCGGCCTCGACCTTGCCGCTGTAGGTGTAGCCGCGCACCTGGAAGCGCGCTTGCTGGATCAGTTTGCTCAGGTCGACCACGCTGTTGAACAGGGTGACGCTGTCGCCTTGCAGCAGGGATTTTTCCACTTCGTTGATTTTTGCGACGGCGTTGTCGGCGGTATCGCCCAGTTTGCTGCGGGCGCCTTCACGCTTGAGGCCGGCCTGCACCATGGCGCCGAAGGCTTTTTTGTATTGGCCCAAGGCATCTTGTTGCTGCTCTACCACGAGCTTGTCGTCGGGTTGCTCGATCAGGTCTGCGGCGGTTTTCAGGCCACTGTCCAGCTGGGTGATCAGGTCGTTGACCGCGCTGGTGCCTTGTTCGCCACGGCGCATTTCGAAGTCCAGTCGCGCCAGGCGCAGGTCCTTGGTCAGCCCGTTGAGGCTGGAGATGTAGCCCAGCTTGTCGCCACGGCTGATCACGCCGCTGAGGCCGGTCCAGCCGGTGAAGGTGATCAATAGGGTCAAGACCAATACCAGGCCGAAGCCTATGCTCAGCTTGCGGTTGACGCTGACATTCCCCAGTTTCTCGGCTAACCAACGATACATGCTGCGAACTCCCCTGGAACAAGGCTTGGACTTATTCAGAGCGTATCGGCAGATTCGGATGTTTCTGTAGGAGCGAGCTTGCTCGCGAAGGTCGTCAACGATAACGCGGGCATTCTGAGTGAGCGCGGTGTCCTTGAGTTTTTCGCGAGCAAGCTCGCTCCTACAGGAGAGGGCGGTGTTAGAAAAGGCGGGCGAGCAGCGCGGTGACGGCGGTTTCGACTCTCAGGATGCGCGCGCCGAGTTGCACCGGCTGCAACCCGGCCTTGGCCAGCAGGTCCACCTCGTAGGGAATCCAGCCGCCTTCCGGCCCGATGGCCAGGGTGACCGGCTCATCCAGCCCGCGAGGGCAGGGCGGATAGTCGCCGGGGTGACCAATCAGGCCGAGGGTGCCTTGCGCCATGGCGGGCAGGCGGTCTTCGACGAATGGCTTGAAGCGCTTTTCGATCACGATCTCGGGCAGCACCGTGTCCCGGGCCTGTTCCAGGCCGAGGATCAATTGCTCGCGAATCGCTTCCGGCTCCAGGAACGGCGTCTGCCAGAAGCTCTTTTCCACGCGATAGCTGTTCACCAGCACCACTCGCGGCACGCCCATGGACGCCACGGTTTGCAGCACCCGGCGGAGCATTTTCGGGCGGGGCAGGGCCAGCAGCAGGGTCAGGGGCAGTTTGGCCGGCGGCGGCTGGTCGAAGGTCACTTCCAGCTCGGCTTCCCGGGCTTCCAGGCGCAGCAACTGCGCGTTGCCCATCAAACCGCCAATCCGTCCGACCCGCAGGCTGTCGCCTACGGCGGCACGGTGGACTTCCTGCATATGCACCAGGCGCCGATCACGCAGCACCACCCGGTCGGCCGCGATAAAGTCGGCCTCCTCAAGCAGCAGCAGGTTCACGGCTGGGTCGCTGGCGGCTGGTCATCGTCGGCGGGTTGGTCATCGGGGTGATCGCCACGCTTGCTCACCAGGCTGCCAAACAGGATGCCAATCTCGAACAGCATCCACATGGGTACGGCCAGCAGGGTCTGGGAGAAGATGTCCGGCGGGGTCAGGATCATGCCGACCACGAAGCAGCCGATGATCACGTACGGGCGGATCTTCTTCAGGTATTTGACGTCGACCACGCCGATCCACACCAGCAGCACCACGGCCACCGGGATTTCGAAGGCCACGCCGAAGGCGAAGAACAGCGTCATCACGAAGTCGAGGTAGCTGGTGATGTCGGTCATCATTTCCACACCGGCCGGGGTGGCGGCGGCGAAGAACTTGAAGATCAGCGGGAACACCAGGAAGTAGGCAAAAGCCATCCCGGTATAGAACAGCAGGATGCTCGACACCAGCAGCGGCACGGCGATGCGTTTTTCATGCTTGTACAGGCCCGGCGCGATAAAGCCCCAGATCTGATGCAGGATCACCGGGATCGCCAGGAACAGCGAAACCATCATCGTCAGCTTCAACGGCGTGAGGAACGGTGACGACACGTCGGTGGCGATCATCGTCGCGCCAGCCGGCAAGTAGTCGCGCAGCGGCGTGGAGACGAAGGTGTAGATCTGCTGGGTGAAGGCAAACAGCCCGGCAAAGATGATGAAGATCGCCGCGACACAGCGCAGCAGGCGGGTGCGCAACTCGGTGAGGTGCGAGACCAGTGGCATGTGCTGGTCGGTTTCCGGTTTATCAGCGCTCATGGGGCTCGCGGCGGCAATGTAGGGTCGTGGGGCGCGGGCGACACGGCAGGTGTCGGCGCGGGTTCGGTCGGGGTCACGGGCGCAGTGGGCGCAGGCTCGACGGCGTGCACGGGTTCAGCGACCGGTGCAGGCGCGGGTGCGGCGGGCGGAGCAATCGAATGCTCGGCCACAGGCTCGACCGGCTTGGGCGTTTCCTGCACCGGCGAGAGAATCTTCCGTGCCTCCTGCTCCAACGACAGAATGTGTTCGTTGTGCAGTTGCCGGCGAATCTCGTCGGCGCCGATTTCCCGTTCAACTTCCTGTTTGATGGCGTTGAAACTGCGTTTCAGGCGCCCGATCCACAGGCCGGCCGTGCGCGCGGCACCGGGCAGGCGTTCCGGCCCCAGTACCAGCAGGGCCACGAGGCCGACGAGCAGCAGTTCAGAGAAGCTGATACCAAACATTATTCAGTACTCACGAGTCTTTTTGGTTCTGCTCTTTGACGTGCTCGGCCTGCACGTCGAAGGTGCGACGTTCAGTGATCGGCTGAGTGGCCTGCGGGTGTACAGGCTGCGCCGGTGGCACCGGATTGACGGCCGGGTCGGCAGGCTTTTCGTCGTCGTTCATGGCCTTGCGAAAGCCCTTGATCGATTCACCGACGTCGGTGCCGAGGTTTTTCAGCTTCTTGGTGCCGAACACCAGCACAACGACCACAAGAATGACGATCCAGTGTTTCCAGTCAAAAATGCCCATGCTGCAATTCCTCTGTAAAAGTTGGTCAGACGGACGGGCGCGAGGCCTTTTCGGCATGCCCGGACAAGCCGAAGCGACGGTCCAGTTCATCAAGCACTGCCTGTGGATGCTGCCCCAGTTGGGCGAGCATGACCAGACTGTGGAACCACAAGTCGGCAGTTTCGTAGATCACGTCGCTGCAGTCGCCGCTGATTTGCGCGTCCTTGGCCGCAATAATCGTCTCGACGGATTCTTCGCCGAGTTTTTCCAGGATCTTGTTCAGACCCTTGTGGTACAGGCTGGCGACGTAGGAGCTGTCGGCGTCCGCGCCTTTGCGGTCTTCCAGCACCTGGGCCACACGGTTGAGGGTATCGCTCATGTTCAGTGTCCTGCCGAATAGATAGCGTGCGGGTCTTTGAGCACGGGCTCGACGGTCTTCCACTCGCCGTTCTCGAACACGCGGTAGAAGCAGCTGTGACGGCCGGTGTGACAGGCGATATCGCCGATCTGTTCGACCTTGAGGATCACCACATCGGCATCGCAGTCGATGCGCATCTCATGCAGGGTTTGCACGTGCCCGGACTCTTCGCCCTTGCGCCACAGTTTGCCACGGGAACGTGACCAGTAGATGGCGCGGTTCTCGGCGGCGGTCAGGCTCAGGGCCTCGCGGTTCATCCAGGCCATCATCAGCACGCGCCCGGTCTTGTAGTCCTGGGCAATGGCCGGCACCAGGCCGTCACTGTCCCACTTGATCTCGTCCAGCCAGTCTTTCATTTTCGGCTCCGGCAATTTGCGACAGTGTATAACCGGATTGGCTATCGACGCACGATCAGATACACGCCCACCGCGACCATGATGCCGGCCGGCCAGTGGCCCAGTTCATTCAACGGCCCGCCGGCGGCCAGTATCGTACCGCCCACCAGGTGCGCGGCGCCCAGCAGGCGCAGGAACCAGTCGTCCTTGCGCTTGTGCCACGGCGGTGCGGGGTCCTTGGCGTGGGGCTGGGACATGCGCTCCAGCAGGTCGCGGGTCATGTTGGCCAGGTGCGGCAGTTGCTCGACCTGGCTTTGCAGGTTGCCCAGCAGGGTTTTCGGGCTGATACGGTCCCGCATCCAGCGCTCGAGGAACGGCTGGGCGGTGTTCCACAGGTCGAGGTCCGGGTACAGCTGACGGCCCAGGCCTTCGATGTTCAGCAGGGTCTTTTGCAACAGTACCAACTGCGGCTGCACTTCCATATTGAAGCGCCGCGCCGTCTGGAACAGACGCATCAGCACCTGACCGAAGGAAATATCCTTTAACGGTTTTTCAAAGATCGGCTCGCACACAGTGCGGATCGCCGCTTCGAATTCGTTGAGCTTGGTTTCGGCCGGCACCCAGCCCGAATCGATGTGCAACTGCGCCACGCGGCGGTAGTCACGCTTGAAGAAAGCGAACAGGTTGCGCGCCAGGTAATCCTGGTCTTCCGGGGTCAGGCTGCCGACGATGCCGCAGTCGATCGCAATGTACTGCGGGCTCCACGGGTTCACGGTGCTGACGAAAATGTTGCCGGGGTGCATGTCGGCGTGGAAGAAGCTGTCGCGGAACACCTGGGTGAAGAAAATCTCCACGCCGCGCTCGGCAAGCATCTTCATGTCGGTGCGCTGGTCGGCCAGGGTCGCCAGGTCGGTGACCTGCACGCCGTAGATGCGCTCCATCACCAGCACTTTCGGGCGGCACCAGTCCCAATAGACTTGCGGCACGTACAGCAGCTGCGAGCCTTCGAAGTTGCGCTTGAGCTGGCTGGCGTTGGCCGCTTCGCGCAGCAGGTCGAGTTCGTCGTAGATGGTTTTTTCGTAGTCCAGCACCACGTCTACCGGGTGCAGCAGGCGTGCATCGGCAGAAAAGCGCTCGGCGGCGCGGGCAAGGATGAACAGCCACGCCAGGTCCTGGCCGATGATCGGCTTGAGGCCCGGGCGGATCACCTTCACCACCACTTCTTCGCCGCTTTTCAGTTGCGCGGCATGCACCTGGGCCACCGAGGCCGAGGCCAGCGGCGCGATGTCGAAGCGGCTGAAGACTTCGCTGATCTTCTTGCCCAGCTGCTCTTCAATCAGCGTGACTGCCAGTTGCGAGTCGAACGGCGGCACGCGGTCCTGCAACAGCATCAGTTCGTCGGCGATGTCTTCGGGCAACAGGTCGCGGCGGGTGGAGAGGATCTGCCCGAACTTGATGAAGATCGGCCCCAGGTCCTGCAACGCCAGGCGCAGGCGCGCGCCACGGCTCAGCTCGAGGGTCTTGCGCGGGAACCAGCGCCACGGCAGCACATAGCGCACCGCCAGCAGAAACCACGGCAGCGGCAGGGCGAACAGCAGGTCATCGAGGCGGTAGCGGATTACGACGCGCTGGATACGAAACAAACGGCGGACGGCGAGCAGCTTCATGCGTTATCGCTTGAATCAAGGGAGCGGCTCAGGCGCTCGAAGCGCGCCTCAAGTCGTTCCAGGTCGAGTTTGGCCTGGTCGAGTTCGCGAAAGCGCGCTTCCGCTTCCCGTTGTCCGACCAGGGTGCGCGATTCTTCGCTCAGGTATTCGGCGAGGTTCTGGTTCAGGCTGGCGAAACCCTGCTGGTACCAGCGCGTACGGCTGCGCAGATGACCGCTGATCAGTTGGGTGGCCACCGGGCCGAGCCAACGTGACAGCTCGTATTCCCAGTCCAGTTCCAGGTCTTGCAGCACGGCGGCCAGGTCCATCAGCACCGCGCTGTCGCCTTCAAGTTCCACGTCCGGGCCGTGGAGGATCGCCGTCTTGTCCCGACTCAGGGCCAGGCGCAGCAGGCTTGAGCCGGAAGCACGCAGGGTGCAGTCGGCGTCGGCGGCCCAGTGGGACGCCAGCAACAGGCCTTCATCGCTGGGCAGGATAAACAGCTGCAAGGCGGGGCTGGTGCAGTCGACGGCGATGATCCTGCCGTTCAGGTGCGCCAGCCGTGCCAGGGCGGTGCTGTCCAGGCGCAGTACACGGTTGAGGCCGTGTTCGACGCTGGCGAGAAGGCCTGCGAACAGCATCAGGGCTTGATGCCGCGGTGCAGGGCGACGATGCCCGAGGTCATGTTGTGGTAGGTCACGCGGTCGAAACCGGCCTCTACCATCATCGACTTCAGGGTTTCCTGGTTCGGGTGCATGCGGATCGATTCGGCCAGGTAGCGGTAGCTTTCGGCGTCATTGGTGATCAGCTTGCCCATCAACGGCATGAAGGCGAACGAGTAGGTGTCGTAGACCTTGGACATCAGTGCGTTGGTCGGCTTGGAGAACTCCAGCACCAGCAGGCGACCGCCGGGCTTGAGTACGCGCAGCATCGAGCGCAGTGCGTCTTCCTTGTGGGTCACGTTACGCAGGCCGAAGGCGATGGTCACGCAGTCGAAGTGGTTGTCCGGGAACGGCAGCTTTTCAGCGTCGGCCTGGACGAACTCGATATTGCCCGCCACACCTTTGTCCAGCAGGCGATCACGACCGACCTTGAGCATCGAGCCGTTGATGTCGGCCAGTACCACCTGCCCGGTGGGGCCCACCAGCTTGGAGAACTTGGCGGCCAGGTCGCCCGTGCCGCCTGCGATATCCAGCACACGGTTGCCGGTGCGTACACCCGACAACTCAATGGTGAAGCGCTTCCACAGGCGGTGCATGCCGCCGGAGAGCACGTCGTTCATCAAGTCGTACTTGGCGGCGACCGAGTGAAACACCTCGGCGACTTTTTCCGCTTTCTGGCTTTCCGGGACGTTCTTGAAGCCGAAGTGAGTGGTGGGTTCGGCATCGCTGCCTTTGCGCTGATCAGTCATATCGCTGTCACCAAAAGAGAATGGGGGCATTCTAATCCCCAAGGCATGCTTTGTCTTGGCAAGGCTGAAGGTAAGATAGGTGGTCACCGAGACCTTTTGCCGCATGGCGGGTCGACAAGTCTCTATAACGAGGAGTCATTCAAATGGCCCGTATACAGGTTGAACGTGCCCACACACTGGGCAAAGACGCTGCCCGAGAAAAAGCCGACAAGTTGGCGAGCAAACTCAAGGAGCAATATGGCCTGGAGTCTTCGTGGGCCGGCGACACACTGAACCTCAAACGTTCGGGCGTTAAAGGCACCGTGAAAGTGGCGGAAGATTCCCTGCGGATTGAAGTCGAGCTGGGTCTGTTGATGTCGGCCATGAGTGGCACCATCAAGTCCGAAATCGAGAAGGCACTGGATAAAGCCCTGGCCTGATTTGCGACCTTCTTAGGGTGCCGATTCTAATTTTTCTGCCTACTTTGTGCCCAAGCCCCCAACTTCTGTGGGCAGTTCCTCCCCCCTTTATGCGTGAGGTGCACCATGGCCAAAGTTATTTTGAAGAAAAAAATTGCTACCGGAACTAACGCCCTGACTGACGTTAAATCCTATGCCCGCAAGATCTGGCTGGCCGGTTTGGGGGCTTACGCCAAGGTCGGAAGCGAGGGCGCCGAGTACTTCAAAGAGCTGGTTAAGACTGGTCAACATGTTGAAACTAAAGGCAAAAAAGTTGTGATTGAACAACTTGATGCAGCCAACAGTCAGATTGATCAAGTCAAGAGCGAAGTCTTCGGCGTCAAAGGTCGAGTCGAAGTGCAACTGGATAAAGTTGAAAGCGCTTTTGATAGTCGTGTTGGAAGTGCCTTGAATCGGATCGGCATTCCGTCTAAACATGACGTGGAGACACTCTCTGCTAAGCTCGATGAGCTGACGGCATTGCTCGAACGTGTCGCGCGTAAACACTAAGGAGACAACGGGATGGCTGGTAAAAAGACTACTGATAAAGAAGGCAGCTCGTGGATCGGGGAAGTTGAAAAATACTCCCGCAAGATCTGGCTGGCCGGTTTAGGCGTGTACTCGAAGGTGAGCAGTGACGGCGGTAAATACTTCGAGACTTTGGTTAAAGACGGCGAGAAGGCCGAGAAGTTGACCAAGAGCACAGTGGGTAAACAAGTCGATGCGGCAAAGGCTTCCGCCGGTTCTGCCAAATCACGTATCAGCGACAAGTGGGGCGAACTGGAAGGGGCTTTTGACAAGCGCCTGAACAGTGCCATTTCGCGACTCGGCGTACCTAGCCGTACTGAAGTGAAAGCGCTGCACAGCAAGGTCGATACCTTGACCAGGCAAATCGAAAAACTCACCGGCCTTAAAGCTGCGCCAGTTGCGGCTAAAACTGCAGCGGCTAAACCGGCTGCCAAGCCTGCGGCGAAAACTGCAGCGGCCAAGCCTGCTGCTAAAACCGCCGCTAAACCGCTGGTCAAGGCCGCCGCCAAACCGGCAGCCAAGCCAGCCGCCAAGGCGCCGGCCAAAGCTGCTGCAAAACCGGCTGCCAAGCCTGCGGCGAAAACCGCAGCGGCTAAACCGGCCGCCAAGCCTGCCGCTAAACCAGTGGCCGCTAAAGCAGCTGCAAAACCTGCGGCGAAACCTGCAGCCAAGCCGGCAGCAAAAGCAGCAGCCAAGCCAGCGGTGAAAACCGCTGCCGCCAAACCTGCTGCAGCGAAGCCTGCTGCCAAGCCAGCCGCTGCGAAACCTGCAGCCAAGCCGGTTGCTGCCAAACCCGCCGCCAAGCCTGCGGCTGCAAAACCTGCAGCGGCCAAGCCAGCTGCAAAACCGGCTGCGGCGAAGAAGCCGGCCGTAGCCAAAAAGCCAGCAGCGCCGAAGCCAGCGGTAGCGGCCAAGCCTGCAACTGCAGCGCCGGCGACCAACTCGGTCACGCCACCGACGCCTGCTGCTACCCCGACTGCAACGCCGGCAAGCCCGACGCCTACCAGTCAGTCCTGATTTTTACGGGACACATAAAAACGCCCGGCCTGCGAAGGTCGGGCGTTTTTTATGGAATCTACAGAACAACACAAATCCAATGTGGGAGCGGGCTTGCTCGCGAAAGCGGTGGATCAGTCACACATGTGCTGACTGACACTCCGCTTTCGCGAGCAAGCCCGCTCCCACATTTTAGTCCGCGTCGTCCAGGTAGCGCAGCGCCAACCTCTCTGTCGCCAGCCTCGCCGGCATCAGCAGATGCGGGGCCACCAGCATCATGATCTGGTACACCACCACCCGCACCTCACCTTCTCGGTCGAGAATCCGCTGGTAGTCCAGGGAAAACAGCAAGGTCATGGTGATCTGTTCCACCAACTGCCCCAGCGCCTGGGTTTCACTGACCAGTTGCCCATCCGTCTTGAGGCGGGCCAGCAACGAGGCCAGCGTGCGCTTGAGCGCCGTCAGCAGGTTGCGGATGCCCTTGGCCAGTTTCGGCAAGCGGCCCGCCAGGTTCGACAGGTCCTGGAACAGAAACCGATAGTGCGCCATGCGCTCCACGATCAGGTGCAGGAACAGCCAGTAATCCTCGGCCGCCAGTTGTGCGTCTTCCGGCGGATCGAGCAACGGCGCCAATTCGTTTTGAAAGCGCTCGAACAGACCGAGCACCAACGGTTCCTTGCCATGGAAGTGGTAATAGAGATTGCCGGGGCTGATCCCCATTTCATTGGCCACCTCCATGGTCGACACGTTCGGCTCGCCCTTGTGGTTGAACAACTGCAAGGCACATTCAAGGATACGGTCGCGGGTCTTCATCCAGTCTTCTTAAAGTCGTCGTGGGGCTCAGCGGACTCGCACATAGGTGCCCGGCGCCGCTTCCATCGGTGGGTAATTCTGGTTGCCCAGGGCGGTCAGTGTTTCGCGCTGCACACCGGAGCGCTGCTGGATCCACGCCAGCCAGTTGGGCCACCAGCTGCCCTCGACATGATTGGCGTCGTAGTACCAGGCGCGCGGGTCGCTGCTCAGCTTGAGGTTCTCGACGTAGTTGGCCTTGGGGTTGCCCGGCGGGTTGAGGATGCTCTGGACATGCCCGCTGTTGGACAGAATGAAGCGCTTATCGCCGCCCAGCAGCTGGGTGGAGCGGTACACCGCGTCCCACGGCGTGATGTGGTCGTTGATGCCGCCCACGCTGAAGCTGTCCACCGTCACCTTCTGCAAGTCGACAGGCGTGCCGCACACCTCCAGGCCGCCGGGATGGCTCAGCGGGTTGTGCTTGAAGAAGTCCAGCAAGTCGCCATGCAGCGCGGCGGGCAGGCGGGTGTTGTCGTTGTTCCAGTACAGGATGTCGAAGGCCGGCGGTTCCTTGCCCAGCAGGTAATTGTTGATCCAGTAGTTCCAGATCAGGTCGTTGGGACGCATCCAGGCGAATACCTTGGCCATGTCCCGGCCGTCGAGTACGCCTTGCTGGTAAGAGCGGCGCTTGGCGGCTTCCAGCGTCTGTTCGTCGGCGAACAGGGTGGCGGGGCTGTCGATCTGGCTGTCCAGCAGGCTCACCAGGTAGCTGGCGCTGGAGATACGGCGCAGCTGGCGCTTGGCCTGCAGATGGCCTTGCAGCGCGGCGATGGTCAGGCCACCGGCGCAGGCGCCCATCAGGTTGACCTCGCGGGCGCCGGTGATTGCGCGGGTTACGTTCAGCGCTTCTTCCAAAGCCGCGACGTAGGTGGACAAGCCCCATTCCCGGTGGCGTACATCCGGGTTGCGCCAGCTGACCATAAACACTTGCAGGCCATTTTTCAGAGCGAACTGGACGAAGCTGTTGTTCGGGCTCAGGTCGAAAATGTAGTACTTGTTGATTTGCGGCGGCACCACCAGCAGCGGCTTGGCGTACTGTTTTTCGCTCATGGGCTTGTACTGGATCAGCTCCAGCAGTTCATTGCGAAACACCACCGAACCGGGTGTGGTGGCCACCGTCTTGCCGACTTCAAAGGCCTGCTTGGTGACCTGGCGCGGCAAGCCGTTGTTGTGCAGCAGGTCGTCGAACAGGTTGCTGACGCCACGCACCACGCTGTTGCCGCCGGAGTTGAGCAGCTCCTTGATCGCCAGCGGGTTGAGCAGGGTGTTGGATGGCGACACGGCATCGTTGAGCAGGGCAAAGGCAAAGTGCGCCCGCGCCCGGTCGTCGGCGCTGAGGTTGCTGTCGTCGATCCAGTGGCGGGTCTGTTTTTGCCAGCTCAGGTAGGCTTGCAGGCTGCGCCGATAAAACGGGTTGAGCTGCCAGGTCGGGTCGGCGAAGCGGCTGTCCTTCGGGTTCGGCTCGTGCACCGTTTCCCCGAGCAGCACGCGGCCCAATTGCCCGCCCAACTTCAGGGCGTGGCGGGCGGTGTGCACCGGATTGCGCAAGCCGTGTGCGGCGACGCTGCGCAGGGTCGAGAGCAAATCCCGGCCGCGCAGGCCGGTGATCGCACTTTCAATATTGATGAACGCGGCGGGTGTGGGCACCGGGTTCGATACGGGTCTTTCTCGCATGCGCCAACACTCCTTCGTCAAGCCATCAACAAGCACGCCAATTCAGAACCATAGTCGGTTCTGGCCAAGTTGCGCGGCGCGGTCGTCCTGACCGCTGCCGTCTAAAGTGCGGGTTGCGGGTGAATCACCGCCCTCAGGCGTTCCTCCTGGAGAAACTTCATGATGATCGGCGCCACGGCCTCGGCCCGGGTAATCAGGAACAGATGGCCGTCGTCGATGATGTGCAGTTGGGCGTTGGGAATGCGCCAGGCCAGCATGCGCATGTTGATCAGCGGGATCAGCGGGTCGTCGTCGCCGGCCAGCACCAGGGTCGGCTGCTTGATCTTGTGCAGCCAGTGGATGCTGGTCCAGCCAAGCCCGGCGAACAGTTGCCAGTAGTAACCCAGCTTGCCCGCCGAACGCACTTTGCTCGCGTGTTCGGCGGCCAGTTTCGAATCCCGACGGAAGGAGCCGCCGTAGATCATCGGTGCAATGCGCACCACGTGGGACGGTTGGATATAACGCCGGGGGCTGGCCATCAGCCACAAGACTTTCGGCTTGCCCGGCACCATGAAGGCACCGGCGGCGGTGGCGGCCAGAATCAGCTTCTTGCAGCGTTCCGGATAGTCATAGGCGAACTGCTGCGCCAGCGCGCCGCCCCAGGAAACGCCCACCGCGTTGACCTGGCCATAGTCCAGGTAGTCGAGCATGCGCGCGGTGAGTTTGGCCAGGCCGGGAAAGCGATAAGGCCGGCTGGGGGTCGACGAGCCGCCGACGCCTGGCACATCAAAGGCAATCACTTCCAGGTCCGGGTCCAGGGCCTGGACGAACGGAAACACCAGCTCAAGGTTGGCGCCGATGCCATTGAAAATCAGCAGCGGCGTCAAGTGAGGCTTGCCCGGGCGTACCGCCGTGCGGATAGCTTGGCCATCCAGGTCGATGGTACGGAAGATGAACGGTTGCGGCATGGGCTTACCCTGCAAAGTGGCGCGCTATTCCCTGTCGGAACTCGGTCAGTGTGGGAGCGGCGGTGCGACGATTCGACTTGCTCGCGAAGGCGGTGAATCCGTCTCTAGATGCATCAACTGACACACCCCCTTCGCGAGCAAGCCCGCTCCCACAGTTGATACCGTTCCAGTCACAAAAGTGTGTGTGCTTTATCGTTCATGTACATAAGTGCCCGGCGCCGCTTCCGCCGCTGCATAAGTCTTGTTGCCCAGGTTCGCAGGCGCCTTCTTCAACTTGCCCGACCGCTCCGCCTGCCACGCCTGCCAATGCAACCACCACGAATCGGTGTGCTTGGTGGCGTTCTCCTGCCAGTCCAGGGCCTTGCCCGGCATCGTATCGCTGGTCTGGTAACGCGACTTGGGATTGCCCGGCGGGTTCAGAATGCTCTGGATATGCCCGCTGCTGGACAGCACAAACTCCACCTTGCCGCCAAACAGCTGCGCCGACTTGTAGCAGGACTGCCACGGTGTGATGTGGTCGTTGGTGCCGGCCAAAGAATAAATATCGGCAGTGACCTGCTTCAGGTCGATCGGCGTGCCGCACACTTCCAGGGCATTGGCCCGCACCAAGGGATTGTTCTTGAACAGTTCGATCAGGTCGCCATGGAACGCGGCCGGCAAGCGGGTGGTGTCGTTGTTCCAGAACAGGATGTCGAACACCGGTGGCTCGTTGCCCAGCAGGTAGTTGTTGACCCAGTAGTTCCAGATCAGGTCATTGGGGCGCATCCAGGCAAACACCTTGGCCATGTCGCGGCCTTCCAGCACACCGGCCTGGTAGGAATGGCGCTTGGCTGCTTCCAGGGTCTGTTCGTCGACGAACAACGCCACCTGGGTGTCCAGGGTGGTGTCCAGCACGCTCACCAGCAGGGTCAGGGCGTTGACCTTCTTCTCGCCCAGCGCCGCGTAGTGGCCCAGCAGGGCGGTGCAGGTGATGCCGCCGGAGCAGGCGCCGAGCATGTTGATGTCTTTGCTGCCGGTGATCGCGCTCACCACATCGACCGCTTCTTTCAGCGCCTCGATGTAGGTCGACAGGCCCCACTCGCGCTGGGCCTTGGTCGGGTTGCGCCAACTGACGATAAACGTCTGCTGGTTATTGCGCAGGCAGAAGCGCGCCAGGCTCTTGTCCGGGCTCAGGTCGAATACATAGAACTTGTTGATCTGCGGCGGCACCACCAGCAGCGGACGTTCGTGCACCTGCTCGGTGATCGGCCGGTATTGGATCAGCTCCAGCACATCGTTGCGAAACACCACGGCGCCTTCGGTGGTGCCCAGGCTCTTGCCCACTTCAAAGGCGCCCATGTTGACCTGGCTCGGCATGCCGCCGTTGTGCACCATGTCCTTGGCCAGGTGGGACAGGCCATCCAGCAGGCTCTTGCCGCCGGTTTCAAAGAAGCGTTTGACCGCCGCCGGGTTGGCTGCGCTGTTGGTGGGCGCCATGGCCTCGGTCATCAGGTTGATGACGAAGTGGCCGCGGCTGATGTCGTGTTCCGACAGGTTGCTGTCACCGATCCAGTCGTGCAGCTCCTTGCGCCACGCCAGGTAGGTTTGCAGGTAACGTTTGTAGAGCGGGTTCTGAGTCCACGCCGGGTCGTTGAAACGACGGTCGTCGGCCTCGGGTGTCAGCTGTGATTTGCCGAACACCACGTTCTTCAATTCGACGCCGAAATGGGCGACATGCTTGACGCTGTGCAACGGTTGTTTGATGGCCTGGGTCAGCACCATCCGAGCGGATGCCAGTAAATCCTTTTTCCGTAACGCGATGATCGGGTTCAGCCCCAGGGTGTTTTCCGAGGCCTGGCGTTTCAAGTCATCGTTGTTCTTGTTACTCATCTACGACGCTCCATTGTCCGACAGACGAGTACCGGGTACCGCTGTGTACCACTACTTGCCACACAGCACAGCCTGGTACTACTGCTCGGGTGACCGTTAATACCGCATCGTCAAATGCAGGGAACTTGCCAGTTCCATTGGTTACCCGAGTTTAATTTTTTTCGCAAGCGGGCCAATCGTTGGCCACGACAGAGGGGCATTCAAGCAGATGGAATTAGAAAATGCCCACTAATGAGCAAGAGGCCTGGGCTAGAGCATCAGCCGCACGACCGACTGGCTCGGGTCGCGGGTTTTTCCGGCGGCTTTCAGCTCGGCAAGATAGTCAGCCCACAGCGCGTCCTGACGCACGGCAAGTTGATAGAGGTAGTCCCAGGTGAACAATCCGCTGTCATGGCCATCGTCGAAGGTCAATTTCAGTGCGTATTGGCCGGCGGGTTCGATCTTGGTCAAGCCGACATTGAGCTTGCCGAATTGCAGGATCGGTTTGCCGTGGCCCTGGACCTCGGCGGAGGGGGAGTGCACGCGAAGGAATTCGGCGGGCAGTTGATACACCTCGTCGGGACCGTAGGTGAGGCCCAGGGTCCTGGAGGCTTTGTGCAGGTTGATGGCGGTAGGCAGTTTGGTCATTTGGGGAACCGCTCAGAGATGATCCTGAAGGAACCGGCTTTAAACTGTGGGAGCGGGCTTGCTCGCGAATGCGGTGGGTCAGTTCATGCAATTGTGACTGACCCACCGCATTCGCGAGCAAGCCCGCTCCCACATTAAAGCAGAGCGGTTCCTGCGTGAGGCTTACAGGATATAACGAGACAGATCTTCGTTCTGCGCCAATTCACCCAGGTGGCTGTTGACGTAGTCGGCGTCGATCTTGATTGCTTCGCCATTCTGCGCGCCCGCCATGTCGCCGGCACTGAAGGACACTTCCTCCAGCAGGCGCTCAAGCAGGGTGTGCAAGCGACGGGCACCGATGTTCTCGGTCTTCTCGTTGACCTGCCAGGCAATCTCCGCCAGACGCTTGATACCGTCCGGCAGGAACTCAATCCCCAGGCCTTCGGTTTTCAGCAGCTCGCGGTATTGCTCGGTCAGCGACGCGTGCGGCTCGCTGAGGATGCGTTCGAAGTCGCCCGGCGTCAGCGCTTTCAGTTCAACGCGAATCGGCAGGCGACCTTGCAGCTCCGGCACCAGGTCGCTTGGCTTGCTCAGGTGGAACGCACCGGACGCGATAAACAGGATGTGGTCGGTCTTGACCATGCCCAGCTTGGTGTTGACGGTGCAGCCTTCGATCAGCGGCAGCAGGTCGCGCTGCACGCCTTCGCGGGACACGTCGACGCCGCCGGAATTGCCGCGCTTGGCCACCTTGTCGATCTCGTCGATAAACACGATGCCGTGCTGCTCGACTGCCTCCAGGGCCTTGGCCTTGAGTTCTTCCTCATTGACCAGGCGCCCGGCCTCTTCGTCACGCACCAGTTTCAGCGCTTCCTTCACCTTGAGCTTGCGGCTTTTCTTCTTGCCCTTGCCCATGTTGGCGAACAGGTTCTGCAACTGGCTGGTCATTTCTTCCATGCCAGGCGGTGCGGAGATGTCGACGCCGGACACTTCGGCGACTTCGATCTCGATTTCCTTGTCGTCCAGCTGACCTTCACGCAGGCGCTTGCGGAACAGCTGGCGGGTGTTGGAATCCGAGCTTGGTGCGGCGTCTTCGTTGAAGCCCATGCGTGCCGGTGGCAGCAAGGCGTCGAGGATGCGTTCTTCAGCGGCGTCTTCGGCGCGATGGCTGACCTTGGTCATTTCCTGTTCGCGCAGCAGCTTCAGGGCAGCGTCGGCCAGGTCACGAATGATCGACTCGACGTCACGGCCCACATAGCCCACTTCGGTGAACTTGGTGGCTTCGACCTTGATGAACGGAGCATTGGCCAGCTTGGCCAGGCGCCGGGCGATCTCGGTTTTACCGACACCGGTCGGGCCGATCATCAGGATGTTCTTGGGGGTTACTTCAACGCGCAATTCTTCGGGCAGTTGCATCCGGCGCCAGCGGTTACGCAGGGCGATGGCAACGGCGCGCTTGGCATCGTCCTGGCCGATGATATGGCGATTGAGTTCATGGACGATTTCGCGGGGAGTCATGGACATAGTAATTGGCGGTCCTCAAGCGGGAATAAGCCTGCGGCTTATTCGGCGAGGTCCTGCTCCTCAATGGTCAGGTTGTGGTTGGTGAAGACACAGATGTCGCCAGCGATACCCAGGGCCGTCTCGACGATTTCCCGGGCCGACAGGTCGGTTTTCTTCAGCAGGGCGCTGGCAGCGGCCTGGGCGTAACCGCCGCCGGAACCCATGGCGATCAGGCCTTCTTCGGGTTCAACCACGTCGCCGTTGCCGGTGATGATCAGCGAGGCGTCTTTGTTGGCGACGGCCAGCATGGCTTCCAGGCGGCTGAGGGAGCGGTCGGTGCGCCATTCTTTGGCGAGTTCGACGGCGGCACGGACCAGATGGCCCTGGTGCTTCTCAAGTTGGCCTTCAAAGCGCTCGAACAGGGTAAAGGCGTCAGCGGTGGCGCCGGCGAAACCGGCGAGGACCTGGCCGTGGTACAGGCGACGGACTTTTTTCGCGTTGCCTTTCATCACGGTATTGCCAAGTGAAACCTGGCCGTCGCCGCCCATGACGACTTTGCCGTGGCGGCGAACTGAAACGATGGTGGTCAAGGGGAGAGTCTCCACGCTGCGGGGCGAAAATGCCCTGATGGAACTCATATGGGGGTGGCGGGGGGGATTTCAACTGTAGGACGGGAGGGCGGACGAGTGGTGTTTATGTGTCGGACTCGGTCCTGAGGCCGATGAAAATCAAATGTGGGAGCGGGCTTGCTCGCGAATGCGGTGTATCAGTCACTGGAAATATTGACTGGTCTGGCGCCTTCGCGAGCAAGCCCGCTCCCACATAGGTACTGCTGTGTATCCGGAATCAGCGGCTCTGGCGTTGTTGTAACAACAGGTTGCTAAACCCGGCGCCGGCCAGTTGCTTCTGCGCCACGGTCAGCTGTTCACGGTTGCTGAACGGCCCTACCAGCACGCGATACCAGGTCGCATCCTTAACCGTCCCGGACTCCACCGTCACCGCCTGCCCCAACAGAATAATCTGCGCGCGCACACGGTCCGCATCCGCCTGTTTCGGGAACGAGCCCGCCTGCAGGAAGAACTTGGTCACGGGCGCGGCCTTGGTGGTGGCGACCGGCGGCGGTGGCGGCGGGGTAATCCCGGCCAGCGCAGCCTGGGCCCGGGCCGTGTCGATCTTCGCTGCTTCCGCCGGGGTAACCGGCGTAGTCGGCACCGGCTGCGGCGTCGGCAGGGTTTTCTCCGGCACGGCGTCCGGCGGCACGATCACTTCCGATTCCGGCAGCAGCGTGTAGAAGTCGTACTTCGGCTTCACCGGCGCAGTCGGGCTAGGCGGTGTCTTGTTCGCCTCGGCCATTTTCGTGGCCTTCTGCTGTTCTTGCTTGACCCGTTTGACGTCATCGCCCTTGCCCGGGTCGAGCTTCATCAGGAACACCACAAACGCGCCGACCGTCAGGCCGATGGCCATCCACAACCAGCCCGGAATAGGCTTCTTCGCCGGTGCCTGGTAGCGGCTGGCGCCGCGCTTGGGTGCAGGTTTTTTCTTGGCAGCCAACTTACATACGCTCCAGAGTTTCCAGGCCCAACAATTCCAGGCCTTGCTTGAGGGTCCGTCCTGCCAGTGCGGCGAGGCGCAGGCGGCTCTGCTTTTGGGCTTCGTCGTCTGCGGTCAGGATCGGGCAGTTCTCGTAGAAGCTGGAGAACAAACCGGCGACTTCGTACAAATAGGTGCAGAGGATGTGCGGTGTGCCTTTTTCGCCGACGCTGTTCAGCACTTCGCCGAATTGCGCCAGTTTGGCGGCCAGTTCCTGCTCGTGTGGCGCCTCAAGGTTGATCTGGCCTTCGACTTCGCTGAAGTCCTTGCCCAGCTTGCGGAACACACCGGCCACCCGCGTGTAGGCATACAGCAGGTACGGCGCGGTGTTGCCTTCGAAGTTGAGCATCAATTCGAAGTTGAAGCTGTAGTCGCTAGTGCGGTGCTTGGACAGGTCGGCGTATTTCACCGCGCCAATCCCCACGACGCGGGCGATGTTGCGCAGGTCGGCTTCGGCCAGCTCCGGGTTCTTTTCCTTCACCAGGTTGTAGGCGCGGTCCTGGGCTTCGTTCAGCAGGTCGATCAGCTTCACGGTGCCGCCGTCACGGGTCTTGAACGGGCGGCCATCGGCGCCGTTCATGGTGCCGAAGCCCATGTGTTCCATCTGCATCGGGTGGGTCACGAAACCGGCGCGGCGCGCCACTTCGAACACTTGCTGGAAGTGCAGGGCCTGGCGCTGGTCAACGAAATACAGGGCACGGTCGGCTTTCAGCACGCCGCTGCGGTAGCGCACGGCGGCGAGGTCGGTGGTGGCGTAGAGGTAGCCGCCATCGGCCTTGACGATGATCACCGGCAGCGGGTCGCCGTCGGCGGTCTTGAATTCTTCGAGGAACACGCACTGCGCGCCGTTGCTTTCAACCAGCAGGCCCTTGGCCTTGAGGTCGTTGACCACGTTGATCAGGTCGTCGTTGTAGGCGCTTTCGCCCATCACGTCGGCCATGGTCAATTTGACGTTGAGCAGCTCGTAGATTTCCTGGCAGTGGGACAGCGAGATCTCGCGGAAGCGGCCCCACAGTTCCAGGCATTCGGCATCGCCGGCTTGCAGCTTGACCACCAGGCCACGGGCGCGGTCGGCGAATTCTTCGGATTCGTCGAAACGCTTCTTGGCGGCGCGGTAGAAGTTCTCCAGGTCCGACAGCTCGTTGCTGGTGATCGGGTTTTCCTGCAGATAGGCCATCAACATGCCGAACTGGGTACCCCAGTCGCCCACGTGGTTCTGGCGGATCACGTCATCGCCGAGGAACTCCAGGACCCGCGCCACGCCGTCGCCAATGATGGTGGAGCGCAGGTGGCCCACGTGCATTTCCTTGGCCAGGTTCGGTGCCGACAGGTCGATGGCCACGCGCTGTGCCGGGCCGGCCTTGCGCACGCCGATTTTCGCGTCGGCCAGGGCCGCGTCCAGGCGCGAGGCCAGGGCCTGGGTGTTCTGGAAGAAGTTGATGAAGCCTGGGCCGGCGATTTCAGCCTTGGTCACCTGAGGGTCGGCCGGCAGCGCGGCGATGATTTTTTCCGCCAGGTCGCGCGGCTTCAGGCCGGCCGGCTTGGCCAGCATCATCGCGATGTTGCTGGCGAAATCACCGTGGGTCTTGTCGCGGGTATTTTCCACCTGGATCGCCGGCGTCAGGCCTTCAGGCAACACACCTTCGTTGACGAGTTGGGTGAGGGCTTGTTGGATCAGCTGGCGAATGGTGTCTTTCATGGTGTTCTCTTTCGACCGCAAGCGGTGGCGCGCGATGCGCAGGTGGAAAAACTGGGCATTATCCGTGGCGAGGGCGGGCTTGCCAACCTTCGCGGGACCTTGACGGACGATTAACCTGTGGCGAGGGAGCTTGCTGTGGCGAGGGAGCTTGCTCCCGCTGGAGTGCGTTGCGCTCCCGGCTTTTTTGGGGCTGCTACGCAGCCCAGCGGGAGCAAGCTCCCTCGCCACAGGGGGTTAATACAAATCTACCGGGTCTACGTCCAGCGACCATCTCACCTGGCGACCACTGGGCATTTGCTCCAGCGCAAGTAACCAGCTGCTTAATAAACGATGCAGCGGCGCGCGGGCACTGGCTTGCAAGAGTAGCTGGGCGCGGTAGCGCCCGGCGCGGCGTTCCATCGGTGCTGGCACCGGGCCCAATAGCTCGATGCCGGTCAGACCCAGTTCCCCCAGCAAACGTTCAGCCTCGCTGCACGCTTCATCCAGGAAACCTTCGGCCTGCCCCGGCTTGTGCGCTTCGGCCCGCAGCAGCGCCAGATGCGCAAACGGTGGCAGACCTGCCGAGCGTCGCTCGCTCAAGGCCTGTTCGGCGAAGGCAAAGTAGCCTTGTTCTGTCAGTTGAATCAGCAGCGGGTGGTCGGCCAGGTGCGTCTGGATGATCACCTTGCCCGGCTCTTCGGCCCGCCCGGCCCGGCCTGCGACCTGCACGATCAACTGCGCCATGCGCTCGCTGGCGCGAAAATCCCCGGAGAACAGCCCGCCGTCGGCATCCAGGATCGACACCAGGGTCACCCGTGGGAAGTGATGCCCTTTGGCAAGCATCTGTGTGCCCACCAGAATGCACGGCTGGCCCTTCTGGATCGTGGCGAACAACTGATTCATCGCGTCCTTGCGCGAGGTGCTGTCGCGGTCGACCCGCAGCACCGGGTAATCCGGGAACAGGATGCCCAGTCGTTCTTCGGCGCGCTCGGTGCCCGCGCCCACCGGTCGCAAGTCGACTTTGCCGCACTGTGGGCAGTGCCGCGGCACCCGTTCCACATGGCCGCAGTGATGGCAGCGCAACTCGCCGGAGCGCTGGTGCACGGTCATTCGCGCATCGCAGCGATTGCACTCGGACATCCAGCCGCAGTCGTGGCACAGCAGCGTCGGCGCAAAACCCCGGCGGTTGAGGAACACCAGCACTTGCTGGCCCGCCGCGAGGGTTTGCCCGATGGCTTGCTGCATCGGCCCGGAAATGCCGCTGTCCAGCGGGCGACTTTTTACATCCAGGCGCAGGAAGCGGGGCTGCTTGGCACCGCCGGCACGTTCATTGAGACGCAGCAGGCCGTAGCGCCCGGTGTAGGCGTTGTGCAGGCTTTCCAGGGACGGCGTGGCCGAGCCCAGCACAATCGGGATGTTTTCCTGGCGGGCGCGCACCAGCGCCAGGTCGCGGGCGTGGTAGCGCAGGCCTTCCTGCTGTTTATAGGAGCCGTCATGTTCTTCGTCGATGATGATCAGCCCGGGATTTTTCATCGGGGTGAACAGCGCCGAACGGGTGCCGATAATAATGTCGGCCTCGCCGTCCCGGGCGGCGAGCCAGGATTCCAGGCGCTCGCGGTCGTTGACCGCCGAGTGCACCAGGGCGATGCGCGCGTTGAAACGCTGCTCGAAACGCGCCAGGGTTTGCGGGCCGAGGTTGATCTCGGGGATCAGCACCAGTGCCTGTTTGCCGGCTTCGAGGGTTTCGCGGATCAGTTGCAAATAGACTTCGGTCTTGCCGCTGCCGGTGACGCCGGCCAGCAGGAACGCGTGGAAGCTGTCGAAGCCGGCGCGAATTGCCTCGTAGGCGGCGCGTTGTTCGGGGTTGAGCGGCAATTCCGGCTGAGCCAGCCAGTGTTCGTGGCGCTCGCCGGGGGCGTGCTTGCGGATTTCCACCTGCACCAGGCCCTTGGCCAGCAGCAAGTCCAGGCTGTCCTTGCTCAGCATCAGCTTGCTTAAAAGCTGATGGGCGACGCCGTGGGGATGCTGGGCCAGGGTTGCCAGGGCTTCACGCTGGCGCGGGGCGCGGGCGATGCGCGGGTCGTCCATGCGCGCCCCCGGGACCATCGACCAGAAACGCTCCTGGCGCGCCTCGGCCAGTTCGCCTTGGCGCAACAGCACCGGCAGCGCCCAGCTCAAGGTGTCGCCGAGGCTGTGCTGGTAATACTGCGAGGTCCACAGGCACAGCTTGAACAGCGCAGGCGGCAGCGGCGGCGTGCTGTCGAGGATGGCCACGGCGGGCTTGAGCTTCTCGGCGGGCACTTCGCTGTGATCGGCGACTTCCACCAGGATGCCGATCATCTCCCGCCGGCCAAACGGTACCCGTACGCGCATGCCGGGCTGCAACTGCGACCGCAATACGCCGGCAGGGGCCCGATAATCGAACAGGCGGCGCAGGGGCGAGGGCAGGGCGAGGCGCAAAATGGCGTCGGGCACGCGGGGGTTCTCATATGACGGGCGGCGAAGAAGGGCGGGAGCCTAGCAGACCAGCGGTGGATGTGGGAGCCGGGCTTGCCCGCGATAGTATCGACACGGTGCACCTGAGGCACCGCCGCGCCTGCATCGCGGGCAAGCCCGGCTCCCACAGGGCCTTGTGTATGCCGCGCTTTTCTGATGAAAGGGGCCGTTGTGCTTCTTGCGCGTTTAAAAAGGTCTGGTAGAATCCGCGGCCTAATTACGTGCGGTATTCAACAATAGTGTTGATTGGCGGCACGCTAGCCTGAGGAATACACCATGAAAGCCGATATCCATCCAAACTATGTTGCCATCGACGTTACCTGCAGCTGCGGTAACAAGTTCGAAACCCGTTCGACTTTCGGCAAAGCTCTGCCAATCGACGTGTGCAACGAGTGCCACCCGTTCTACACCGGTAAGCAGAAGACTCTGGATGTTGGCGGCCGTGTTGACCGCTTCAAGACCCGCTTCGGTGCTTTCGGCGCTAAAGCTGCTCCTAAAGCCGAGTAAGGCTGGTCCGCTTGGATGGCCTGTATGGCTTGTCCTCGCTGATGAAAAAGGCGTCCCTTGTGGGCGCCTTTTTTGTGTCTGCGATTTGGCTGGCGCCCGCCCAGGCCGAGGTGTTCTGCCCGGCGCTCGGCGATGTCGCGATCTTCGACGTGCAGCGGGTAGTAGATGGTGACACCGTGCGCCTCAAGGATGGCCGCAGCATACGCATGATCGGCGTCAATGCCCCGGAAACCGGCAAGCAGGGGCGCACTGACGAGCCCTTCGCCGTGGCCGCTCGCGAGCGCCTGCAAAGTCTGGTGGATGCGAGCGGTGGGCGCGTTGGCGTGGTGCCCGGACGGGAGAGCAAGGACCGTTACGGCCGCACCCTGGCCCATCTCTACGGTGCCAATGGAGCAAATCTGGAAGCGCAGTTGCTCGCCGAAGGCCTTGGCTTCCAGGTGGCGGTCGCGCCGAATGTGGAACTGGTGGCCTGCCAGCAAGCCGCCGAACGCAGCGCCCGGCAGGCCCGGCTGGGGGTGTGGCGCCGGTCACCGGTGGTCGATGCGGCGAACATCCAGCGCTCGGGCTTTGCCGTGGTCAACGGCCGAGTGAGCAAAATCGAACGCAATCGCGGCGGAGTCTGGATTGAGTTGCAGGGCTCACTGGTACTGCGCATCGCACCCAATCTGGTGGGCCGATTCGACAGTGCACTGTTGAAGGGTTTGCAGGGCCAGTCCATCGAAGCCCGCGGCTGGGTGCTGGACCGCTCCCGACGCGGCGGCCTGGAAAAGGGCCAGGCACGCTGGCTGTTGCCACTGACCGATCCCGGCATGCTCGAGCAGGCGCCGTAAGAAAAAATTGTAGACATTTTTCAGGTCGATTGTGAACAGTTGAGCCCTTGTATCCCGTGGCTCTTGGCCAAAAGTCGTAGGGCAGGGCCCTTGACACCTGTGACTGCCCAGTCTTGTGGGGACTTTGCGACACGCGTATCCTCGGCGGTCCGTCGACCAACAGTAAAAGCGGAATGCCGATATGTCTGATTTGAAAACTGCCGCTCTCGAATATCATGCCCATCCTCGTCCAGGAAAGCTGAGTGTAGAGCTCACCAAAGCCACTGCCACCGCCCGCGACCTGTCGCTGGCCTACAGCCCTGGCGTTGCCGAGCCCGTACGTGAAATCGCCCGCGATCCTGAACTGGCCTACAAGTACACCGGCAAAGGCAACCTGGTTGCAGTGATCTCTGATGGCACCGCGATCCTCGGCCTGGGTAACCTCGGCCCATTGGCTTCCAAGCCAGTCATGGAAGGTAAGGGCGTGCTGTTCAAGCGCTTCGCCGGCATTGACGTATTCGATATTGAAGTCGATTCCGAGAGCCCGCAGGCTTTCATCGACACCGTAAAGCGCATCTCCATCACCTTCGGTGGCATCAACCTGGAAGACATCAAGGCACCTGAGTGCTTCGAGATCGAAAAGGCCCTGATCGAACAGTGCGACATCCCGGTATTCCACGATGACCAGCACGGCACCGCGATCGTTACCGCGGCCGGCATGATCAACGCCCTGGAAATCGCCGGCAAAACCCTTGGCGAAGCCAAGATCGTTTGCCTGGGCGCCGGCGCCGCGGCCATCTCCTGCATGAAGTTGCTGGTGAGCATGGGCGCCAAGCTGGAAAACATCTACATGGTCGACAGCAAGGGCGTTGTGCAGTCCGAGCGTACCGACCTGAACCAGTACAAGGCGATGTTCGCGCATCCGTCCTCCAAGCGTACCCTGGCTGACGCCCTGGACGGTGCAGACGTGTTCGTTGGCCTGTCCGGCCCGAACCTGCTGAGCGCCGAAGGCCTCAAGTCCATGGCGGCCAACCCGATCGTGTTCGCGTGCTCCAACCCGGATCCGGAAATCTCTCCGGAGCTGGCCCACGCCACCCGTAGCGACGTGATCATGGCCACCGGCCGTTCGGACTACCCGAACCAGGTCAACAACGTACTGGGCTTCCCGTTCATCTTCCGTGGTGCCCTGGACGTTCGCGCCAAGCGCATCAACGAAGAGATGAAAGTCGCGGCCGCCAACGCCCTGCGCGAACTGGCCAAACTGCCGGTTCCTCAGGAAGTGTGCGACGCCTACGGCGGCATCAAGCTGGAATTCGGTCGTGAGTACATCATCCCGAAACCAATGGACAAGCGCCTGATCACCCTGATCTCCGATGCCGTGGCCAAAGCCGCAATCGAGACGGGTGTGGCCACCCTGCCGTATCCGAAGAACTACCCGCTGCAAAGCGTGGATGATGTGTTCAACGGCTAAGCCGTTGTAGCGCACCACCAAAAAGCCCCGGCTCTTGCGAGTCGGGGCTTTTTTTGTGGCTGGCAATTGGCTCGAGCCTGGCGGTGATCCAACTGTGGGAGCGGGCTTGCTCGCGAAGACGGTGTGTCAGTCGGCCCATGTGAGCCTGATACTCCGCTTTCGCAAGCCCGCTCCCACATTGGAACTGCGTGTTAGAACAAGTCGATCGGCGCCGCCTCGTCCGCCGGCAGCGGGCTGCCCGGTGCAACGCCGTTGCCCAGTTCGTTGACCGACGGCGGCGTGTCCTCGCTCTTGAACAGCTCGAAGTACGCATTCGGCGTGCTCGGCGCTGCTGCACGGCCGCTGACCGGGTCGATCCGCAGGCTCAGGATGCCTTCCGGTTCCGGCTGGGTATGCAGCGGCATATCCTTCAGCGCGGCGCCCATGTAGCTCATCCAGATCGGCAGCGCGACAGTGCCGCCGAACTCCCGGCGACCGAGGCTTTCCGGCTGGTCGTAACCGGTCCATACGGTGGTCACGTAGTCGGCGTTGTAGCCTGAGAACCAGGCATCCTTGGAATCGTTGGTGGTACCGGTCTTGCCGGCGATATCGGCACGGCCCAGGGCCAGGGCGCGACGCCCCGTACCTTTCTTGATCACGTCTTCCAGGATGCTGTTGAGGATGTAGGTGGTACGGCCATCCACAACGCGTTCGGCTACCGCCGGCGCTTGTGGTGCGGCGGGAGCGCCGGCTGCCGGGGCTTCGCCTGGCGTCGGCTCGATGGTGATGCCGCCGTTGGCCGGTGCTGCCTGGCCGTCAGTGGCCGCGACGCCATTGACCACGTCGCCCGGTACCCGTGGCGGGTTGGCGGTGAACAGGGTTTCGCCGCTACGGCTTTCGATCTTGTCGATCAGGTACGGGGTGATCTTGTAGCCGCCGTTGGCAAAGGTGCTCCAGCCGGTGGCGATTTCCATCGGTGTCAGCGTGGCGGTACCCAGTGCCAGGGACAGGTTGGGCGGCAGGTCCGACTTGTTGAAGCCGAAGCGGGTGATGTAGTCGATGGTCTTGCCTACGCCCATCGCCTGCAGCAGGCGGATCGACACCAGGTTACGCGACTTGTACAGCGCCTCGCGGACGCGGATCGGGCCGAGGAAGGTGTTGGTGTCGTTCTTCGGGCGCCAGACTTTGTCCAGGTACTCGTCGACGAACACGATCGGTGCATCGTTGACCAGGCTGGCGGCGGTGTAGCCGTTATCCAGTGCAGCGCTGTAGATGAACGGCTTGAAGCTGGAACCCGGCTGGCGCTTGGCCTGGGTGGCGCGGTTGTAGTTGCTCTGCTCGAAGGCAAAGCCGCCGACCAGGGCACGGATTGCACCGTTCTGCGGGTCAAGCGACACCAGGGCGCCCTGTGCCACCGGCACCTGGCTGAATTTCAGGCTGTCGTCCTTCTGGCGCTGCACGCGAACCAGGTCACCGACCTGGGCCACGTCCGACGGCTGCTTGGGCATCGGGCCCATGCTGTTGGTGTTCAGGAACGGGCGGGCCCATTTCATGCTGTCCCACGACACATGCTCTTCGCCGGTGCGCGTCAGTACCTGCACGCCATCTTTCTTCACCTGGGTGACGATGGCGGGTTCAAGGCCGCTGATCGGGCGCTGTTTGCCCAGCTCGACGGTCCAGGCGCTCAGGGTCTTGCCCGGCAGGCGCGATTCAGGGCCGCGGTAGCCATGGCGCTGGTCATAGGCGACCAGGCCATCGTGTACCGACTTGTTGGCGATTTCCTGCAGGTTGCTCGGAATCGTCGTGGTCACGCGGAAACCTTCGGTGTACGCCTCGCTGCCATAGCGGCCGACCATCTCGGCACGGGCCATTTCGGCGATATACGGGGCATTCACTTCCGGGGTCGGCACGTGATAGCTGGCGTTCAGCGGCTCGGCCACCGCACTTTCGTACGCGGCCTGGTCGATCTTGCCCAGCTTGTACATGCGGCCCAGGATCCAGTCGCGGCGCTCTTTGCTGCGCGCCGGGTTGGCCAGCGGGTTGAAGCGCGAAGGCGCCTTGGGCAGGCCGGCAATCATCGCCATCTGCGCCAGGCTGGCGTCACGAATCGACTTGCCGTAGTAAACCTGTGAAGCCGCCTCGATGCCGTAGGCGCGGTTGCCCAGATAGATCTTGTTGACGTACAGCTCAAGGATCTCGTCCTTGGTCAGCTGACGTTCGATCTGCAACGCCAGGAGGATTTCCGTGGCTTTGCGGGAAAAGCTGCGTTCGCTGGTCAGGAAGAAGTTCTTCGCCACCTGCATGGTGATGGTGCTGCCACCGGATTGAATGTGTCCGCTTTTGACCAATTGCGTGGCCGCCCGCACCAGGCTGCTTGGGTCGACGCCATAGTGATTGGCGAAGTTATCGTCTTCAGCCGACAGCAGGGCGTTGATGAAATTGGGTGGAATGTCGGCGAAACGGATCGGTGTGCGGCGCATTTCGCCGAACTCCGCGATCAGTTTTTCATCGCTGCTGTAGACCCGCAAAGGAATCTGCAACTGGATACTTCTCAGGGCCTCTACGGAGGGCAAACCCGGACTAAGGTAGAGATAGGCCCCGCTGAGCACGAGCATCAGCCCGCAGACGATCGCGACAATGGAGTACCCGAAAAACTTCAGCAGACGAATCAAGGCTTTTGGATTTCCAAGGAAAAGAATGGGTTAGGCGTCGGGGCATGCACGGCAAGTGGTGGATCGACCCGGCCAGCAGATAAACGCGGGAAAAAACGCTGGGCATTAAAGCATTTTTCGGCTTCGGGCGTCATTCGCGCCGCTCATACAAGCCGACCGAATGCAGGAAGCCTGGCAGCAATCAGTCCGTAAGACAGGGAAAGTTTTGGGGAGTTTTATGAGAAAGGGATTTTTCAGGCGAAAAGCCGATGCCGTCCTGGGTATCGACATCAATGACACCGGCGTCAGGCTGGTGGAGCTGGAGGCTTCAGGCACTGGCTACAGCGTGCGGGGCTACGCCATGCAGCAGTTGCCGGCCCATGCGGTGGTCGACAGCAGCGTGGTTGATTTCGATGCCGTCGCGCAGGCACTTTCCCGGGCGCTGGTACAGGCGCATACATCACTCAGGCATGCCGCCGTGGCCGTGGCAGGGCCCTCGGTGATTACCCGCGTGCTGGAGATGGACGCGGGGCTGACGGATGCTGAAATGGTGCGTCGAATCCATGGGGAAGCAGACCAGTACATTCCTTATCCGCTGGAGGATGTGGCTATCGACTTCCAGGTGCAGGGCCCGTCGGCCCATGACCCGCAAAGCGTCGATGTGCTGCTGGTTGCCTGCCTCAAGGAACAGGTGGAGGCCCGTGAGGCGGTTTTGGCCCTTGCGGGGCTGGCGACGCGGATAGTGGATGTCGAAGCATTTGCATTGGCTCGCGCGGGCAGGCAGGCTTCGGACAGCATCACGCCGGGCCGTCGTGTCGATGGCGCGCAATGGGCCGTGGATGCCCAGGGAATGGGAGTGGCCTGCGGGCTGGCCCTGAGGAGTTTCGACTGATGACACGAATCAACCTGTTGCCGTGGCGCGCAGAACGGAATGAGCGGCGGCGCAAATATTTTCTGGTGTTTTTGGCGGGGGCTGCAGCGGTGGCGCTGGCTGCGGTTTGGCTGGCAGACCAGGTGATCGACCGTGCAATCGATCGGCAGTTGGCCCGCAATAACCAGTTGAGCCAGGGTGTCACCGGGCTCGACTCGCGGATCAAGGCCATCGACGAACTGCATGAGCAGCGCCAGCAGTTGATGGAACGGATGAAAGTTGTGCAGGGTTTGCAGGACGATCGTGCGGCGGGTGCTCAGTTGCTGGACCAGTTGGCCCGCGCCGTGCCGGAGGGGGTGCAGTTGCGCGAAGTGAGCGTCGACGGCGGTTCTGTTTCCATCAGCGGCACGGCCGGATCGAACCGGGACATTGCTCAGTTCATGCGAGGCCTCGAAGCTGCCGAAGACTTGGAAGCGCCCCGGCTTCAACGGGTTCGCGGCGCGCAGGAGGGCGACGACAATGGCTTCCAGTTGACGGTTCGCCATGGTCACTCGGATGAGGTGCGCCAATGAGAGGGGCGTCAGGCCTGCCAGGGCTGACGGAATCCGATATAACCCAGCTCTGCCAGAACGCCGCCAACTGGCCCTTGCCGGGCAAGGCGTTGCTGGCTGGCGCGGTGGTTTGCCTGCTGTGGGCAGTGGGCAATGCCTTCTACTTGAGTGGAGCGCGGGAGCAACTGCGCCAGCTTGAGTCGCAGGAAGTGGCGCTTGAACAGCAGGTCGCGCTGAAAACCAGCCAGGCTGCCGGCCTGGAGTCCCTCGTCCGCGAACTCGAAACAACGCGAGGCCATTTCGCCAACCTGTTACGGCGGTTGCCTGCCGACACCCAGGTACCCGGCCTGCTTGAAGATATTGGCCGCCTGAGTGCCGCCAATGGCTTGGTGCTGGAGGCCATCGAACTTCGGGATGACCAGCCTCGCGCCCTGTACATCGAATCGCCCATGCAGATTGGCGTCACCGGGACTTTTCACGACCTGGCGGCGTTCATCGACGGCATGGCCAGCTTGCCGGGAATTGTCACGGTGCATGACTTGGCATTCAGTCCTGTCGATCCCTCGGTGTTGCATCTCAGTCTGGTAGCCAGGACCTATCGTCACAACCGCCAGGCGGGCGATGACCTGGAGGTTGATTTGCACCCGCCGGCACAGGCTGTCGCCGAGCCCGGGCCGCAGCAAGTGGCGTACGATTTTGCAGCCTTGCGCGACCCTTTCCAGCCGCCCTCTCGCCAACTGGTTCGACCCGCCGGGCGACCGGCTGCCGGACCTGATCTCGCCAGGCCTCGCGGAATCCTCGAAGGCTTCGCCGTGGAGCAGTTCGAAATGGTCGGGACCTTGTCCCTGGGGGCTCAAACCTTCGCCCTGCTGCGCGGAGTGTCGTCTGTCCATCGGCTGGCAATCGGCGATTACCTGGGCCCGGACCACGGGCGCATCACGGCGATTCATGACTCCCATGTCGAACTGGCCGAGCTTTTCCCGGATGGCCAGGGCGCGTGGCTGGAACGCTCGCAAACCCTTGCCCTGAACGTGAACTCATAACGGAAACAAACAATGAAAAGGACTTTTTCGTCCTTCGGTGTGGCGCTATGGATAGCGTTCACGGCACCGATGGTCATGGCTGTGCCCAATCGAATCGACTTGATTCACCTGCCGCCACCTGGCAATGCGCCCCTGAGTACCGGACGCGTGGCATTCACCGGGGACAAGCTGTCCCTCAACTTCCAGAACATCGAGTTGCGCGCGGTGCTGCAGCAGATTGCTGACGTTGCCGGCCTCAATCTGGTGACCAGCGACGACGTGCAGGGTTCGATCACCCTGCGCCTCAAGGACGTGCCCTGGGACCAGGCCCTGGACCTGGTGCTGCAAACCAAGGGGCTGGACAAGCGTGTGACGGCCAATGTGCTGCTGGTCGCGCCGGCCGAGGAGTTGGCCGCCCGCGAGTTGCTGGCGATGGAGTCGCGCAAGCAAATGACTGAGTTGGCACCGCTGCGCCGCGAGTTGCTGCAAGTCAATTACGCCAAGGCGTCGGACCTGGCCAAGCTCTTCCAGTCGGCCGTGGGCCTGGAAGGCGCCACCGATGAGCGCGGCTCGGTGGCGGTGGATGACCGCACCAACAACATCATCGCCTACCAGACCCGGGAGCGGCTGGAGGAGCTGCGCACGATTGTGGCGCAACTGGATATTCCGGTAAGGCAGGTGATGATCGAGGCGCGGATCGTCGAGGCCAATGTGGATTACGACAAAAGCCTTGGCGTGCGCTGGGGCGGGCAACTGAATCGGGGTAACTGGAGCGCTGGCGGGATCAGGAAACCGCTGGCCGAAGGCACCGAGCCGCCTGAAACCCCGCCCAGCTCGCCGTTTGTGGACCTGGGGGCGGTCAACGGCAGCGCCGGCCTGGGTGTCGCGTTTATCACCGACAACCTGCTGCTGGACCTGGAACTGACCGCCATGGAAAAAACCGGCAATGGTGAAATCGTTTCGCAGCCCAAGGTCGTCACCTCCGACAAGGAAACCGCGCGAATCCTCAAGGGCACCGAGATTCCCTATCAGGAGTCCAGCTCCACCGGCGCGACCTCGGTGTCGTTCAAGGAGGCCTCCTTGTCATTGGAAGTGACGCCGCAAATCACCCCGGACGGCTGGGTGATCATGGAGGTCAAGGTCACCAAGGACGAGCCCGACTACCTGAACAGGCTCAACGATGTGCCGCCGATCAAGAAAAACGAGGTCAATGCCAAGGTGCTGGTCAAGGACGGGGAGACCATCGTGATCGGCGGGGTTTTCTCCAATACTCAAAGCAAAGTGGTAGATAAAGTGCCATTTTTGGGCGATGTGCCGTATCTTGGCCGCCTTTTCCGGCGGGATGTGGTTTCGGAGAAAAAATCCGAGCTGCTGGTATTCCTGACTCCGCGTATTATGAATAACCAGGCGATTGCTGTGAGTCGTTGATTCTGTGCGAAATTTGATTCTTGTAGGACCGATGGGGGCTGGAAAAAGCACCATCGGCCGTTTGCTGGCCAAAGAGCTGCGCCTGCCATTCAAAGACTCCGATAAGGAAATTGAATTGCGCACGGGCGCCAATATCCCGTGGATCTTCGATAAGGAAGGCGAACTGGGCTTTCGCGACCGCGAGCAGGCGATGATTGCCGAACTGTGCGGCTGCGATGGCGTGGTATTGGCCACCGGCGGTGGCGCAGTGATGCGCGACGAGAACCGCCGGGCGCTGCACGCCGGCGGTCGCGTGGTTTATCTGCACGCGTCTGTCGAGCAGCAGGTGGGCCGCACCGCTCGCGACCGCAATCGCCCATTGCTGCGCACCGCCGACCCGGCAAAAACCCTGCGGGACCTGCTGACGCTGCGCGACCCGCTTTATCGGGAAATCGCCGATCTGGTGGTGGAAACCGATGAGCGGCCGCCACGAATGGTGGTTCTCGACATTCTCGAGCGCCTGGCACAGTTGCCACCCCGTTAAAGCCAGGGCCGAAATGCGCTATCCTCGGCGGCGCGTCATGACCGTCCGAGTTGTGGCGTAGAGCCATCAGGCAGCGTCAGATCCCGACGTTGCCGACAACGTTAATGTAGGGCAGGACGCCTGCTTTCATCTTCAACGCGGGGACACATGCAGACACTTAAGGTCGATCTTGGCGAGCGCAGCTACCCGATCCATATTGGCGAAGGTTTGTTGGACCAGCCCGAGTTGCTCGCACCGCATATTGCCGGGCGGCAAGTGGCGATCATCTCCAATGAAACGGTCGCGCCGCTGTATCTTGAGCGTCTGAGCCGCAGCCTGGCGGCGTACTCGGTGATCTCGGTGGTGCTGCCGGACGGCGAGGCCTTCAAGACCTGGGAAACCCTGCAACTGATCTTTGATGGCCTGCTGACGGCCCGTCATGACCGGCGCACCACGGTGGTGGCGCTGGGTGGCGGTGTGATCGGCGACATGGCTGGCTTTGCAGCCGCCTGCTATCAGCGCGGCGTGGACTTTATCCAGGTGCCGACCACCTTGCTGTCCCAGGTCGATTCGTCGGTGGGCGGCAAGACCGGCATCAACCACCCGCTGGGCAAGAACATGGTCGGCGCGTTCTATCAGCCGAATGTGGTGCTGATCGACACTGCCACCCTCAATACCCTGCCACCCCGCGAGCTGTCGGCGGGCCTGGCGGAAGTCATCAAGTACGGGCTGATCTGCGACGAGCCGTTCCTGACCTGGCTGGAAGAACACGTCGACGCCCTGCGCGCCCTCGACCAGGTGGCACTCACCGAAGCGATTTCCCGCTCCTGCGCCGCCAAGGCGCTGGTGGTGAATGCCGACGAGCGTGAGTCCGGCGTGCGCGCCACCTTGAACCTCGGCCACACCTTCGGCCATGCGATCGAGACCCACATGGGCTATGGTGTGTGGTTGCATGGAGAGGCCGTAGCGGCTGGCACAGTGATGGCATTGGAGATGTCGCAACGCCTGGGCTGGATCAGCGCCCAGGAGCGTGATCGCGGGATCCGCCTGTTCCAGCGCGCCGGGTTGCCGGTCATTCCTCCCGAGGAGATGACCGAGGCAGATTTTCTCGAACATATGGCAATAGACAAGAAAGTGATCGACGGTCGACTGCGACTGGTGCTGTTGCGCCGAATGGGCGAAGCGGTAGTGACCGACGATTATCCGAAAGAGATTTTACAGGCCACGCTGGGAGCGGATTACCGCGCCCTGGCCCAGCTTAAAGGTTAATAAGATCCCGATGACTAGTTTGCATGCCGACGAGGCGTTCCTCGGCCATTACCAGTTAAGCCACGACCCTTTTGCTCCTCGGGTGCCTGGTTTCAAGTTTTTCCCTGCGCAACGCAAGCCGGTGCTGGGACAACTGCACCACCTGGCGCGCTACAGCCAGTTGCTGCTGGTGGTCACCGGCCCATTGGGCAGCGGCAAGACCTTGCTGCGCCAGGCACTGGTGGCCAGCACCAACAAGCAATCGGTACAGAGCGTGGTGGTTTCCGCCCGTGGTGCCGGTGATGCGGCAGGCGTGTTGCGTCAAGTGGCCCAGGCCCTCGACGTGTCCACTGCCGAGCCGAATGCGATCCTCAAGCAAGTGGTGCAACTGGGCCTGACCGGCCAGGAAGTCTACCTGCTGGTGGATGACGCCGAGCAGCTCGACGAATCTGCCCTGGAAGCGTTGCTGGCCCTGGCGGCCGGTACGCCTGAAGGGCGCCCGCATGTGTTCCTGTTTGGCGAGTCTTCGCTGATTGCCGAGCTTGAACAGATCAGCGGCGAGCAGGAGCTGTTCCACGTCATCGAACTGCAGCCTTACGAAGAAGAAGAAACCCGCGAATACCTGGCCCAGCGGCTGGAAGGCGCAGGGCAGGGCATCGAACTTTTCTCCGCTTCGCAGATCTCTGATATTCACGAAAGCTCCGACGGCTGGCCTGGCACCATCAACCAGGTTGCCCGGGATGCCATGATCGAAGCCATGATTGCCAGCCGCTCAGCGGTAAAGCGTCCAAAGATGGGGTTTACTATGCCGAAGAAGCACGTATTGGCAATTTCTGCCGTTGTCGTGGTTGCCGTCGCTGCCGCCTGGTTGATTCCAGGTCGCAACAAGGCACCGACCACCGCTGGCGCGCCAACCGAACAGGCGCAGTTGCCACTGGGCAAGCCAACACCGAACGTTGAGTTTGCCAACTCCGGCCAACCCACCAACCTGCCAATGGTCGGCCAACCGGTGATGCGCGGCCCGCTCGCCGAAGAAGCTGGCGGCATCTCCGAAGGCGACGATGGGGTGCCCGTGGAAGGCTCCAGCGCCACGCCGCCGACCGTGACCACCACCGCGCCACCTGCGGGCGTGCCAGCCGGTCAGCCAGCGGCCAAGCCGACGCCAGCGCCAGCCCAGGTCGCCACTGCCAAGCCTGCGCCTGTTGCCAAGCCAGTCGCCCCGGCGCCTGCGGCCAAGCCGGCTCCAGCCGCCAAGCCTGCCGAAAAACCGGCCGTTGTGGCCAAGGCCGCGACTGGCGCTGCCGGCAGCAGCTGGTATGCCAGCCAGCCTACCGGTAACTTCGTGGTGCAGATCCTCGGCACCAGCTCCGAAGCCAACGCCCAGGCGTTCGTGAAAGAGCAGGGCGGCGAGTACCGTTATTTCAAGAAAGTGCTCAACGGCAAGCCTCTCTACGTGATCACTTACGGCAACTTCTCCAGCCGTACAGCAGCGGAATCCGCTATCAAGGCCTTGCCAGCGAAGGTTCAGGCTGGTAAACCTTGGCCTCGCACTGTCGCCAGCGTTCAACAAGAACTGGCAACAACTCGCTGAAGATCCGGCGGCCTTACCCAGGCCGCCCTCTCGGCACCTCAAAAAAAACAACACAGCGTGCAGCCCTGAAGGCCGCGCGCTTTGTGGTGTCTGCGTCACAGTGGCTTTTGAGTCGTAGCGGTCAAAATTAAAAAAGTTTTGACTAGCACAGCATATCGCTTTAAACCTTTCATAAATGCGACATAGATTTGCGACATTTCGTCGCTAAATTTGTGAGCGTCTGTGTCGGTGTGTACAATGACCTCCCTTTTGCCCCCGCTAAGCCGGCGTACGTTCGGCGTGGAAGGTAACCGGTTGAATTGAAAAGAAATTTGCCTCGGAATAAGAGGCAGCCTGGTGAGAAAGTGTCTATGAAAGCAGGTCTGTACCAACCCGATGAATTCAAGGATAACTGCGGTTTCGGCCTGATAGCCCACATGCAGGGCGAGCCCAGTCATACCCTTTTGCAAACGGCCATCGAGGCCCTGACCTGCATGACCCACCGCGGTGGGATCAACGCCGACGGCAAGACCGGTGACGGTTGCGGCTTGCTGATTCAAAAGCCCGACCAGTTCCTGCGCGCAGTCGCCAAGGAACATTTCGGCGCCGATTTGCCCAAGCAGTACGCTGTGGGCATGGTGTTCTTCAACCAGGACCCGGTAAAAGCCGAAGCTGCTCGCGAGAACATGAACCGCGAGATCCTGGCCGCTGGCCTGCAGCTCGTCGGCTGGCGCAAAGTGCCGATCGACACCAGCGTACTCGGCCGCCTGGCCCTGGAGCGCCTGCCGCAGATCGAACAAGTGTTCATCGCAGGCGACGGCCTGAGCGACCAGGACATGGCGATCAAGCTGTTCACCTCTCGTCGTCGCTCGTCCGTGGCCAATGCCGCCGACACCGACCACTACATCTGCAGCTTTTCCCACAAGACCATCATTTATAAAGGCCTGATGATGCCGGCGGACTTGACCGCCTTCTATCCAGACCTGAGCGATGAGCGCCTGCAAACCGCAATCTGCGTGTTCCACCAGCGCTTCTCCACCAACACCCTGCCGAAATGGCCGCTGGCCCAGCCATTCCGCTTCCTCGCCCACAACGGCGAGATCAACACCATCACCGGCAACCGCAACTGGGCCGTGGCCCGTCGCACCAAGTTCGCCAACGACCTGATGGACCTGGAAGAGCTCGGCCCGCTGGTCAACCGCGTGGGTTCCGACTCCTCCAGCATGGACAACATGCTCGAACTGATGGTCACCGGCGGCATCGACCTGTTCCGTGGCGTGCGCATGATCATTCCGCCAGCGTGGCAGAACGTCGAGACCATGGACCCCGACCTGCGGGCGTTCTATGAGTACAACTCGATGCACATGGAACCGTGGGACGGCCCGGCCGGCGTGGTAATGACCGACGGTCGCTACGCCGTGTGCCTGCTCGACCGTAACGGCCTGCGCCCGGCGCGCTGGGTGACCACCACCAACGGCTTTATCACCCTGGCGTCGGAAATCGGCGTGTGGAACTACAAGCCGGAAGACGTGATCGCCAAGGGCCGTGTTGGCCCGGGCCAGATCCTCGCCGTGGACACCGAGACCGGTCAGATTCTCGACACCGATGCCATCGACAACCGCTTGAAGTCCCGTCATCCGTACAAGCAATGGCTGCGCAAGAATGCCCTGCGCATCCAGGCAACCATGGAAGACAACGACCACGGTTCTGCCTTCTACGACGTCGACCAGCTCAAGCAGTACATGAAGATGTACCAGGTCACTTTCGAAGAACGTGACCAGGTGCTGCGCCCACTGGGCGAGCAGGGCTACGAAGCCGTCGGCTCCATGGGCGATGACACGCCAATGGCCGTGCTGTCCCAGCGCGTGCGCACGCCGTACGACTATTTCCGCCAGCAGTTCGCCCAGGTGACCAACCCGCCGATCGACCCGCTGCGCGAAGCCATCGTGATGTCCCTGGAAGTGTGCCTCGGTGCCGAGCGCAACATCTTCCAGGAATCGCCTGAGCACGCTTCCCGCGTGATCCTCAGCTCGCCGGTCATTTCCCCGGCCAAGTGGCGCTCGTTGATGACCCTGGATCGCCCGGGCTTCGACCGGCAGATCATCGACCTGAACTACGACGAGAGCCTCGGCCTGGAAGCCGCTGTGCGCAACGTCGCCGATCAGGCGGAAGAAGCCGTTCGCGCCGGCCGTACCCAAATCGTGCTGACCGACCGCCATATCGCCCCGGGCAAGCTGCCGATCCACGCTTCCCTGGCCACCGGCGCGGTACACCACCGCCTGACCGAAAAGGGCCTGCGTTGCGATTCCAACATCCTGGTTGAAACCGCCACCGCCCGCGACCCGCATCACTTTGCGGTGTTGATCGGCTTCGGCGCTTCGGCGGTGTATCCGTTCCTGGCTTACGAAGTACTCGGCGACCTGATCCGTACCGGCGAAGTGCTGGGCGACCTCTACGAGGTGTTCAAGAACTACCGTAAAGGCATCACCAAGGGCCTGCTGAAGATCCTGTCGAAGATGGGCATCTCCACCGTCACGTCCTACCGCGGCGCGCAATTGTTCGAAGCCATCGGCCTGTCGGAAGAAGTTTGCGAGATGAGCTTCCGTGGTGTGCCGAGCCGCATAAAGGGTGCGCGTTTCGTCGACATCGAAGCCGAGCAGAAAGCCCTGGCCGCCGAAGCCTGGAGCGCGCGCAAGCCGATCCAGCAAGGCGGCCTGCTGAAGTTCGTGCACGGTGGCGAATACCACGCCTACAACCCGGACGTGGTCAACACCCTGCAAGCCGCCGTGCAGCAAGGCGACTACGCCAAGTTCAAGGAATACACCGCGCTGGTGGATAACCGCCCGGTGTCGATGATCCGCGACCTGTTCAAGGTGAAAACCCTGGACACGCCGCTGGCCATCAGCGAGATCGAGCCACTGGAATCGATCCTCAAGCGTTTCGACTCCGCCGGTATTTCCCTGGGCGCCTTGTCGCCTGAGGCTCACGAAGCCCTGGCCGAAGCCATGAACCGCCTGGGTGCGCGTTCCAACTCCGGCGAAGGCGGTGAAGACCCGGCGCGCTACGGCACCATCAAGAGCTCGAAAATCAAGCAGGTCGCCACTGGCCGTTTTGGTGTAACCCCGGAATACCTGGTCAACGCCGAAGTGCTGCAGATCAAGGTTGCCCAGGGCGCCAAGCCGGGCGAAGGCGGGCAACTGCCAGGCGGCAAGGTCAACGGCCTGATCGCCAAGCTGCGTTATGCAGTGCCGGGCGTGACATTGATTTCGCCGCCGCCGCACCACGACATCTACTCGATCGAGGATTTGTCGCAGCTGATTTTCGACCTGAAACAAGTCAACCCGCAGGCCCTGGTCTCGGTGAAACTGGTCGCGGAAGCCGGCGTGGGCACCATCGCCGCCGGTGTGGCCAAGGCCTATGCCGACCTGATCACCATCTCCGGCTACGACGGCGGCACCGGCGCTTCGCCGCTGACCTCCATCAAGTACGCCGGTGCGCCGTGGGAACTGGGCCTGGCCGAGACTCACCAGACCCTGCGCGGCAACGACCTGCGCGGCAAGGTCCGGGTGCAGACCGACGGTGGCCTGAAAACCGGCCTCGACGTGATCAAGGCTGCAATCCTCGGCGCCGAAAGCTTCGGCTTCGGCACCGCGCCAATGATCGCCCTGGGCTGCAAATACCTGCGCATCTGCCACCTGAACAACTGCGCCACCGGCGTGGCCACTCAGAACGAGAAGCTGCGCAAGGACCACTACATCGGGACCGTCGACATGGTGGTGAATTTCTTCACCTACGTCGCCGAAGAAACCCGTGAGTGGCTGGCCAAGCTGGGCGTGCGTTCCCTGGAAGAGCTGATCGGCCGTACCGACCTGCTGGACATCCTCGAAGGCCAGACCGCCAAGCAACAGCACCTGGACCTGACGCCGCTGTTGGGCAGCGATCACATCCCGGCCGACAAGCCACAGTTCTGCCAGGTTGACCGCAACCCGCCGTTCGACAAGGGCCTGCTGGCCGAGAAGATGGTCGAGATGGCCACTTCGTCGATCAACGACGCAAGCGGCGGCGAATTCGCCCTGGATATCTGCAACTGCGACCGTTCCATCGGCGCACGCATCTCCGGCGAAATCGCGCGCAAGCACGGCAACCAGGGCATGGCCAAGGCGCCGATCACCTTCCGCTTCAAGGGCACCGCTGGCCAGAGCTTCGGCGTATGGAACGCCGGTGGCTTGAACATGTACCTCGAAGGCGACGCCAACGACTACGTGGGCAAGGGCATGACCGGCGGCAAGCTGGTGATCGTCCCGCCAGTGGGCAGCGTCTACAAGACTCAAGACAGTGCCATCATCGGCAACACCTGCCTGTACGGCGCAACCGGCGGCAAGCTGTTTGCCGCGGGCACGGCCGGTGAGCGTTTCGCAGTGCGTAACTCCGGTGCCCACACCGTGGTTGAAGGCACGGGCGATCACTGCTGCGAGTACATGACCGGTGGTTTTGTCGCGGTGCTGGGCAAGACCGGCTACAACTTCGGTTCGGGCATGACCGGCGGTTTCGCCTACGTGCTCGACCAGGACAACACCTTCGTCGACAAGGTGAACCACGAGTTGGTGGAGATCCAGCGGATCAGCGGCGAAGCGATGGAATCCTATCGCAACCACTTGCAGCATGTGCTGGACGAATATGTCGAGGAAACCAACAGCGAATGGGGTCGCAACCTCGCTGAAAACCTCGATGACTACCTGCGTCGTTTCTGGCTGGTCAAGCCCAAGGCTGCCAACCTGAAATCGTTGCTTTCCAGCATCCGTGCCAACCCGCAGTGATATGCGCCTGAAGAGTTTGATGAGGTTTTAACATGGCTGAACGTCTGAATAACGACTTCCAGTTCATCGATGTCGGGCGCAAAGATCCGAAGAAGAAACTGTTGCGTCAACGCAAGAAAGAGTTCGTGGAAATCTACGAGCCCTTCAAACCCCAGCACTCGGCCGACCAGGCCCACCGCTGCCTGGGTTGCGGTAACCCGTATTGCGAATGGAAGTGCCCGGTGCACAACTTCATTCCGAACTGGCTGAAGCTGGTGGCCGAGGGCAACATCCTCGCCGCCGCCGAGCTGTCTCACCAGACCAACACCCTGCCGGAAGTGTGCGGCCGGGTGTGCCCGCAGGACCGTCTGTGCGAGGGTGCGTGCACCCTCAACGACGGCTTCGGCGCGGTGACCATCGGTTCGGTGGAGAAGTACATCACCGACACCGCGTTCGCCATGGGCTGGCGCCCGGACATGTCCAAGGTCAAGCCGACCGGCAAGCGCGTCGCGATCATCGGCGCGGGCCCGGCGGGCCTGGGCTGTGCCGACGTGCTGGTACGTGGCGGCGTGACCCCGGTGGTGTTCGACAAGAACCCGGAAATCGGTGGCCTGCTGACCTTCGGCATCCCCGAGTTCAAGCTGGAAAAAACCGTTCTGAGCCATCGTCGCGAAGTCTTCACCGGCATGGGTATCGAGTTCCGCCTCAATACCGAAATCGGCAAGGACGTGACCATGGAGCAACTGCTCGAAGAATACGATGCCGTGTTCATGGGCATGGGCACCTACACCTACATGAAGGGCGGCTTTGCCGGTGAGGACCTGCCGGGCGTGTACGACGCTCTGGACTTCCTGATCGCCAACGTCAACCGCAACCTGGGCTTTGAAAAGTCGCCGGAAGATTTCGTCGACATGAAAGGCAAGAAGGTCGTGGTGCTGGGCGGTGGTGATACCGCGATGGACTGCAACCGCACTTCGATTCGCCAGGGCGCCAAGTCGGTGACCTGTGCCTACCGTCGTGACGAAGCCAACATGCCGGGTTCGCGCAAAGAGGTGAAGAACGCCAAGGAAGAAGGCGTGAAATTCCTCTACAACCGCCAGCCGATCGCTATCGTCGGTGAAGACCGTGTCGAAGGCGTGAAAGTGGTCGAGACCCGTCTCGGCGAACCGGATGCCCGTGGCCGTCGCAGCCCCGAGCCGATCCCGGGTTCCGAAGAGATCATCCCGGCAGACGCCGTGGTCATCGCCTTCGGTTTCCGCCCAAGCCCGGCGCCTTGGTTCGAGCAGTTCGAAATCCAGACCGATAGCCAGGGCCGCGTTGTAGCCCCGGAACAAGGCCAGTACAAACACCAGACCAGCAACCCGAAAATCTTCGCCGGTGGCGACATGGTTCGCGGGTCTGACCTGGTAGTGACGGCCATCTTCGAAGGCCGCAACGCCGCCGAAGGGATCCTGGATTACCTGCAGGTCTGACCCCGATCCCGGATTGAAATGGGATCAAAATGTGGGAGCGGGCTTGCTCGCGAATGCGGTATATCAGTCACCAAATGTGTTGGCTGACCCACCGCTTTCGCGAGCAAGCCCGCTCCCACATTTGTTTTGTGGCGCTTTCATATCCGCGACAAATTGACCCGATAGACAAAAGGCACGGCTCTTGCCGTGCCTTTTGCGTCGCGCTCTGAGAAAATGCCCGCACTTTTTTTGCGGATGCCGACATGACTGCCCTCAAGAACGACCGTTTCCTTCGTGCCCTGCTCAAGCAACCCGTGGACGTCACCCCTGTGTGGATGATGCGCCAGGCCGGTCGCTACCTGCCGGAATACCGCGCCAGTCGCGCCCACGCCGGCGACTTCATGAGCCTGTGCATGAACCCGGAGTTCGCCTGCGAAGTCACCATGCAACCGCTGGACCGCTATCCACAGCTGGATGCGGCCATCCTGTTCTCCGATATCCTGACCATCCCTGATGCCATGGGCCAGGGCCTGTACTTCGAAACCGGCGAAGGCCCGCGTTTCAAGAAAGTCGTCAGCACCCTGGCCGACATCGAAGCCCTGCCGATCCCCGATCCCCACAAGGACCTGGGCTACGTCATGGATGCGGTCAGCACCATCCGCCGCGAGCTGAACGGCCGCGTGCCGCTGATCGGCTTCTCCGGCAGCCCGTGGACCCTGGCCACCTACATGGTCGAAGGCGGCTCGTCGAAAGACTTCCGCAAGACCAAGGCCATGCTGTACGACAACCCGCAAGCCATGCACCTGCTGCTGGACAAGCTGGCGCAGTCGGTCACCTCCTACCTCAACGGCCAGATCATGGCCGGCGCTCAGGCGGTGCAGATCTTCGACACCTGGGGTGGCAACCTGTCGGCGGCGGCGTACCAGGAGTTCTCCCTGGCCTACATGCGCAAGATCGTCAGCGGCCTGATCCGCGAACACGAAGGCCGCAAGGTGCCGGTGATCATGTTCACCAAGGGCGGCGGCCTGTGGCTGGAAAGCATCGCCGACGCCGGCGCCGACGCGCTGGGCCTGGACTGGACCTGCGACCTCGGCGAAGCCCGTCGCCGCGTGGGCAACAAGGTTGCGCTGCAAGGCAACATGGACCCGACCGTGCTGTACGCCAAGCCGGAAGCCATCCGTACTGAAGTGGGCCGCATCCTCGCCAGCTACGGCAAAGGCAGTGGTCACGTGTTCAACCTTGGCCACGGCATTACTCCGGAAGTTGATCCGGAGCACGCAGGCGCGTTCCTGCGGGCGGTGCACGAGTTGTCGGCGCAGTATCACGAGTGATCGCGCGGCAATGAAAAAGCCCGGCAGATGCCGGGCTTTTTTGTAAGCGCTGGTTAAGCCTTGGCTTCCTGCAACGGCGGTAACTTCGCCAGCTTCAACGCCACCAGCAACGCGACGATCAACAGCGCGACGATAAACCCGCCAATCCCGTTCCACCCGGCGTAGTGCCAGAAGAAACCGCCCGCCGTCCCCGCAATACTCGACCCCACGTAGTAACTGAACAGGTACAGCGAAGACGCCTGGCCCTTGGCTTTCAGTGCGCGGCGGCCGATCCAGCTGCTGGCCACCGAGTGGGCGCCGAAGAAGCCGAAGGTGAAGATCAGCATGCCGGGCACTACCAGCCACAGCGGGGTAAACAGCGTCAGGGCGATGCCGCCGAGCATCAGCACGATGGTGCCCCACAGCACTCGGCGACGGCCCAGGCGGTCGGCCAGGGAGCCGATTTTCGCCGAGCTGTAGATACCCGAGAGGTAGACCAGCGACAGCAGGCCTACCACGGCCTGGCTCAAATCGTACGGGTCCGCCAGCAAGCGGTAGCCGATGTAGTTGAACATCGTCACAAAGGCGCCCATCAGCACGAAGGCTTCGAGGAACAGCCACGGCAGGCCGGCGTCCTTGAAGTGCATGGTGAAGCCGTCCACCAGGCTGCGCGGGTGCAGGGTGCTGGCGCGGAAGTTGCGCGATTCGGGGAGGATCTTCCAGAACACCGTGGCTGCGATCAGCGCCAGGGCGCCGATGATCAGCATCGCCGTGTGCCAACTGACGAAGTCGATCAGCACACCGATGATCAAGCGCCCGCTCATGCCGCCAATGGCGTTACCACCGATGTACAAACCCATGGCCAGCCCGATGTGTTGCGGGTGGATCTCTTCACTCAGGTAGGTCATGGCCACCGCTGCCAGGCCGCTGAGGGACAGGCCCACCAGTGCGCGCATCAGCAGGATGCCTTCCCAGCTTGGCATCAAGCCGCTGGCGATGGTGCACAGTGCGGCGCAGAACAGCGCGGCAACCATCACCGGCTTGCGCCCCAGGGTGTCGGAAATCGGCCCGGTGATCAGCAGGCCAATGGCAAGCATGCCGGTGGCCACCGAGAGAATCAGGCTGCTTTGCGCGGCATTGATGGAAAACTCGTGGGACAGCGCCGGCATCATCGGCTGTACGCAGTAGAGCAGGGCGAAAGTGGCGAAACCGCCGGAGAACAGCGCCAGCACCGTGCGCATGAACATCGGGGTGCCTTTTTCGATGTACTGCTCGTTGAGCTGTGCCACCACTTCATCGAGGGCGGTGGGCGGTACTTCTTGAGCAAGCGGAGCGACAGCAGATTTCACGCGGGACCTCGGGGAGGAAAGGCTGCCAGGGCTGGCAATGCAAAAAAGAATATAGCTCCCTATTGATTCTTTCCAATATATTGTTCGACCTGTTTAAGAGCTTTTACGACCTAATGAGGTTTTCATGGAACTGCGCCACCTGCGTTACTTCATCGCCGTGGCTGAAGAGCTGCATTTTGGCCGCGCCGCGCAGGTGCTGGGGATCTCCCAGCCGCCCCTGAGCCAGCAGATCCAGGCGCTGGAGCAGGAGATAGGTGCGCGGTTGTTTGAGCGTACCAATCGTCGGGTCGAGCTGAGCGAGGCCGGCAGGTTGTTCCTGCAAGAGGCGCGGTTGGTGCTGGCGCAGGTGGATAAAGCGGCGGACGTGGCGCGTCGGGCGCAGCTGGGGGAATTGGGGGAGTTGAAGATTGGCTTCACCTCTTCTGCGCCGTTCAACTCCAGCATCCCACAGGCGATCTTCGCGTTTCGCCAGGCATTCCCGGCGGTGCATTTGAATCTGCAGGAGATGAGCAGCACGGAGGTGGCCGAGTCGCTGGTGGATGAGTCGATTCAGGTGGGGTTGATGCGACCGTTGCCGTTGCCCGATTCCTTGAGCGTCGTGGAACTGATGCGCGAGCCCTTGGTGGCCGTGCTGAACGCCGGGCATCCGCTGGTGGAGGGCAGTGAGCGTGGTTTGCACCTGGCGCAATTGGCCGAAGAGCCGTTTGTGTTTTTCCCGCGGACTTACGGCAGCGGCCTGTATGCCCAATTGATGAGCCTGGCGCGTGATGCCGGCTTCAGCCCGCATTTCGCCCAGGAGGCCGGGGAGGCAATGACCATCATTGGCCTGGTGGCGGCGGGGTTGGGTGTCTCGGTGTTACCGGCGTCGTATCAGCGGATCCGCATTGATGGCGTGGTGTATCGCACGTTACTGGATCAGGAGGCGGTGACGGCGGTGTGGCTGGTGCAGCGCAAGGGCCAGCAGACGCCGATGGCCAAGGCGTTTGTCGAGTTGCTGACCCGTAAGGCATTGGTATGACCGACGCATAACCTGTGGCGAGGGAGCTTGCTCCCGCTGGGCTGCGCAGCAGCCCCGAAACCCGACGACTGAGTTTTACCAGGCAACCTTCAATCGCAGGTTTCAGGGGCGCTTCGCGCCCCAACGGGAGCAAGCTCCCTAGCCACAGGGAAGCGGGTGTTTCAGTTCTGCTTCGACGTCCCGGTCTGCTGGAGCAACTGCGCCGTGTCACTCACACCATTGGTGCGCAACGCCGCCAGGATGTCACGGTCCAGCATGCTCACCCAGCGGTTGTAGTTGCGGTGAATCTTGCCGTCCTTGTAGCCCAGGTCGCGGCTGTCGCGGTAGGTGATGGCGTAGCTGGTGGCGGTGTAGCGAATGTCGATTTCAGCGTGGAACTGGTTGCGCACGTTGATCTCGGCCTGCACCAGTTGCGGGCTCAGGCGCTGCACCACCCATTGGCGTTTGTTCAAGGCCGCGATAATGGTCTGCTTCATTTTTTCTTCGTTGACCTGCGGGTTCGCCGGCAAGTCATGCTGGGTGTTGAGCACCGGTTTGTTGGTGCAGCCAGCGGTGGTGAGCAGGGCCAAAGCGACCAGTGTTGCGCGTAGCAGGGAAGACATTCCATTTCTCCAGTCAGTAAAAAAACTTACACCCAGCGGCGGAAAATCAGCGAAGTGTTGACGCCGCCAAAGGCAAAATTGTTGTTCATCACGTAGTCGCTGTGCAGCTCGCGGAACTCACCTTGCAGGTAGTCCAGCTCGCCGCAGCGCGGGTCGACCTCGTCGAGGTTGAAGGTGTGCACGTATTGGTTGCGGTTCATCATCTCGATGCTGAACCACGACTCCAGCGCGCCGCATGCGCCCAGGGTGTGGCCGAGGAAACTCTTCTGCGAGCTGATGGGCATGCGGCTGCCGAACAGGCTGCTGGTGGCCAGGGTTTCGGCGATGTCGCCCTGGTCGGTGGCGGTGCCATGGCCGTTCACATAGCCGATCGCGTCGGGCGCAAGCCCCGCATCTTCCAATGCCAGTTCCATGGCGCGGCGCATGGTGGCCTGTTCCGGGCGGGTGGTGTGCTGGCCGTCGGCGTTGCTGCCGAAGCCGACGATTTCGGCGTGGATATGCGCGCCACGGGCCAGTGCATGTTCCAGTTCTTCGAGTACCAGGATGCCGCCGCCTTCGCCGATCACCAGGCCGTCGCGGCCACTGTCGTAGGGACGCGGGCTGGTTTGTGGTGCATCGTTTTTCAGGCTGGTGGCGTACAGCGCATCGAACACCATGGCTTCGGTAGGGCACAGCTCTTCGGCGCCACCTGCCAACATCAGCGGCAGGCGGCCGAACTTGATGGCTTCATAGGCGTAGCCGATGCCCTGGCTGCCGCTGGTGCACGCGCTGGACGTGGGGATCAGCCGGCCGGTGAGGCCGAAGAAGATGCTGATATTCGCCGCCGTGGTGTGGGGCATCATCCGCACGTAGGAGTTGGCGTTCAGCCCCTCGGCCACCGAGTTCAGCAGCATATTGCCGAAGGCCTTGATCTCGTCGGTGCTGCCGGTGGACGAGCCACAGGCCACGCCCATGCGCCCGTCCTTGATCGACTCGTCGCCCAGCAAGCCGGCGTCTTTGAGCGCCTGCTCCGCCGCCCATACCGCTAGCCGGGAAACCCGGCCCATGCTGCGCAGTTGCTTGCGGGTCCAGTGGGCGGGCACCACGAAATCATCGATCGGCCCGGCCAGCCGGGTGTTCAGTTCGGTGAAACGGTCCCACTCGTCCATGCGCCGGATGCCGCTGCGGTTGGCGCGGAAGTTGGCGGCGATGGTTGCCCAATCGCTGCCCAGGGACGTAACGCCGGCCATGCCGGTGACCACCACACGTTTCATCAGCACAGGCCTCCATTCACGGCCAGCACTTGGCGGGTGATGTAGCCGGCTTCTGCCGACATCAGGAAATTCACCGCCCCGGCGACTTCTTCCGGCGTGCCCATGCGCTGGGCGGGGATCATTTTCATCAGCTCTTCCACCGGTACGTTCTCATCGAGCATCGCGGTGTCGATCAGCCCGGGGGCCACGCAATTGACGGTGATCTTGCGCTTGCCCAGCTCGATGGCCAGGGCCTTGGCGGCGCCGATCAGGCCGGCCTTGGACGCGCTGTAGTTGACCTGGCCGCGGTTGCCGATCAGCCCGGATACCGAGGTGATGCACACGATCCGCCCGGCGGCGCGACGACGAATCATCGGCATCATCACCGGGTGCAGCACGTTGTAGAAACCGTCGAGGTTGGTGCGCATCACCACGTCCCAATCGTCTTCCGACAGCGCTGGAAACGCGCCGTCGCGCGTCAGGCCCGCATTGAGCACCACGCCGTAATACGCGCCATGGGCTTCCACGTCGGCTTCAAGGATCTCCTTGCAGCTGGCGCGGTCCGCCACATCGAATTGCAACACCCGGGCCTTGCGCCCCAGCGCTTCGATTTCGACCTGCACCGCATCCGCCTCGGCACGCCCGCTGCGGCAGTGCAGCACGATGTCGTGCCCGGCCTGGGCCAGGCGCACAGCGATAGCGCGGCCGATGCCACGGCTGGAGCCGGTCACCAATACGGATTCAGTCATGGCGTGGTGTCCTTCGATTCATCTAAATAGTTGGCCGCCTGGGGCGGTCGAAATACGTTCAAGCGCGCGCTGGCCTGGATGCCGTGACCGGTGAGGTGGCATTCGAACACACCCATGCCGTTGTCGTCTTCCAGGGAGCACAGGCCGTGGATGGTCAGCTCGGTGCCGGCGGGAAAGTGCTCGACGTTGCACTCGAACTTGCGCGTGCCCAGCAGGAAGCCCAACTCCACGGCTTCACCTTTCTGGCGCGCGCGGCAACCGGCGTAGGCCGCGACGCTTTGCGCCATCAACTCAATGCCGACCCACGCGGGCAGGCTGCCGTCAGCGCGGTTGAAAAGCCCGCCGGGCTTGACCGTCAGGCGGGTCTGGATCTGTTCTTCATCAAAGCTCAGGACCTGATCGATCAGGATCATGTCACCGGCGTGGGGCAGCAGTTCGGCGAGCGGCCAATCAGTCATGGGGCGTCTCCGATAATCAGGCTGACGTTGTTGCCGCCGAAGGCAAACGAGTTGCTCATCAGGCAGCGTTTTTCCAGGGCGTCGCCGGGCGACGCCCACTTCAGTACGGGCAGGTCGGGGTCCGCCTGGCCATCCCAGACATGCGGCGGCACTACGCCTTCTGCCAGGCTCAGCCAGCAGAACGCCGCTTCCAGCGCGCCGGCGGCGCCCAGGGTGTGGCCGGTCATGGGTTTGGTCGAGGAGCAGGCTACGCCGTCCGGGAACAGGGCCGCGACCGCCAGGCTTTCCATGGCATCGTTATGTTGGGTAGCGGTGCCGTGCAGGTTCAGGTAACCGATTTGTCCGGGCGCCAGTTGTGCGCTGGCCAGGGCCTTGCGCATCGCTTGCAACGCACCCTTGCCGGTAGGCTCGGGGGCGGAAATATGGTGGGCGTCGCAACTGGCACCACTGCCCAGCAGTGCGACCGGCGCCGGGGTTTTGCTCATCAGGAACAACACGGCGGCTTCGCCGATATTGATGCCGTTGCGGTTCAGCGAAAACGGATTGCAGCGCTCTGCCGAAACCGCCTCCAGCGACGAAAAACCATTGAGGGTCAGCTTGCACAGCGTGTCGACACCACCGCAGATCACCGCATCGCACACGCCCAGGTCCAACAGGCGTTGGGCACTCATCAGCGCTCGTGCGCTGGAGGTGCAGGCGGTGGAAATCACGTAGGCCGGGCCGCTCAGTTGCAGCCAGTCGGCGAGGAAATCGGCCGGGGCGCCAAGCGCCTGTTGCTGATAGTCGTAGTCGGCGGGGAACTGGTTTTCCCGCAGATAGTGGGCGATGCCACGGCTGGCTTCATCGATGCCCGAGGTGCTGGTGCCGAGCACGATGCCAATGCGCGACGCGCCGAACGTCTGGATCGCTTGCCGGATCTCGTCGTCAATCTGCAACGCGGCTTCCAGCAGCAACTGGTTATTGCGGCTGCGATGGGATTCCAGCCCGGGCGGTATCGCCGCCAGTTCACCGTGCACAGCGGCCACCGGCAACACACGCTCCGGCACCCAGCCGCTTTCGGCGCGCATGCCGGAGCAGTCGCCGGCAAACAGGCTGCGGCTGACTTCGCGCTTGTCGCGGCCCAGGGCGCAGATCACGCCGAGGGCATTGAGGTAGGCGCTCATCGGGCAGCCCCTAGCGGCGAGATGTGGTAGGTCAGGTGTTGCCCGATCACGTCCACGCGAAACACCAGGGAGGAGTGATAGGTGATCTTCCAGTGGGACGGCAGGGTGCGGATCAGGTCCATTTCCTGGGTGCCGGGGTACAGCCTGGAAACTTCATCCGCCGAGGTCAGGGCGAACAACAGCGCGGCAAACAGTTCACGCGCCTGGGGATTGGGCGGCAGCAGACCGTCGGCCTGCCAGGCGCCATTGATCAGCATCTGCCGAGCCTGGGGAATGCCCAGCGGGTCCATCATCGACCAGCGAATCCCGCCGCCTTCGCGCTGCATCACCAGCAACCAGTCCTGGCGTTGGCCATCCTGTTCGCGCTGCACATGCAGTTGCAACGGCAGGCTCAGCACCGGGTTTTTCGACGGCAACGGCGGCTGGCTGGCGCACGCGCCCAGCAGCAACAGGCAGCCGATCAACAGCATTCGGATCATGTTTCAGCGCTCGCCAGAGGTTTGCGGGCAACCACGTTGACCAGGGTTTCTTCGCGCTGGCCGGCCGGTTTTGGCTGGCGCAGGCCCCAGCGCTCAAGCAGGCCGAAGTCGGTGGCGCGGCTCCACCACAGGTACGGGTACGAGACGTTCTGCGGGCCGAACTCAAAGCCCTGCTCGCGAATCATCTCAAGGTACTCCTCGGCGCTTTTCTGCACATGCATCGGGTGACGAAACAGCCAGCGAATGACCCAGGTGTCGATATAGGCCTCGGTGGATTCGGCAAACAGCAGGTAGCCGCCCGGCTTGAGCACGCGATAGAACTCTTTCAGGGCGCGATGTTGTTCTACCAGATGATGGAAAGTCTGGTGACAGAACAGCACATCGACACTGGCGTCGGCCACGTCGAGGGTCGCGCAATCGCTGCCGATCAACTCGATGGCGATGCCCTGGCGCGCGGCTTCGGCGCGGCTCAGGTCGAGGCTGTGTGGGTCAGCATCCAGGCCGATCAGGCGCTCGGGGGCGAACACTTGCTGCAAATACTGGAACGACTTGCCCTGGCCGCAACCAGCGTCCAGCAGCACCGGGGCAACCGGCAGCGGGTCGCTGAACAGGCTGCGCAGGTCGTTGATGGCCACGCGCAGCACATGGTGCTGCCAGGTGTGGCTGCGCAGGAACCAGAAGCCGAATTTGGTTTCTTCGACGTAGTTTTTACTCAGGTATTGGCTGCTCATCTCATCTTCCTTGTCCCGGACGGGCTGGCCCACGGCGCCAGCATGAAGCTGAACGCCAGCCCCAGGCTCACCGACAGCCCAAAATTACTCACCGCCGGTGTGCTGGAAATAGCCAGCAGGCCGAACGATAGCCAAGTAGTCACGGCCGCCAACAGTGTTCCCAACAGGCTCACGGCGGCGCCGCCAATTTGTTCACGCATCAGGATCGCGTAGTCGACGCTGATGGCGGTCACCAGCAGCAGGCCGAACAGGCTGAACAACGTCAGCGGCTGCCCCAGCCAACCCAGGCTGGCCAGGCTGCACAGCGCCGCCAGCAACGGCAGGGCGACGATGCGCAAGGCGCCGCCGAAGCCGAACGGCAGGATCAGCAGCAGTACGATCAACACGCAGGACATCAATTTCAATTCCGCCGCGCTGATCTGTGTGGCGGCGAACACCTGGTTCAAGTCGCCGAGGCGATCCACCAACTGCACGCCGGGCAGATCCAGGGCCTGCACCCGCAGCAAGGCTGGGTTGTTCAAGCCTTGCAGGCTCACCATCGCCGCCACGCCACCGTCGACATTCCCCAGCCACAGCGTGCGCCACGGCTCGGCCAGCGGGCCGACCAGTGCTGCGTCGATGTCCTCGGTGGGCAAGGCCTGCAACTGGGTCAGCTCGGCTTGCAGCGCGCTGGCGGGTACGCCGAGGTCCAGCAATGGCTGCCAGTACTGCGGCAGCTGTTTCAGGGCCTCGCGCAGTTGCTGTTGCTCCGCCGGCGCGCTGACCAACTGGTTGAGCGCCAGGTAACCCTGGAGCTTGTCCATGTTCACCAACTGATCCAGGCGCTGGCTCAGCGCGGCCTGGCGTTCCAGCAACTGCTGCTGGTTGTCCGCCCGCACGAGGAAGAACTGGCTGGTGGGCTGGAACCCGGTAATCCGCGCAACGGCCTGGGCTTCCTGCAGCAACTGCGGTGGCGCACCGATCCACTGGCGGATATCGTTTTTGCTGTTCAGGTGCCACAGCCCACCGGCGCAAAACACCAACACCAGTATCAACAACACCGGGCTTGGCAGGCGCTTGAGCAGCGACTCGCGCACGCTCAGCAGGAACTCGGCAATGCGCAGCGGCCATTGCGCCGGGCGCAGCTCGACGCCTTTGAGCAAGGCCGGCAACAGGCACACGGCCGACAGGTAAGCGCCCACCAGACCGGCAGCGGAGAACACCGCGATTTGCGTCAGCGCCGGGAACGGCGTCCACGCCAGGGCCAGGTAACCGATGCAACTGGTGGCCAGGCTCAGGCTCAGGCCCGGCAAGGTCACGCGCAACGCTGGCCAACTGCGCCAAGGGCTCATGCTCCAGCTCTTGGACAGGTAATGCAGCGGGTAATCCACCGCCACGCCGATCAGGCTCGAGCCCAGCACCAGCGTGATCACATGCATATGCCCGAACAGCGCCACGCAGGCCACCGCACCAAACAGCATGCCCACCAGCACCGGCACGAACGCCAGCAACACCCGCCAGCGGCGGAACGCAAGCAGCAGCAATAACAGGATGCCTACCGTCGCGCCGCCGCCGACCCAAGTGATTTCCCGGGTGGCCTGCTGCTGACCATTGGCTGCATACAGCAGGCCGCTGGCGGCGAGCAATTGCGCGCCTTGCTGGTCGGCCTGCTCGCGGCTGGCCTTGAGCAGGTCAGCCACTTGCAGCGGCAGTTTCATGTCGAAGGCATTGCCGGTGGTGCGGGCCCGCAGCAGTACCCAGCTTTTGCCGTCGGCATCGGCGATCAGCGCGCCGCTGCCGATATCCAGCTGCACCGAACCGTGTTGCGGCTGGCTGTTCTGGATGCGCCCGGTGAGGCCCAGCCAATCGTCCTGGCTCGGCACCAGGCTGAAGCCGGTGAACGGGTCGAACAGCGCCTGAACCCGCTGCTGAATAAACGCCTGGGGCTCGTCGATCAGTTGCTCGCGATCCTTGGCCGAGAGCATCGCCAGCCGGCCTTGCAGCAACTGCTGACGCAGGGCCGGCAGGTCGGCTTGGAGGTTCCACTGGACCTTTTCAAACAGGCCGCTGGCTTGCCAGGCTTCGCCCAATTGCGTCGCCATGGCCACGGCTTTTTGTCGATCGGCATGCCCCACCAGCACCAGCATTTCGCGGTTCAGCGGTTCCTGCATGCGCTGTTCGGCCCGCAGCTCCAGCGCATCCGGCGCGGTGCCGGGCACCAGTTCCATCAGGTTCGCCGACAGCGGTGCGCCATGGCGCCATTGCCAGCCCGCCAGGGCCAACACGGCCACCAGCAGGATCAGGAACAGGCGCGGCAACCAGCGTTCACTCGGCAAAGTCGTGTTGCTCCGCGTCGCTCAAGGGCTGGCTGCTGGTGCTGTCCTGCATGCGCAGTACGGTGCTGTCGCCCTGGGTTTCCAGCAGCTCGATCTTCTGCACCAGTTCGCCGCCGTCGATATTGATTTGGGTGAACACCTGCTTGAGCAGCAGCGAGCGCGGGATCAACGTGAGTTTCCACTGCTGGGCTTCGCCTTGCAGTTGCAGCTCGAAGTCACGCTGCAAGCCACTGCTGTCGCCCTGCAACACTGCGAGGAACAAACGGTTCTGCTCGGCGCCGGCGCTCTTGTTCGGCAGCAATTGCCAGCCGTTGGCGTCACGCCGGGCGATGCCGTTGGCGCTGATGCGGTAGTCCTGTTGCAGCGGGGTTTTCAGCAGCCACAGCAGGCCGTGGTCCTTGGCCAGGACGAAGGTGCCTTTGCTGGTCAGCGGCTGCGGCAGCGCGCGCAGGTGTTTTTCCTGGATGAAGTTTCCGTGGATCACCGTTGGCTTTGCAAGCTGATCACTGAGTTGTTGCAGGTCGAAAGCATGGGCCAGGCCTGGAATGCTTAACAACAGAATGAAGGCGATTCCTGTGGGAGCGGCGGTGCGACGATTCGACTTGCTCGCGAAGAACCTGAGGGCGCCACGGGGTGTCAGGCGGCCTGCGTTATCGTTGACGATTTTCGCGAGCAAGTCGAATCGTCGCACCGCCGCTCCCACAGGGAATCTCATTTCAAGGCTCTCTCTATGGCGTCAGTGAATATTTTTGGCGACGCCAACTGCATTTCGCGGCTGGCAATTTCCACCGCCACTTGCACGGTGCTGGCGCGGGTCAGACGCTCACCGGTGGCCTTGTCGCTGATCAGGTAATTGACCTTCAAGCGGTTCTCCCACTCCACCAGGCTGGCGCGCACGTTGATGGTCTGGCCGAAGGTTGCACCGCGCACATAGCGCAGTTGCATATCGATCACCGGCCAGGCGTAACCCGCTTGCAGCATCGCTGTGTAGTTGTGGCCGAGCTTGTCCAGCAAGGCGCAGCGGGCGACTTCCAGGTACTTTACGTAGTGCCCGTGCCACACCACGTTCATGGTGTCGATGTCGAAAAACGGCACGAGGATTTCAGTGTCGCAGTGCAACACGCCGGGGCTACGCATGCAGCCTCCAGTGTTGCTCGGCAATGCGTTTCAGGCACAGGCGCAGTTCGCCTTCCAGGGCGCGGTCTTCGATGACCGGCGGGAAGTCTTTGGCCAGTTCGATGTGCATGGCAGCCAGCGCCGGGGGCAGCGGGCGCGCGTCTTCTGCCTGAGCCCGCAGCCATACGCCCTGATTAGCGGCGAGCAAGGTGGCGGCGGCGACTTGTTCGGTCAGTTCCAGCACACGAATCGCATCGCGGGCGGCGATGGTGCCCATGCTCACCTTGTCCTGGTTGTGGCACTCGGTGGAGCGCGAGAACACGCTGGCCGGCATGGTGTTTTTCAGCGCTTCGGCGGTCCAGGCGCTGGTGCCGATCTGCACAGCCTTGAAGCCGTGGTTGATCATCGCCCGCTCGGCTGGCGCACCCGACAAATTGCTCGGCAAGCCGTGGTTGTAACGCACGTCCACCAGCAGCGCGAGCTGGCGGTCCAGCAGGTCGGCGACGTTGGCCACCAGGGTCTTGAGGCTGTCCATGGCGAACGCGATGTGGCCGCCGTAGAAGTGGCCGCCGTGCAGCACGCGTTCTTCTTCGGCGTCGATGATCGGGTTGTCGTTGGCGCTGTTGAGTTCGATCTCGATGAACGAGCGCAACCAGTTCAGGCTGTCGGCCAGCACGCCCAGGACGTGGGGCGCGCAGCGCAGGGAGTAACGGTCTTGCAGGCGATGCAGCGGCGCGGTCGGCGCGTCAATCGCCAGATCCTTGCGCAGCCAGGCGGCGACTTGCATCTGCCCCGGGTGCGGCTTGGCGGCGAACAGGCGCTCGTCGAAATGCTCCGGATTGCCTTGCAGCGCCACCACGTTCAGCGCGGTGATGCGCGTGGCCAGTTGCAGCAGGTAGTCGGCGCGGGCGAAGGCCAGGCAGGCGAGGCCGGTCATCACGGCGGTGCCGTTCATCAGTGCCAGGGCCTCTTTCGGGCGCAGTACCAGCGGGTCCCAGCCCAGCTCGCGGTGCACCTCCGCCGCCTGGCGGCGTTCGCCACGGAACAGCACTTCGCGCTCGCCTGACAAGGTTGCGGCCACGTAGGACAGCGGCGTCAAGTCACCGCTGGCGCCTACCGAGCCTTCTTCCGGAATCAGCGGCAGCACGTCAAATTCCAGGAACGCGTGCAGGCGCTCCAGCAACTCCACGCGCACGCCCGACACGCCATGGCACAGCGACTGCAACCGCGCCGCCAGCACCGCGCGGGTGGCTTGCGCATCCAGCAACTTGCCCAGGCCGCAGCCGTGGAACGTGTAGAGGTGGCGGGGCAGTGCTTCGACGTGCTCCAGCGGCACGGCCACCACGCACGAGTCGCCGTAGCCGGTGGTCACGCCGTAGATCACGCCTTCCTTGTCCAGCAACGAATCCAGGAACTGCGCGCCCTTGGCGATGCGCTGGCGGTACTTGGCATCAGCTTGCAGTTGAGTCGGCGCCTGACGGTTGGCCAGGGCCAGCACGTCTTCGATGCGCAGGGGAATTTCGCCGAAGGTTACCGGCTCAAGATGCGTCGTCATCGGTCTTCCAGAAAGGGTAAAAGTTGAACCATTGTTGGGGCGCTTCCAGGCAGAACTGGCCCAGGCGCTCGGCGTAGCGGGCGGTCCATTGTGCGATCACCTGCTGGCGGTCGCTGCGTTTCCATTCGATCAACCGGGCAAACGGCTCGATGATCAGGCGATAACGGCCTTGATGCTTCAAGCACATCAGCAGGTTGACCGGGCATTTCAGCAAACCGGCCAACAGCCACGGGCCTTGGGGGAAGGCGGCGTCATGGCCGAGGAAATCCACGCGTACCGTGCGCCCGCCATGCAGCGGTACGCGGTCGCCGGCAATCGCCAGCCACTCGCCGTCGTCGAGGCGCTGGCTGAGCAGCATCATCACTGCCGGGTCAAGTTCGCTGACCTGGATCAGGCGCAGATTGGTCGCCCCGGCTTCGCCCAGAATCCGGTTGAAACGTTCAGCGTGCTTGGTGTGCACCAGCACGTTCATGGTGACCTTTTCGCCAAGCTCGGCGAGGGCGCGGCACACCTCAAGATTGCCCAGGTGCGCGCCCACCAGCATCTGCCCGCGTTCGCTACGCAGTTGGCCGCGCAGTTGGGCCGGGTCGATGATTTCGATCTGCTCCAGGCGCAGCTTGCCGTTCCATACGTCGAGCTTGTCCAGCAGGGCGTCGGCGAACGCCATGAACTGGCCGAAGACGCTTCTGTGGGTAGGGCGCAGGTCGTCGCGCCGGCTCCAGTCGGCCAGGCGCTGCTGGTATTGCCAGGCGCTTTGGCGGGCCGTGCGGCCGAACAGAAAGAAGTAGAAAACGATGCCGTAGAGCAGCGGGCTCAGCAGCCGGCGCCCGAGGACCTTGGCGGCGAAGGCGGTGAATTTCATCAGCCAGAAGCTGCCGCGCTCCTCGCGGTCGGCCCAGTGCTTGGTGTCCTGGCTCATGCCTGCCACCGGCGCCAGAGGATCATCGGCGCGCGCACCAACATGCCGAAGAACAGCCGGGTGTGCATCGAGGAAATCAGCGCGTTGTCGTGGAACAGGCGAAAGTGCGACAGGCCGTCGGCGGGGTAGTGCACCTTGGTCGGCAGCCAGCGCATCGGCTGGTTGCGCCAGGCGAGGCGCACCAGGATGTCGGAGTCGAAATCCATGCGTTTGCCGATGTTGGCCGAGTCCATCAAGGCCAGGGTCGGTGGCAGTGGGTACACGCGAAAGCCGCACATGGAATCGCGGATCTGCAGCGACAAGGTGTTGATCCACACCCAAACGTGGGTCAGGTAGCGCGCGTAAAGGCGGCCCTTGGGCACGCTGTCGTCGTATTCCGGGTAGCCGCAGATCACCGCATTCGGGTGGGCGCGGGAGGCGTCGAGGAAGGTACCGACTTCCCGCAGGTCGTGCTGGCCGTCGGCGTCCACTTGCAGGGCGTGGGTGAAACCCAGGCGTGCGGCTTCGCGAAAGCCGGCCATGACGGCGGCGCCTTTGCCCTGGTTGGCGGGCAGGGTCAGCAGTGACACGTTGTCGAGGGTTGCCAGTTGCGCCAGCACGGCGGCGCAGGCGGCGCTGCTGCCGTCGTCTACCAGCAGGCATGGCAGGCCGCTGTCCAGCACGGTGCGCACCACGGCGGGCACGGCGGCTTCGTGGTTATAGACCGGGATCAAGGCGCAGGGCTTATGCATAACAGGTACCCCATTGGCACAAGCGCTGTGCGTGGCGAGGGAGCTTGCTCCCGCTGGGCTGCGAAGCGGCCCCAACACAGGCGACACCGATTTGCCTGATAAACCACAGTGCCTGGGTTGGGAGTGCTGCGCACTCCATCGGGAGCAAGCTCCCTCGCCACAAAAGCTTAATCACTGACCCTCCCCAGCACGATCCGCCCACTGGAGCAGGCGGCCGCCTCATTGCGGTAGGCGAAGTACAACTTGCCGCGCTCCTGGTCGAACCGCAGGTGCAGTTCGATCCGGTCATCCGGGCGTACCAGTTGCTGGAACTTGAGCACCTCCATCCCGGCGAACGGCCCCGGCAGCTTGAGCAGTTGCTGGCCCAGGCTCAGCGCCCAATCCACTTGCACCACACCCGGCAGCACCGGGGTTTGCGGGAAGTGGCCGCTGAAGTAGGCGAGGTCCGGCGGGATCGCCAGTTGCAGGGTCCATTCACCGTTGGCTTCGACTTGTTCCAGTACTTCCGGGGCTTTCGGGCGCGGTGCCAGCAGCAGGGCTTCGACGTCGGCCTGGGGCAGCTTGCCTTGGGTGTTCAGCGGCAATTGGCGCAACAGGCGCCAGCGGCGGGGCAGCGCCAGGGCTTCGCAGTGTTGGCTCAAGTGCTGGCGCAGGGTTTGGGTGACGGTGCGCCGGCCCTGGTTACGCAGGGCATGCAAGCCGTCTGCGCTGAGCACCACGAGGGCGCCGAGGGAGGCGCGGTTTTCCTGCACCACGCCCAGGCGCGTTTCAGCGACCCAGGCATGGTCCATCAGCGCCTGTTCCAGCATCGGCAGGGAGATGCGTTTTTCTTCCAGCTTGACGATGCGGTCCAGGCGGCCGAGCAATTCGAAGCGGCCGTCGGCGTGGATGGTGGCGGCGTCGGCGGTCTGTTCGACATGGCCGGCGGGCAAGTATGGCGAGGCGATGCGCAAGGCGCCGTCGGCGTCCTGGCTCAGCTGCACGTCGGCAAACGGCTGCCACGGTTGTTCGCCCTGGCGCCAGGCGATGCCGCCGGTTTCCGAGCTGCCGAGGATTTCCGTCGGCCATTGCTGCAAACGCTGATGCAGGCTGCCGGCGGCTTCAAGGGGCAAGGCGCCGCCGGAGGAAAACACCCGTTTGACCGGTGTAAGCGCTGGCCAGTCGAGGTTGTCACCCATGCGCTTGAGGAGCGCCGGGCTGGCGACCCAGGCAAATTGCGCATGCTCCCGGCTGGCGCGCTGCAAGTCCTCGGGAAATGCCAACTGTTGGCGCACAAAGGTGCGCCCGGCACACAACGGCCACAGCACCCGGAACAGCAAGCCATAGATATGCTGGGTGGCGACGCTGCCGATGATGCAGGCCTCGCCGAGGTCGGCGCCCCACAGGGTTTCCAGCGCCTGGACTTCATTGGCCATCTGCCGCAGGGTTTTGTCGATGCGCTTGGGCTCGCCGCTGGAGCCGGAGGTGCACAGGCTCAGACAGCAGGCGTCCAGGTCCAGGGCCGCGGCGCTTGATGGCGCTTGATACAGCGCGTCCAGGTCGCCGGCCTCGGTCAGCCAGGCGTCGACGGCATCGTCCCAGCGCTGGCGCGTCTGTGGTTGCAGGTCGGCGGGCAACAACACGCTGACGCCTGCGCGCCACGCACCCAGCAGGGCGATCGCCAGCAAGCCGGCATCTTCCAGGTACACCGCCAGGCGCTGGATGCCCCGGGCTTGCAACCCGGCGGCCAGGCTCAGGGACTTCTCCCACAGGTGTGGGTGATCCAGGGCAGGTTCGGTGGTCACCAAACGCTGCTCCACAGGCTCAAGCAGCAAGTGCTCAAGATTCAACCAATTCATACGCGGCCTCGAACCCTTTGTCGTACCAGCCATTCCACTGCAAACAACAGCCCCATCAGCCCGTAGGCGATCATGCCGTTGTACAACGTCCACCAGCTCAGCGGCGCCCACAGGGTGAGCGCGGCGGCGAGCAGGCCGTTACACAGGAAAAATACACTCCACACCACGGTGACCTGGCGGGTATACACAATCGCTTCTTCGGGCAGTTGCGGCTCGCTCATGCGCGCCAGGCGCTCGACCATCGGCGGCCCGTATTTCAGGCTCAGGCCGAACAGTGCCAGCATGAAGGCGCTGACCAGGCTCGGGTACCAGCGCAGCATCTGCGGGTTGTCGAACCAGGCGAGCAGCAGGCAAAAGACAATGATCGCCGCCGCCATCCAGCGGCTGCCCGGGCGCCTGGCGCCGGTCAGGGCGCGCAACAGCCACAGGCTGCCCAGCAGCAGGCCAAATTGCCACGGGGCAAAATGCTCAGTGCCGTAATACACCGCAAAAGGGTACAGCAGCCCCGCCAGCAACAGGCCAAGGCCGATCAGCCGGCTCATGCGGCCGGTTGAACCAGACGGTAGACCGCCTCGACCACGTCATTCACGGTACGCACGGCCTTGAACTCTTCGGCGGCGATTTTCTTGCCGGTCTGGCGCTTGATGTGGTCGATCAGGTCCACTGCATCAATGCTGTCGATTTCCAGGTCCTGGTACAGGTTGGCGTCGAGCGTGACGCGTTCCGGTTCCAGTTCAAACAGTTCCACCAGGGCGTCGCGCAAGGTGTTGAAAATATCGTCACGAGTTTGCATGGTACGGTCTCAAGCTGCCTGTCGGGCCGTGACGAACGCCGCGAGGCTGGCCACGTTGGTGAAGTGATTGCGGGTGTCCTTGGCGTCGGCATCGATCTTGATGCCGTACTTTTTCTGGATCGCCAGGCCCAATTCCAGGGCGTCGACTGAATCCAGGCCAAGGCCTTCGCCGAACAGGGTTTGCTCGTTGCCGATGTCGCTCTCGCTGATGTCTTCCAGGCCCAGGGCCTCGATGATCAGCGTTTTTATGTCGTGCTCAAGGCGGTGTTGGTCGCTCATCTTCGGCGAGCTCCTTAATAAAATACTGGTGCAGGTAATCGTTGAGCTTGCGTGATGCCTGGGGCGCGGGCCCTTGTGCGGCAAACGCCTGTGGTTCTATATCGGCACCCACGCGCAAACTGAAGTGAAAGCGGCGATTCGGGATGCGATACCAGGGTTCGGCCTTGGTCAGTGTGGTGGGGCTGACCTTGATCACTACCGGAGTGATGATGCTTGCACCGCGCAGGGCAATGGCGGCGGCGCCGCGATGAAAGGTCGGTGCCTGGCCCGGTGAGGTGCGGGTGCCTTCCGGGAAAATGATCAGGGTCTGGCCGTCCCGCAGGGCATCGGCGGCGGCGTCGAGCATGTCGGCGCTGCCGTCGTTGCTGATGTAGCCGGCGTCGCGCACCGGGCCCCGGGTGAAGGGGTTCTGCCACAGGCTCTGCTTGACCACGCAGTTGGTCTGGCGCATCTGGGCGATCAGGAACACCACGTCCACCAGCGATGGGTGGTTGGCAATGATCATCTGGCCCGGGCGGCCGAGCTTTTCCGCGCCTTCGACGCTGTAGGTCAGGATGCCCAGGCGCGTCATCATGCGGATAAACAACCAGAACAGGCAGCTGATGGTGTGGCGGGCGCGTCGCTGATGCTGTTTGGCATCACCCGGCAGGCAACTGAGCAGCGGAAACACCAGGACACGCAGGCACAGGCCGCCGAGGCCAAACAGGGCGAAGGCGGTGGCAGTGGCGAACAGGCGCCAGTAGTAGGCCTTCCGGGGCTTTTCGGTCAGGACTTGCGTTGCCAGTTCCATACTCGGTTCTTCCAGGCATGTTGGCAGGCGCCCTGTTCGTTCAGCAGGGTGCGCAGCAGGTTCAGGGCGTGGGGCCACTGGGCTTTGGTGGTGGGTTGGACAGCGGCTGTATTCAGTTCCAGCTGCCACTCGTCGCCCGGTGTCAGCAGCAGGCCGAGGGCGTAGGGGAAGGGCACGTCCTCGATCCAGCGCGCATAGGCTTCGGGGGGCTGTTCCTCGGTAATGATCAGCAATACAGCCGGTGCGCCTTCATTGAGCAGGGCAGCGGCTTCGAGCATGCCGTGCTCCAGGCCATCGCCGGCGGCGGCGAGGGCGGTCATTTCACTGGTTTCATTGCGCAGGATCGACCACAGGCCAATCACCGCGTTATGCACCGACAGGCTGAACTGGGTCGGCGACAGGGGCTCGTCGTTGGCCAGGTCGCTGAGAATATCGAGGGTGCGTGGGGTTTCGCCGTGACGGGAAACAAACACCAATGGCAACTGTTGCAAGCCTTCGGCCAGGGGCCAGCCCACACTGAAGGCCATGCGCGCCAGGCGGCTCAGGCGCCGGCGCTGCATGGCCGGCAGGAAGGACACGTCGGGTGCCGCGTCGCTGCGGGCGAGCAACATCGGCTGCCGGCACCAGGTACGCCAGTCGTCCGCGCTTTCGAGCCCGGGAGCCCAGGCGCGCCATTGGGCGATGTTGAAATTGATCACTGAGAAGTTATCCCGCCCCTGCGGGCTTCCTTGTGCGGCCATTGGCCCCGAATACCGGGACAGGGTGCAATCGCCGAATGGCGCGCATTATCCCGGTGCTGCGGGGTTCTAGCAAACTTTGGTAAAGAATTGTTCACGGATGATTACAAATTCGCTGGAAAGAATTACCGATTGTCCATCATGCAGGTAGGGCAGCAGGTGTCAGGCAATTCCTGCTTTGTCGGACAGACGGGAAATTGTTATGCGAGATAGAGCCTCTGATGCTGTAGTACAGGAACAAACGAGGTAGCTAACGGGCGCTTTTGCCCTCTACACTCGGGTCATTCATTGATACACGGAGGTTTTTCCATGCGGCGCGTGGTGTTCAACCAAAAAGGCGGTGTTGGCAAGTCCAGCATTGCCTGCAACCTGGCGGCGGTCAGCGCCAGCGAAGGCTATCGAACCCTGTTGGTGGACCTCGATGCCCAGGCTAACTCTACCCAGTACCTCACCGGGCTGACCGGCGACGATATCCCCATGGGAATCGCCGACTTCTTCAAGCAAACCCTGTCTTCCGGGCCGTTTTCGAAGAAGAACCAGGTGGATATCTACGAAACCCCGTTCGACAACCTGCACGTCATCACCGCCACCGCGGAACTGGCAGACCTGCAGCCCAAGCTCGAGGCCAAGCACAAGATCAACAAGCTGCGAAAGCTGCTGGATGAATTGAGCGAGGACTACGACCGGATCTACCTGGATACGCCGCCGGCGCTGAACTTCTATGCCGTTTCAGCGCTGATTGCCGCTGATCGTGTGTTGATCCCCTTCGATTGCGACAGCTTCTCCCGCCAGGCGCTGTATGGCCTGTTGGCCGAGATCGAAGAATTGAAGGAAGACCACAACGAAGGGCTGGAAGTAGAAGGGATCGTGGTCAACCAGTTCCAGGCCCGGGCGAGCCTGCCGCAGCAGATGCTGGATGAATTGATTGCCGAAGGTTTGCCGGTACTGCCGGTGTACCTCACCAGTTCGGTGCGCATGCGTGAATCGCACCAGGCGAACATGCCGCTGATCCACCTGGACCCACGGCACAAGCTGACACAGCAGTTTGTGGAATTGCATAACTTGCTGGAAAACGCGTGATCCAGCAGGCAATACATCACCCATGTGGGAGCGGGCTTGCTCGCGAATGCGGTGGATCAGTCGAATTCTCTATTGACTGACTCACCGCATTCGCGAGCAAGCCCGCTCCCACATTTGGTCTTTGTTCCTACAGGGAAATCGTCGTCTTGCGCCGTTGCCTACAGTTACGCCAGAATCCGCCGGCTTGTGCGTCTGGATGGGCGTCTCTAAGGTTGCTCGGTCGCTGAATTCTCAGTGATCGGGTTTAGTAGCCCGAGTGTTTGTCGTTAAGTGCATAAGCTTCATCTTTCAGGCGCTGAGTCTGTGCTTGATGGTAGCTGTGCGTAGGGCGTCTTCGGGCGCGCCGGCTTCGACATTTCCCGGTCTACTAACCTGCGTACAGCTGCCACCCTAATTCGTTTAGTAGCGATCAGATGGCGGCTCCAATCAGGAATGTCGACCATGTTTAAAGCTACTCCAAATCACCCGTCGTACCTTTTTACAGTCAGCCCCGGCCAAGCCACCGAAACCCTGATCCTCAATACCTACGAAACCTTCTCCTCAGTCACCACCCTCTTGCTCGACCTTTCCGACGACCTCACCGGCAAGCAGCGCGATGTCGCGTTGGCCATTCATCAATTGAGCGAATTGGGCGTATTGCTGATGGGGCATGTGATGGACCGGGGCGTCCCGCTACCTCAAACGCCCTGACTGCGCAGCCAGCTCATCAACTGCGGTAACGGAAACGCACCGCTCTGACGCGCCACTTCCCGGCCATTCTTGAACAGGATCAGGCTGGGAATCGAGCGAATCCCCAACTGAGCGGATAACTGCTGATTGGCCTCGCTATCGAGCTTGGCCAATCGGCACTTCCCGGCCAACTGCCCGGCGGCCTGCTCAAACACCGGTGCAAACGACTTGCACGGCCCGCACCATTCGGCCCACACGTCCACCAGCAACGGCAGGTCGCCCTTGATCTGGCTGGCGTAATCGCCCTGTTTCAGCTCAAAGGGTTTGCTCAGCAGCACCGGTTGCTTGCAGCGCCCGCATTTAGGCGCATCGCCCAGGCGTTCATTGGGGATGCGGTTAAGACCGTTGCAGTGGGGGCAGGGGATTACTAGAGAGTCGGACATGCTGGGCTCCGTGAAAGTGGCCAATGGGTTCTATTTGGAGCCGGGAAGGGTGTTTATCAAGGTTCGACGCTAGTGACGTACGCGTTCACATTTTTGGTGGTGACTTCTATCGCGGCGTATCTAGGCTGTTGAAGGGTGCTTGGAATTGCGCCACTGGTCCGCCAAGGAATATCGCAGATTGCGATATTTTTTCGGCAAGACTAACCTTCATAGCAAGATGCGATAAGGATGTTGCATGCGAGTGATCAGCGAAAAAAGGATATGGGAAGCGAAAGAAAGATGGCCGCATTCAGCCACGGCACTGGATGAGTGGTATCGCAGAATGAAACGCAACAGTCCCGCCGACTTTGCGTCGATGAAAGGAATGTTCCCTGCAACAGACAAAGTCGGGCAGTTCCATGTGTTTGACATCGGGGGCAATAAGCTGAGGTTGATTGCCTTCGTGCATTACCAAGTACAACGAATTTATATCAAGTACCTGTTCGATCACCGTGAATATGAGCAAGGTAAATGGAAGGAGAAAATCAGATGAGCGCACTCATCAGGCAGGCTGCCGAACACTGGCAATTTGTTTCGTCATTGCTGCGCAAGCCAAGAAACGAGGCGGACTACGATACCTTGGTCAGCGCCCTCGACGAATTGCTGGACCTGATAGGCGAAGATGAATCCAGCCCGCTCATGAGCCTGGTGGATATCCTCAGTGACTGGATCGAGGCCTACGATCTCGAGCACCGGCCGATGCCCGTTGCCAGTGGCGTTGAAGTGCTACGTTCAATGATGCGAGAGCATGGCTTGACCCAAAGTGATCTCCCGGGCGTTGGTGCGCAGTCGGTTGTCTCTGAAGTACTTAGTGGCAAACGCCAGCTCAACCTGCGGCAGATTCGTTGGCTGGCGGAGCGCTTTGGGGTTTCAGTGGAGACCTTTATCTAGGTCGCGCTATGAAGAACAACTAATCTCCAAATGCTTCCCCCAATCCGGCGGCCGCTGAGCGTATTGCTCCATCCCCGGCTGCTCTTCAAACGGTTTGGTCAGCACTTCATGCAGCCGGCGCACTTCGCTGTAATCCCCAAGCTCCGCCGCCTGGATGGCGTTCTGCGCCAAATAGTTGCGCAGGATATAAAGCGGATTCACCCCATGCATCCGCTCACGTCGCTGTTCTTCTGTGCCGCTGGCGTCGCGCTCCACGCGCGCCTTGTACAGATCCGCCCACCCGTCAAACCCCTTGAGGTCGACAAAGTCGTCGCGCAACCGCGCCACGGCCAATGCGGCGGATTCATCCCCCAGCCGGCGGAAGAACAGGGTGTAGTCGACGCCGCTGTTCTGCATCAGTTGCAGCAGGCGCTCCACCAGTTTCTGATCGTCATCTTCGGCGGTGGTGAGGCCCAGTCGGCGGCGCATCAGGTCCAGGTAGTGGGCCTGGAACAACGGCAGATACAGCCCCAGCGTTTCCCGCAGCGCCTCGACGCTGATAAACGGCGTCAACGCCTGGGCCAGTGCGCTCAGGTTCCACTGCCCGATCGGCACCTGGTTGCTGAAGGAATAACGCCCTTCATGGTCGGAGTGGTTGCAGACGAACTGCGCGTCGAAATCGTCCAAAAATGCAAACGGCCCGAAGTCGAAGGTGATGCCGAGGATCGACATGTTGTCGGTGTTCATCACTCCATGGCAGAACCCATAGGCCTGCCACTTGGCGATCATCTCGGCATTACGCTCGACGATTTCGCGGAACATCGCCAGGTACGGCTCGGGCTGTTCCATGCATTCCGGGAAGTGCAGGGACAGCACGTGCTCCGCCAATTGCTTCTGCAATTCAGGCTTCTTGGTGTAGTAGAAATATTCGAAATGCCCAAAGCGCACATGGCTGTGGGCCAGGCGCAGCACCATGGCGGCGCGCTCCTGTTTCTCGCGCCACACCGGCGTGGTGGAACCGATCACACACAGCGCACGACTGCTGGGAATGCCCAGCGCATGCAGTGCTTCCGACGCCAGAAACTCCCGGATCGACGAGCGCAACACCGCACGACCATCGCCCATGCGCGAGTACGGGGTTTGCCCGGCACCCTTGAGGTGCAGGTCCCAATGCTCGCCGGCCTGGTTGTACACCTCGCCCAGCAACAATCCGCGGCCATCCCCCAGTTGCGGGTTGTACGAGCCAAACTGATGCCCGGAATAGATCATCGCCCGCGGCTCGGCCTCGGCCCACAGCTTGTGCCCGCCGAACAGCTCGGCAAATACCGGTGTTTCGGCCACGGCGGGGTCGAGATCCAGCAGCGCCATGGCTGCCTCGCTCGCCACCACTAAACGCGGTTCGTCGATGGGCTCGGGCAGCACATGGGTTGAGAAGCCGTCGCCCAGGCGGGCGAAGCGGTTGTCGAAGGTCAGTTCGTCGAGGGCTTTCAACGGCCATCTCCTGAGCAGAATGTCCGACCATTCTGCTGGGGAGAGCGCGTTTAGTCGAGTTTGGCGGGCGGCGGCTCGGGCAGGTCCTGGTCCTGGGCGGGCGGCAGGATGGTCCGGTTTTCTTCTTCCACCGGCACCAGCTTGTATTCCTGGCCATGCAGGTTCTTCAGGTAAACCTCCATCTGCCGGAACGAGATGTTGATGTGGTGGTTCTTGAACTCGCGGTTGATGAAGCGGTTGACCTCATCGATCACCGGGTTGCGGTCGCCCAGGTCCCGTACATGCATGCGCAGTTCGTGATCGAGGGTGCTTTCACCGAAGTTGAGGAAGTACACGTGGGGCGCCGGGTCCTTCAACACGCGTGGGTTTTCGGCGGCGGCCTTGAGCAGCAATTCCTTCACCAGGTCCAGGTCCGAGCCGTAGTCCACGCCCAGCTTCAGGGTGACCCGGGTGATGGTGTCGGTCAGCGACCAGTTGATCAGTTGCCCGGTGATGAACGTCTTGTTCGGGACAATGATGTCCTTGCGGTCGAAGTCGGTGATGGTGGTGGCACGGATGCGGATCTTGCTCACCGTGCCCGACAGGTTGCCGATGGTGATGGTGTCGCCGATCCGTACCGGCCGCTCGAACAGGATCATGATGCCGGAGATGAAGTTGGCGAAGATTTCCTGCATCCCGAAACCCAACCCCACCGACAGCGCGGCCACCAGCCATTGCAACTTGTCCCAGCTCACGCCGAGGGTCGACAGGGTGGAGACAAACCCTACGCCGGCAATCACATAGGACAGCAAGGTGGTGGTGGCGTAGGCGCTGCCCTGGGCCAGGTCGAGCTTGGACAGCACCAACACTTCCAGGAGGCCGGGCAGGTTGCGCGCCAGGGCGAAGGTGATGCCGATGATGATCAGGGCGCCGAGCAAGTCGCCGATGCTGATGGGCACCATGCTGATATTGGCGCCGGTGCCGCTGGTGTATTCGTAGAGGGTGACGTTGTCCAGGTAGGAAAACACCGAGATCAAGTCGGACCATACCCAGTACAACGCAGCGATAAAGCCGCCCAGCAGCGCCAGGCGAATCAGGCGCATCGACTGTTCGTTGACCTGTTCGATGTCCAGGGTCGGCTCTTCGATCACTGCTTCACCCTCACCGGCTTCCTTGGCGGCCTGGCGTTTGGCCAGGGCCCGCGCATAGGCCAGGCGCCGTGCCGCAACGCCCAGGCCACGTACGAAGGTGGCTTCGATCACCAGCCAGAACATCAGCAGGTACAAGGTGTTGATCAGCCGGTCGCTGAGCTTGAGGGCGGTGTAGTAGTAGCCAAAACATACGGCGATAAACAGCGCCACCGGCAGTGCCGTAAAAACCAGGCCCACGGCCTTGCGAAACAGCGAGGCTTTTTCATGAGTCGGGCTGTTGAGCAGCAGGCGCCCGAGCAGCCACGCCATCAGTGCGTAGCAGGTCAGTACCACGCCGATGCCCAGCACATCGTCGGCCAGCGCTGCCGGCTGATGCTCGGCGATGGCCACCACGGCCACCAACGCCAGTACCACGAGCCCGAGCTTGCGTACCCAGCCCTGGAGGAATTCGACCTGGGGTTTTTCCCAGCGGAAGTGCAATTCGGCGACGCCGCCGGGCGCGAGGATCCGATACGCGGTGTAGAACACCAGCCACGCCTGGGCGATCTGCAGCAGGGCGGCGCCGAGGTTGGCGTTTTGCCCGCGGGCGTCGATCTGCAACGCATAGCCGCAGAGTGCCAGGCCCAGGGCCACCGGCATCGCCAGCGCGATATTCACCAGGATCGCCACCGGCGTGTGCCACTGGCTGTCGCGTTTGAAGTGGCCGATGTCCATATGGATTTTTTTCAGCCGGGCATACAGGTAGCTGCGACGCCACAGCAGCGCGCCGATCAACAACAGCAGGGGCAGGAACAGCAGCGGGCGCTGGGTCAGGCCGTCATACAGCTCGCTGACGCTGGAGGCCCACGGCAGGGTATTGACCTGTTTGCTCAGGTGCGCCGGTACGGTTTCCAGCCATTCGGTATCCAGCGGCTTGTTGCTGGGAATCCAGAACATCTGTTCGTCGAGGGTCGCCCGCAAGGTGGTGGCGGTGCTCAGCAGTTGTTTCTGGTTCAGTTGCAGGGTGATGGATTCGTTGAGCAGTGCGCTCAGTTCCCGGCTCAAACGTTCCAGCAGGTCGCTGCGGGTGATCGCCAGTTCCAGCAGGGTGCGCCGCAGTTGTGGCGTCACCTGGTCGGCCGGCTGGTTGGCCAGCAAGCTGTCGACGTAGGTGCTCGGGGTGCTGATCAGTTCGCGCTGTTGATTGACCTCGAACTGGTACAGGCGAATGTTGGCGATGTCATCCGCCAGGTCGCGGTCCACGGTCAGGCGCGGGAGGGCCTGCTTCTGTTTGTAGAGGATCTTGGACAGTAGCAGGCTGCCCTTGAGCACGTTGATCTGCTCGTCCAGCGCCGAGTCGCTTTGGGTCACGCTGTCCAGTTGCTGCTTGGTTTGCAGGTTTTTCTGGGTCAGCTCGTTGAGCCGGTCAGTGCTTTTGAGCAGGTAGTCGGACAGTTTCAGGTTGGCCGCGCTTTCCGTGGCGAGCAGGCTGCTGCCACCGGCCTTCTGGGCTTCGATGGACTGCTGGGTCACGGTTTCCTGGGACTGGGCCAGGCGTTTCTGGTTGATCAGGGTTTGCAGGTCCTGGATTTCCTGCTCCAGGCGCGCGGTCTTTTCCAGCACCAGGTCGTGCTGGCTGTTGCCCAGGTCTTGCAGTTGGCTGTTGCCGGCCAGTTCCTGGCGGCGCAGGGGAATCAGGGCGTTGAGGGCGGCCAACTCGGCATTCAGCTGGTTGCGCTGGTCGCCGCTGAGGGTCTTGCCGTTGTCCTTGCCTGCCTTGAGAGTCGCGTTGATCTGCTGGATACGTGTCTGGCTGCTGCTGATTTCGGTCTGGGCGCGCTCGGGACGGGTTTGGGCCGCGATGGTCAGGCTGTTGGCGTCGGCCAGTTCCTTTTGCAGGTCGCCTTGCTGGGTGGTGCGCTGCACCAGCAGTTGTTCAAGTTGCGGCACCGGCAAGGTGGCGTAGCGCTGGGCGACCGGAATCACCTTGGTGGCCTTGAGGCGGGTCAGTTCGCGCTGGTTGTCGACGGTCTGGCGCGGCGCGTCTTCGAGCTGGCGCTTGAGGTCCACCAGGCGCTGCTGGTAGTCCTGCTGGTTGCCCAGGAAGGTGAGCGTTTGCTGCAGGATGCTTTGCAGCGCCTTCATGTCGGCGTCGGGCAGTTTGCGGTCCGGCAGCTTGTCCAGGGTTTGCTGGACGGAATCGATGCTGGGCGGGTCGGCCGCGTGTACGGTGCCGACGCAGAGAGTCAGGCCCAGCAGGGCAGTGGCGAGAAAAGTGCGCAGGGTTGTCATAGAGACCGGTCGAGCAAGGTGAAAAATAGGGGGCGTCCCGACATCGACTGGCGCGCCGTCGCCCCGCAGTTTAGAGGAAGAGTCCGGGGCCCGGGCGACTTCCTTCGGGGAATCTGACGCCGACTTTGCCGATCTTGTTCCCGTCCATGACCGCGACGGTCCAAATGGTGTTGTTCCATTCCACCTGGTCGCCGACCACGGGCGCACCGCCGACTTTCTGGGTGATGAAACGACTCAGTGGCATGTCCGGGTCGATGCCCTCGAGCTTGAGCCCGTACAGGGCCGAAACCGCGCCCAGCTGAGCGTCGCCTTCCAGGACGAAGTCACCGAAGAAGCGCAGGTCGAGGCCCCGTTGTGGTGCCTGGCTGAACAGTTTGCCGAGGGCCGGCAAGTTGTGTTCATGGCCGATTACGCATAGCAGATCGTCGACTTCGAGCACCGTACTACCCGACGGATGGAGCAGTTGCTGGCCACGAAACAGCGCGGCGATCCGCGTGCCTTCGGGCATTTTCAGCTCCCGCAGGGCGGCGCCGATGCACCATTTTTCGGCGCCCAGGCGGTAGACGAACAGCTCCCACTCGCTGGTGACGTGCACTTCCAGGGCCGCCCGGGAAATCGGCGCCGGCTCTGGCGGTACCGTCACTTTCAACAGTTTGGCGACCCACGGCAGGCTCGTACCCTGCACCAGCAACGACACCAGCACGATAAAGAACGCCAGGTTGAAGTACAGCTGCGCGTGGGGCAGGCCGGCCATCAGCGGGAACACCGCCAGAATGATCGGTACCGCACCGCGCAGGCCGACCCAGGCGATAAAGGCTTTCTCTCGGCCATGGAAGGCCTTGAACGGCAGCAGGCCGACAATCACCGACAGCGGCCGTGCGAAGAGAATCATCCACAGCGCCAGGCCCAGGGCCGGCAGCGCGATGGGCAGCAAATCATGGGGCGTGACCAGCAGGCCCAGCACCAGGAACATGCCGATCTGTGCCAGCCAGGCCATGCCGTCGAGCATATGCAAAATGCCGTGCCGGCTGCGCACCGGGCGGTTGCCGATCACCAGGCCGCACAGGTAAACGGCGAGGAAACCGCTGCCGTGCAAGGCGTTGGTCAGGGCGAACACCACCAGGCCGCCGGAAATCACCAGGATCGGGTACAGGCCGTTGGCCAGGTTGATCCGGTTGACCATCTGCAGCATCAACCAGCCGCCGCCCAGGCCGATGATGCCGCCGATGCCGAACTCGCGGATCAGGTGGCCCAACAGGCTCCAGTGCAGGCCGGTCTGGCCGCTGGCGAGCATGTCGATCAGGGTGACGGTGAGGAACACCGCCATCGGGTCGTTGCTGCCGGATTCGATTTCCAGGCTGGCGGTGACCCGTTCGTTCAGGCCTTTGCCGCCCAGCAGCGAGAACACCGCTGCGGCGTCCGTGGAGCCGACGATGGCGCCGATCAGCAGGCCTTGAATGATGTTGAGGTTGAACAGCCAGGCGGCTGCCATGCCGGTGAGGCCGGTGGTGATCAGCACCCCGACCGTCGCCAGGGACAACGCAGGCCAGAGGGCTACACGGAAACTGGCTACCCGCGTTCGCAGTCCGCCGTCGAGCAGGATCACGGCCAGGGCGAGGTTGCCCACGAGGTAGGCAGTCGGGTAGTTATCGAAGATGATGCCGCCGCCGTCGACGCCGGCGATCATGCCCACGGCCAGGATGATTACCAGGATCGGAATCCCCAGGCGGGACGAAAGAGAACTCACCAGAATGCTCGCACCTACCAGCAACGCGCCGATCAAGAACAGGCTGTTGATGGTCGTCGCATTCAAAGGCAGTACTCCATGAGCAGGAAAGACGAGGCGCAAACTGACCATGCAGTCTGCGTGCCAGCGATTCTAACCTGTTGAATTGCTGTGCTGTCAAAAAGGTTTTGAATGGCTGGCGCATATTCAATGTGGGAGCGGGCTTGCTCGCGAAAGCGGTGTGTCAGTCGCGTTATGCGTAGCTGATCCACCGCATTCGCGAGCAAGCCCGCTCCCACATTTTTAGCCCTGCGGTATCCGTTAAAGCCTGAACCGCCCCACCATCCCGTTCAAATCCACCGCCAACCGCGACAGCTCACTGCTCGCCGCACTGGTCTGGCTGGCGCCGGTTGCCGACTGCACCGACAAGTCACGAATATTCACCAGGTTACGATCCACTTCCCGCGCCACCTGCGCCTGCTCTTCGGCGGCACTGGCGATCACCAGGTTGCGCTCGTTGATTTCAACGATGGCAGTGTTGATGGTGTCCAGCGACATCCCCGCACCCTTGGCGATGTTCAACGTCGATTCCGCCCGCTCGGTGCTGTTGCGCATCGAATCCACTGCATGCTCGGTACCGGCCTGAATGCTGCCGATCATCCGCTCGATTTCGCTGGTGGACTGCTGGGTGCGATGGGCCAGGGCCCGCACCTCATCCGCCACCACCGCAAAACCACGCCCGGCTTCACCGGCACGCGCCGCTTCAATCGCGGCGTTCAGGGCCAGCAGGTTGGTCTGGTCAGCCAAGCCACGAATCACGTCCAGCACCTTGCCGATGTCCCGGGACTCTTCCGCCAGGTTGCCGATCAAGGTGGCAGTGGCTTGCACGTCGCTGCTCATGCGTTCAATGGCGCTGACGGTTTCCTGCACCAAATCACGTCCATCGCCCGCAGACGACGTGGCGTTCTTCGAGGCTTCGGAAGTGCTGACCGCGTTGCGGGCCACTTCTTCAACCGCGCTGGTCATCTCGTTCACCGCCGTGGCGGCCTGTTCGATTTCGTTGTTTTGCTGGGTCAGGCCACGGGCGCTTTCGTCGGTCACGGCATTCAGCTCTTCCGCGGCGGAGGCCAATTGGGTGGCCGAGCCGGAAATGCGCTGCAAGGTGTCCTTCAATTTGTCCTGCATCTTGGCCATTGCCAACAGTAGTCGGCCGGCTTCGTCGTTGCCTTCCACCTTGATCGGGCGCGTCAGGTTGCCTTCGGCGATTTCCTCGGCGGCATCCAGGGCCTGGGCGATCGGCAGGGTGATGCTGCGGGTCAGCAACCAGGCGAACAGCATGGTCAGCGCCGTGGCGAGGATCAGCAGGATCACCACTAGCTCAAACGCCATGTCGTACTGGTCGGCAGCTTGCTGGTTGGTGGCCAGCGCCATCTTGTTGTTGATGTCCAGCAGGCGGTTCAGTACGGCGTTCACCTGATCCGAGTTGTTCAGCAGCTCGGTATTCAGCAGCGTGCGCAGCTCTTCCACCTGATTGGCCCGTGACAGGCTCTTCATGCGCTCTTCAATCTGATGGTACTGGGCCAGCAGACGCACGTATTCATCGTAGGCAGCACGTTCTTCGCTGCTGTCGATCAACTTCTCGTAGACCGCCTGGGCCGTACGAATCTGCTGATTGCGCACGTCAAAAGACTCAAGGGTCTTTTGCTGGACGTCAGGCTCGCGGTTGGTCAGCAGGCGATACGACAGCACCCGCAGGCGCAGGGTCAGTTGAGTGAACTCGTCCAGGGCGCGAATGCTCGGCACGCTGCTAAGGGTGATGTCTTCCGTCGCCGCACGGATCTTGCTCATCTGGTTCAGGGCGAACACACCGAGAAACAACATCAGCGCGCCAATCAACGCGAAGCCGAGAAAGGCCCGCGGCGCGATATTCATATTACGAAGAGACATGTTGTGATCCTGGGGAGAAGCGCGATCCATGCGGGGTTTGAGCGGGGTGTCCATGACCTATCGGTCATACGACTAAAGTCTTGAGGGGGTGCGCGCTTTTGTCGCAGATCGGGGCGGGCCGACGGGATTCAGGAACCAGATGCCATAAATGCAGTCACTAAGGCTCGAAAGCGTGGCCTGCCCTGTAAAATCAAGGCCCCGCGCCAGGGATAACCCTGGCATCCGAGGTGAATTTTCTTTATCGTCACCGCCCTTTGAAAAGCCCGAGAAATCAAAATGTTAGAAGCATCCCTCAGCCAATTGGAACAACTGGTCAGCGACCTGGTACAGCAGAACCAGGATCTACTGGGCACCAACGAATCCCTCAAGGCCGAACTGGCTCGCGCCAAGGATGAAAACGACAGCTTGCAGCTGAACCTGATGGAACAGGAAGAAAAGCAGGGCGCCACCGCTGCCCGTATCCAGGCGTTGGTTGAGCGTGTGAGCGCAGGTCCTGTCAGCGCATGAATGAAGGGATAAAGGTCGTTTCGATTCTCGGTGAGGATTACTCGATCAAGGCACCGGAGGGGGAAGACAACACCCTGATGAGCGCCGTGACGATACTCAAGGCATCCCTGGCCACCACCAAGAAAAAGTACCCGACGTTGATCGGTGACAAGCTATTGGTGCTGGCGGCGCTGAACCTGTGCGCCGAGCAGATCGAAATGCAAAAGCACCATCAGCAGGAACTCGACCGTTACCAAGAGCAAGTCAGCGCCACGGTCGAGGTGATTTCCAAGGCAATCGGAACGCCTTAGAACCACTCATCCTGCATCCCCAGGCACGTGTCATCGCGTGCCTCGAGAATCGCCAGTTCATGATGGCAGCCCGGTATTTCCCACGTCAGGAAGTACCGGGCGGCCTGGAGCTTGCCCTTATAGAAGGCGACATCGGCAGCATTGCCCCTGGCCAGCCCTTCCTCGGCGCGAATTGCCTGTTCCAGCCAGCGCCAGCCAATCACCGTATGCCCGAACACCTTCAGGTACAGCGCCGAATTCGCCAGGCTGCTGTTGACCTTGCCCTGGGCGAGATCCGTCAGCAGGCCGAGGGTGACCTCTTGCAGGCGCGCCACCAGTTGTTCCAGCGGTTCCCGCAAGGCATTCAGCGACGGATACTCCTGTGCCCGTGCGCCGGTCTCGGCGATCAGGCGGATCAGTTGCTTCAAGCCCGCACCGCCGTTCTGCGCCAGTTTGCGCCCGAGCAAGTCCAGCGACTGAATGCCGTGGGTGCCTTCATGGATCGGGTTCAGGCGGTTGTCGCGGTAGTACTGCTCCACCGGGTATTCGCGGGTGTAGCCGTGGCCGCCGAGGATCTGGATCGCCAGTTCGTTGGCTTTAAGGCAAAACTCCGACGGCCAGGATTTGACGATCGGCGTCAGCAGGTCCAGCAGTTCGTGGGCCTGTTTGCGCTCGGCTTCGTTGGGCAGAGTAGTGGTGTCATCGAACAACCGTGCGGCGTACAAGCCAAGGTCGAAGGCACCTTCCACGTAGGCTTTTTGGGTCAACAGCATGCGTTTGATATCGGCGTGCTGGATGATCGACACCGGCGCGGTGTTGGGGTCCTTGCTGTCGGGCAAGCGGCCTTGCGGACGTTCACGGGCATATTCCAGGGAGTACAGGTAGCCGGCGTAACCCAGCATCACCGCGCCCATGCCCACGCCGATCCGCGCTTCGTTCATCATCTGGAACATGCAACTCAGGCCCTGGTGCGGCTGGCCCACCAGGTAGCCGACGCACTCGCCGTTATCGCCGAAATTCAACGCGGTCGAGGTGGTGCCACGCCAGCCCATCTTGTGAAACAGCCCGGCCAGCAGCACATCGTTGCGCTTGCCCAGGCTGCCGTCGTCGTTGACCAGGAACTTGGGCACGATAAACAGCGAAATGCCCTTCACCCCGGCAGGTGCGTCCGGCAGCTTGGCCAGCACCATGTGCACGATGTTCTCCGACAGCGGGTGATCGCCGCCGGAGATGAAGATCTTGTTGCCCTTGAGGCGATAGCTGCCGTCAGCCGCCGGCTCTGCGCGGGTACGAATATCCGACAGCGATGAGCCCGCATGGGGCTCGGTCAAGGCCATGGTGCCGAAGAAGCGGCCTTCGATCATTGGTTGCAGGAAGCGTTGTTTCTGCTCCTCGGTGCCGAAGCTCTCGATCAGGTTGGCGGCGCCCATGGTCAGGAACGGGTAGGACGTGGATGCGGCGTTGGCCGACTGGAAGTGGGCGAAACACGCCTGGGAGAGCAGGGTGGGCAGTTGCATGCCACCGGCTTCGAAGCTGCGGGCGGCGTTGAGAAAACCGGCTTCGAGGAAGGCATCTACCGCCGGTTTCACCTCGGGAATCAGAATCGCCTGACCGTTTTCGTAGCGGGGCTCGTTCTCGTCGCCCTTGCGGTTATGCGGGGCGAAGAACTTCTCGGCAATGCTGCGGGCGGTGCCGATGGCGGCGTCGAAGGTTTCACGGTTGTGTTCGGCAAACCGCTCGCGCTGGGTCAGGCCCTCGGCATCGAGGACTTCGTACAGCTCGAAAGCCAGATTGCGGGAACTGAGCAGCGTCTCGGACATGGCGGCTTACCTGTGTGGGAATGGGCCTGAGTCTAAGTGCGCAAATAGAGGCTGGATAGCAAGATTGATCTGGGTGATGGAGGGGCAAAACGCGGCTCGAAGGTGGAACGCGGTCAATGTGGGGGCTTTTGTGGGAGCCGGGCTTGCCCGCGATGCAGGCACCTCGATGTGTCAGATACACCGAGGTGATGCCATCGCAGGCAAGCCAGCTCCCACATAAGCCTGCTCCCACATTTTGACCGCGTTTCGTCAGTTAGCCGATAGTCATCAGGCTGGCGTTACCACCCGCAGCAGCAGTGTTGACGCTCAACGCCCGTTCGATCACCAGGCGCTCCAGGGCGATCCCGGTTTCGCCCGAAGACAAACCGTGAACCCCGACAATCGCCCCGCCACGCTTGGCCACTTGCTGGCAAACCCCGCGCAGTTGGTCGGAATCACCGTGATGCAGCACGGCATCAAACACGGTTTCATCCTTGGTCCAGTCAGCCACCAACTTGATCTTCGCCTGAAGCTCCTTCGGCAAACGTGCGAACACGGCCTTGGTCAATTCAGTTTCCGGCCATACCGCCGAGCCGCCGACTGCCAGCACGGCCGCCAGTTGCGTCAGCAGGTCGCCTTCCACTTCCGCCAGGCACAACACGTGCTCGCGGGGCAGGATGGCATAGCTGTTGCGCTCGCCGGTCGGGCCGGCCAGTTGGCGGGTGATACCGCTTTGGGATTGCGCGGCGAACTGCACGCACAGGGCGCTAAAGTCGCTGAGCTTGCTGCTGTCGGCCCAGGCTTTCAGGGCGGTCAGCGGCTTGCTCATGGCATCCCGCAGGCGAACATCCGGTGCGGCCAGTGCATCACCACGGACGAAGGATTGCTCGATGGCGTCCGTAGGACGGGTCGACAGCAAACGGTACAGATACAGCGGGCCGCCAGCTTTCGGGCCAGTGCCCGACAAGCCTTCGCCACCGAACGGCTGCACACCGACCACGGCGCCCACGATGTTGCGGTTAACGTAGACGTTACCGGCATGGACGTTGTCGATCACCTTGGCGATGGTCTCGTCGATGCGGGTGTGCACGCCCAGGGTCAGGCCATAGCCGGAGGCATTGATCTGGCCGATAAGCTGGTCGATCTCTTTGCGCTTGTAGCGCACCACGTGCAGCACCGGGCCGAAGATCTCCCGTTGCAGTTCGTCGAAGCTTTCCAGTTCGATCAGGGTTGGCATCACGAAGGTACCGCGCTTGATCTCTTCGCTATCGGCAATCGCGACCTGGTAAACGTTGCGGCCTTTGTCGCGCATGGCCTGGATATGTTTCTCGATGCCAGCCTTGGCTTCGGCGTCGATCACCGGGCCAATATCCACCGACAGGCGCTCCGGGTTGCCGAGGCGGCATTCAGCCATGGCACCTTTAAGCATTTCGATGACGCGGTCAGCGGAATCTTCCTGCAAGCACAGCACGCGCAGGGCCGAGCAACGTTGGCCGGCACTGTCGAAGGCCGAGGACACCACGTCGATCACCACTTGTTCGGTGAGCGCCGAGGAGTCGACGATCATTGCGTTCTGGCCACCGGTTTCGGCGATCAGCGGAATCGGACGACCCTGTGCATCCAGACGGCCGGCGACACTGCGTTGCAGCAAGCGCGCAACCTCGGTGGAACCGGTGAACATCACGCCCTTGACGCGATCATCACCCACCAGGCGCGCACCGACGGTTTCGCCCTGGCCCGGCAGCAGTTGCAGCACGCCTTCCGGAATCCCGGCTTCCAGCAGCAGGCGCACGGCTTGTGCGGCCACCAGCGGTGTTTGCTCGGCAGGCTTGGCCAGTACCGGGTTGCCGGCGGCCAGTGCAGCGGCGACCTGGCCACTGAAGATCGCCAGCGGGAAGTTCCACGGGCTGATGCACACCACCGGGCCCAGCGGGCGGTGAGCGTCGTTGGTGAAATCGTTGCGAGCCTGCACCGCGTAGTAACGCAGGAAGTCCACGGCTTCACGCACTTCGGCGATGGCGTTGGCGAAGGTCTTGCCGGCTTCGCGGGCCAGCAGGCCCATCAGCGGCTGGATCTCGCCTTCCATCAGGTCGGCGGCACGTTCCAGGATCGCGGCGCGTTCGGCGGGCGGGGTGGCCTGCCAGATTGGCGCAGCGTTCAGGGCGCACTGGATGGCGTTGTCGACGTCTTCGACAGTTGCTTCCTGTACGTGGCCGACGACGTCACGCAGATCCGACGGGTTCAACACCGGTGCAGCCGCTTCATTGCTGGAAGCGCAACCGAGCATCGGCGCGGCTTTCCAGTTGTTATGCGCGGTAGCCAGCAAGGCGCAGGACAGCGACGCCAGGCGGTGTTCGTTGGCCAGGTCGATACCGGCGGAGTTGGCGCGCTCGGCACCATACAGGTCACGCGGCAGCGGGATACGCGGGTGCGGCAGGCCGAAGCCGCCTTCCAGCGTCGCCATCTGCTCGATGCTGGCCACTGGATCGGCCACCAGCTCCTGGATCGAGATGGATTGGTCGGCAATACGGTTGACGAATGAGGTGTTGGCGCCGTTTTCCAGCAGGCGACGCACCAGGTAAGCCAGCAGTGTTTCGTGGGTGCCGACGGGTGCGTACACGCGGCACGGACGGTTCAGCTTGCCTTCGGAGACCTTGCCTACAACCTGCTCGTACAGCGGTTCGCCCATGCCGTGCAGGCATTGGAACTCGTACTGGCCGGGGTAATAGTTCTGACCGGCGATGTGGTAGATCGCCGACAGGGTGTGGGCGTTGTGGGTAGCGAACTGCGGGTAGATAACTTCCGGTACCGAAAGCAGTTTGCGTGCGCAGGCAATGTAGGAAACGTCGGTGTACACCTTGCGGGTGTACACCGGATAGCCTTCCAGGCCTTCGACCTGGGCGCGCTTGATTTCGCTGTCCCAGTACGCGCCTTTTACCAGGCGGATCATCAGGCGGTGGCGGCTGCGGCGTGCCAGGTCGATCACGTAGTCGATCACATACGGGCAACGCTTCTGGTAAGCCTGGATCACGAAACCGATGCCGTTCCAGCCGGTCAGTTGCGGCTCGAAGCACAGGCGTTCCAGCAGGTCGAGGGACAGCTCCAGGCGATCGGCTTCTTCGGCGTCGATGTTCAGGCCGATGTCGTACTGCTTGGCCAGCAGGGTCAGCGACAGCAGGCGCGGGTACAACTCGTCCATCACCCGCTCGTACTGCGCACGGCTGTAACGCGGGTGCAGCGCCGAGAGCTTGATGGAAATGCCCGGGCCTTCATAAATCCCGCGACCGTGGGACGCCTTGCCGATCGAGTGGATGGCTTGTTCGTACGAGGCCAGGTACTTCTGGGCGTCATGTTCGGTGAGTGCGGCTTCACCGAGCATGTCGTAGGAATAGCGGAAGCCCTTGGCTTCGAACTTGCTCGCATTGGCCAGGGCTTCGGCGATGGTTTCGCCGGTGACGAACTGCTCGCCCATCAGGCGCATGGCCATGTCGACGCCCTTGCGGATCATCGGCTCGCCGCTCTTGCCGATGATGCGGCTCAGGGATGAGGTCAGGCCGGCTTCGTTGTGGGTCGCGACCAGTTTGCCGGTCAGCAACAGGCCCCAGGTGGCGGCGTTGACGAACAGCGACGGGCTGTTGCCCAGGTGCGGGTGCCAGTTGCCGGTGCTGATCTTGTCGCGGATCAGTGCGTCGCGGGTGCCCTTGTCCGGGATGCGCAGCAGCGCTTCGGCGAGGCACATCAGCGCTACGCCTTCCTGGGACGACAGGGAGAATTCCTGCAGCAGGCCCTGGACGATGCCTGCACGGCCGCCGGCGCTTTTCTGATTGCGCAGTTTCTCGGCGATCGAAGAGGCGAGCTTGTTGGTGGCCTCGGCCATTGCCGCGGGCAGGCGAGCCTGCTCGATCAGCATCGGCACCACTTCCGGCTCCGGGCGACGGTAGGCGGCGGTGATCGAGGCGCGCAGTACGGATTGCGGCAGGATGCTTTCGGCAAATTCCAGGAAGCACTGGTGGGCGTGGTCGGTCTGGACCTCGCCGGCTTCTTCCGCGTCCTTGCTGCCCAGGCCGTTGAGCTCGGCCAGGGTTGCACCACCCTCGAGTTTCTCCAGGTAATTGAAAATCGCCTGCTTGATCAGCCAGTGCGGCGTGCGATCAATGGAGGTCGCGGCCGCCTTCAGGCGCTCGCGGGTCGGGTCGTCAAGTTTGACCCCAAGGGTGGTCGTAGCCATCTTTTTATCCTCATGGGTGCCACTACTGCGTGGCATCAGCTGGCGGCAAGATTAGCTTTGCGCCGAGAGAGGTGCAACCGGGTGCAACCCTTTTTATCCATGAATTTTTTGATGCTGATCGGGAAAAATTATCGCCGCAGCCGAATCGGCTGCGCCTTGGTGCATTTGCTTATGACTTTGGCTGCTCTTGCTCCGAAAAGGAGCAAAAACACGGTGTTTTCCACAAAAAACATCGAGGTGCAACTTATTCTCAAGAAACTGGTTGCACCTTATTTGCTTTGTTGAATAGCATTCGCGCCCAAGGTGCAACCTCTTACTGACGGTTCATCGGCTGATGGCTTTCCTGGGGAAACGTCAGTCATAAATGCGCGGCGCCAGGCTTCGTCTATCCACTAGCAAAGTGGATGGCCGTCCGGACAGACCGCCGCTACATAAAAACAAAGCCAGGGCGTAACTCAATGAGCGTAAGTAATCCTACCCTGATCACATTTGTGATCTATATCGCTGCCATGGTGCTGATCGGCTTTATGGCCTATCGCTCCACCAATAACCTTTCCGACTACATCCTCGGCGGTCGCAGCCTCGGCAGCGTGGTTACCGCGCTCTCGGCCGGTGCCTCGGACATGAGCGGCTGGTTGCTGATGGGCTTGCCCGGCGCGATCTACATGTCTGGCCTGTCGGAAAGCTGGATCGCCATCGGCCTGATCGTCGGTGCCTACCTGAACTGGCTGTTTGTAGCCGGCCGCCTGCGGGTGCAGACCGAGCACAACGGCGACGCCCTGACCCTGCCGGATTACTTCTCCAGCCGTTTCGAAGATAAAAGCGGCCTGCTGCGAATCATCTCTGCGGTGGTGATCCTGGTGTTCTTCACCATCTACTGCGCTTCCGGCATCGTGGCTGGCGCCCGTCTGTTTGAAAGCACCTTCGGCATGTCCTACGAGACCGCGCTGTGGGCCGGTGCTGCCGCAACCATTGCCTACACCTTCGTCGGTGGTTTCCTGGCCGTGAGCTGGACCGACACCGTGCAGGCCACGCTGATGATCTTCGCCTTGTTGCTGACCCCGATCATCGTGCTGCTGGCCACCGGTGGCGTCGACACCACCTTCCTGGCGATCGAAGCGCAGAACCCTGACAACTTCAACATGCTGAAAAACACCACCTTCATCGGCATCATTTCGCTGATGGGCTGGGGCCTGGGTTACTTCGGCCAGCCGCACATCCTCGCGCGTTTCATGGCGGCGGATTCGGTGAAATCGATTGCCAACGCACGTCGCATCTCCATGACCTGGATGATCCTGTGCCTGGGCGGCACCGTGGCGGTGGGCTTCTTCGGTATCGCCTACTTCTCGGCGCACCCGGAAGTCGCCGGTCCCGTGACCGAGAACCACGAGCGTGTGTTCATCGAACTGGCCAAGCTGCTATTCAACCCATGGATTGCCGGTGTGCTGCTGTCGGCCATCCTGGCTGCCGTGATGAGTACCCTGAGCTGCCAGTTGCTGGTGTGCTCCAGCGCCCTGACCGAAGACTTCTACAAAACCTTCCTGCGTAAAAACGCCTCCCAGGTTGAGCTGGTATGGGTCGGTCGTGCCATGGTGCTGTTGGTGGCGCTGATTGCCATCGCCATGGCCGCCAACCCGGAAAACCGCGTACTGGGCCTGGTGAGCTACGCCTGGGCCGGTTTCGGTGCTGCGTTCGGTCCTGTGGTACTGATCTCCGTACTGTGGAAAGGCATGACGCGTAATGGCGCATTGGCCGGCATCCTGGTGGGGGCGATCACCGTGATCGTGTGGAAGCACTTCAGCCTGTTTGGCCTGTACGAAATCATTCCGGGCTTCATCTTCGCCAGCCTGGCGATCTACTTTGTGAGCAAGCTGGGTGCTCCGACGGCTGGCATGCTTCAGCGGTTTGACGCAGCCGAGGCGGATTACAACCTCAACAAGTAATCGGCGGGGGCTTGAATGCCCGCTGAAGTGAAAACGGCCCGCATCTTTTGGATGACGGGCCGTTTTTTTGCCTTCCAGATCTCGCAGTGTTGTTTTCACAGATTCAGATGATCACTGAAGTAAACGGCCAATTTAAGGGCTCGCCTGGTGGCTGTGAGCGTTGAATGTGAGGCGGTTTTTATACTTTGGGAAAAGGGCTACAAACTACCGTCAGCTATCTGACAGTAGTTTGCGAAAGGGCATCCACCGATTTTGAATTCGTGGTTTTTCAGTCGTGGTCAGTGTCCGGCTGGTTGAGAAAAATCAGCACACCCAGGATCGCCATATAAAACTTGAACGCCGCTTCCTGGCCGTTCCACTGATGGGATTGCCACATCAGGAACCACTCGCCGCCGATCACCATAAAGCCGAAGAACCACACCACGAAACCCAGGGTCAGCCCGACGATTGCGCTTTTCTTGGCGCGATTGAAGTCGATACCTGTGGCACGACGAGCCCGCCACAAGGCCAGTGCTCCACGCGCCAGCAGCACGGCCGTCAGTGCTTCACCGGCGATGATCAGCCAATATGCACCGTGCCATAGCCATGGGGTGGTGATGGCGCGATACATCGCGGCGTTGCCGGGGAAGGTGGTGTCCATGCTCAGCACATGTTTGACGAAGGCAAAGTTGGAGCCGTAGTCGGTGATGTTGCTGAAGGCCACGAGTGTGGCGAAGGCTGCCAGGGCAAGGGTCAGGACGATTTTTGCGTAGCGGGTGGCCATGTTTTTTCCATTGTCATGGGGCGACGGGGGACGAATACGCTAGCACGCTGGTGGTAGGGCTTCGATGCCTGATACATGAAGATTAAAGCGCCTGCGATGTAGGGATTTACTGATTTGCCTGCAGCGCACTCAGCTCGGCAAACAGCTGGTGCAGAATCGGCCACCCACTACTCGCAGAGAAACACCGGATGTTCGCTCCTGCCAATCAAAGTGCCTTTAGCCTGACCCTCGACGGTGTGCCCAGTGATCTCAAGGTACGTGAGTTCACGGGCGATGAATTCATCAGCCTGCCCTATCGTTTTGACCTTGAACTGGTCAGCGAGCAACCCGACCTTGACCTGGAAAGCTTGATGCATCGCCAGGCGTTCCTGGGGTTTGATGCGCATGGCCATGGTATTCATGGCCAAGTTTATCGGGTGGCACAAGGCGACTCGGGCAAGCGCCTGACGCGTTATCAGATCACGCTGGTTCCGCGGTTGGCTTATCTTGAGCACAGCGCTCACCAGCGGATTTTCCAGAACCGGACGGTGCCGCAGATCATTGCACTGGTGCTGGAAGGGCAGGGTATCCAGGCGGATGCCTTCTCGTTTCAACTGAGCGGGGTGTACCCCGAGCGTGAGTACTGCGTTCAGTTTGGCGAAACCGATCTGGCGTTCATCCAGCGCTTGTGCGCCGAGTCGGGCATTCACTACCACTTCCAGCATCACCCCGAGCGCCACCTTTTGGTGTTCGGCGATGACCAGAGCGTGTTCGCCCAGCCTGAGCAAGCCACTCAATACGCGGCGGGTTCGGGGATGGTTGCCGACACGCCGGTGATCAAGCGTTTTACCCTGCGGTTGCAGACCCGTACCACCGATGTGAATCTGCGGGACTACGACTTCAGAAAGCCACGCCTGAGCTTGGAAAGCACGGTGTCCGGCGGCCAGCGTCCCATGCTGGAGGAACAGTGTTATCCCGGGAATTTTACGGATCGCGCTCATGGTAAATACCTGGCGCAACGTAGGTTGGAGCGCCATCGCGGTGACTTTCGCCAGGCCAGTGGCCATAGCGACCAGCCGTCCCTGGTCAGCGGGCAGTTCCTGAGGATGGAAGGGCATCCTCGCCAGGAATGGAATGATTTGTGGCTGGTCACCCAGGTGACGCATGCAGGGCGCCAGCCTCAGGTGCTGGAGGAGTCGGCCATCGACGCCTCAGGTGATGAATCGGCTCAGGGCTACAGTAATCACTTTGTCGTAACGCCATGGGAGGTGCCGTTTCGAACACCGCTGCTGGTATCGCGACCGCCGGTGTCTGGCTATCAAAACGCCGTGGTTACAGGGCCGGCAGGCAGCGAGATCCATTGTGACGAGTATGGCCGGGTCAAGGTGCAGATGGCCTGGGATCGCGCCGGGGAGCACGACGAACATTCCAGTTGCTGGCTGCGGGTGGCCAGTGGCTGGGCCCATGAGCACTACGGCTCGGTGTTGATCCCGCGGGTAGGCATGGAGGTGCTGGTGGGTTTCGTCGACGGCGACGCCGACACGCCGCTGGTGGTCGGTTGCCTGGCCAATGCCGCCACGCCGGTGCCGCTGGACCTGCCAGCCGACAAGACCCGCAGCATCTTCCGTAGCCAGACCAGCCCCGGCGGCGGTGGCTACAACGAGCTGCGCATCGAGGACCGCAAGGGTGCCGAGGAAATCTACCTGCGCGCCCAGCGCAACTGGACCCAGCATGTACTGCACGACCAGCACGTGCAGGTCGACAACCAGCGCGACGTGATCGTCAAAGGCCTTGATCGTCACGAGCTTCAGGGCGAAGAACAGCGCACCACCCACGGCAACCGCCTGACCGAACTCAAGCAGGACGATCACCTGATGGTCGCGGGCTCCCAGCAGGTACGTGCCGGGTTGACCATTCACATCGGTGCCGGGCAAAACGTCGTTATTGATGCGGGTGCCAGCGTGACCCTCCAGGCCGGTGGGCAGTGGATCAACGTTTCGGCGGGCGGGATTTTCAGCAGCACGCAAATTCAGCTTGGCGGCGCCCCGGCACCGGCGGGAGCGCCGCTGACGCCGGGGCTGCAGGAAAAGTTGCTGGCGGTAATGCCTGCACCGTTGAGTGCCGTCCAGGTGTTAAGCCTGAAGCGCAGCGCACCCTTTTGCGAAGAGTGCGAGCGCTGCAGGAATGGCGTGTGCAATACGCCCCTGCATCGCAATACATCACTGCCCGGTGGTGCGCCATGATTTCTCCCGGGCAGTGGCTTGAGGCTGCGCCGTTGCAGGCGGGCGAGCAGTTGTTTGCGGTGATGGGCAATGCCAGCGACTGCAAGCCGCTCGATGCGTGGCGGCGTACCGACGGACGTGCACTTAGCCCCATCTGGGCGGGCAGCGAGTATGCTGCGTGGGATGAGGTCATGCCCTACGTCGCGGTGGTCGCCGCGGACAGCGCTTTTCTGAAATGGGCCGCCGAATGCGAAGGTATCGACTGGGGTTGGCTGGCGGTGTCGTCCTGTTCCTTGCACACCGTCGTCGAGCATCTGCGCAGCCTGACCAAGGTACTGTTGCCGGAAGGGCCGGCGGTGTTCTTTCGCTTCTGGGACGGTGCTTATGTCCTGCCTGTGTTGCAGGCGCTGGGGCCACAGGCAAAGGAGTTGCTCCCGGTGTTCAGTCGCTACTGGATCAATGGTCGCCAGCATGAGGTAGCGGTTACGGCAGCGGGAGCGGCAAAGCCCGGCCCATGGTGGCAAGTGCCGCCGCATGTTCTCCAGCGCCTGGGTGAGCAATCGAGCGTTACGCAGGTGGACAACCTGTTGCAATGGCTGGAAGAACAGCGCCCGGACCTATACAGCGCCTTTGTGCCGGCGACCTTGAAGCACAAGGTCGCCTACTTCGTGCGCCGGCCGGATGTCAGCCATCAGGCGCTGGCCGCCTGGCTGGCCTCAGAGCTGGGTTGAGGCCAGCGACTGCTGCAAGTCTTCGATCAGGTCCTCAATCGCCTCAATGCCGACAGACAGGCGAATCATCTCCGGCTTCACCCCGGCCTTCGCCTGCTCCTGTTCATTCATCTGGCGATGGGTGGTGGACGCCGGGTGGCAGGCCAGGGACTTGGCATCGCCAATGTTCACCAGGCGCTTGAAGATCTGCAGCGAATCGTAGAAACGCACGCCCGCCTCATAACCACCCTTCAGGCCGAAGGACAGAATCGCCGACGGTTTGCCCTGCATGTATTTCTGCGCCAGGTGATGGTGGGGGTGATCCGGCAGGCCGGCGTAGCTGACCCACTCCACCAGTGCGTGGTCTTGCAGGAAGTGGGCAATCTTCAAGGCGTTTTCGGTGTGGCGCTCCATGCGCAGGGCCAGGGTTTCCAGGCCTTGCAGCAGCAGGAATGCATTCATCGGCGCCAGGGCCGCGCCGGTGTTGCGCAGCGGCACGGTACGGGCGCGGGCAATGAACGCCGCCGGGCCGAATTTTTCGGTGTAGACCACACCGTGATAGGCCGGCTCCGGCTGGTTGAGGCCGGGGAATTTCTCCGGGTACTGGGTCCAGGGAAAGGTGCCGCTGTCGACGATCACGCCACCCAGCGAGTTGCCGTGGCCGCCCACGTATTTGGTCACCGAATGCACGACGATGTCCGCGCCGAACTGGATCGGCTTGCACAGGATTGGCGTGGCCACGGTGTTGTCCACCATCAGCGGCACGCCACGGGCGTGGGCGACGTTGGCCAGGGCTTCGATATCGATGATATTGCCTGCCGGGTTGCCGATGCTCTCGCAGTACACCAGTTTGGTGTTGTCATCGATCAGCTCGGCGATGGCTTCGGCGCAGTCGTCACGGGCGAAGCGCACGTCAACGCCGAAGCTCGGCAGCAAGTGGGCGAACAGGGTGTAGGTGCCACCGTACAGCTGCGGGGTGGTGACGATGTTGTCACCGGCACGGGTCAGGGTCTGGATCGCGTAGTGGATCGCCGCGCTGCCGGCCGACACCGCCAGGGCCGCGATGCCGCCTTCCAGCGCCGCGATGCGTTGCTCCAGCACGTCGTTGGTGGGGTTCATGATGCGCGTGTAGATATTGCCGGGCACGTCGAGGTTGAACAGGTCGGCGCCGTGCTGGGCGTTATCGAATTCGAAAGCGACGTTCTGGTAGATCGGCACGGCGACGGCCTTGGTAGTCGGGTCCGACTTGAAGCCATGGTGCAAAGCGATGGTGGCGTCTTTCATGAGTTGTTATGACCTCCATGGATAATTGCTCGCCACAATAAATCCGCTTTCGCACCGCCAATTAGACTATTTTCGGCAGCGCCCCTGTGTTTGCGGCATAAGCGCCACCTGACGCGCAGCCCTGCACCTTTGCCTGCGTAAAAGGTAAACTTCGCCCCCTGCGCAGGAGCAACCATGAATTATCGTCACGCCTATCACGCCGGCAACCACGCCGATGTCTTCAAACACCTGACCTTGACCCGCCTCATCGCCCTGATGTCGCGCAAGGAGCAGCCGTTTGCCTATCTCGACACCCACGCCGGCATTGGTCTGTACGACCTGCAGGGCGACCAGGCGAACCGTACCGGTGAATACCTGGAAGGCATCGCCCGCCTGTGGGGCCAGGCCGACCTGCCGCCGCTGACCGCCGATTACATGCGTGTGCTGCACGAGATGAACCCGGATGGCGAATTGCGCTACTACCCGGGTTCGCCGGAGCTGGCGCGACGCCTGACTCGTCCTCAGGACCGCGTATTGCTCAACGAAAAGCACCCGGAAGACGGCCTGCTGCTCAAGGACAACATGAAGGGTGATCGTCGGGTGAAAGTCCACCTTGGCGAAGGTTGGCACGTGCCACGGGCATTGCTGCCGGTGCCGGAAAAGCGTGCGTTGATGTTGATAGACCCGCCGTTCGAGAAGCTCGACGAGATGCAGCGCTGCGCCGCGTCCCTCAAGGAAGCCGTGAGCCGGATGCGCCAGACAGTGGCTGCGATCTGGTACCCGGTGAAGGACCAGCGCATGCTGCGCCGCTTCTACCAGGACCTGGCCGGTACCGGTGCGCCGAAGTTGCTGCGGGTGGAATTGCTGGTGCATCCGCTGGACACGCCCAACACCCTGACCGGTTCGGGTCTGGCGATTGCCAATCCGCCGTGGGGGCTGGAGGAGGAGTTGCGTGAGCTGCTGCCGTGGTTGTCCAAGCAGCTTGGGCAAACCCAGGGTGGCTGGCAGATGGATTGGCTTATCGCCGAGTAAGCCAATCGCAAGGTATTGAAGACCCAATGTGGGAGCGGGCTTGCTCGCGAATGCGGTGTATCAGAAACACATTCAGTGACTGACACTCCGCTTTCGCGAGCAAGCCCGCTCCCACATTTTTATCGGTGTCGCTCTTAGATCGGGCAGGTCACGCCGGTGCCGCCGATTCCGCAGTAACCCTGCGGATTCTTCGCCAGGTACTGCTGGTGGTACGCCTCGGCGAAATACACCGTCGGCGCTTCTTCGATTTCGGTGGTGATGGTGCCCAGGCCGGCCTTGGTCAATTCCGCCTGATAAGCCTCTGCGCTGGCCTTCGCCGCCTCCAGGTGCTCCGGCTTGACCGCGTAGATCACCGAACGATACTGGCTGCCGATGTCATTGCCCTGGCGCATGCCCTGGGTCGGGTTGTGCAGTTCCCAGAACATTTTCAGCAGCTCTTCGTAGCTGATCTTGTCCTGGTCAAACACCACCAACACCACTTCGCTGTGGCCGGTCAGGCCCGAGCAGACTTCTTCATACGTCGGGTTCGGCGTGTAGCCGCCGGCATAGCCCACCACCGTGCTGACCACACCGTCGCGCTGCCAGAAACGACGCTCTGCACCCCAGAAGCAACCCAGGCCGAAGATCGCAAACTCTACGTTGTCGACAAAGGGGCCCAGCAGGGGGTTGCCGTTGACGAAGTGCGTCTCGGGCAGCGACATCGGGGTTTCACGGCCAGGCAAAGCTTGTTCTTGAGTGGGAAGCACGTTTTTATTCACCAGGATTTCCGAGCGCAAGACCATGATCAGTCCTCTCAGTCAGATTGAGTTACAAGTAAGAGTTCAGACTGCCAGTGTGCCCGAGTGTTACCGCGCTGTCAGGCGATTGGCCCGCGAGGGTAGCGTTTAAGCATCGTCATCAGCTCGGCCCCCGGGATTGGCCGGTCGAACAGGTAGCCCTGGCCGACGTCGCAACGGTGGCGGCGCAGGAACGCCAGCTGCTCGGCAGTCTCGATGCCTTCGGCCACCACCTTGAGCTTGAGGTTGTGGGCCATGGCGATCACCGCCGAGGTGATTTCCATGTCGTCCTGGTTGTCCGGGATTTCATGGATGAAGCTGCGATCAATCTTGATGATGTCGATCGGGAATTTTTTCAGGTAGCTCAGCGACGAGTAACCGGTACCGAAGTCATCCATCGCCAGGGTCAAGCCGAAGCTCTTCAGTTGGTCCAGTTGCAGGCGCGTGTCTTCGGTGGCTTCCAGCAGCAGGCCTTCGGTCAACTCCAGTTCCAGCAGGTTGGCCGGCAACTGTTCTTCCTTGAGGATCGTGGCAATCGAGGCCACCAGGTCCGGGTCGGAAAACTGCTTGGGCGACAGGTTGATCGCCACTTGCAGGTTGCCCATGCCGGCGGCTGTCAGTTGTCGGCTCATGCGGCAGGCCTGGCGGGCGATCCATTTGCCGATGGGGATGATCAACCCGGTCTCTTCAGCCACGCTGATGAACTGATCGGGGCGGATCATGCCCTTTTCCGGATGGTTCCAGCGTAACAACGCTTCCATCCCCAGCAGACGACCGCTGCGCAGGCACAGCTTGGGCTGGTAGAACACGTCCAGTTCGTTCTGGGTCAGGGCGCGGCGCAGATTGTTTTCCACGAACAGCTTGTAGCTGGCTTCGGCATTCAGCGCTTCGGTAAATACCTGCACCTGGTGTTTGCCGTTGGCCTTGGCCTTGTGCAGCGCCAGGCCGGCGTTGCGCATCAGGGTCTGCGGGTCGCGGCCATGCAGCGGCGCGCAGGCGAGGCCCACGGAGCCGGTGACGCTGATCAGCTGGTTGTCGACGAACATCGGCTTGTCGAGGGTGGCCAGCAACTGGCTGGCGACCTGCTGGCCGGTTTCAAGGTCGGTATCGTCCAGCAGCACGGCAAATTCGTTACTGGCAAACCGCGCCAGGCTGCCACTGGCGGTCAGGCTGTTGCGCAGGCGCCGGGCCAGGCTGATCAGCAGCTTGTCGCCGGTCTGGTGGCCGAGGCTGTCGTTGATCCGCTTGAAGTTGTCGATGTCCACCAGCAGCAGGCTGATGGGGCTGTCGCTGTCCCGGGCAAAGCGTTCGTCCAGGTTGCGGATGAACGCCGGGCGGTTGCCCAGGTTGGTCAGGTTGTCGGTGTAGGCCAGCCGCTCGATGCGCTGCTGGGCCAGCTTGGTCTGGGTGATGTCTTCGTAGATGCCGATGTAATGGGTCAACTCACGGTTGTCGCCATAAACCTTGGAGATCGACAACTGGCCCCAGTAGGGTTCGAGGTTCTTGCGCCGGCTCTTGAACTCGCCTTGCCAACTGTTGCTCTTGGCCAGGCTTGAAGGCGCGTCGAACAGTAGCTCGCTGAGGTTCTCCAGTGCCGGCAGTTCCGACAGCTGGTGGCCGTGGACTTCTTCGGTGCTGTACTGGGTGATCGCGGTAAAGCTGGGGTTGACGTATTCCACCACGCCGTCGCAATTGACCAGCAGGAACGCATTGGCGCTTTGCTCCACGGCTCGCTGGAACAAGTGCAGGGCACTGGTGGCGGTGCGGCGGTTGTGGTTGTTGATCACCTGGGCGAACTGGTCGGCCAGCTCGCCGGCAAAGGCGATCTCGTCGGACTGCCAGACGCGGGTGCTGCCACTTTGCTCCAGGCACAACACGCCGACCACGTTGCCATCGACGCGGATGCTGGCGTCGAGCATGGCGTGGATGTCCCGCGGGCGCAGGCTCTCGGCCATTTCACGCGTGCGTGGGTCGCGCATGGCGTTGGTGGCGTCGATCGCACGGCTGGTTTGCAGGGCTTCCAGGTAATCCGGGAAGCCACTGGCATCGATAGACTCTGGCAGGTGGTGCTGCTGATCGGCGCGGTGATAAGCGGAAATCGGCACCAGATGCTGGTTTTCGAGGTTCCAGATGCTCGCGCAGTCGATCTGGTAGATATCGCAGGCACTGCGGGTAATCAGCTCGGCGGCTTCCTGCAGCGAGTTGTTGGTGCTGTAGCGCTGGCGGGCCAGCAGCAGGATCAATTCCTGCTGGGCGCGTACCCGCTCAAGGTGTTGCAGTTGTTCCTGCTGGGCGCGCTGGTTGAGTTCCAGGGCAATCTGCAAGCGGCTGTTCTGGCTCTCCAGGTCTGCCGCAGGGGCCGGTGGGAGATCACTGAACAGGCCGTCGACCACCATCAGGTAGCCGCGCAGCAGGTGACGATTGTGTTGTTTGTAGGCTTCACCCAGTTCCAGCAGGCTCAACGGGCCGTCGTTGGTGTGCAGGGTGTAGCGCACCAGGTAATGCGGGCTGATGGTCAGCTGTTCCTGGATCGCATCATGCAGCTGATAGCGCGCCTGGGGCTCCATCAGGCTGGCGTAGGGCGAGCCGATCAGGGCGCACAGTTCCATCGCGGGCAGGCCGAACTGGCGTTCGCAATTGGGGTCGAGGTACAGCAGGGCCCAGCTAGCCTCATTAAGCCGCTCGAAACGCAGCATACCGAGGCGCGAAGGCACCGGTAATTGCGTCACTACCTCGGCCGCCGTACGGGCGACATCGGGTTGGCTTTTCATGGGGAAACTCGCTTGGAAAAATGCGCATCGCGCCGGGCTCACGCCCTCTTTACTGTTGCCTGCGGCAAGGTTGCATCATGCAGCACAGGCTGACAAGAGAGGATGAAGGCTAAGTGCTATAAGTGGGTTATCGGCCAGCGAGCGGTTTTCTGCAACCGGGGTGATGGGCGGTGTACAACCTCGATTTCCGTGTCCAGGTTTTCCCTGGAAAGCAGGCAAAAAAAGCCCCGCCAATTGGCGGGGTTGAGGTACGAGCGTGGCGCTCGGAAATCGTTGAAGCCAGGTCTTCTGCATGGGCAGAAGACCTGTTGTGGCTTAAAGCAGGATGGTGCGGATGTCGTTCAGCAACTGGCTCAGGCGCTGGGTGAAGCGTGCGGCAGCCGCGCCGTTGATCACACGGTGATCGTAGGACAGCGACAGTGGCAGCATCAGCTTCGGCTGGAACGCTTTACCGTCCCACACAGGCTGGATAGTGGCCTTGGAAACACCCAGGATCGCCACTTCCGGCGCGTTGACGATTGGCGTGAAGCCAGTGCCGCCAATGTGCCCGAGGCTGGAGATGGTGAAGCACGCGCCCTGCATGTCGTCCGGGGTGAGCTTCTTGTCGCGGGCCTTGGCAGCCAGTGCAGCAGCCTCAGCGGCAAGCTGCAGCAGGCTCTTCTGGTCGACGTTCTTGATGACCGGTACCAGCAGGCCATCCGGAGTGTCAACGGCAAAGCCGATGTGCACGTACTTCTTGCGAATGATCGCCTTGCCGCTTGGCGCCAGCGAACTGTTGAAGTCCGGCAGTTCCTTGAGCAAATGTGCGCAAGCCTTGAGCAGCAGGGGCAGCACGGTCAGCTTCACGCCGGCCTTCTCGGCCACGGCTTTCTGCGCAACGCGGAATGCTTCCAGGTCGGTGATGTCGGCCTGGTCGAACTGGGTCACGTGCGGGATGTTCAGCCAGCTGGCGTGCAGGCCGGCCGCGCCGATTTGCATCAGGCGGGTCATCGGCACTTCTTCGATTTCGCCGAAGCGGCTGAAGTCGACGGTGCGGATCGGCGGAATGCCCGAGCCACCGGTAGCAGCGCCGGCAGCCGGAGCTTCCTTGGCCTTCTGCATCATGGATTTGACGTAAACCTGCACGTCTTCCTTGAGCACGCGACCGTGAGGACCGCTGGCGGTTACCGCGCTCAACTCGACGCCGAATTCACGGGCCAGTTGGCGCACGGCAGGGCCGGCATGAACCTTGGCACCGCTTGGCGCAGGTGCAGCCGCCGGAGCCGGTGCGGCCTCGGCTTTTGCAGCAGGCGCAGGTGCAGGCGCGGCGGCAGCCGGTGCGGCTTCAGCCTTGGCGGCCGGAGCAGCGGCGGCCGGAGCGGCAGCAGCAGGAGCCGAAGCGCCCGCTACTTTCAGCTTGAGGATGAAGTCACCAGTGCCGACTTCGTCTTCCAGCTTCACGGCAATGCTTTCCACCACACCGGCAGCCGGCGAAGGGATTTCCATGGAGGCCTTGTCGGACTCCAGGGTGATCAGCGATTGATCGGCTTCGACGGTGTCGCCGACTTTAACCAGCAGCTCGATGATCTTGGCCTTGCCCGACGAACCGATGTCCGGAACATGAATGTCCTGGACTGTTTCGGCGGCAGGTGCAGCCGCCGGAGCCGCAGGGGCCTCGGCAGCAGCGGCAGGCTTCTCGGCGGCAGGAGCCGGGGCAGCAGCAGGAGCGGCCGCCGCAGGGGCCGCATCAGCGGCACCTTCGATTTCCAGCTCAAGCAGTTCGTCGCCTTCTTTCAGGCGGTCGCCCAGCTTCACTTTCAGGCTTTTGACCACGCCGGCCTTGGGAGCAGGGATTTCCATGCTCGCCTTGTCCGATTCCAGGGTCAGGATGCTCTGGTCGGCTTCGACGGTGTCGCCGACCTTCACAAACAGTTCAATTACTTCACCTTCACCGCTGCCGATGTCAGGTACGCGAATGAGTTCGCTCACAGAAAGTCTCCTCAGCAGTCCAGTGGGTTGCGTTTTTCCGGGTTGATCCCGAACTTGACGATAGCGTCTGCTACCACCTTGGGTTCGATTTCACCACGGTCAGCCAAGGCTTCCAGGGCTGCCAACACCACGAAGTGACGGTCGACTTCGAAGAAGTGACGCAGCTTCTTGCGGCTGTCACTACGGCCGAAACCGTCGGTGCCCAGGACTTTGAATTCCTTGGACGGTACCCACTGACGAATTTGTTCAGCAAACAGCTTCATGTAGTCGGTAGAGGCGATAACCGGACCCTTACGGCCAGCCAGGCACTCTTCGACGTAGGTGCGCGCAGGCTTCTGGCCCGGGTGCAGGCGGTTGCTGCGCTCTACGGCCAGGCCGTCGCGACGCAGTTCGTTGAAGCTGGTAACGCTCCATACGTCAGCACCGACGTTGAACTCTTCACGCAGGATTTTTGCAGCTTCACGCACTTCGCGCAGGATGGTGCCGGAGCCCATCAGTTGCACGTGGTGAGCGGCTTCCTTGGTGTCTTCTTCGAGCAGGTACATGCCCTTGATGATGCCTTCCTCGACACCGGCCGGCATGGCTGGCTGCTGGTAGGACTCGTTCATCACGGTGATGTAGTAGAAAACGTCCTGCTGCTCTTCGGTCATCTTCTTCATGCCGTCCTGGATGATCACCGCCAGCTCATAGCCGTAGGTTGGATCAAAGGTGCGGCAGTTCGGGATGGTGCCCGCCAGGATGTGGCTGTGACCGTCTTCGTGTTGCAGGCCTTCGCCGTTCAGCGTGGTCCGCCCGGCAGTACCGCCGATCAGGAAGCCACGGGTACGGCTGTCGCCTGCTGCCCAAGCCAGGTCGCCAATACGCTGGAAACCGAACATCGAGTAGAAGATGTAGAACGGCAGCATCGGCTGGTTGTGGCTGGAGTACGAAGTACCGGCAGCGATGAAGGAGCTCATGGCGCCCGCTTCGTTGATGCCTTCTTCGAGGATCTGGCCCTTCTTGTCTTCCTTGTAGAACATCACCTGGTCTTTATCGACTGGCTCGTAGAGCTGGCCGACGGAGGAGTAGATGCCCAACTGACGGAACATGCCTTCCATACCGAAGGTACGGGCTTCGTCCGGGATAATCGGCACGATACGCGAGCCGATTTCCTTGTCCTTGACCAACTGCGCGAGGATCCGCACGAAGGCCATGGTGGTGGAGATTTCACGGTCGCCCGAGCCGTCCAGGATCGCCTTGAGGGTATCCAGTGGCGGAGTCGGGATGTTGAAGCTCTTGGCGCGGCGCTGTGGCACGAAACCGCCCAGTGCAGTGCGACGCTCGCTGAGGTAGCGGGCTTCGGCGCTGTTTGGCTCCGGCTTGAAGAACGGCAGGTTCTCCAGCTCTTCGTCCTTGACCGGGATGTCGAAGCGGTCGCGGAACAACTTCAGGCTGTCGACATCGACTTTCTTGGTGTTGTGCGCAGTGTTCTTCGCTTCGCCGGCACCGGTGCCATAACCCTTGATGGTCTTGGCCAGGATGACGGTCGGTTGTTCTTTGTGGTTGACCGCTTCGTGGTACGCCGCGTAGACCTTGTACGGGTCGTGGCCGCCACGGTTGAGTTTCCAGATCTCGTCGTCGGACAGGTCTGCAACCATTGCCTTGAGTTCAGGCGTGTTGAAGAAGTGTTCACGTACGAACGCGCCGTCTTTGGCTTTGTAGTTCTGGTACTCGCCGTCGATGACTTCGTCCATGCGGCGTTGCAGGATGCCGTCGACGTCCTTGGCCAGCAGTGGGTCCCAGAAACGGCCCCAGATGACTTTGGTCACGTTCCACTGAGCACCACGGAACACGCCTTCGAGTTCCTGGATGATCTTGCCGTTGCCGCGAACCGGGCCGTCGAGGCGCTGCAGGTTGCAGTTGATGACGAAGATCAGGTTGTCCAGCTTCTCGCGGCCGGCCAGGGAGATGGCGCCCAGGGATTCCGGCTCGTCACACTCGCCGTCGCCCAGGAAGCACCAGACTTTCTGCTTGCCTTCAGGGATGAAGCCACGGGCTTCCAGGTACTTCATGAAGCGTGCCTGGTAGATCGCCTGGATCGGGCCCAGGCCCATGGATACCGTCGGGAACTGCCAGAAATCAGGCATCAGCCAAGGGTGCGGATAGGACGAGAGGCCCTGGCCGTCGACTTCCTGGCGGAAGTTGTTCATTTGTTCTTCGGTGATGCGGCCTTCCATGAACGCACGGGCGTAGACGCCTGGCGAGGTGTGGCCCTGGAAGTAGATCAGGTCGCCGCCATGTTCTTCGGTCGGGGCCTGGAAGAAGTAGTTGAAGCCGATGTCATACAGGGTTGCGCTGGAAGCGAAGCTGGAGATGTGACCGCCCAGGTCAGAATCTTTCAAGTTCGTGCGCATTACCATCGCCATGGCGTTCCAGCGTACCAGCGAGCGAATGCGGCGTTCCATGAACAGGTCGCCAGGCATGCGTGCTTCGTGGGTTACCGGGATGGTGTTGCGATACGGCGTGGTGATGGCGTAGGGCAGTTGCGAGCCGCTGCGGGTCGCGAGTTCGCCCATACGGGTCATCAGGTAGTGAGCACGGTCTTCGCCTTCTTTGTCGAGAACCGATTCCAGGGCGTCCAGCCATTCCTGGGTTTCGACGGGATCGAGGTCTTGCATGGCTTGCTCCAGGGCGGAAAGGCTACCAGAATCGGTTGCCTGAAGTTTGCGACTGGCCTTGTGGGCAGACGACATAAATTCTTGGATGGCCGAAGGTTGCTTCGGCGTCCTGTAGTTTTACTACAAATCGTCGGCCATTTCAGCCTTTCGAATGTATATACGAGTAGTAAAACTACACAAGACTGAGCGGATTGCTCGGTCTAGCTGGCGAGCATAATCGTTATTGTTGATCTTTTGCGAACAAGAAAGGGTAGAGATTTGATGTTGACTGCCAAAAAAGAAAAATTTTCAGCTATTTCTAACCTTTGTTCGACAGTCCTTCACCGAGCGTGGTTCTTGCGTTCACAGCTACAAGCCCTTTACGCGCCGATCAAGGATAGACCATGAGCCTTCCAATGCAGGCCGAACTCCCGGCCATCCTGCTTCCATTTGCCAAGCGGGCCGAGCAGTCATTTCGTGACGCCGTGGCCGGATTGGACGGCGATAATGGCCTTTCTGAGTGGACGCCGCAACGTTGGGCTGACTTCGCCCGTGTGTGCGCCGCCAGTGATTTCGTCATTGAACAGAGTGTTCGTGACCCTTTGATGTTGCTCGAGCTGGTGGCCTGGGGCGAACTGGACCGCAGCTTTGCCCCCGGCGAGCTGTGCGGACAGATTGCGACGGCCGTGCAACAAGCCGAGACAGAAGACGAACTGGGCCGGGTTCTGCGCCGCCAGCGCACCCGCCAGCAGGTGCGGATCATCTGGCGCGACCTGACCCGACAGGCGGACCTGGTGCAAACCTGCCGTGATCTATCGGACATGGCCGACGCCAGCATCGACCAGGCCTATCAGTGGTTGTACCAGCGCCACTGCGTATTGTTCGGCACACCCACGGGCCGTCGCAGCGGCGAACCGCAGCACATGGTCATCCTCGGCATGGGCAAGCTCGGCGCAGTGGAGCTGAACCTGTCGTCCGACATCGACCTGATCTTCGCCTACCCCGAAGGCGGCGACACGGTTGGCGTGAAGCGCTCGCTGGACAACCAGGAGTTCTTCATCCGCCTTGGTCAAAAACTGATCAAGGCCCTGGACCCGATGACCGTCGACGGCTTTGTGTTCCGGGTCGACATGCGCCTGCGACCTTACGGCTCAGCCGGGGCGCTGGTGCTCAGTTTCAACGCGCTGGAGCAGTACTACCAGGACCAGGGCCGCGACTGGGAACGCTACGCCATGATCAAGGCGCGGGTAGTGGCCGGTGACCAGGTGGCCGGTGCGCAACTGCTCGACATGTTGCGACCGTTTGTCTACCGGCGTTACCTGGACTTTTCCGCCATCGAAGCGCTGCGCACCATGAAGCAGCTGATCCAGCAGGAAGTGCGGCGCAAGGGCATGGCCGAGAACATCAAGCTCGGCTCGGGCGGCATCCGTGAAGTCGAATTTATCGCCCAGGCGTTCCAGCTGATCCACGGTGGCCGTGACCTGAGCCTGCAGCAGCGCCCACTGTTAAAAGTGCTGGGTACCCTGGAAGGCCAGGGTTACCTGCCGCCGGCGGTGGTCGCCGAGCTGCGCGATGGCTATGAATTCCTGCGCTACACCGAGCACGCGATTCAGGCGATCGCCGATCGCCAGACGCAGATGCTCCCGGATGGCACCGAAGACCAGGCGCGGATTGCCTTCATGCTGGGCTTTCCGGACTGGACCGCGTTTCATGAGCGCCTGATGTACTGGCGTGGCCGGGTGGACTGGCATTTCCGCCAGGTGATTGCCGATCCGGATGAAGAAGAGGGCGAAGAGAGCGAGTTGATGGTGGGCGGTGAGTGGTTGCCGTTGTGGGAAGAGTCCCAGGACGAGGAAGCCGCCTGCCGTCAGTTGCAGGAAGGCGGTTTTACCGACGCGCCCAAAGCCTTGAAAACCCTGGCCGGCCTGCGCAGCAGTCCGCAATTGCGTGCCATGCAGCGCCTGGGTCGCGAGCGTCTGGATGCATTTATCCCGCGCTTGCTGGCCCAGGCCGTCGAACATGCCAACCCGGACCTGGTACTGGAGCGCGTCCTGCCCTTGGTCGAAGCCGTCGCCCGGCGTTCCGCTTATCTGGTGTTGCTGACGGAAAACCCCGACGCCCTGCGTCGCCTTCTGACCCTGTGCGCCGCCAGCCCGTGGATTGCCGAGCAGATCACTCGCTTCCCGCTGCTGCTGGACGAACTACTCAACGAAGGCCGCCTGTTCAAGCCGCCGCTGGCGCCGGAACTGGCCGCCGAATTGCGCGAGCGCCTGACGCGCATCCCCGAAGATGACCTTGAGCAGCAGATGGAGGCCCTACGGCACTTCAAGCTGGCCCACCGCCTGCGGGTGGCCGCCTCGGAAATCGCCGGCAGCCTGCCGCTGATGAAAGTCAGCGACTACCTGACCTGGCTCGCCGAAGCCATCCTCGAACAAGTGCTGGCCCTGGCCTGGCGCCAGACGGTTGCCCGCTACGGCTCGCCGCAACGGGTGGACGGCACCTTGTGCGATCCTGGCTTCATCATTGTCGGTTATGGGAAAGTCGGCGGCATCGAATTGGGGCATGGTTCGGACCTGGACCTGGTGTTTATCCATGACGGTGACCCCCAGGCCGAAACCGACGGTGCCAAGCCGATCGACGGCGCGCAGTTCTTTACCCGGCTGGGGCAGCGAATCATTCACCTGCTGACCACCCAGACCAACTCGGGCCAGTTGTATGAAGTGGACATGCGCCTGCGGCCTTCGGGCGCATCCGGTTTGCTGGTGAGTTCCCTGGGCGCATTTGCGCGTTATCAGGAAAACGAAGCCTGGACCTGGGAGCACCAGGCGCTGGTGCGGGCGCGAGTGCTGGTAGGCAGTCAGGATGTGGGCCGTGCTTTCGAGCAGGTACGGGCGCAAGTGCTGGGCCGCGCGCAGGACCTGGACAAGCTGCGCCAGGAGGTCAGCGAGATGCGCGCCAAGATGCGCGACAACCTCGGCACCAAGTCCACGGCGGCGGGAACGGCGGCGAATGCCTTCGAACCCACGGTGGCGTTCGACCTCAAGCAGGACGCCGGAGGTATCGTCGATATTGAATTTATGGTGCAATACGCGGCTTTGGCGTGGTCTGCGCAACATCCAACGTTGCTGCGCTACACCGACAATATCCGCATTCTGGAAGGCCTGGAGCAGGTCGGGCTGATGCCCGCCGCCGATGCCCATTTGCTGCGCGAGGTGTATAAAGCCTACCGTTCCGCCGCTCACCGCCAGGCCCTGCAGAACGAGGCCGGTACGGTGGCCGGGGACCAGTTCGCTGACGAACGGCGCCAGGTGCAGCGAATCTGGCATGAACTGGGGTTAAGCTGAAACACTATATAAGGCGGGGAGGCATGAGCCTCCCCGTATCGTTTGTGGAAACTACATGAATATTCTGATCGTTGGGCCCAGTTGGGTCGGTGACATGGTGATGGCGCAGACACTGTTCCAGTGCCTCAAGCAACGTCATCCCGACTGCCAAATCGACGTGCTCGCCCCCGAGTGGAGCCGGCCGATCCTTGAGCGCATGCCCGAGGTGCGTCAGGCCTTGAGCTTCCCGCTCGGCCACGGCGCGCTGGAGCTGGCGACCCGTCGACGCATCGGCAAGTCCCTGGCTGGCCAGTACGATCAGGCGATCCTGTTGCCCAACTCGATGAAGTCGGCACTGGTGCCGTTCTTCGCCGGTATTCCCAAGCGCACCGGCTGGCGTGGCGAGTTTCGCTATGGCCTGCTCAACGACGTACGCAAGCTCGACAAGGCCCGTTACTCGCTGATGATCGAGCGCTTCATGGCCCTGGCCTACGCGCCGGGAGCCGAGTTGCCGACGCCTTATCCGCGCCCGAGCCTGCAAATCGACCCGGTCACCCGCGACGCCGCCCTGGCCAAGTTCGGCCTGGAGCTGGACCGTCCGGTGCTGGCGCTGTGCCCTGGCGCCGAGTTTGGCGAGTCCAAGCGCTGGCCTTCGGAGCATTACGCCAAGGTTGCGGAGATGAAGATTCGCGAGGGCTGGCAGGTCTGGTTGTTCGGCTCGAAAAACGATCATTCGGTGGGCGAGGATATTCGCCAGCGCTTGATCCCGGGGCTGCGCGAAGAGGCGGTCAACCTGAGCGGCGACACGTCCCTGGCCGAGGCCATCGACCTGCTGTCCTGTGCCGACTCGGTGGTGTCCAACGACTCCGGCCTGATGCACGTGGCCGCGGCGCTGAACCGCCCGCTGGTGGCAGTGTATGGCTCGACGTCTCCCGGCTTTACCCCACCGCTGGCCGACAAGGTCGAAGTGGTGCGCCTGGGCCTGGATTGCAGCCCGTGTTTTGATCGCACCTGCCGCTTCGGCCACTACAACTGCCTGCGCCAGTTGCTGCCGCAACCTGTCAGCGACGCGTTGCAGCGGTTGCAGGGCACTGTGGTCGAGGTTCGTTAAGTTGCGGGTTCTGGTAATCAAGACCTCATCCCTGGGCGATGTGATTCATGCCTTGCCGGCGTTGACCGACGCGGCGCGGGCGATCCCGGGCATCCGGTTTGACTGGGTGGTGGAAGAAGGCTTCGCCGAGATTCCCACCTGGCACCCGGCGGTGGACAAGGTGATCCCGGTGGCGATCCGCCGCTGGCGCAAGAACCTCTGGCAGACCTTCAAGAGTGGCGAATGGCGGCGCTTCAAGAAGAGCGTGCAGTCGACCAAATACGACCTGGTGATCGACGCCCAGGGCCTGCTGAAAAGTGCCTGGCTGACCCGCTACGTACGTGCCCCGGTGGCCGGTTTCGACAAACAGTCGGCTCGCGAGCCATTGGCGGCGCACTTCTATTCCCGGCGCCTGGCCGTGGCCCGTGGGCAGCACGCGGTGGAGCGCTTGCGCCAGCTGTTTGCCGTCGCCCTCGGTTATGACCTGCCAAAAGGCCTGGGCGACTACGGCCTCAGTGTCGACAAGCTGCTGGGCCTGCCGCCGAAAAAACCGTTTGTACTGCTGCTGCACGGCACCACCTGGGACACCAAGCACTGGCCGGAAGCCTACTGGCGCGACCTGGCCGAGCGCATGGACCGCTTTGGCGTGGACGTGAAGTTGCCGTGGGGCAATGCCGCCGAAAAAGCCCGGGCTGAGCGCCTGGCCCAGGGCCTGAAAAACGCCGAAGTGCTGCCCAGGCTGAACCTCGCGGGCGTGGCCCGGGTGCTGGCGGGTGCGAAGGCGTGTGTCGCGGTCGACACCGGCCTTGGCCACTTGGCCGCAGCGCTGGATGTGCCAACGATTTCCCTGTTCGGCCCTACCAATCCTGGCCTGACCGGGGCTTATGGCAAGGCGCAGATTCACCTGGCCAGCGACTTCCCGTGTGCGCCTTGCCTGCAAAAGAAATGCACTTATCAACCGACCGCCGAAGACCAGCGTCGGTTCGATCTCAAGCGCGAGTGGCCCCTGTGCTTCACTCGCCTGAACCCTGAGCGTGTCGCAACTCGTTTAAGCACGTTGTTACTGGCTGAGGAACACTGATGCAACTGGCTTTTGTCCTCTACAAATACTTCCCCTTTGGTGGCCTGCAGCGCGACTTCATGCGCATTGCCCTGGAGTGCCAGCAGCGCGGGCATCAGATTCGCGTCTATACGCTGATCTGGGAGGGTGACGTGCCGCCGGGCTTTGAAGTACTGGTGGCGCCGGTCAAGGCGCTGGTCAACCATCGGCGCAATGAAAAGCTCTACGCCTGGATCCAGGCCGACCTGGCCAAGCGCCCGGTCGACCGCGTGGTGGGCTTCAACAAGATGCCGGGGCTGGACCTGTACTTCGCCGCCGACGGCGTGTTCGAAGACAAGGCGCAGAACCTGCGCAACCCGATGTATCGCTGGTTCGGCCGGTACAAGCACTTTGCCGAATACGAGCGTGCAGTGTTCGACAAAGACGCCAAGACGCAGATCATGGTGCTGTCCGAACACCAGCAGCAGCTGTTCACCCAGTATTACGGGACCCAGGCCGAGCGTTTTCACTTGTTGCCGCCGGGCATCGCCCGCGACCGCCGCGCGCCGCCCAATGCTGCCGAGATCCGCGCCGAGTTTCGTCGCGAATTCGGCCTGGCCGACGATGATTTGCTGCTGGTGCAGATCGGCTCGGGCTTCAAGACCAAGGGCGTCGATCGCAGCCTCAAGGCCGTGGCCGCGCTGCCGTCGAGCCTGAAGAAACGCACCCGGCTATTTGTAATCGGCCAGGACGACCCCAAAGTATTCCAATTGCAGAGTGCTGCGCTGGGCCTGGGCGACCAGGTGCAGTTCTTCAAGGGCCGCAGCGATATCCCGCGCTTTCTGCTGGGCGCGGACCTGTTGATCCACCCCGCGTACAACGAGGCGGCCGGCATGGTGCTGATCGAAGCGGTGGTCGCCGGCCTCCCGGTACTGGTGAGCAAGGTCTGCGGTTACGCGTTCTACATCGACAAGGCCCAGAATGGCCGGGTGTTGGACGAACCGTTCGAGCAGGCCCAACTCAACCAGTACCTGGTCGACATGCTCGACGATCCACAAGCGCGCGCGGCCTGGAGCCGCAATGGTCTGGCCTTCGCTGAGACGGCCGACCTCTATAGCATGCCGCAGTACGCTGCGGACCTGATTCTGGCGGAGCCAAACCGATGAAGTTGATTCTTGCCGAACCGTTCAAGACCCTGTGGGCCGGACGCGATGCGTTCGCCGAAGTCGAGAAGCTGGACGGCCAGGTGTTTCGTGAGCTGGCCGCGCGCCGTACCCTGCGTACGGAAGTGGAAGGCCGCCATTATTTTGTAAAGATCCACCGGGGAATTGGCTGGGGTGAAATCCTCAAGAACCTGATCACGGCCAAGTTGCCTGTCTTGGGCGCGGGCCAGGAGTGGGACGCGATCCAGCGTCTGCGGGAACTCGGCGTGCCCACCATGACCGGCGTGGCCTTTGGTGAAAAGGGCAGCAACCCGGCCGACCAGCACTCGTTCATCGTCACTGAAGAGCTGGCGCCTATCGTCAGCCTTGAAGACCTGACCATGGACTGGGTCAAACAGCCGCCCGTGCCGGCGATTCGGCATGCCTTGACCGTTGAGCTTGCGCGCACCCTGGGCACGATGCACCGGGGGGGCGTGAACCATCGTGATTGCTACCTGTGCCACTTCCTGTTGCACACCGACCAGCCGGTTACCGTGCACAACATCAAGCTCTCGGTGATCGACCTGCACCGTGCCCAGGTGCGTTCGAAGATTCCCCGGCGCTGGCGTGACAAGGATCTGGCGGGGCTTTACTACTCCGCCCTGGAGATCGGTTTGACCCGGCGCGACAAACTGCGGTTTCTCAAGGCGTACTTCCAGCAACCTTTGCGCCAGATCCTGGGCGAGCAAAGCGCGCTGCTGTCGGCGTTGGAACGCATGGCCGCCAAGCTTTACGCACGCAAGCAACGATACGGGGATGCGCTCTGATGGCGGGTTGGAACCTGGAACCCGCTTACGCCGCCCTGGCGGATGACTTTGGTAGCCTGGAAGCCGTGTTCGCCCTGCAAGGCGAGCGGCTGACCCGCGATCCGTTGTCCGAAGTGATTCGCGTGGAGCGCGGCGGGGTCAACTATTACGTCAAGCGCTACGTCGGTGCAGGCAAGGGGTTGCGCCGCTATCTGGGCAAGCCACGAGTCAAGTCCGAATGGCAGAACCTCAAGCGCTTCGCCAAGTGGGGCATACCCACCGCCGATGTGATCGCCTGGGGTCTGGAGCGTAAAGGCCTGGCGTATCACCGCGGGGCGATGATCACGCGCGAGCTGCCGAAGACTGAAGACTTGTCGGCATTGGCCGAGCGCAATGACCCGCAACTGTCAGACCCGGTGTGGGTCAACAAGATCAGTCGCCAGCTCGCTGAATACACGCGGACCATGCACGACCACCGGTTTACCCACAACGATTTGAAGTGGCGCAACTTGTTGGTGGACGACCAGCAAACCCTGTACCTGATTGATTGCCCCAATGGCGATTTCTGGCGCGGGTTCTGGCTCAAGTACCGCATCACCAAGGACCTGGCCTGCCTGGACAAGGTCGCCAAGTATCACTTGTCGGCTACCCAGCGCCTGCGCTTCTACATGCAATACCGTCAGCGCAAACACTTGAGTGCGGCGGACAAACAGCGAATTCGCCACGTGGTGAAGTTTTTCGAGGGGCGAGAATGAGTGATTTCCTGGCGGCCGAAGATCGAGCATTGCTTGAGCGCAACGGCCTCGGCACTTTCGACGCGCTGTGGGCCAAGCAACTGGATGCGGTGGACGAGCCCAATACCAGCCGCGGCGGCTGGAGCAGCGTGTTTCGCCTCGAACTCGAAGGCCAGGGCTACTACCTCAAGCGCCAGAGCAACTACCTGACGCGCACCTTGCACCGCCCGTTTGGCGAGCCGAGTTTTGCCCGCGAGTTTCGTAACATCAGCCGCTATCGGCAGTTGGGTATTCCGGCATTGCAGGCGGCGTTTTTCGGTGAGCGCAAAGTGGCTGGAGAGCATCGGGCGATGTTGCTGACCCGGGCGCTGGATGGTTGGAATGACCTGGATTCATTGCTGGAGCAATGGGCTGAGTTGAGCGACGTGCAGCAGCGGGCAATCCTGCTGGCCTGCGGTCAGCTTGCTCGTCAGTTGCACAGCGTGGGCCAGGTGCATGGCTGTTTTTATCCCAAGCATATTTTCCTGCAGGCCACCGGCGACGGGTACGCGGCGCAGTTGATCGACCTGGAGAAAACCCGCCCGCTGCTGTTCGGCTGGCGTGACCGGGTCAAGGACCTGGAACCGCTGTTGCGCCGTGCGCCGCAGTGGTCGGACGATCAGGTTCGCCAGCTGTTGGCGGCCTACCTGGACCAGCCGCAGGACAGCGCATTGGTTGCCACCTGGCACCAGCGCCTGGCGGCCCGGCGCAGTCACAAGGAGAACCGCTGATGCGTTTGTCCGAACTGAAAAATGCCGGCCGCACGCCAAGCTTGCCCCTGAGCATCGAACTGGCAGACGCTGCCGGGCCTGGGCAGTTGCAACTGCTGAGCCTGCTGCGAGTATTGCCGGGCCAGCGTTATGTCGGCGCAGCTGTGTGGCGCGGGCGCCCGGTGCTGGCCAAATTGTTGGTGGGCAGCAAGGCGGCGCGGCATTTTCAGCGTGAACTCAAGGGCGTGCGGCTGTTGGCCGAGCAAGGCCTGACCACGCCGCTGTTGCTGGCCGATGGTCTGCAAGAGGGTGAGGGCGGTTGGCTGCTGTTCGAGTTTCTTGAAGGCGCCGACAGCCTGGCTGATGCGTGGCAGGCTGTTGAACACCTGCCGCCGCTGGCTGACCAGCAGCAAGCGGTGCTCGCCGAAGCGCTGGGTGCGATTGCGCAGATGCACGCCAAGGGCCTGTGGCAGGAAGACCTGCACCTGGACAACCTGCTGCGTCAGGACGGCAAACTGTATTTGATCGACGGCGCCGGGATCTGTGTCGAAGAAGCGGGCAAACCGCTGTCGCGCAACCGGGTCCTGGAAAACCTTGGGGTGTTTTTCGCGCAGTTGCCGAAAAACCTCGAGCCGTTTACCGAAGAGTTGCTGGTGTATTACCTGCTGAGCAATGGCGAACACGCGTTGCCGCTCGAAGCGTTGCAGAAGCAGGTACGCAAGGTCAGCGTCTGGCGCTTGAAGGACTTCCTGAGCAAGGTTGGCCGGGAGTGCACGCTGTTCAGCGTCGTGCGCGGGCCGTTCGCCCTGCGCGCGACTCGTCGTGAGGAAGAAGCGGCGATGCTGCCGGTGCTGGCGCAGGCCGATGCGCTGCTGGATCAGGGCCACCTGTATAAAACCGGCGGGGCGGCCAGTGTCGCCAAGGTCGAGGTGGCCGGTCGACCACTCGTGATCAAGCGCTACAACATCAAGGGTTTTGCCCATTGGCTCAAGCGCTTCTGGCGCCCGAGCCGGGCCTGGCATTCGTGGCGCGAAGGCAATCGCCTGGCGTTCCTCGGCATCGCCACGCCCAAGCCGCTGGCGTTGCTGGAAAAGCGCTTCCTGTGGCTGCGCAGCCGCGCGTATCTGGTGACCGAGTACCTGCCGGGGCCGGACATTATCGAGCGGTTCGCGCCGTATGTTGAGAGTGGCGAGGCACCCGAGGCCGAATTGCAGGCCCTGGATAATTTGTTCGCAGAGTTGATCCGCGAGCGCATCAGCCATGGGGATTTCAAGGGGCATAACCTGTTCTGGCACACGGATCGCTGGGCGCTGATCGACCTGGATTCGATGTGTCAGCACACGTCCTTGAGCAGCTTCGCTCCGGCATATGCCAGGGATCGGGCAAGGTTTATGCGTAACTGGCCTGAGAGCAGTGCGTTGTATCGGGTGATTGATCAGCGGTTGCCAAAGGCAGTGGGCTAGGGGTTTAGGGCCGCTGCGCGGCCCAACGGGAGCAAGCTCCCTCGCCACAAGTTCGATGGTCAGTTTCTAAAATGTGTACTCGGCGCCGGCGCCTGCATACCACGAGCGTCCCGGCGCTGCTTCGTAATAGCGGCCGTTGCCGTCTCCGACAATCACCGACCCCACATATTGGCGATCCAGCAAGTTATCCAGGCGCAGGGTCTGGTGGAACGTCCAGTGCTCCACCTTCTGCTCAAAGCGTGCACGCCAGTTGAACACGCTGTAGCCCGGTGCCGCGTGTTGCTGGTTGGTGTCTTCGACGTAGACCTTGCTGCGGTACATGCCTTCCACGGCGGTGCTGACCCAGTCCCGGGGTTTCCAGTTGAGCTCTGCGAATAGTGTGGTTTGTGGCACACCGGGGAGGTAGTTGCCTTTGTCCACCGGTTTGCCGCCGCCAATGAAGTCGCTGTCGTAGGTGGCTTGCAGGCGGGTGTAGGCGATGTTGGTGCTCCACTGCTCGCTGAGCTGGCTTTCGATGCCCAGTTCGAAGCCGCGGCGCAGGGTGCGGCCGGCGTTCTGGTAGCTGGTGCGGCCGCCGATCGATTGGTCCACCACCAGCTCGTCCTCGGTGGTGATCTGGAAAACAGCGGCGTTGACCCGGGTGTCGTTCAACTGTGCCTTCAAGCCCACTTCATACTGCGTGCTTTCCGACGGCTTCAGGCCGAAGTTGAACCCTTCGATGTTGCCCGGCGCGTACGCCAGTTCCGCCTGGGTTGGCGTCTCGAACCCCTTGCCGGCACTGACGTAGCCGTGCAGGTCGGGCGTGAAGGCATACATCACGCTCACGGACGGTGTGTTCTTCTGATAGGTCTTGTTGCCGCTGGAGTCGCCGTTGCTCAGGAACTGGTCGTCGACATCCAGTTCCATGGTGCTGTGGCGTACCCCGGCTTGCAGGGTCCAGCGATTGATGGCCCAGTTGGCCTGGATGTAGGGGTCGAGGCTGCGGGCGGTGTCGATTTCATCCCGGCGCAACTGGCCTTTTACGCCAAGGGTGTTGCCGCTGTAATTCTGGTAGCCGTGGCGGCTGTCTTCGCTCTGGTCGAAATCCAGGCCGGTGATGATCATCAGCTCGCCCGGCACGCTGTCGACCGGTTGCATCCAGCGCACGGAGCCGCCGTAGAACTTGCGGTCGAACTGCACCACGCCGCCGCCGCGTTCGTTGGCGGGCGTTCCCTTGGGAATCGACAGGTACTGAATCACGCTCCGTCGCCCGGTATAGGCATTCACCTGCAGTGTGGCGTCACCGAAATACCGCTCGTAATTCATCCCCAGTTGCTGGTGGTCGATGCTTTTGCGGGTGTTGTACAGCTCGGCGGCGCTGCTGACCGAGCGCGGGTCGGCCTTGTACGCATCCCACGCCTGCCCCAGCGGATCCTGCGTGCCGTTCTGTTCCAGGCTGCTGTAGATCAGCGCCAGTTTGCTGTCTTCATCGGGCTCGAAATTGAGCTTGGCAAAGGTCTGGTCGCGGCGGGCGCTGCTGTGGTCGCGATAACCGTCGGTGTCCATGCGCGAGGCGTCCAGCACGAAGCCTGCGCCGTCTGCCGCGCCTTCGGCGGTGAGGTGGTTCTTGCTCAGGCCGTCACTGCCCACCAGCGTCTCGGCACCGATGCGCGGCGGGCCTTCGCCGTTGCGGGAGAACATCTGGATCACGCCGCCGGCATTGCTGCCATACAGCGTGGCGGCCGGGCCGCGCAGGACTTCGATGCGCTCGGCGGTGTCGAGGTTGAACGTCGCCGCCTGGCCCTGACCGTCCGGGGTGCTGGCGGGTATGCCGTCGGCGATCAGCTTGATACCGCGCGCACCAAATGCCGAGCGGGCACCGAAGCCACGGGAGGAAATCTGCAAGTCCTGGGCGTAGTTCTGGCGATTTTGAACCACCAGGCCGGGCACGCGGGACAGTGCCTCTGAAGCATTGATGCCCAGTTGGCCATCGCTGATTTGCTCGCGGCTGATGCTGTCCACCGAATACGGCAGGTCAAACGACGGGCTGGCACTGCGCGAACCGGTGACCACGCTGGGGTCGAGGACCAGCGGAGCCTCGTCGGCCTGGGCGCCGTTACACAGGCCCAGAAGGCCGGGAAGCAACAGGGCGAAGCGTTTGGGGGCAACAACTTTCATGAGTAAACCAGCATCCATGACGCACAAAAGTGCGCGAGTTTAACGATTCAGCCAGCTTTTACCATTTCGGAATCCTCCTACATGGCGCGGCGGTGCACGGGGTCTGGGGCACGAACAGGGCCGATGTTAGCGTTGCTGACCATTCAGAGGGCTGGCCATGACGCTAAAAATGACTGCTGCGCTAAGCATTGGAATCCTTGTGTTGAGCGGCTGCGGAACGGCCAATACGCTGTTGCGCGAAGACGCGGCGGCGGCACGTGAACTCAGGAAGCAAAAAACCTACTGCCAGTCGATTCCCCGTGTCTACAGCGGGGTTGCCTTTGATTTCTGCCTGCTGCACGCCGCGCCGGACCTCACTGGCGTGCTGATGCCATTCGTTCTATTGGATATAACGGTTTCGGGCATTGTTGATACAGTGGTCCTGCCCTATACGGTCTACAAGCAAGGTACCGATGGCAACATCAGTATCTATTGGCGCCCGGGTTCATAAACGGATCCGGCAAGGTTGTATGGGGCAGGGATGAATGCCCACACTTATGCCAAATGGAGTTGTCCGTGAGTCTTGCAACCAGAGTCCTTCTCGCCGCTGTACTGGTATCCACCACCGGTTGCGGCACCATCAACACGGTGTTTCGCCCGGACGCCGTTGCCAGCCAGAACCTCAAGGAATCGCGCAGTTATTGTGAAAACGTGCCGCGTATCTACAGTGGGGTGATCTACGGTTTCTGCACCTTGAACGGCGCGCCCGACACCACCAAAGAGCACACGCGCGATGCCTCCGGCTCCCTGCCGATCTTCGCCGCCGAGCTCGTGGCCTCCGGCTTGCTCGACACCCTCGTGCTGCCCTACACGGTCTACCGCCAGAACAGGGACGGCAGCATCGAGATTTTCCGCTAGGCCTGCAGTGACAACCGGTCGCCACAATCCCTAGATCATCCCGCGCCGTGTTTACGCTATAATCCCGCCCTTTAGCTGTTTCTCGCCCAGGCGGGGAGCACACTTTTTTCAGGCGTGACGCGCCTGCATGCAGACTAAAAGAGGCTAGACCCCTGTGGCATTGACGATTCTTGGCCTGTCCGGCGCCCTTAGCCATGATCCTTCCGCAGCCTTGTACATCGACGGCAAGCTGATCGCGGCCGCCGAAGAAGAGCGCTTCGTGCGCGACAAACATGCAAAGAACCGCATGCCCTACGAATCGGCGAAGTTCTGCCTGGAACAAGCCGGTATCAAGCCTTCCGACGTTGATGTGGTGGCGATTCCGTTCGCCCCCATCAGCCTGTTCGGCGAGGCCCGCTGGCACTATGCCAAGCGTTACTGGTACGCCCCGGACCGCGCCCTCGACGCGATCCTGATGGGCAACCGTCGCTACAAGCGCTATCGCAACAAGATCGTCTGGTGCCTGGAGCAACTGGGCTTCGATCCGAAGAAAATCAAGATCGAACCGGTTGAACACCACCTGGCCCACGCCTCCAGTGCCTACCATTGCTCGGGCTTCCAGGAGAAGACCGCGATCCTCGGGATCGACGGCAAGGGCGAGTACGCCACCACCTTCTTCGGCTACGGCGAAAACGGCAAGATCCACAAGATCAAGGAATTCTACGATCCGGACTCCCTCGGCGGCCTGTATGGCGCGATCACCGAGTTCCTCGGTTTCGAGATGCTCGACGGTGAGTTCAAGGTCATGGGCATGGCGCCGTATGGCGATGCCAGCAAGTACGATTTCTCGCGCCTGGCCTCCTTTGAAAACGGCGAGCTGGTGATCAACACCGACTACGCCAACGTCATCGGCCTGCGCCGCTACAAAGAGAAGGGCAAGGGTTTCTACTTCTCGCCAAAACTGATCGAGTGGCTGGGTCCGAAGCGCGAAGGCGATATCGCCGACGAGCCGTACATCCACTACGCGGCCAGCATGCAGGCGCTGTTCGAGAAGCTGGCGTTGCAGATGATCGACCATTACCTGGGCGACATCCTCAAAGACACCGGCAAGCTGGCGTTCGCCGGCGGCTGTGCGCTGAACGTCAAGCTGAACCAGAAGATCATTGCCCGTGACGACGTCAAGGAGCTGTTCGTGCAGCCGGCGTCCGGCGATGCCGGTACTGCGGTGGGTGCGGCGGCCTACGTGTCTCACGCCCGTGGCGTACCGGTTGAGAAGATGGAACACGTCTATCTCGGCCCGTCCTACAGCAACGAAGACGTGATCGCGGCGTGCGCCAAGCACGAGAGCAAGCCGGTTTGGCGCAAGATTGAAAACATGCCCAAGCGCATCGCCAGGATCATGGTCGACGGCAACCCGGTGGCCTGGTTCCAGGGCCGCATGGAGTTTGGCCCGCGTGCCCTGGGCGGTCGTTCGATCATCGGTTGCCCAAGCGCCACCGGCGTGGCTGACCGGATCAACCACCAGATCAAGTTCCGCGAACGCTGGAGGCCTTTCTGCCCGTCGATGCTCGACACCGTTGCGCCACAGATGATCAAGGTCGATCACCCGGCGCCGTTCATGACCTTCACCTTTGAAGTGTCGGAAGAGTGGAAAACCCGCGTGCCGGAAGTGGTCCATGAAGATGGTACCTCCCGTGCCCAGGTGCTCAAGCGCGAATACAACCCGCGCTACTACGACATGATGAAAGAACTGGAAGTACTGACCGGCAATGGTGTGTCGCTGAACACCTCGCTCAACCGTCGTGGCGAAGCGATGATCTGCTCGCCGACCGACGCGCTGAACATGTTCTTCGGTTCCGACCTGCAGTACCTGATCATGGAAGACATCCTCGTGGTCAAGGACGGCGTGGACCCTTATGACGCCGTGGTCTAAATGCTGAACCGCTTCCAGGGCTGGCGTGAACGTGGCTGGACGCCTGTCGAGGCTGAGGTTTACGCCCAGGCCTGGCAGCGTTTTGGCGGCAGCGTGGCGACTCATCCGCAGATCGTCGAGCGGCTGGCGCACCTGGCGCAGATTCCGGTGCGCTACCTGGGCTGGGAGCAGGACGGTGAGCTGAAGGGCGCAATTGCTACCTGGGGGCGCGACCTGGCCCTGTCCAAGGACGTGCTCAAGCGCAAAGGCAAAAAAGGCCTGTTTGATCTGGGTAATGCCGAGATCATTCTGCCGATTGCCGCCGATGCGCAGGTGCCATTGCGCCATCGCGCGCGTTATCTCTCTGCACTGAATGAGGGGCGCGTAAGCACCCTCAAGCCCCAGGCCGAGCAGTTGGCCATGGCGCGCACACCGGAAGAGTTGTCGAAGAAGTTTCGCTACAACCAGCGCCGTGAATTGCGTTTGCTGGAAGAGGCCGGCGGCGTGGTGCGGGCGGTCGGCGAGTTTTCCAGCAGCGAACTGGCGGCGATTTACTGCGACCTGTTCCAGCGGCGCTGGGGTTTCCCGGCGGCGGGTGCCGAGCGCTTGGCCGAGGTGCTGGAGTTGCTCAAGGAATTCCTGTTCGGCTCGGTGCTGTTTCTCAATGACGCTGCGATTGCCGTGCAACTGGTGTATCAGGTGCAGGCGCCGCAGTGGGTCAGCGCCGAATACGTCAACGGCGGTGTCGACCCTGAAACCAAGGCGTTCAGCCCCGGCAGCGTGCTGAGTTTCCTCAATACCCAAAGTGCCTGGGAGCAAGCGCGGGCGAGCGACAAGCCGCTGCGTTTCTCCTTCGGGCGTTCCGACCGTGAATACAAGGAGCGCTGGTGCAACCCGGTGCCGGTGTTCAGCGTATGAGTCGCAAACAGCAATTGCTCAAGCAGCACCGGCGCAACAAGCGTATTGCGCTGTTGGTGGGCCTGTTGCTATTGGTGGCTGTCGGTGTGCTGGTGGCCTGGTGGTTGCCGCTGCTGCTGGCGGTGGTGCTGTGGGCCGCGCATGAAGCCTGGTTTGCCGACCATCTGTTCTACTCGCCTAAAGACGACTATGAGTACGCGTTTCCTGAAGGGAGCGAGTGCGCGGGTCTGCGTCTTGAAGCAGGGCGCCTGCTGTTGGACACGCCCTTGGTGGGCGATGAAACCCTGATCGTAGGGGTTGAGCTCAAAAGCTCGTGGCTGGGGCGTTTTCTCGACCCGGCGGTGGAAGTGTTGGGCCTGGATGCGCCAGACCGGCAAGTCTTCGAGCGTGGTCTTTCAGGCCGGCGTTACCTCAACCTGACGGGCATGGGCGAAGCACTCGCCGGCGGTAAGCTGCGCTTGCGCGGGCGCTTCTGCCGGATCAAGGGGCAGCCGACGCTCTGGTTGTTCCGCCAACCGGACTACCGTCGCCAACGGGTGATGGTCATCGCGCCCCATGCCGACGATGCCGAATTGGCCGCTTTCAGCCTGTACAGCCAAGCCGACGAGAGCTGGATCGTCACCCTGACGGCGGGCGAAATCGAAGCCGATCACTATCAGCAGATGGGCATGCCCAAGGCCGATGCCGCACGACTCAAAGGCCGCCTGCGTGCCTGGGACAGCGTCACCGTGCCGCGTTGGGCGGGCGTTCCCGAAGCGCAGTGCGTGCAGTTGGGGTACTTCTGCATGCAGCTTGCAGCGATGCAGGCCGCACCGGATCGGCCCCAGGTTTCCCGGGAAGCCCAGTTGGACGATACGCGGCTGTTTCGCCAGTTCAATGCCCTGGCCTTGCCCGGGGATGTGGACGGCGCCCCGACCTGGAATAACCTGATTGCCGACCTGCGGGCATTGCTGCTCAAGGCGCGCCCGCAGGTGATCGTGTTGCCGACGCCGCTGCTGGATCCGCACCCGGATCACATCTGCGCCCACGCTGCGATTCTCGAAGCCTTGCAAGGCCTGGAGTGGCAACCGGGCACGTTGCTCGGCTACGCCAACCACCTGCATGATAACGATCGTTGGCCCATGGGGGATTCGGGCGCTGGCGTGGCCTTGCCGCCGCGTTTTGATGCCTCCCGTGAACTTGTGCCTTGCAGTTTGCCGCTGACGCTGAGCCAGCAGCAGGACAAGGCCATGGCCCTGGGCATGATGCACGACTTGCAGCCGCGGGCGCCGTTCAAGCGCCGCGTGCGCAGGTGGTTGCAGCAATTACTGGCGGGCCGTAGTCCATCGCCTTACGGAGAGAATGAGTTCTTCCGCAAGGCGGTGCGCCGTCATGAGTTGCTCTGGGTGTTGAAGCAGGATTGAGACCTTATTGAAGGCAGGCTTGCAGCGCCTGCCGCCCCTTTTCGCCGGGCTGCGCGCCCGCAGCCAGATTGCAGCATGGAGAGTTATGAAACCTCGTTTCAAGGTTTTGCAGTTACAGCCGGACTACAACGTCAAGACCCACGACTTCGCCGACCTCGGCGAGCAGATCGTCAAGGCCTTGCCGGCTGAACGTTTCGAGGTCACATCCGGGTTCCTCAGCGGCCGCCCGCTGCCCGGCCAGCCCCTGAGCGTGGCTGAGCACTCCCATTATTTCGAGTTGCCGGAAAAGTCCCTCAAGGGCATTCGTTTCGGCGCGATGTGGCAGATCTACAAATATTGCCGCGAGCAGAAATTCGACGTGGTCATCTGTAACCGCTTCAAGTCGGTGAACATGATGCTGTCGCTCAACCGCTGGTTGAAGATCCCCCTGTGCATCGGCATCTCCCACGGTTTTGGCGAGTACGCCCGGGGCTACCGTCGGCGCCAGACGCAGAAGTGGGTCAGCCCGGCGTGGCGATTCGTCGGGGTGTCGGCAGCGGTCAGGGATTACCTGGTGGACCTCAACTGCGGGTTCACCCGCGAAAACACCACCTTTGTCACCAATGCCATCGACATCCCCCAGGCCGAAGCCTTGCAGTTGCCACGGGATGAAGCGCGCAAGGCCCTGGACCTGCCGCTGGATGCACGGATGATTGGCGCCCTGGGCCGCCTGGTGCCGATCAAGGGTCACACCCATTTGTTGCAAGCGTTCGCCACCCTCAAGGACAAATACCCTGAGGCCCAGGTGGGGATCATCGGCTCCGGCCGCGCCGAAGCAGACCTGCGCGCCGATATCGAGCGCCTGGGCCTGACCGGCCGTGCGCACCTGCTGGGCTTTCGCGAAGATGGCATGAAGTATGTGCGCGGTTTCGACATCTGGACCATGCCGTCGTTGTTCGAAGGCCTGGGCCTGGCGCTGCTGGAAGGCATGAGCGGCCATCTGCCGGTCATCGCCTCCAATGGCCCGGCGATGCTGCCGTTGGTGCAAGGTGCCGGCGGCCTCTCCCATGATCCGGGCAATGTCGAGCAGTTGGCGGCAGCACTGGACACTTACCTGGCGCTGAGCGACGAAGAGCTGCGTGCCAAGGGTGAGCAAGTGTTCCGCTACCTGGAAGAAAACCACACCTTGGACGAGTTCCGGCACAAGTATTTGAACCTGATCGAAACCGGTCTGCGTGAAGTAGGTAAAGCATGAGTCTGCAGCAACCCCTGGTCACTGTGATCATCGCCTCCTACAACCACGGGCCGTACATCGAGCAGAGCATTCTCAGTGTGCTCGGCCAGACCTACCCCAACATCGAGTTGCTGGTGGTAGACGATGGCTCCAGGGATGACAGCGTGGAGCGCATCCAGCGCTTGCAGGCCGAACACGGGTTTGATTTCCAAGTGCAGCAGAACCAGGGCCTGACCAATACCCTGAACGGTGCCATCGCTCGCACCAAAGGCAGCCTGATCGCGCCATTCGGCTCCGATGACATCATGCTGCCCGAGCGCATCGCCACCCAGGTTGCCTACATGGAAGGCAAGCCGAAGGTGGGTATTTGCGCCGGCAATATCGAGTTGATTGATGGGGACGGCAAGCCATACCCGGAGAAGAAGCAGCGCCGCGACTTGCCGTTTCGCAGCCTGGATTTCGATGACCTGTTCCTCGATCGCAAGCCCTTTCCGCCGGCACCGACGCTGATGATCCGTCGGCAGGCGCTGGAAGAGGTCGGAGGGTTCGATCCGCTGATTCCGCTGGAAGACTTGCTGATCGAATTGAAGATCACCCACGCCGGGTACACCATCGACGTGTTGAACGTGGTGATGGCGCGCTATCGCCAGCACGCGACCAACACCTACAAGAATCACCGCTACATGATCCAGAACATCCTCAAGACCTACGGGTTGTTCAGCGATCATCCAGCCTACGATCAGGTTCGCTACAACTTCCTGAACTCGATGTTCCTCAAGACCGCCGACCGTGACCGCCCACTGGCGCGGGAGATCCTCAAGCAGATTCCGTTGAAGTTCTGGGGTCGCAAGACCTTGCGTGGGTTGGTGCGGCTGTACCTGGCGCCGCAGCGCAGCTCATAGGGCTTCGGCCGGGCCATTGCGTTCACCGCAATGGCCCGAGGCCTGCAACCCCGGCGCTTCAAGCCATCACTTGGCCGGGTTCGCTACCTGCGCAACCGGACGATTGAGCCTGGACACCTGGTCACGGATCTTCGCCGTGGCGCTTGGCGATGCAGCCGAAGCGTAGCCAGCGGCGAGTTGTTCAAAGTGGGTTTCGAACAACCAGTTGCGGTCCTGGGGATAACGCTGCATGTGCCGCAGGTTGCGCTGGCGCAGGGCGTTACGCAGCGGCGATGGGTAGATGCGCATGTCTGCCACGTCAATCAGGCCGAACTCGCCATCATCCATCAAAAGTACGTTGCCCAGGTGCAGGGAGCGGAAGTACACGCCGCGCTCGTGGAGCTGGGCCATGAACCGGCCGAAACGTTCGATCAGCGATTCCCGCAGGCTGCTGTCCAGGCTTTGAAGGGCCTGGCGCAGGGTCAGGCCGGGCAGCGGCTGATAACGTACGGCGCTGCTCGCATCCTTTAACTGATAGAGATTGAGGATGACCGGTGATGGAATCCCCAATGCACGCAGTTGCTCGCTGTTGCTGGCAAAGCGCTCTGAATAGGGATTGAAGCTGCCTGAGGTGTACCAGCGACGAGGGCGGAACAGCTTGAGGAAGCTGCCATCCTCCAGGCGCAGGACCTTGGGCCCCAGGCCATCGGCTTCGATCACGTGGGCGTTGGCGCACAGCTGTTCGAAGTCTTGCGATTTCAGGCGTTGAACCGGCATGCGCAGCAGGCTGCGGCGACGCTGGGCGATGCTCAGGCCGGCGATCAGTGCCAGCGGGATCCACAGCAGGAACCAGTGCTCTTTTGGTCGCGAGAGAATGCCGCCGCCTTCGGTCAGGCCGGCACCGATGCCATAGGCCAGCAGGGAGGAGGCCAGGATGAACAATGGCTGCGCACGTTCCTTGAGGCTTTTGTACAGGCCCCAGCCGAGCATGAATATCCACGGGATGAAGCCGATGATGCCGACGTAATAGAGCACGCCGAGGGCAAAGCTGTGGGGTTCGCGCAGTTGATTGCCGTCGGCGAGTGTCAGGTACAACTCTGAGTCGTAGCTGTGGCCGATCCAGGGGTGTTCGGCAATACGCTCAAGCGACATGCTCCAGAGTTCGAAGCGGGACGAGCTGCCACGATTGGTGATCAGTTCGGGATAGAGCAGCAGCAGCGCCGCGGCCCCCAGCGCCATACAGGCGATCAGCAGGGCCGAGCGCCGATTGCGAGTGATGAAACTTAGCCAGAGCACGGCAAGGAGCAGGGCAACCAGCGGCGTTCTCGAGCCGGTGGCCATCACTGCAGCGCCCATGATTGCCAGTGCCGGAACGCTGAACCAGAGTACGTGCGCACGCTTGGTGGTCATGCATACGTACAGCCAGTAAATGCAGAAGAATCCGAATACGTGAGAGCTCAGCAGCGGATTATCAAGAGCGCCACGCCCGCCGATCATTCGCGAGCCATCCGATAGGTGGGGAGCAAAAGCCACCAGGCTGCAGGCGCTCGATATCAGCGCAATCAGCGCGGCACAGAAGAAGATCGGCTTGAACAGTTCGCTGCGGTAATGCAGCAACAGTCCTAAGCCGACAAACAACGTGAAGGTATTCGGTGGCCGCTTGAACAGGTCGGAGTCTGTCGTGGCCTCAGGGCTCCAGAGCAGGCTGGTGAGCGCCCAGCCCGAGAAAACCAGGAAGGCAATCGCCAGCGGCTCGCGCAATACCTGCTTGAATTCCGTCGGGCGCAGGCACAGCAGCAACAGTGTCGGCGCTGCGAACAGCAGGTAGTAGAACCTGTGCAGCACGTTTCGATTGGTGACGAAGAACAGCGAACTCAGGAGCAACAACAAGCCGATGGGCAGAATCCACAAACAGAGGAAGTCGAAAACGCGATTTGAGCCATAGGTAAGGCGCTTGGAGTGCATACAGAAAAGCCGTTCCAGAATAAAGAAAGCCGACCATACTAAAGTAGTGGCTATATAATGTCGTCCGTTGGATCCAACGGGGCTGCGGTTGTGCCGCGTGCAAGTACAACAGAGAAGCTGTGCTAAAGTCAGCCTCCTTTTTCAAAACCGCCGCGTGATATGACCGACTCCAGTCCGAGCGCAAGCCCTTCGAGCTTGAAAATATACTTCCGCCTGCTCAGCTACGTTAAGCCCTATGCCGGCTTGTTCGCGCTGAGTATCGTCGGCTTTCTGATTTTCGCTTCGACCCAGCCGATGCTGGGCTACATCCTCAAGTACTTTGTCGATGGCCTGTCCAACCCTGAAGCGGTGTTGTTCCCCACGGTGCCTTTCCTGCGTGACCTGCAACTGCTGCAGGCCGTGCCGTTGCTGATCATCCTGATCGCCGCGTGGCAGGGCCTCGGTTCGTTCCTGGGCAACTACCTGCTGGCCAAGGTTTCCCTGGGCCTGGTCCACGACCTGCGGGTGCAGTTGTTCAACAACCTGCTGACCCTGCCGAACCGCTATTTCGACAATCACAACTCCGGGCACCTGATCTCCCGCATCACCTTCAACGTGACCATGGTCACCGGTGCTGCGACCGATGCCATCAAGGTGGTGATTCGCGAAGGCATGACGGTGATCTTCCTGTTCGCCTCGCTGCTGTTCATGAACTGGCGGCTGACCCTGGTGATGATCGCCATCCTGCCGTTGATTGCCGTGATGGTCAGCACCGCAAGCAAGAAATTCCGCAAGCAGAGCAAGAAGATCCAGGTTGCGATGGGCGATGTGACCCACGTTGCCTCGGAAACCATCCAGGGCTACCGCGTGGTGCGCAGCTTCGGCGGTGAGGTGTATGAGCAGAAGCGCTTCCTCAAGGCCAGCCTGAGCAACACCAACAAGCAACTGCGCATGACCCGCACCGGCGCGATCTATACGCCGGCGCTGCAACTGGTGATCTACAGCGCCATGGCAGTGTTGATGTTCCTGGTCCTGTACCTTCGCGGTGATGCGTCGGCGGGTGACATGGTCGCCTACATCACGTTGGCCGGCCTGTTGCCCAAGCCAATCCGCCAGCTGTCCGAAGTCAGCTCGACCATCCAGAAAGGCGTGGCCGGTGCCGAAAGTATTTTCGAGCAGTTGGACGAAGACGTGGAAATCGATCGCGGCACCATCGAGCGCGACAAGGTCAGCGGCCGCCTGGAAGTGCGCAACCTGAACTTCACCTACCCGGGCACCGAGCGCCATGTGCTCAAGGACATCACCTTTACCGCAGAGCCCGGGCAGATGGTTGCCCTGGTGGGGCGTTCGGGTAGCGGCAAGTCGACACTGGCCAGCCTGATCCCGCGTTTCTACCACCATGAGAGCGGTGAGATCCTGCTCGACGGCGTGGAAATCGAAGACTATCGCCTGCTCAACCTGCGTCGGCACATCGCCCAGGTGACCCAGCACGTGACCCTGTTCAGCGACACGGTGACCAACAACATCGCCTACGGTGACCTGGCCGGCGCACCGCGGGCCGATGTCGAGGCGGCAGCGGCCGATGCCTATGCCAAGGACTTCATCGACCAGTTGCCCAAGGGCTTCGACACCCAGGTCGGCGAAAACGGCGTGCTGCTGTCCGGCGGCCAGCGCCAGCGCCTGGCAATCGCCCGGGCCTTGCTCAAGAACGCGCCATTGCTGATCCTCGACGAGGCCACCTCGGCGCTGGACACCGAATCGGAGCGCCATATCCAGGCCGCCCTGGACAAGGTCATGCAAGGCCGCACGACCCTGGTGATCGCTCACCGCCTGTCGACCATCGAGAAAGCCGACCTGATCCTGGTGATGGACGATGGCCGGATAGTCGAGCGCGGTACCCACGGCGAATTGCTGGCGCAAAACGGTTACTACGCCCGACTGCATGCCATGGGCCTGGACGCGCCGATCCCGGCCGACATCACCTGATCTGCAGGAGCCGGCTTGTCGGCGATGGCCACCGCGGTTGCACTGAAAAACCGCGGTGGCCGCATCGCCGGCAAGCCGGCTCCTACATTGCACAAGCCTTTGACAACCCTGTGGTAATATCGCGCCCCTGTTCATTTTGTATGTGGGTTGCTCCATGAAGTTGTCCATGCCGCGATTCGATCAAGCCCCTGTCTTGGTGGTCGGCGATGTCATGCTCGACCGTTACTGGCATGGCGGTACCTCACGGATTTCCCCTGAGGCACCGGTACCGGTAGTCAAGGTCGAGCAAATCGAAGACCGTCCAGGTGGCGCTGCCAACGTTGCCCTCAATATTGCCGCCCTCGGCGCCCCGGCATCCCTCGTGGGTGTGACCGGCGACGACGAGGCTGCCGACAGCCTGGCCAACAGCCTGAAGGGTGCGGGTGTGCGTGCGCTGTTCCAGCGCATTCCCCACCAGCCGACCATCGTCAAGCTGCGGGTGATGAGCCGGCACCAGCAATTGCTGCGTATCGATTTTGAAGAACCCTTCGCCACCGACGCCCTGGTGCTCAGCGCCCAGGTCGACGAGATGCTCGAAGGCATCAAGGTGCTGGTGCTGTCCGACTACGGGAAAGGCGCCTTGAAAAACCATCAGGTACTGATCCAGGCCGCCAAGGCCCGGGGCATTCCGGTGCTGGCAGATCCCAAGGGCAAGGACTTCTCGATTTATCGGGGCGCCAGCCTGATCACGCCGAACCTCAGCGAATTTGAAACCATCGTCGGCGGTTGCGTCGATGAGCACGAGCTGGTGACCAAGGGCGCCCAACTCATGGCCGACCTCGACCTGGGTGCCTTGCTGGTGACCCGTGGCGAACACGGCATGACCTTGCTGCGTCCTGATCACCCGGCCATGCACCTGCCGGCGCGGGCCCGTGAAGTGTTCGACGTGACCGGTGCCGGTGATACCGTGATTTCCACCCTGGCCGCGGCAATTGCGGCGGGCGAGGAACTTCCCCATGCGGTGGCCCTGGCCAACCTGGCAGCAGGTATCGTGGTCGGCAAGCTCGGTACGGCGGCCATCAGTGCCCCTGAGCTGCGCCGCGCCATCCAGCGATCCGAAGGCTCGGAGCGCGGCGTGTTGAGCCTTGAGCAACTGTTGCTGGCGATTGACGATGCCCGTGCCCATAACGAGAGCATTGTCTTCACCAACGGTTGCTTCGACATCCTCCACGCCGGTCACGTGACCTACCTGGAGCAGGCGCGGGCCCAGGGCGATCGCTTGATCGTGGCAGTCAACGATGATGCGTCGGTCAGCCGCCTCAAGGGGCCAGGCCGGCCGATCAACAGTGTCGACCGTCGCATGGCGGTGCTGGCAGGTTTGGGTGCGGTGGACTGGGTGATCAGCTTTGCCGAGGCGACCCCGGAAAACCTGCTGGCCCAGGTCAAGCCGGACGTGCTGGTCAAGGGCGGTGATTATTCCGTCGACCAGGTGGTGGGTGCCGATATCGTCAGTGCCTACGGTGGCAAGGTCAAAGTGCTGGGGTTGGTGGAAAACAGCTCGACCACGGCGATTGTCGAGAAGATCCGCAATAACTGATGGTGGGAGCGGGCTCGTGTGGGAGCGGGCTTGCTCGCGAAAGCGGTGGATCAGCTGGCAGATGCGGTGACTGACACACCGCCTTCGCGAGCAAGCCCGCTCCCACACAAGCCCGCTCCCACATTTGGCCGCCGCGACCTGATGTCCGGTTACGGGTTGGCTTTTTTCTTCGGCACGATCTTGCGCAAGATCTGCCGCGCCTTACCCGTCAAGCGCTTCAATTTCGATTCTTTCTCCGGTGCACTCAGCCCTTGCTGGCGCAGCCAGTCCTTCCAGCGGATCCGCTCATCCCGCACGATCCAGCCTTCCTGCTGGGCAAAGCTTTCAGCCAGATACAACCCTCGCGTACTCGCCGGATACAGCTGATCCTTCTTCAAGGTATACAGCTCCGCACACGGCTGCCCGTCCTTCAGCGGCATCAGGTACAGGTCCGGGCGCTGGCGGTCCAGGCGGGCCACCAATTGGTCGCCCTCCAGGCGCTCGTCCACATGAAACAGGCTCAGGGACTTCGCCTCCTTGGGCACTTCCAGGCGCAAGTCATAAATCAACTGCAACGAAGCCGTGGGCAGGTGCACGTAGGCGCGTGGTCGTTCAATCAATTGCATGGTGGCGCAGCGCACCGGGCGCGCGGCCCCGGACAGCGGTGAGAGGCGGAACGGCAACGCTTCGCGGTAGTGCAGGGCCGACGAGTAGGGCGCCGGCAGCCAGGTGTCATTGAAACGACCGCCCAGCCAGCCTTCCGGGGTTTCCAGCAGGCATTCCTCGGCGATTTCCTGGATGGCGGTGTGCAGTGGCAGGTTCAGTTCGTGGGCGGGCACATAGCCGGAGATCAGCTTGAGCACGACGTCGCCACGGTCTTGTCGGCGCTGGCGCACCAGCACCCAGTAATCGCGGTTCTGCCAGTGCAGCGTCAGGCGCACCGAGACCCCAAGGTTGGCCAGCTCCAGCACGAAACGCTCGGTGTCTTTCACCTCCACCGGCTTGCGCCGTTGCAGGGTCTGGGCGAAGTTGAGCGGCATGCCGACGCTCTGGTAGCTCAAGCCTTCGGGGGTTGCTTCGACGTGCAGCGGCAGTGTCTTGAAGTTGCTGGGGTTCTTTCTTATGAGCGTTCGCGGCATGTCGGCTCCTTCTTGCGTCGGGGTCGGCCGCGTCGGCGGCATCAGAGTTGGCGAATGACCTTGGCAGCGGTCGCCACGTTGTGGGCGAGGTGCAGCGGATTAATGGTCCCGACAATAGCACTGGCAACGCCAGTTTGCGCAAACAACAGCATGAAACTGGCGTGAATTGGATCCATTCCGGATTCCAGGCAGACATGGCCACTGGCTAGTGCCTTTTTCACCAGGATGCCCTTGCCGTGTGCGGCGGCATAATCAATGACGGCTTTCTCGGCCTGTTCGTTCAAATTGTAGGTGACCATGGCGCAATCACCTTGTTCCAGAGCCTTTACACCGCCCTCGACGGTTTTGCCGGAGAAGCCGAAACCACGGATCTTGCCCTCGCGCTTGAGGTCTTCCAGGGTCTGGTAAACCTCGCAATCATTGAGAATATGCAGGTCGTTGCCGTCGGAGTGCACCAGCACCAGGTCGATAAAATCCGTTTCCAGTCGTTTCAGGCTGCGCTCCACCGAAAGCCGGGTGTGGGCTGCGCTGAAGTCGTGATGGGATACGCCTTCGGCAAATTCTTCGCCCACCTTGCTGACAATTACCCATTCCTGGCGCTGGCCGCGCAATAGCGGGCCCAGGCGTTCTTCGCTGCGGCCATAGGCGGGCGCAGTGTCGATCAGGTTGATGCCCAATTGCCGGGCCTGGCGTAACAGCATCCGCGCCGCATCGTCATCGGGAATCTGGAAGCCACTGGGGTATTTCACGCCTTGGTCGCGGCCCAGCTTGACGGTGCCCAGGCCCAGCGGCGAGACCAGCAGGCCGGTGCTGCCCAGCGGGCGGTGGAGGTCGTGCAGAGTCGGCAGGGTCATGGCAGCAGTTGCTCCCAGGCAGGTTGGGCGATGGCGGGTTTCGGCAGCTCGGGCAGTTTTTCGGTAGTTCCGGGCTTGATGCCGTCACGTTCCAGTGCGTTGATCACTCGATCGGCGAAATCCGGTGCCAATGCCAGCTTGGTCGGCCAGCCCACCAACAGGCGATCCTGTTCGGCGAGGAACGCGTTGTCCGGGCGGGTCAGGCCTGACTGCAATGGTTCGGCGCGGTCGACGCGCAAGGTGGCCCATTGGGTCTGGCTCATGTCGATCCAGGGCAGCAACTGCCCCAGCTCTTTTTGGGCGGTGGCGATCTGTTGCTCCGGGGTACGGGCCACACCTTCGGCTTCGGCGATATCGCCGCCCAGGTACCACACCCAATTGCCGTCGGCGGCGGGATGCGTGGTCACGGTGATGCGCGGCTTGGTTCCGCCCCCCAGGCAGTGGGCGTACAGCGGCTTCAGGCCGGGGCCCTTGGCGATGATCATGTGCAGAGGTCGGCGTTGCATGGCGGGCTGGCTCAGGCCCAGGGCGCCGAGAAGGTCAGCGGTGCCGCCGCCGGCGCTGATGACGATACGCTGGGCGCGGATCTCACGGCCATCGACCTTCAGGCCGACCAGTGTGCCTTGTTCCAGCAAGGGTTCGATCTGTTTGCCCGCGAGCAAGCCGTCACCGGCCAATTGCGCCAGGCGTTCGATAAGGCTTGGGACGTCGATCACCAGTTCGGCCAGGCGATAGACCTTGCCCTTGAAGCGGCGATCTTGCAGGGCCGGTGGCAGGTCATCGCCCTTCACTTGATCCACGCGGCCACGCACGGCCTTGCTCGCGAAGAAACTGGTGAGGTTGCCGGCGATGGTGCCCGGCGACCACAAGTAGTGGGCTTCGGACAGCAGGCGCACACCGGAGAGATCCAGTTCACCGTTGCCCGCCAGGGCTTCGCGCCAGCGGCGGGGCATGTCGGCGATGGCTTCGGAGGCACCGGTCAGGGCGCCGTGCAGTGCATATTTGGCGCCGCCGTGGATGATCCCCTGGGACTTCACGCTTTGCCCGCCACCGAGGGTGGCGCTTTCCACCAATACCGTGGAAAAGCCCTGGCGGCGCAGGCGCGCATTGAGCCAGAGGCCGGCAACCCCGGCGCCGACAATCAGAACGTCGGTGGAAATAACGGATGGCATGCAGCGACCTCAGTGTTCAAGACAGGCTGCGCAGTATACAGGCTCATGAAGTGAATCTTCGCCCCAACGCTCCCTGATGACAGACGCACCGCAGGAGCTGTCGAGTGGAACGAGGCTGCGAGTTTCGGCCTCAATTGAATCTCACGTGAACGCTCAGTGCCCGGCCGTTTTCGAGAACAACTGAATCACCACCACGCCCAGCACAATCAGGCCCATGCCCAGCATCGCCGGGATATCCAGTTTCTGCCCGTAGATAAACAGCGCGGCGATGCTGACCATCACGATGCCCATCCCGGCCCACACTGCATACGCGACACCCACCGGCACGGTGCGCACCACCAGCGTGAGCATCCAGAAGGCCACGCCGTAGCCGACGATCACCAGCAACAACGGGATTGGCGTGCTGAAACCCTTGATCGCTTTCATGGAAACGGTGGCGATCACTTCCGAGCAGATGGCAATGGCCAGGTAATAGTAGGCGGCGTTCATGGGGTAAATCCTCGGTACAGGGTCGCTTGATAAGGTTGGCATTTTAGAGACTTGTCAGATGCGGTAAAGTCATTACCTATCCGAATTGAAGATGGGTTGAGCCATGAGCGTGCAGTGGAGTCTTGAGCAAATGCGCCTGTTTGTCAGCGTCGCCGAGCAGCGTTCATTTTCGGCGGTGGCGCGGGACCAGCGTCGGGCACAATCGGCAGTCAGCAATGGGATTGCCCTGTTGGAGGCGGACCTGGGCGTATCCCTGTTTGATCGCAGCAGCGGCCGCCAGCCCCGCTTGACCGAGGCGGGCACGGCACTGCTCGAGGAGGCGCGGGAAGTCTTGCGCCAGTGCGAGCGCCTGAATGGCCGTGCCTTGTCATTGATGCGCGGTGAAGAGGCGCGCCTGCGCCTGGCCCAGGATGAAGCCATGCTCTATCAGCCGGTGCTCGATAGCCTCGAAGCGCTGGCGGGAAAATTTCCCAGCCTGGAAGTGCAGTTGTCCAGCGCCGCCCAAGGCGATGTCGCGCGCAAGCTGGTGGAGCGCAAGGCGGATCTGGGCCTGCTGTTCTATCACGATCAGATCCCCGAAGCGTTGGAGCGCCGCGTGCTGGGCAGTGTGGAGATGGTGACCGTGTGCGGTATCGGGCATCCCATGGCCAAGGAACAGTTCGTGGATTGCCAGCGCCTGGCGCAGTTTCGCCAATTGCTGATGGCGACCCAGACCAGCGTGTATCCCGGCAGCGAGGCCGCCAGCCCGCAAGTGTGGCGGGCTGACAGTTTCTACGTGCTGGCCGAATGGCTTGCGCGCGGCCTGGGTTGGGCCTGGTTGCCGCGGCATGTGGTGCAGTATCCGGCCTATCAGAACCAGATGGTCGAACTGAACAGCGAATGGACCCCGCCGGCGCTGGTGGTGGAGCTGGTCTGGCGCCGCGACGAGCCCCTCGGCCCGGCCGCGCGTTTCCTCGCCGAACGTTTTGCCGAGTGCTTGCAGGCGATCGACTGAAAAAGCCGATAAACTCCGCCGCCATGAATAGAACTCTCTACAGCTGTCTGTTTTACCTGGCGCTGCCGTTGGTAGCTTTACGTCTGTGGCTGCGAGCCCGCAAAGCGCCTGCTTACGCGAAGCGCGTGGGAGAACGCTTCTCCTGGGGCTTGCCGGTGATGCAACCCGGCGGGATTTGGGTGCATGCGGTGTCGGTGGGCGAAAGCATCGCCGCTGCGCCGATGATTCGCGGGCTACTGGAACGTTATCCACAGCTGCCGATCACCGTCACCTGCATGACGCCCACCGGTTCCGAGCGCATCCAGGCGTTGTTCGCCAACGAGCCGCGCATCCAGCACTGCTACCTGCCGTACGATTTGCCCTGTGCGGCCAAGCGTTTTCTCGATCGCGTGCAGCCGAAACTGGCGGTGATCATGGAGACCGAACTGTGGCCCAACCATATTCACCAGTGCGCCAAACGCGGGATTCCCGTGGCATTGGCCAACGCGCGGCTGTCGGCTCGCTCGGCCAAGGGCTACGGGCGTTTCGCCAGGCTGACCGCGCCGATGCTGGCGGAAATGAGCCTGTTCGCCGTCCAGACCGAAACCGAGGCCGAGCGTTTTCGCAGCCTGGGTGCACGGCCCGAGACTGTCGAAGTCACCGGCTCGATCAAGTTCGACCTGGCCATCGACCCGCAACTGCTGGCGCTCGCCGCCGCGTTGCGTGAACAGTGGCACGCCAGTGAACGCCCGGTGTGGATCGCCGCCAGCACCCACGAAGGCGAAGACGAAGTGGTGCTCGCCGCCCATCGCCAGTTGCTTGCCAGTTATCCCAATGCGTTGCTGATCCTGGTGCCGCGCCATCAGGAGCGCTTCAACCCGATGTTCGAGCTGTGCCAGCAGCAGGGTTTCGCCACGGTGCGTCGCTCCAGCGGCGAGGCGGTGACGGCGCAAACCTCGGTGTTGCTGGGCGACACCATGGGCGAGTTGCTGTTTCTGTATGCCCTGGCCGACAGCGCTTTTGTCGGCGGTAGCCTGGTTGCCACGGGCGGGCATAACCCGTTGGAGCCGGCGGCCTTGGCCAAGCCGGTGATCTGCGGGCCCCACGTGTTCAACTTCCTGGAAATCAGCGCAATGATGCGCGACGCCGGCGCGTTGCAGGAAGTGGACGATGCCGAGGGTTTGGCGGTGGCGGTGCAGCGTTTGTTCGAACTGCCGCAGGACGCGCAGAAGATGGGGCAGGCGGGGCTGGCGGTGATGCGCGCCAATCAGGGGGCGTTGAAGCGTTTGCTGGACGGGTTGGGCAGACTGCTTAACGTCTAACAACACAAATCAAATGTGGGAGCGGGCTTGCTCGCGAATGCGCAGTGTCAGTCAGCGAATAAGTCGACTGATACACCGCTTTCGCGAGCAAGCCCGCTCCCACATTGGGTTAACGGGCGGTCTTAGTAACCCGGGTTAGCCTTCAGCTGCGCCGCGGCGGCCTTGGCCAGGTCCGGCGGCAGGAAGTCCTTGTCCGGGTTGTAGTCGGCCTTCAGGTAACGCGCCAGATCCTGCAAGTCCCCCGGGTTCAACGTGCCCGCCGCCTGCTTCAAGCGCAGGTTGTCGAGGATGTAGTCGTAGCGGCTGTTGTTGTAGTTGCGCACCGAGGTGTACAGCTGGCGCTGGGCGTCCAGCACATCGACGATATTGCGCGTGCCCACCTGGTAACCGATTTCCGTGGCTTCCACCGCGCTCTGGTTGGAGATGATCGACTGGCGGCGCGCCTGTACCTGCTCCACATCGGTGTTCACCGCGCGGTGCAGGTTGCGGGTGTTTTCCACCACCTGGCGACGCAGGCCTTCGCGCTGCTGCTCGGTCTGCCCCAGGCGGGAATAGGATTCGCGCACTTGCGAGCTGGTCAGGCCGCCGCTGTACAGCGGGATGCTCAACTGCAAGCCTACGGTGCGTTGCGAAACGTCACCGTGATACGGCTGGCCAAAGGCGCTCGGGTTGCTGAAGCCCAGGGCGTCGTTGTCACCTTTTTCATATTGCGCCACGGCATCCAGCGTCGGCGCGTGGCCGGCCTTGCGTTGCTTGAGGGTTTCTTCGGCGGCGGTGACGGCATAGTTGCTGGCCAGCAGGTTCAGGTTCTGGCGGCCGGCGGTTTCGACCCAGGCCTTGGCGTCGTTCGGCGCCGGCGGCAGCACCGGCAGCGTGTGGACGATGCCCTGGATCGAGTTGTACTGGCGGTTGGTCAGGGTGATCAGCGCTTCGAAGGCGTCGTCCACCTGACGCTGGGCCAGGATGCGGTTGGCCCGTGCGGTGTCGTAGCTGGCCTGGGATTGCAGCACGTCGGTCTTGTCCGACAGGCCGACGTCAAAGCGTTCGTTGGACTGGTCCAGCTGGCGCTTGAACGCGGCTTCTTCGGCCTTGGTGGACGCCAGGTTGTCCTGGGCCCGCAGCACGGCAAAGTAGTTTTCGGCGCTTTGCAGGATCAGGTTCTGTTCGGTGGCCGAGAGTTGCAGCGCGGCCTGCTCGTTGACGGCTTCAGCGGCTTGCAGCTGGAACCAGCGATCAGCGCGGAACAGCGGCTGGCTCAAGGTCGCGCGCCAGGAATGGGCGTCGCGGTTGACCGTGGCGGCGGGCTGGTCCAGCTGGGTGCGCACATTATTGATGTCGGCACCGGCCGACAGGTTCGGCAGCAACCCGGCGCGGGCCTGGGGCACCACTTCTTTCTGCGCGCCGTATTGGGCTCTGGCGGCGGCCAGGTCGGCGTTGTTGTCCACCGCTTCCTGGTAGACGCTGACCAGGTCGGTTTTGGTCGTCAGGGGCGCTTCAGCTGCCCAGACCAGTCCGTTGGTCGCACAAGACACGGCAAGAGCCAGTGAAAGTTTGCGCAGCATGAGGCGATCCCTAGAATAAATATTACAGCGATAATTTGGAGCCCAAGGCTAAGGCGGCCCATTCCTGGCGTCAAGACCTCAGGCAGTCACCGAGTGTAGTGGCGCTATCACGGCACAACAATCCTGTAATTACGCCATTCATCACGATGAATGCACCGCCGTTGGCAATTTGCCTGCTCCATGGTCTAGACTGGCCGCGTTCTTGTCGGGGTGCCTTGTTGGAAGGCTGAGATCGGTAAATACCGGATCCCGTTGAACCTGATCAGGTTAGCGCCTGCGTAGGGAACAAGATTTCTCGTCACCCGGCGAGTCCTCTTGTGCTTCGTCCGGGATGTTGTTCGACAATCGAACAGCCCGTGCGCCAAGCACAGCACTGTCACAGTGCGTCCATCCGTCACAGGTTCACTCCGACAAAAATCCACCGCCTGGATAGTTGGAGAGCCCGTGATGAGCATCGAATTAAAAAGCCAAAAATCAAAAAACACCGTGCACTTGAGTGAATCGGCCAAGGTCGACTCCGGTTCCGTGCAGCCGTTTACCCGCTCGCAAAAAATCTACGTTCAGGGCACCCGTCCGGATATCCGCGTGCCGATGCGCGAAGTCAGTCTCGACGTGACCCCCACCGACTTCGGCGGCGAAATCAATGCGCCCGTAGTGGTCTACGACACCTCAGGCCCCTACACCGACCCGAACGTGATCATCGACGTGCGCAAAGGCCTGGGCGATGTGCGCTCGCCGTGGATCGAATCCCGCGGCGACACTGAGCGCCTGTCGGGCTTGAGCTCGCACTTCGGCCAACAGCGCCTGAGCGATGCCGAGCTGACCGCGCTGCGTTTTGCCCACGTGAAAAACCCGCGCCGTGCCAAGGCCGGGGCCAACGTCACCCAGATGCACTACGCCCGCAAAGGCATCATCACCGCCGAGATGGAATACGTCGCCATCCGCGAAAACATGAAGCTGGAAGAGGCCCGCGCCGCCGGCCTGCTGGACCAGCAACACGCCGGCCACAGCTTCGGCGCCAGCGTGCCGAAAATCATCACCCCGGAATTTGTCCGCGAAGAAATCGCCCGTGGCCGCGCGATCATCCCGGCCAACATCAACCACACCGAACTGGAACCGATGATCATCGGCCGTAACTTCCTGGTGAAGATCAACGGCAACATCGGCAACAGCGCCCTGGGTTCGTCCATCGAAGAAGAAGTGGCGAAACTGACGTGGGGCATTCGCTGGGGGTCGGACACGGTGATGGACCTGTCCACCGGCAAGCACATCCATGAAACCCGCGAGTGGATCATCCGCAACTCGCCGGTGCCGATCGGTACCGTGCCAATCTACCAGGCCCTGGAAAAAGTCGGCGGCGCCGCTGAAGACCTGACCTGGGAGCTGTTCCGCGACACCCTGATCGAACAGGCCGAGCAGGGCGTCGACTACTTCACCATCCACGCCGGCGTATTGCTGCGCTATGTACCGCTGACCGCCAAGCGCGTCACCGGCATCGTGTCCCGTGGTGGTTCGATCATGGCCAAGTGGTGCCTGGCGCACCACAAAGAGAACTTCACCTACACCCATTTCGACGAAATCTGCGAAATCATGAAGGCCTACGACGTCAGCTTCTCCCTGGGAGACGGCCTGCGCCCGGGCTCGATTGCCGACGCCAACGACGCCGCGCAATTCGGCGAGCTGGAAACCCTCGGCGAGTTGACCAAGATTGCCTGGAAGCACGACGTGCAAACCATGATCGAAGGCCCGGGCCACGTGCCGATGCAGTTGATCAAGGAGAACATGGACAAGCAGCTGGAGTGCTGCGACGAAGCGCCGTTCTACACCCTCGGTCCGCTGACCACCGACATCGCCCCGGGTTATGACCACATCACCTCGGGCATCGGGGCGGCGATGATCGGCTGGTTCGGTTGCGCGATGCTCTGCTACGTCACGCCGAAGGAGCATTTGGGCCTGCCGAACAAGGACGATGTGAAGACCGGGATCATCACCTACAAGATCGCGGCCCATGCGGCGGACTTGGCCAAGGGGCATCCGGGGGCGCAGATTCGTGACAACGCGTTGAGCAAGGCGCGCTTTGAATTCCGTTGGGAGGACCAGTTCAACCTGGGCCTGGACCCGGACACGGCGCGTTCTTACCACGATGAAACCTTGCCGAAGGACTCGGCCAAGGTCGCGCATTTCTGCTCGATGTGCGGGCCGAAATTCTGCTCGATGAAGATCACCCAGGAAGTGCGTGAGTACGCGGCCAACCAGCGCATTGAAGCGGTGGATGTGGACGTGGCCAAGGGACTGGCGGAGCAGGCGGAGCGGTTCAAGCAGGAAGGTAGCCAGCTGTACAAAAAGGTCTGAATCAGAACCTGTGGCGAGGGAGCTTGCTCCCGCTGGAGTGCGCAGCGCTCCCGGAATCTGGATCGGTGTCTTGACTGACACTCATCGGTTGCAGGTTTTGGGGCGGCTTCGCCGCCCAGCGGGAGCAAGCTCCCTCGCCACAGGGGACTTTGCTGATTCAAATAATAGTGTCCCTCTGAGATAGCACCCTTGAGCATTCAACCCAGCACCTATTCCCCAGACATCGCAGTCCCCTTGGACAAACGCGTCTTCGGCGCCCGCGATCTCTTTTCCCTGTGGTTCTCCCTGGGCATCGGCCTGATGGTCCTGCAAACCGGTGCACTGTTGGCGCCGGGCCTGGGCCTCTCCGGTTCCTTACTGGCAATTTTCCTCGGCACGTTGGTCGGTGTGCTGTTGCTGGCCGCCGTCGGCGTGATCGGCAGCGATACCGGCCTGTCATCCATGGCCGCCCTGAAACTCAGCCTCGGCACCAAAGGCGCAAGCCTGCCGGCGCTGCTGAACCTGCTGCAGCTGATCGGCTGGGGCTCATTCGAAATCATCGTGATGCGCGACGCCGCCAGCCTGTTGGGCGCCCGCGCGTTCAGCGAAGGCAGCCTGCTGACCAGCCCATTGTTCTGGACCCTGGTATTCGGCGCCCTCGCGACCTTGCTTGCCGTCAGCGGTCCGCTGACCTTCGTGCGGCAGATCCTGCGCAAGTGGGGCATCTGGCTGCTGCTGGCCGCCTGCCTGTGGCTGACCTGGAACCTGTTTGCCAAGGCCGACCTGGCCACTCTCTGGGCCCAGGCTGGTGACGGTTCGATGCCGTTTGCCGTTGGCTTCGATATCGCGATTGCCATGCCGCTGTCCTGGCTGCCACTGATTGCCGACTACTCACGTTTCGGCAAACGCGCGAAAAACGTGTTCGGCGGCACGGCACTGGGTTTCTTCATCGGTAACTTCTGGCTGATGAGCCTTGGCGTGGCCTACACCCTGGCGTTTGCGCCGAGCGGTGAAGTGAATGCGTTGCTGCTGGCATTGGCCGGAGCCGGCCTGGGGATTCCTCTGCTGCTGATCCTGTTGGATGAATCAGAAAACGCGTTCGCCGATATTCACTCGGCGGCGGTGTCCAGCGGGATTCTGTTGCGCTTGAAAGTCGAGCACCTGGCATTGGCCATTGGCGTTATCTGCACGCTGATCGCCTGCTTTGCACCGTTGGCGCAGTACCAGAACTTCCTGCTGCTGATCGGCTCGGTGTTCGCGCCGCTGTTCGGCGTGGTGCTGGTGGATCACTTCATCCTGCGCCGTCGTGGCCATGGTGTTGCCGCCAACCTGCGCTGGCCGGCACTGCTGGCGTGGCTTGGAGGGATCAGCACCTATCACCTGTTGGCGAATCTGTACCCGGATGTCGGCGCGACCCTGCCGGCGCTGGTGCTGGCAGGGCTGTTGCACTTTATCCTGGGCCGGGCCTTCAGTGGCGTGCGGGCACCAGCTCAGGCTTGATCACGCCGGTGAGGCGCGCATAGGGGATGGTCATTTCGATCAGCCCCAATGCGTACGGCGCGATGGTGGTCACGTTGTACTTGAGCACCACGCCATTGCTGGTCAGCGCCACATTCGGGGTTTTCTGGAACGGCCAGTTCTTCACGAACTCCGGGTCACGGTCCATCTGCGAGTTGATCAGCCAGTTGTTGTGGGCGACTTTCGCGGTCTTCCAGAATGCATCTTCCTGGCCCGGCAACAGCATGTCGGTCAGGCTCAGCTCTTTGTGCAGCAGGCGTGAATAGTTGATGAAGCCGCGGCCCGGCTCGCCGTGGGCGGTGCCGGTGTCCAGGTAGCTGGACACTTCGATGATCACCAGTCCGTCATGCTGCTCACGTACCTTGGCCTGCAAGTACATGCTGTTGCGGTCCGGGGACTCACGCAAGAACTTGTCGCGGTAGGCGTTCAGGGTGGCGGGCATGGCCTGGCCAGGTGAAGTGCGGGCCATCTGCAGCAGGCGCTGTTCGATGATCTGGTCCAGTTGCGGCTCGGACGGGAAGTGCACGGTGTCGATGTTTACCAGCGGGCAATCCGGACTGCTGCAGCCGGGTTTGATCTGCTCGGAGGCGTCGGCGGTGGTGTCCAGCGGCTTCAGGTAGCTCGGCTGGAACAGGCTCTGGCAAGCACCCAGGGTCAAGGCGATACAGGCCACGGAGGCGATTTTTAAAAGCGACATGTGTGTCCTTCATAAATCGAGGAAAGGTGAAAATGTGGAGCTTCGACTCCCGACAAGGCAGTCAGTTCGCCACTAAGCTGATTAGAGTGAGTTTGACGCCCGCCGTCTATCCCGGCAACCGGAAAGGGGCTGCATCAAGGGGCGCGAGCGCGTTAGGATGGCGCGATGTCGAGGCCGCCTCGATACCGCAAGGCAATAAACGAGGGTTGATATGACGGACACAGCGAAATCGACGCCGAGCAAGGTCGAGATTGTTCAGCGCGACAATGCCTACAAGGGCTTCTACAAACTGGATCGGCTGAAACTGCGGCACGAGAAGTTTGATGGCGGCATGAGCCGTGAGCTCAATCGCGAAGTCTTTGTGCGTCATGACGCCGTGTGTGTACTGCCCTACGACCCGCAGCGCGATGAAGTGGTGCTGATCGAGCAGTTTCGCGTCGGCGCCATGGGCCGTACCGACAACCCGTGGCTGATCGAAATGGTCGCTGGCCTGATCGACAAGGATGAGCAACCGGAGGAGGTTGCACACCGCGAAGCCGAGGAGGAAGCTGGCCTTACCTTCTCCGCACTCTGGCCGATCACCAAGTACTTTCCGTCGCCGGGTGGCAGCACCGAATTTGTCCACTTGTTCCTGGGCCGTTGCGAAAGCGCCGGGGCCGGTGGCGTCCATGGACTGGAAGAGGAAGCCGAAGATATCCGCGTCACTGTCTGGGCCTTTGAAGACGCCCTGCAGGCGGTACGTGACGGTAAAATTTCCAACGCAGCGAGCATTATTGCCCTGCAATGGCTTGCGCTTAATCGCGCGGAAGTGAGGGGGTTATGGCAGTAAAGGCACGGGAGCGATATCGGGTTGACCTGATCGGGCTGCAAGCAGCCTGCGAGGCCAACTATGCACGGCTGATGCGGCTGCTGCCGGACATGCGCCACACCCCCGAGGCGCGGCGCATTGCCGTGACCCACGGCGACCAGATGCTCGGCGTGCTGACCCTGGAAGTGATCGTGAACTGCCCGTACACCACCACTTTGCGGGTGCGTCAGGAGCACAGCCTGCCGTGGCTGCCGGTGCCGCAGCTGGAAGTGCAGGTGTACCACGACGCACGCATGGCCGAAGTGATCAGCGCCGAACATGCACGACGCTTTCGCAGCATCTATCCTTACCCCAACGTGTTCATGCACCAACCCGATGAGAAAGCACAGCTCAATGTGTTCCTCGGTGAATGGTTGAGTCACTGCCTGGCCCTGGGCCACGAGTTCGAAGTCGTTCGATAGATGTGAACTGCGTCCGCTTCACGGGTTTCCTCTTTGTGTCCTGCCCCAGCATAATCGCCTCAAATGTCCATTCCTGTGATCACGCCCTGGGAGAACGCCTTGCCGAGCGTATCCGCCATGAACCCTGACGCTTCGGCGTTGCTGGTGCAGTTGTCCGACAGTCACCTGTTTGCCGAGGCGGACGGCGGCCTGCTGGGCATGAATACCCGCGAGAGCCTGCAACGGGTGATCGACACGGTGTTGGTGCAGCAGCCGCAGATTGATCTGGTGCTGGCCACCGGGGATTTGTCCCAGGACGGTACGCTGGAGTCGTATCAGGCGTTTCGTGACATGACGCGGCAGATTCAGGCGCCGGCGCGCTGGATCCCGGGGAATCACGATGAGCCGCAGGTGATGCTGCAAGCGGCGATCAACAGTGCGTTGCTGGAACCGGTGGTGGATGTGGGTAACTGGCGGATTACCCTGCTGGACTCGGCGGTGCCGGGCTCGGTGCCGGGGTATTTGCAGGACCAGCAACTGCAACTGTTGGCGCAATCGTTGAGTGAGGCGCCGACTCGGCATCATCTGGTGTGTTTTCACCATCATCCGGTGTCGATTGGGTGCGCTTGGATGGAGCCCATCGGTTTGCGCAATCCTGAGGCGTTGTTTGCGGTGCTGGATCGGTTTCCGCAGGTGCGGGCGGTGCTTTGGGGGCATGTGCATCAGGAAATTGACCGGGAGCGCAATGGGGTGCGTTTGTTGGCTTCGCCTTCTACCTGTATTCAGTTCGCTCCCGGGAGTGAGGATTTCAGCGTGAGTGAGCAGGCACCCGGGTATCGCTGGCTGCGGTTGCATGCCGACGGGCGGTTGGAAACCGGTGTGGAGCGGGTGCAGGGCTTCGCGTTTCAGGTGGATTACGGTAGCAACGGCTACTGAGATTTCCCTGTAAACTGCGCCTCTTTGGCAGACCCACAGAGGACCCGGAATGTCCGCATCGATCTTGTATATCCACGGTTTCAACAGCGCACCAGCCTCCAACAAGGCGAGCCAGTTGATCACCGTGATGGACAGCCTCGGTCTGGCCGACCAGCTGCGCGTGCCGGCCCTGCATCACCACCCCCGCCAGGCGATCCCCCAGTTGGAGGCGGCTATCCGTGACCTCGGAAGGCCACTGCTGGTAGGCAGCTCACTCGGCGGCTACTATGCAACCCATCTTGCCGAACGCCATGGCCTCAACGCCTTGCTGGTCAACCCGGCAGTCAGCCCTCATCGGATGTTCGACGGTTACCTGGGCACCCAGAAGAACCTCTACACCGATGAGACCTGGGAGCTGACCCACGACCACGTCGCGGCCCTGGCCGAGCTGGAAGTGCCGGCGCCCCAGGACGCCCAGCGTTATCAGGTGTGGTTGCAGACCGGCGATGAAACACTGGATTATCGCCTCGCCCAGCAGTATTACCGGGCCTGTGCCTTGCGCATCCAGGCCGGTGGCGATCACGGTTACCAGGGCTTCGCCCAACAGTTACCGGCGCTGTTGAGTTTTGCCGGCATAGGCTCCGATCAGTACCAATCCTTCGATTTCACCGCATTGTGAAACCGCAGGTTACTTTTTAATCGAACGACTCACGACGAGACCCCATGGCCACTCCCAGCGCTAGCTCTTATAACGCCGACGCCATCGAAGTCCTCTCGGGCCTCGACCCGGTGCGCAAACGCCCCGGCATGTACACCGACACCAGTCGGCCGAACCACCTTGCCCAGGAAGTCATCGACAACAGCGTCGACGAAGCCTTGGCCGGGCACGCCAAGTCGGTACAAGTCATCCTTCACGCCGACCATTCCCTGGAAGTGTCCGACGACGGTCGTGGCATGCCGGTGGACATTCACCCGGAAGAGGGTGTGTCGGGCGTCGAGCTGATCCTCACCAAGCTGCACGCCGGCGGCAAGTTCTCCAACAAGAACTACCAGTTCTCCGGTGGCTTGCACGGTGTGGGTATTTCCGTGGTCAACGCCCTGTCGAACCACGTACGGGTCAAGGTCAAGCGCGACGGCAACGAGTATCAGATGACTTTCGCCGATGGCTACAAGGCCACCGACCTGGAAGTGATCGGCACCGTCGGCAAGCGCAACACCGGCACCAGCGTGTACTTCGCGCCGGACCCGAAATACTTCGATTCACCCAAATTCTCCATCAGCCGCCTCAAGCATGTGCTCAAGGCCAAGGCTGTGCTGTGCCCGGGCCTGCTGGTCAGCTTTGAAGACAAAGGCACCGGCGAAAAGGTCGAGTGGCATTACGAAGACGGCCTGCGTTCCTACCTGGAAGACTCTGTCAGCGAATTCGAGCGCCTGCCGAACGAGCCGTTCTGCGGCAGCCTGGCGGGTAATAAAGAAGCCGTGGACTGGGCCTTGTTGTGGCTGCCGGAAGGTGGCGACAGCGTCCAGGAAAGCTACGTCAACCTGATCCCGACGGCCCAGGGCGGTACCCACGTCAACGGTTTGCGCCAGGGCTTGCTGGATGCCATGCGCGAATTCTGCGAATACCGCAGCCTGCTGCCGCGCGGCGTGAAGCTGGCGCCGGAAGACGTCTGGGAGCGGATCGCGTTCGTCCTGTCGATGAAAATGCAGGAGCCGCAATTCTCCGGCCAGACCAAGGAGCGCCTGTCGTCCCGTGAGGCAGCGGCGTTCGTCTCCGGGGTGGTCAAGGATGCCTTCAGCCTGTGGCTCAACGAACACCCTGAATTGGGCCTGGCCCTGGCGGAGCTGGCGATCAACAACGCCGGCCGTCGCCTGAAGGCCAGCAAGAAAGTCGAACGCAAGCGCATTACCCAGGGGCCGGCACTGCCTGGCAAGCTGGCGGACTGCGCCGGGCAAGACCCGATGCGCTCCGAGCTGTTCCTGGTGGAAGGTGATTCTGCCGGCGGTTCCGCCAAGCAAGCGCGGGACAAGGAATTCCAGGCGATCCTGCCCCTGCGCGGCAAGATTCTAAACACCTGGGAAGTCGATGGCAGCGAAGTACTGGCCAGCCAGGAAGTGCACAACATTGCCGTGGCCATCGGTGTCGACCCGGGCGCGGCGGACATGAGTCAGCTGCGCTACGGCAAGATCTGCATCCTCGCCGACGCCGACTCCGACGGCTTGCACATTGCGACCTTGCTCTGTGCACTGTTCGTCCAGCACTTCCGCCCATTGGTGGATGCCGGTCACGTCTATGTCGCCATGCCGCCGCTGTACCGCATCGACCTGGGCAAAGAGATTTTCTACGCCCTGGACGAAGCCGAGCGCGATGGCATTCTCGACCGCCTGGTGGCCGAGAAGAAACGCGGCAAGCCGCAGGTCACCCGATTCAAGGGCCTGGGTGAGATGAACCCGCCGCAGCTGCGGGAAACCACCATGGACCCGAACACTCGGCGCCTGGTGCAGTTGACCCTGGAAGATTTCGCCGCCACCTCGGAAATGATGGACATGTTGCTGGCGAAGAAACGCGCGCCGGATCGCAAGAACTGGCTGGAGTCCAAGGGCAACCTGGCCGAGGTTCTGGGCTGATGCGCAGCGGTTTCGCCCTGGCGATTCTGTTGTTGAGCGGGTTGGCGACCACCTCGGTGGTCGCGGCGCCCGTGGCTGAGCTGAAGCTGTTGGCGGAACACCCGGTGGAAGGCATGCGCGGCGGTAACCTGTCGGGCCTGGCCTTATGCGGTAGCGAATTGTGGACAGTCTCCGATCGCGATGACGACCAGATCTACCGGCTCGATACCGCCGGTGACGTCTGGAAAGCAGAGACATACGGGATTGATGTGCCGCCGGTGCCGGCGTCGGGTTTGCCCTTTGGCCTGCGCTCACGCACCAAGGCGGCTTCGTTGATTCGCGGTGGTGATCTGGATTTTGAAGGCATCAGCTGCGATGCGGCGGGTAACCGTTACATTGTCAGCGAAGCCCACGCGGCGGTTCTCAGGGTGCCTTTCTCCTCAGAACACGGTGAAACGGAGTGGCTGAAGATCGCCCCGGGCATGGTTCGCGAAGCTCGGGCCAGTGGCATGTTGCTGCACTTCAACGCGCTGTTTGAAGGCATCGTGGTGAACCCGGAAGGCAATCAAATCTGGCTCGCAGCAGAGCGTGAGCGGCGCGGGTTGATCTCCATCAAGCGCCCGCAAACCCTCTGGGATTGTGACGGCCCTTGTGTATTGCTGAGCGAGGCCGGCCAGGAGATGCAGCCGGCGCAGTTTCCGGGCGCCAAGGCGGTGTCCAAGGACTTTGCCGACCTGGCGCTGTTCAATGGCAAGCTGTTTACCCTGGAGCGCAATGCGTTTCAGGTGTGTCGCCGGGATGCGGTCACGGCCCAGGTGGAGTTGTGCTGGTCGTTTGCCGATGAAGCGCTGACGCCGAATCGGCGTTATGCCCAGGCCTATGGATTGGCCGAAGCCTTGGTGGTGGACGCTGACGGTGCCTGGATCGGCATCGACAACAACTTCGGTGCCCGCGCCGATGGCGAAAAGCGGCCGGTGGTCTATCGTTTCGCCGCCCCTGCGGGTGGCTGGAGCGCCAAGCCATGAGTGCGCAACCACCCGGCAAGCGCGCCGGGCGTGTGTTGATGTTCGTCGCGTGGGGCGCCGGCCTGTTTTTGGCGACACGATTTTTTGGGCAGTGGGAGGCGCGACAGGAAAACCCCAATGCCGTGGTGACCTCGGAGCAGCACGAGGGTTATATCGAAGTAAAACTGCTGGGCAACGGCCAAGGGCATTTTGTCGCCACTGGCCAGATCAACGGCAAGCCGGTGCAGTTCATGCTCGACACCGGGGCCACCGACGTGGCGGTTCCGGCTGAATTGGCCGACCGTCTCGGGCTTGAACGCGGCATGCCGGTTGGCGTGAGTACGGCCAACGGACGAACCCAGGGCTTTCGGACCGAGTTGGGCCGTCTGCAACTGGGCGATATCGTCCTTCGGGACGTGCGCGCCATCGTGGTACCGGGTTTGGGCGATGAACAGGTATTGCTGGGCATGAGTGCATTGAAACAACTTGAATTTACCCAGCGCAGCGGCACTTTGCTGCTGCGCCAGACCAAACAATGATGAGGCCCGCATGAGTGACATCCTTGCAGACAGCTTAGATGGCGTTGAACGCCGGTCGCTGGCTGACTTCACCGAAAATGCCTACCTCAACTACTCCATGTACGTGATCATGGACCGTGCCTTGCCGCATATCGGCGACGGCCTGAAGCCCGTACAGCGGCGCATTATCTATGCGATGAGTGAGTTGGGCCTGGACGCTGACTCCAAGCACAAGAAGTCGGCGCGTACCGTCGGTGACGTGCTCGGTAAATTCCACCCTCACGGCGACTCGGCGTGCTACGAAGCCATGGTGCTGATGGCCCAGCCGTTCAGCTACCGCTACACGCTGGTGGACGGCCAGGGTAACTGGGGTGCGCCGGATGATCCGAAGTCCTTCGCCGCCATGCGTTACACCGAAGCGCGTCTGTCGCGGTATTCGGAAGTGCTGCTCAGCGAACTGGGCCAGGGCACGGCCAACTGGGGCCCGAACTTTGACGGCACCCTCGACGAGCCGCTGGTGTTGCCGGCACGTTTGCCGAATATCCTGCTCAATGGCACCACGGGCATCGCCGTGGGCATGGCCACTGACGTACCGCCCCACAACCTGCGGGAAGTGGCCAGCGCCTGCGTGCGCCTGCTGGATGAGCCGAAGGCTACCGTCGAACAGCTCTGCGAGCATATCCAGGGCCCGGATTACCCGACCGAAGCAGAAATCATCACGCCTCGCGCCGACCTGCTGAAAATCTACCAGACCGGTAAAGGTTCGGTGCGCATGCGCGCCGTGTACCACATCGAAGACGGCGACATCATCGTCACCGCGCTGCCGCATCAGGTATCCGGGGCCAAGGTGCTGGAGCAGATTGCCGCGCTGATGCAGGCCAAGCCGTCGAAGCTGCCGCAAGTCGCCGACCTACGTGACGAGTCCGACCACGAAAACCCGTGCCGCATCGTGATCATCCCGACCAACAGCCGGGTCGACCATGAAGTGCTGATGCAGCATCTGTTCGCCAGCACCGAGCTGGAGTCCAGCTATCGGGTCAACATCAACATCATTGGCCTGGACGGCAAGCCGCAGTTGAAGAACCTGCGGGCTTTGCTGGTGGAATGGCTGGAATTCCGGGTGCAGACCGTGCGTCGCCGCCTGCAATTCCGCCTGGACAAGGTCGAACGCCGCCTGCACCTGTTGGACGGCTTGCTGATCGCTTACCTCAACCTGGATGAAGTGATCCATATCATCCGTACCGCCGAGCACCCGAAGGCCGAGCTGATCGCGCGCTTCGAACTCAGCGAAATCCAGGCCGACTACATCCTCGACACCCGTCTGCGTCAGTTGGCGCGACTGGAAGAGATGAAGCTGCGGGACGAACAGGACGCGCTGCTCAAGGAACAAGCCAAGCTCCAGGCCCTGCTGGGCAGCGAGGCCAAGCTGAAGAAGCTGGTGCGCACCGAGCTGATCAAGGACGCCGAAACCTATGGCGACGACCGCCGCTCGCCGATTGTCGAGCGCGCCGAAGCCAAGGCCCTGACCGAAACCGAGCTGCTGCCCAACGAGAAAATTACCGTCGTTCTGTCGGAAAAGGGTTGGGTTCGCTCAGCCAAAGGGCATGATATTGACGCCACCGGCCTGTCTTACAAGGCTGGCGACGGTTTCAAAACCGCGGCGGCGGGGCGTTCCAACCAGTTTGCGGTGTTTATCGACTCCACCGGTCGCAGTTACTCGGTGCCGGCGCACACCTTGCCATCGGCGCGGGGGCAGGGCGAGCCATTGACCGGACGCCTGACACCGCCGCCGGGTGCGAATTTTGAGTGCGTGCTGCTGCCGGACGATGACTCGTTGTACGTCATCGCTTCCGATGCGGGCTATGGGTTCGTGGTCAAGGGTGAAGACCTGCAGGCCAAGAACAAGGCGGGCAAGGCGTTGTTGAGCCTGCCGAACAACGCCAAGGTGATCCTGCCGCGTCCGGTGGAAGACCGTGAAGGCAACTGGCTGGCGTCGGTGACGACCGAAGGGCGCCTGCTGGTGTTCAAGATCAGCGATTTGCCGCAGTTGGGCAAAGGCAAGGGCAACAAGATCATTGGTATTCCCGGGGAGCGGGTGGCCAGTCGCGAAGAGTACGTGACCGACATCGCCGTGATCCCGGAAGGCTCGACCCTGGTGTTGCAGGCCGGCAAGCGCACGTTGTCACTGCGCCCTGACGACCTCGAGCACTACAAGGGTGAGCGGGGTCGTCGTGGCAATAAACTGCCGCGCGGCTTCCAGCGAGTGGACGCTTTACTGGTGGAAACGCCCGTTTAAGGCGATATAGAGCGCCCGATCTACGATTTAACCCGTAGATCGACGCTTTCGCGCTGGAGTCATGGCGCATATTCACGGATGATATGGCCTTTCCAGCGCCGGCGTGGCTGAGCGCGTACAGGTTATTTTTGAGTATTACATTGTGGTTCGCCTTGTGGCAGCCACCTGGATGGGATGATGACTGCTCCGCGCCTTCCTTTATTTTTGTTGCTCGCTGGCCTTTTGGGCCTGGCGGGTTGCAGCACACACCAACCGGTGTCGCTGTATCAGCTGGACAGTGGAAGTCCGGCTCAGCCTGCACAAAGTGCCGGCATGGCTGTATTGCTTGGCCCTGTTGTAGTGGCCGACTATCTGCAACGTGAAACCCTGCTGCAACGTCAGAACGACGGCAGCCTGCAAGGTTCCACCGATGGCCGCTGGGCCGGTAGCCTTTCGTCCGACATCAATCAGTTGATGTTGCGCCAGGTGGCTGGCCACCTGGACAGCCAGCGTGTGGTATTGGCGCCGGCGCCGTTGGGTTTTGCCCCGGACGTACAGGTGTTGCTGACCATTACGCGACTGGACTCGGGTGTTTCGCAGCCCGCTATCCTCGACGCGCAATGGCGCCTGATTGACCGTCGTGGCCAGGTGCGGGATAACCGCATCGTGCACTTGCAGGAAGAGCACAGCGGCAGCACCGCGTCCCAGGTCCAGGCCCAGGGTGTGTTGCTGCAACGTTTGGCTGACCAGCTGTCGGTGGCCCTCAAACCATTGGCCAATCAGCCAGCGGTGGCAGAAGCGCCACGCAAACAAGCCCCGGCGCAGCCCAAGGCTGCGGCACCGGAGAAGCCGAAGATGCCGATGGCCGTGCCGATTCGCACCGATATGGAAGTGTTCAGGTTCTGACCTGAATACAGACCAACAAAAAGGCCCGCTGATGAGCGGGCCTTTTGTTTGTGCGGGATTTGAGCGGTACGCAGATCTAATGTGGGAGCGGGCTTGCTCGCGAAGGCGGCGGATCAGTCGATACATAGGCTGACTGACAGGCCGCTTTCGCGAGCAAGCCCGCTCCCACATTGATTTGCGTTGTTCTTTAGTTCTTCGCCCGCGTCTCATGCATCCGCGCCAGCTGGCGCTCAAGCATCGACGGGTAAGGCTCCATCAACCGCTCCACACAGCACGCACCTTCAGGGCTGGCAATCGGGCGGATCCGCGCACGCTGGCGAATCAGCACGTCGTCACTGATCTTGCGTTCCACCAGCAGCAGGTTGCGGCTGTGTTGCGACAAGGCCAGCGCATCCTGGGCAATCTCGGTCAGGAGCAGATCGATCTGGCTCATGCCATACAGATCGTCGCCCACCGTCAGGCCCAATTGCAGTTGCAGGGTGATGCCGCTGTCGGCCACTTCGATTTGCAGCGCATGGCCCAGGGCCCGCAGCAGTTCACCGCAGCAGATGGCGTTGGTCAGGTAGTCTTCGCCGCTGTCTTCGCTGTGGAACAGCATCAAGGTGCTGCCGTCGTTCAGGGTGTGCAGTTCGCTCTGATACAGCGAGGCCGCCTGGTCGAGGCAGTCACGATAACGTTCCAGCAGCTCGGTCAGGCGTGCCCGCGGCAAGCGACGCAGTTGATCCTGTGCGCCCAGTTGCACGGCCAATACGGCGCTGTGCTGGGGCTGGGTGCTGCGCACCGGAGCAGGCTGCACAGCAGGAGCGGTTGGCACTGAAGTATCGCGAAGATCGGCGAACGGGTCTTCTTCGTCCAGTTCGTCTTCTTCTGCCTTGATCACATGACGGGTCGCCGGCTTTTGGGCCGCCACCGGCGCAGACTCGTCGAAGCTCGGGTCCCGCAGGTTGCGCACTTCAAACTCGGGCTCGTCGTCTTCGTAGTCGGTGTCGTCGAACTCGGGCTCGGGTTCAACCTCGGGCACTACGGGCTCCGGCGCGAAGCTGGTGTGCAGTTGGCGGGCGAGGTCGCCGATTTCGTCCTGGCGGTCGGTGGCCGGGGTGTGTTCATCGATATCCCGCAGCCAGATGCGCAGTTGCATCAGTGGCGTGGAGATATGCCGGCCCAGGCGCAGGCTCAAGGCCAGGGACAGTGCCAGCAGGATCGCACTCAAGATACCCATGCTTTGCAGGCTGATGGTCATCGGCTGCTGGAACTGTTGCATGTCCAGGCTGATGCGCAGTTGGCCGGCCTTCACGTCCTGAAACGTGATATTGCTCTGGTACAGGCCTTCGGCTTCACCCAGCAGGCCGTTTTTCGGGCGTTGCCCGGCTTCGGCCATGATCCGGTTGTCCACGCTATAGATAGCGGCGTGGGCCACCAGCGGGTTCTTGGTCAGGTTGTTGAGCAGCACGTTGAGGCTGAGGATGTCGTTGGACACCAACAACTCAGTCGCCGAGGTGGCGGTCTGGGTGGTCAGGCTCTCGCCCAAAGCGTCGGCTTGCTCGTGCATGGCCTGCTTGAACTGCAAACCCATCACGCAGGCGTAGATGACCAGGGCCAGGGCGACCAGGATCACGTTATGGCTGGCGATGCGTAATGCGATCGGTACACGGCGGTGGCGCAGTGCCCGGAAGATCAGCAGGAAGAAGTTATCGGTTTTTACTGGCGTGGGCCGGTTCACTTAAGCTCGGCTCTTTAGTCCGTGAAGTTGACGCGCAGTATAGCGACAGGCCCAAGACCGGCAAAGCGCTGGCTGTGCCCGATGGTCACTGAAAGTGGGTAGAATGCGGTTTTTTTCCAGCTCGGGGGTGCGCTTTGCGCGAAATTGTCCTGATTAACATCACAGGTGAGGACCGTCCGGGTCTCACTGCAGCCATTACCGGTGTTCTGGCCCAGGGTGGTGTGAACATTCTCGACATCGGCCAGGCGGTGATTCACGACACGCTGTCGTTCGGCATCCTGGTGGAAATTCCCAGCACCGAGCAGGCCTCGTCCGTGCTCAAGGACATACTGTTTACGGCGTATAAGCTCGATCAGCAGGTGCGTTTCACCCCGGTGTCCGAAGAGGATTACCAGAGCTGGGTGGCCGGCCAGGGCAAAAAACGCCACATCGTGACGCTGTTGACTCGCAAGGTGACGGCCGAGCAATTGCAGCGTGTCAGTTCGATCACGGCTCAGTACGGTTTGAATATCGACCATATTGACCGTCTGTCGGGTCGTATGCCGTTGGACACGCCAGCAGACAAGGGCAAGGGCTGCATCGAGTTCTCCGTACGCGGTGAGCCGGCAGATCCTCAGGCCCTGCGTGCCGAATTCCTGAGCGTTGCCCAGGAGCTGAATGTCGATATCGCCTTCCAGGAAGACTCGCTGTTCCGCCGCAATCGCCGCCTGGCGGTGTTCGACATGGACTCGACGCTGATCGAAGCCGAAGTCATCGACGAATTGGCCAAGGCTGCCGGTGTAGGCGAGCAGGTTTCGGAAATTACCGAGCGTGCGATGGCTGGTGAGCTGGATTTCCGAGCCAGCTTCAAGGAGCGCCTGGCGCTGCTCAAAGGCCTCGACGTCAGCGTGCTGGACTCCATCGGCGCCTCGCTGCGCCTGACCGAAGGCGCCGAAACCCTGTTCGCCGAACTCAAGCGCCTGGGCTACAAGACCGCGATCCTGTCGGGCGGTTTCACCTACTTCGCCAAGCAATTGCAGGCCAAGCTGGGTATCGACTATGTGTTCGCCAACGAGCTGGAAGTGGTGGACGGCAAGGTGACGGGTGTGGCCGTGGAGCCGATTGTCGACGCACAGCGTAAGGCTGACCTGTTGCGGGAATTGGCACACAAGGAAGGGTTGCGTCTGGAGCAGACCATTGCGGTCGGCGACGGGGCAAATGACTTGCCGATGCTGGCGATTGCCGGGTTGGGTGTGGCGTTCCGGGCCAAGCCGCTGGTCAAGCAATCGGCCAAGCAGGCGATTTCGACTTTAGGGCTGGATGGCGTGTTGTACCTGTTGGGCTTTCGCGATCGCGACGGTCAGCTCTGAAGATCGTTCCCACGCTCTGCGTGGGAACGCCGCCCTGGACGCTCCGCGTCCGATTTTGAGGTTGGGACGCGGAGCGTCCCGGGATGCATTCCCACGCGGAGTGTGGGAATGATCGCTAGGTCAGGCTTTCGGCAAACCCATGCCCTGGCCCATCTGCACCGGCGTCCCCGCCTGCAGTGCTTCCGACCATTGAACCTGGTCCGGCCCAAACAGCACGATTGCCGTCGAACCCAGTTTGAAGCGCCCCAGTTCCGCACCTTTTTCCAGGTGGATCGGCCCACGGGCAGCTTCGTCATAACGGAAGGTTTTCAGCTCGCGTTTTGGCGGCGTTACCAAGCCTGCCCAAACCGTTTCAATCGACGCCACGATCATCGCGCCAACCAGCACCACGGCCATCGGGCCGCGTTCGGTGTCGAAGATGCAGGCAACACGCTCGTTACGCGCAAACAGTTCCGGCACATTTTCGGCCGTGGTCTGGTTCACCGAGAAGATTCGGCCAGGGATATAAACCATTTCCCGCAGGGTGCCGGCCAATGGCATATGCACCCGGTGGTAGTCCTTCGGCGACAGGTAAACAGTGGCGAAATCGCCGCCCATGAACGGCGCAGCCACCGCCGCATCGCCGCCCAGCAATTCCAGCACGCTGAAGCTGTGGCCCTTGGCCTGGAACACCCGGCCATGTTCAATCGGGCCCAACTGGCTGACCGCGCCATCGGCCGGGCTCAACACCGCGCCTGGGGTCTGATCCAGCGGGCGTGCACCGTCTTTCAGTGCGCGGGTGAAGAAGGCGTTGAAGTGCTCGTAAGCGGTCACGTCTTCAACCAGGGCCTGGGACATGTCCACTTGATAACGCTTGGCAAACCAGCTGGTGAACGCATTCTTGAACCAGCGCACGCGGCATTCGGCAATGCAACCGGCCAGACGCGACAGCAGGTGGTGGGGCAGCAAGTACTGGCTGAGGATGAACAACTGCTTTTTCATTAACTGTCCTTAAACCTTAAATCTCAACGGGGGTGTCGGGGTGGTTGCCCCATTCGCCCCAGGAACCGGCATAACCTTTGACTCGCGGATAACCGAGCGCCTTGGCCACCAGGTAGGTGAAGCCAGAACGGTGGTGAGTCTGGCAGTGGGTGATGATTTCTTTGTCGCGGGTCAGCCCGAGGTCTTCGAGGATCTGCGGCATGTCGCGGCGGATGCGCAGTTGGCGTGCCTTGTCCATGCCGGCGGTCCATTCGAAGTTCACCGCGCCCGGGATGTGTCCACCCTTGGCCGCGAGGACTTTCTCGCCGGAGTATTCCAGCGGGCCACGGGCGTCCCAGATGCCGAGGTCGGCAGCGCCGAGACGGCTTTGCAGGTATTCGCGGGTGGCGGTGGGTTCTTCATGCAACGTCAGGTTGACCGGGCCGCCGGCGCTGGCCGGTACCTCGGTGGACACTGGGTGTTTCTCTTCCAGCCACGCCAGCAGGCCGCCGTCGAGGTAGTGGTATTTCTTGTGGCCGATGACGTCGAGCATCCAGATGAATCGCCCGGCCCAGCCACCGCCTTCGTCGTCATACACCACGTAGGTGGCATCAGGGGTGTGGCCCAGTTCGCCGAACAGCTTTTCAAGATCGGCCTTGCCCGGCAGCAGGCCCGGCGCTGGTGGCTGGCCCAGTTGAGTGCGTTTTGGATCAACGAAGCGTGCGCCGGGGATATGCCCTTCGGCGTAACGCGCAGCGCTGGTGAGGTCCACCAGGATCAGGTGTTCGGCATCGAGGCGACCGAGCAGGTCACTGGCCTCGATGACCAGCGGCAAGCCAGAGAAGTCAGGCATGTGAGGTCTCCTGGGCATAAAAATTGGGCGCTAAGGGAGGGCGATTGTAGCGCAAGCGTCAGGCACTGCGGTTGGTAAAGCTGTGCAGGGCCTTTTCGATGCATTGGGCGGTTTTGCCGAAGGCCTGCACGGTGGTTTCCGAGAACGGCCCGCCGCCCTGGTCGGCCACCATCAGCATCACCACCCGGCCATTGCAGCTCAGGGAGCGCAGCAGCAGGTGTTCGCCCTTGAACAGGCGGCGCAGCTCCGGCGGCAGCAGTGCCGAGAACTGGGCGTGGTTGTCGGGGTTGAGGCGCACCTGGGCGGACTTGGCCAGCAGGCGTTGCAGCAGGGTGCTTTGCGCCACGTCGAGGCTCATGTGGTCGGCGTCCTTCGGCAGGCCGTCGACTTGATGCACACGTAGCGTGCTCAAGGTTTTGTCCGCCATCAGCAGCATCACCCGTTGCATGCCGCAGGCCACGAGGGCTTCCTTGGCGCAGGTGGTCAGGTGCATGGCGTTGGCAAAGCGGCTCGGCTCTACGAGCAATTCGGTGCAGCGCTTGCGCCAGATCGCCAGGGACTCGGCGGTGGGCGGGGGGGCCGGCAGCAAGCCGTGGTGAACGCGCTGCACATCCCATGGCCAGATCAACGACAGCGCCGGGTGCCACAGGTCGCGCATCAGGGTGCTGCGGGCGCTGATCGCCGCGTGTTGGTGGGACTGTTGCTGCACTTCGGCCAACGGTTGCTGCAGGTAAAGCGCAGTGAGGTATTGCCAGCGCTGGGTGTGCGGGCAGGTCCAGGACTCCTGCGCCGCCAGCGCCAGGCCGTTGGCCAACAGCACAGTGTTGGCCGGCTGGTTCAGCCAGCGGCGCAGGTTCGGGTCGGCATCCAGCAACTGCTGTTGGCGCAACGGCTCGTCTTCACGGGCAATGCTCAGCGCCTTGACCAGCAAGCGTTGTTCCGTCAGCAGTAACGTATAACCCTGGGATACCCAGATCGGCAGGCGCCAGGTGTTGGTCAACCCGAGGCACAGGTCCAGCAGGCGTACGCCGAACAGCTCCTGTTCGACTGTGCGTGCCGATTCGCCCTTGTGAATCACCCGCAGCTCCCATTCTTCCAGCAGCTTGGGATAGGCAATCGCCATCGGCCACAGCGGCGAAAGGAACAGCAGGCTGCCCCAGTGAATGTCTTGCCACAACCGCGCCAGGCGGCTGGCGAACAGGCCGCTGGCTTGTTGCGAAGCGTGCTGGCTGATCATCTGCAGCTGGCGCAGGGCCACGGGGATCTCATTCAGCGGCACGGAAGGCAGGCGCCGCAGCAACTCCTCGGTGCGCTTGAGGCCGAGGCGATTGATCGCCACTTCGAGGTTTTCTGCCGGCTCCGCGAGGCTGCCGTGGGCCTGGTTGTTGGCCTCGCGCATCACGCTCAGCACCAGCGCCGGGCTGTTCTGCATCAGCTCTGCAATATCCCGCAACGAACTGCGGTTGTCGCCGATGGCCTTGCAAACCCGGTCGTGGCTCGCCTGTGGAACAGGCAACAGCACATCGTCCAGGCGCTTTATCCAAGCGGCGAGGGTGGCGGGTTTTTGAGTTGGGACTGTCGTTTCATTTGCCATGATTGGGGCGCGATCATCACTTGCGGTCAACACGCCCGGGACGGGCCGAACTGGTTTTTCGCCATAACGGGCTATAGTCTGGCGCAGATTTGCCGATAAGTAGAACAAGAGTTTTCAACTCTTGCGAATATGACCCTGAACCCGACGGCGCAAGTACTCATCCCCTATGGCTAAAATTATCGGCATCATCGTCGTCATCGCGAGCGTGCTCGGCGGATACGTCCTTTCCCACGGCAAGATTGCGGCGCTGATCCAGCCTTTCGAAGTGCTGATTATCGGCGGTGCGGCGTTCGGCGCATTCCTGCAGGCCAACCCCGGCTACATGACGATGCACGTGATCAAGAAGTCGCTGGGCATGTTCAGCTCGCGCTTCTCCCACACCTTCTACCTGGAAGTGCTGGGGCTGATCTACGAGATCCTCAACAAGAGCCGCCGCGAAGGCATGATGGCCATCGAAGGCGACATTGAGGACGCCGCGGCGAGCCCGATTTTCGCCAAGTACCCGGCCGTGCTCAAAGACGAGCGCATGACCGCCTACATCTGTGATTACCTGCGCATCATGTCGTCCGGCAACATGGCGCCCCATGAGCTGGAAGGCCTGTTCGACATGGAACTGTTCAGCCTCAAGGAAGAGCTGGAGCACCCATCCCACGCCGTGACCGGCATCGCCGACGGCATGCCCGGTTTCGGTATTGTTGCCGCGGTGCTTGGGATCGTGGTGACCATGGCCTCCCTCGGTGAAGGCGACCAGAAAGCCATCGGCATGCACGTAGGTGCGGCACTGGTAGGTACCTTCTTCGGTATTCTCGCGGCCTACGGTTTCTTCGGCCCGCTGGCCACGTCCCTGGCCCACGATGCCAAGGAAGAAGTGAATCTGTACGAAGCCATCAAGGCCTGCCTGGTGGCTTCGGCTTCCGGCATGCCGCCATCGTTGGCAGTGGAGTTCGGGCGCAAGGTTCTGTATCCGAAGCACCGTCCAAGCTTCGCTGAGCTGGAACAAGCGGTTCGCGGTCGCTAAGCCATGGAAAACAACCAGCCGATCATCATCAAGCGCGTCAAGCGCTTCGCTGCGGGGCACCATGGCGGCGCCTGGAAAATCGCCTTCGCCGACTTTGCGACGGCGATGATGGCGTTCTTCCTGGTGCTGTGGCTGATGTCCACTGCCACGCCGGAACAGAAGATCGCCATCGCCGGTTACTTCAAGGACCCCATCGGTTTCTCCGAGAGCGGTACGCCTTTTGTGATCGACCTCGGTGGTTCGCCGCAACTGGCGCCCGAGCGCACCATCAACCCGGAAATCAAGACCGACTCGCCCCAGGAAAAGATCCCGATCGAGCGCGACACCGTCGAGAGCATGGCCGAACAGGTCGAGCAGGAACGCCTGGAATTGCTGCTGCAGGAACTGCAAACCAAGGTTGAGGAAAACCCGCAACTGCTGAAGTTCAAGGACCAGATTTCCTTCGAGATCACCCCGGATGGCTTGCGCATCCAGATCACGGACGCCGCCAACCGGCCGATGTTCGATTCCGGCAGTGCACGCTTGAAGCCGTACTTTGAAGACATCCTGCTGGCCATGGCCGACACCATCAAGGCGGTGCCGAACAAGATCAGCATCAGCGGCCACACCGACGCCAAGCCGTATGCAGGCCAGGGCGACTTCGGCAACTGGGAGCTCTCGGCCAACCGGGCCAATGCCGCGCGTCGTGCACTGGTGGCCGGCAGCTATCCGGATCCGCAAGTGGCACGGGTGGTGGGGTTTGCTTCCTCGCAGCTGTTTGATCCCAAGGATCCGTTCAATCCGATCAACCGACGCATCGATATCGTCGTGCTGACCAAAAAGGCCCAGCGTGCAATTGAAGGTGACCCGCCTGCGACGCCACCGGTACCGACCCAGGGTGAAGGCGCGCCGGGCGAGGTGCCGGCAGACCCGAACGCACTGCCGCCGGAGCAGGAGCCGTTGCCGGCCCATGAGCTGCGGCAGAAGCTGAACCTGTTTGACGATGGCGGGATGAAAGACCCGACTCTGCCCGCCACGGGTTCATGAGGCCGTCAGACTCAATCGATTGCTTCGACGATTAAAAAAGCCCCGGGTTCTCGGGGCTTTTTTCTGTCGGTTGTATCAGAGCGGGAGGTAGGCCTTCACACCGTCAATCACGCCTCGCATATCTTCCGCGCCCAAGCGCGGCACGAAATACTCTCGCCCAGTGGTCCTGGTCTTTCTGTGCAGTTTGTCCAGTCGTTCGAAACTGACCGTGTAGATCATGTCGCATTTCACCCACAGCGCTTTATAGCCATCGGTATGCAGTGGATTGGTTCGCAATAAATGGTGCCAGTCGTGCTGGATGTCAGGCGCTGTGGAGGAAATCGGGACCACTGTGCACAGTTTTCGGCTGTGGGTGACAGTCGGCGAGATCACAACGACTTTGCGGATCTTCAGCATTTCGGGCGCTACAAAGCCCCGAGTGAAGTCGCACAGAAGAACATCGCCTTGTTTGGGATGGTAGTAGAGAGGCAATCGTTGATTCCCCGGAAAAAGCAAAGCCGCCCGAAGGCGGCTTCATTCGACACGCAGTGGAGCTTGCTTCGCCCCTTCTGCGCCGCTGGATCAACCCCGAAAAGGATCCAGACTCCTGCCAGCTTGCGCTGGTGACGGAGCGAGTATGAGCATTGGGAAAATCGAATTCAAGCTGGCTTGCGTCATGGGCCGCCCAGTTGCAGCGGATTCTTGATGGCTGACTCGATTTAATCAATGGGGTCGGGGGTTCCGTGCCGTGCCTTATGTGTATCAAGGCATGGCACGGCACCGGTTTGCTGCTTAGTAACTGGTCTCGGGCAAGCTGGCGATGATCGAGCGATAGCTGTTCATTCGCTGCTGCTGCACGCGGCCGTCTTCCAGTGCCTTGAGCAGGGCGCAACCCGGCTCGCGGTCATGTTTGCAGTCGCGGAAGCGGCAGGTGCCGATCAAGTCGTTGAACTCGATAAAGCCCGCTTCAACATCGGCACGGCTCACATGGCCCAGGCCGAATTCACGAATGCCTGGGGAGTCGATCAGTTCACCGCCGCCCGGGAAGTGGAACAATCGCGCGGTGGTGGTGGTGTGGGTGCCCTGGCCGGACAGCTCCGACAGCGGGCCAACACGGGTTTCGACTTCCGGCAACAGGCTGTTGACCAGGGACGACTTGCCCACGCCCGACTGGCCGACGAACACGCTGATGCGCCCGTCCAGTTCAGTCTGTAACTGTTCCATGCCATTGCCGTGATGCGCCGAGACTTCCAGCACCGGGTAGCCGAGGGTGCGGTACACCGCCAGCAACGCGTTGAGCGCCGGGGCGTTCTGTTCGTCGATCAGGTCGAATTTGTTCAGCAGCAACAGCGGGCGAATGCCGGCGTGTTCGGCGGCTACCAGGTAGCGGTCGATCAGGTTGGCATGGGGTTCGGGCAGTGGCGCGAAGACAATGACGATCATGTCGACGTTGGCCGCTACCGGCTTGAGCTGGCCACGGCTGTCGGGGCGACGCAGTTCGGTGGTGCGCGGCAACTGGGCGACGATCACGCCGATGCCCTGGTTGCCGGCACGCCATACCACCTTGTCGCCGGTCACCAGCGCAGGCAGGTTGGCGCGCAGATGGCAACGGAACACCTGGCCGGCGTGATCGCCTTCGGTGGCCTCGACTTCGACCTGCACACCGAAGTGCGCGATCACCAGGCCCGTTTGCTCGGGGCCCAGGTCGCCGCCCTCAAGCGCTTCCACGGCGGAGGATTCACGTTTGGCGGCGCGGGCAGCGCGTTCGCCCTGAATCTTTTCGATGCGCCAGTTTTGGCGACGGTTGAGCTGGCGTTTGGCCATTGGTGTTCCGTGTCGATAATGCAAAGGTTAGGTGAAACGGTCGCGAGTCTAGCACGCCCTGCCTGCTAAACTGCGCAGCTACGCCAAGGTGCCAAGGAACCACGACATGCAAAACCCACAGAACCTGATTTGGATCGATCTGGAAATGACCGGTCTGAACCCTGACACCGACGTCATCATCGAGATGGCGACCATTGTCACCGACAGCAACCTCAACACCTTGGCCGAAGGTCCGGTGATCGCCATTCACCACAGCGACGCGGTGCTGGCCACCATGGACGAGTGGAACACCCGCACCCACGGCAACTCGGGCCTGACCCAGCGTGTGCGCGACAGCCGCGTGAGCATGGCCGAGGCTGAAGCCGAAACCATCGCCTTCCTGGAAAAGTGGGTGCCCAAGGGCAAGTCGCCAATCTGCGGCAACAGCATTTGCCAGGACCGCCGCTTTCTCTATACCCACATGAAGGCGCTGGAAAGCTACTTCCACTACCGCAACCTGGACGTGTCGACCTTGAAGGAGCTGGCCGCGCGCTGGGCGCCGGAAGTCAAAGACAGCTTCCACAAGGGCAGCACCCACCTGGCGCTGGACGATATTCGCGAGTCGATTGCCGAGCTGCAGCATTACCGCAAGCATTTCATCAAGTTCTAAAGCGGTAATACCTGAGCCCAGCGGGCTTTTGTGGCGAGGGGCTTGTCTGTGGCGAGGGGGCTTGTCCCCCGTTGGGCTGCGAAGCGGCCCTAAAATCTGACATCCCGATCTACCTGAAAACTCTATTGCCTTTAAAAGGGGCTGCTTCGCACCCCAACGGGGGACAAGCCCCCTCGCCACAACTTTGCAAGGATCGCCATCATGCTGCTGATGCTCTACCTCATCGCCATCACCGCCGAAGCCATGACGGGTGCCTTGTCCGCCGGGCGGCGCGGGATGGACTGGTTCGGTGTGGTGCTGATCGCCTGCGTGACGGCGCTGGGCGGCGGTTCGGTGCGTGACGTGTTGCTCGGCCACTACCCGCTGACCTGGGTCAAACACCCGGAGTACCTGGTGCTGACCTCCGTCGCGGCCCTGGTGACCATCTTCATCGCTCCATTGATGCGCCACCTGCGGTCGCTGTTCCTCGCGTTGGACGCCGTGGGCCTGGTGGCCTTCACCCTGATCGGCAGCATGACCGCCCTGGAAATGGGCCACGGCATGCTGGTGGCGTCAGTCAGCGGTGTGATCACCGGGGTATTCGGCGGCATCCTGCGGGATATCTTCTGCAACGACATTCCGTTGATCTTCCGCCGCGAGCTGTACGCCAGCGTGTCGTTCCTGGCCGCCTGGTTCTACATGCTGTGCATCTACCTTGAGCTGCCAAGTGAGCAATCGATCCTGCTGACGCTGTTCAGCGGCTTTCTATTGCGCCTGCTGGCGATCCGTTTTCACTGGGAAATGCCCAAGTTCGTCTACAACGACGACGTGCACTGACGTTCGGCGTGCTGGTTCAGCGCCCATTCCACATGTTCGCGCACCAGTTCCGAGGGGTATTCCCGACGCGCCTTCAGCGCTTCCAGCACCGGAATGCTTGATGGCGCATTGCCCAGGCCCACCGCCAGGTTGCGCAGCCAGCGCTCATAGCCGGCGCGGCGCAGGGGAGAACCTTCGGTGCTACTGAGGAATTTGTCCTCGTCCCACATAAACAACTCGGCGAGCTCTGCGTTATCCAGGTTGTGCCGTGGCTTGAAATCGCCTTCGTCGGTAGGCCGCGCGAAACGATTCCACGGGCAAACGATCTGACAGTCATCGCAGCCGAATACCCGATTGCCGATCAGTGGGCGCAGTTCTTCGGGGATCGCGCTTTTCAGCTCGATGGTCAGGTAGGAAATGCAGCGCCGGGCGTCCAGCACGTAGGGCCCGACGAAGGCATTGGTAGGGCAGATATCCAGGCAGGCGGTGCAGCGGCCACAATGTTCGGTGGCGTGGGGTGGGTCGACCGGCAACGGCAGGTCGACAAACAGCTCGCTCAGGAAGAAGTAACTGCCCGCCTTGCGATTGAGTACCAGGGTGTTCTTGCCGATCCAGCCCAGCCCGGCCTGCTCGGCGATGGCTTTTTCCAGCACGGGGGCGCTGTCGACAAAGGCGCGGAAGCCGAACGGGCCGATTTGCGCCTGGATGCGGTCGGCCAGTTGCTGCACGCGCTTGCGGATCAGCTTGTGGTAGTCGCGGCCCAGGGCGTAGCGGGAGATGTAGGCTTTTTCGGGTTTGGCCAGCAGTTGGGCCATTTGGGTGTCGCCCGGCAAGTAGTCCATGCGCAGTGAGACCACGCGCAAGGTGCCGGGTACCAGCTCCTCCGGGTGTGAGCGCTTGCTGCCGTGGGCGCCCATGTAGTCCATTTCGCCGTGGTAGCCGGCGTCGAGCCAGCGTTGCAGGTGCTGTTCATGCTCGGCGAGGTCGAGGCCGCTGATGCCCACTTGTTGAAAGCCCAGCTCGCGGCCCCAGTCTTTGATCGATTGGGCGAGGGCGGGCAGGTCGTAGGTAATAGCAGGCATGAACAAGAGAAACCGCAGGTTAGATGCGTATAATTCTGCCAGACATCGGAGCTTGAAGACGCATGCCGCAGACAAAACACGAAATACCCGACGTTCAGCACCTGTTGCCCGGCCAATTGCCGCAACTCGCTGCGCGTTCCCCGGACGCCCATAAAGGCCAGTTCGGCCATGTATTGCTGATCGGCGGCGACCGGGGTTTTGGCGGCGCCGCCTTGCTCAGTGCTGAAAGTGCCCTGCGCAGTGGTGCCGGCATGGTTTCCCTGGCGACCCGTAGCGAACACGTCGGTGCGGCGCTGGCGCGGTTGCCGGAAGTGATGACGGTGGGCGTGCACTCGGCCAATCAATTGATGGGCCTGCTGGAAAAGATTTCCGTGATCGTCATCGGCCCGGGCCTGGGCGAGGCCTCCTGGGGCAAAAGCCTGCTGTCGGTAGCGGCCAATGCCAGGCAGCCGCAAGTCTGGGACGCCGATGCCTTGAACCTGCTGGCGGCGGGCAGCGTCAGCCTGCCGGCCAATTGCGTGATCACTCCGCATCCTGGCGAAGCGGCCCGCTTGATGGGTATTTCGACAGCCGAGGTTCAGGCCGACCGCCTTAACGTGGCGCGCGCCTTGAGTCAGAAATTCAATGCGGTGGCCATCCTCAAGGGCGCCGGCAGCTTGATCGCCAGCCCGGACGGTCGGGTTGCCCGCTGCGATCAGGGCCATCCTGCAATGGCAACCGCTGGCCTTGGCGATGTGTTGGCCGGCCTGGTCGGTGCTTTACTGGCGCAAGGCATGCCGGCATTTGATGCCGCCTGCCTGGCGGTCTGGCTGCATGCCACTGCCGGAGATCGCCAGGGTACCTACGGTCGCGGGCTGGCCGCCAGTGACCTGATTCCAGCCATTCGTCAGTTGCTGGAGGAGCAATCGCCGTGTCTGAAGTAGTTCTTTTCCTGCCTGATGAAGACGCCATGGTCGCCTTGGGCAACCGTATTGCCCGGGTCACTCAAGGCTCAGGGCTGATCTTTCTGGAAGGCGATCTCGGCGCCGGAAAAACCACCTTGTCCCGGGGCATCATTCGCGGGTTGGGGCACGCGGGTGCTGTGAAAAGCCCTACGTTCACCTTGGTAGAACCCTACGAAATCGGTGACGTACGAGCGTTCCACTTCGACCTGTATCGCCTGGTGGACCCGGAAGAACTGGAATACATGGGCATTCGTGATTACTTCGATGAGGACGCCTTGTGCCTGATCGAGTGGCCAGATAAAGGCACAGGCTTTTTGCCAAAGCCGGACCTGACCATTACCATTACCCCGCATAAGCAAGGACGTCAGCTGAAGTTGTTGTCCCAGAGCGCGCGCGGCGAGTCGTGGTGCGCCGCTTTGGCATTGGAATTCAAATAATTGATGGGGTTAGGTATGCGCTTTCGCGCGTTGGTTACTGTCGTAGGGGTGTTGCTTGCGGCAATGACTTTCAATGCACTGGCGGCCTCACAGGTGAAAAGTGTTCGCCTGTGGCGGGCACCGGATAACACGCGACTGGTATTCGACCTGTCTGGCCCGGTTCAGCACAGCGTCTTCACCCTCACGGCGCCTGATCGCCTGGTGATTGATATCAACGGTGCGACCCTGGCCGCGCCGTTGAAAGTCGCCATGGCCAATACCCCGATTACCGCGATGCGCTCGGCCCAGCGTACGCCGACCGACCTGCGGGTGGTTATCGACCTGAAAAAGGCCGTGACCCCGAAAAGCTTCGTGCTGGCGCCCAACGCGCAGTATGGCAACCGGCTGGTGGTCGACCTGTTCGACAACGCCGCCGATGCCGCGCCGCCGCCTGCGCCAACTCCAAGCGTCGCGACGATACCTGCGGTGCCGGTCAACCAGTCGCAACCCCAGGTCAAATTGCCGCCGCTGCCACCGGCTCCGGCGGGCAAACGTGACATTATCGTGGTCATCGATGCCGGTCACGGCGGCGAAGACCCGGGTGCCTCGGGCTCGCGCGGCCAGCATGAAAAAGACGTAGTACTGGCCATCGCCCGCGAACTGCAGCGCCAGATCAATGGCATGAAAGGCTACCGCGCCGAGCTGACCCGGACCGGCGACTACTTTATTCCGCTGCGTGGCCGTACCGAAATCGCCCGCAAGAAGGGCGCCGACCTGTTCGTCTCGATCCACGCCGACGCCGCACCTTCGGCCGCGGCGTTTGGTGCCTCGGTGTTTGCCCTGTCTGATCGCGGCGCTACGTCCGAGACCGCCCGCTGGCTGGCGGACAGTGAAAACCGTTCCGACTTGATCGGCGGGGCTGGCAACGTATCCCTCGACGACAAGGACAAGATGCTCGCTGGCGTATTGCTCGATCTGTCGATGACTGCCTCGCTGACCTCCAGCCTGAACGTGGGGCAGAAAGTCCTGAGCAACATTGGTCGCGTCACCTCGCTGCACAAACAGCGCGTGGAACAGGCCGGGTTCATGGTGCTCAAGTCGCCGGATATTCCGTCGATCCTGGTGGAAACCGGGTTTATCTCCAACTCAAACGAAGCCTCGAAACTGGCCTCGGCCAGCCACCAGCAGGCGTTGGCGCGCTCCATCAGCGCCGGTGTTCGCCAGTTCTTCCAGCAGAACCCGCCGCCGGGCACTTATATAGCCTGGCTGCGTGACTCCGGGAAAATCGCCCAGGGCCCGCGTGACCATCGCGTGCAGCCGGGCGACACCCTGGCGATGCTGGCGGTGCGCTTCCAGGTGTCAGCGGCAACCTTGCGCAGTGCCAACAACCTCAAGACCGATGAATTGAAGGTCGGCCAGGTGTTGACCATCCCGGGCACTGAACTGGCGGCGCAATAATGAGCGAAACAGTCTTGAGCAATACCTCGCGCATCGAGCTGCTAAGCCCGCGTCTCGCCAACCAGATCGCGGCGGGTGAGGTGGTCGAGCGGCCAGCGTCGGTGATCAAGGAGTTGCTGGAAAACAGTATCGACTCCGGCGCCAGGCGCATTGATGTCGATGTTGAGCAAGGCGGCGTCAAGCTGCTGCGAGTGCGCGACGACGGCAGCGGGATTTCCTCCGATGACCTGCCGCTGGCCCTGGCCCGTCACGCCACCAGCAAGATTCGTGACCTGGAAGACCTGGAGCGGGTGATGAGCCTCGGGTTTCGTGGTGAGGCCCTGGCCTCCATCAGCTCCGTGGCTCGCCTGACCCTGACTTCCCGCACCCGCGACGCCGACCAGGCCTGGCAGGTTGAAACCGAAGGCCGCGACATGGCGCCCCGGGTCCAGCCGGCGGCACATCCGGTGGGCACCTCGGTGGAAGTACGCGACCTGTTCTTCAATACCCCGGCCCGGCGTAAATTCCTCAAGGCCGAAAAAACCGAATTCGATCACCTGCAGGAAGTCATCAAGCGCCTGGCCCTGGCGCGGTTTGATGTGGCTTTCCACCTGCGCCACAACGGCAAGACCATCCTCAGCCTGCACGAGGCCCATGATGATGCGGCCCGTGCGCGGCGCGTCTCGGCCATCTGCGGCGCGGGGTTCCTGGAGCAGGCGCTGCCGATCGAGATCGAGCGCAATGGCCTGCGGCTGTGGGGTTGGGTGGGTTTGCCGACTTTCTCCCGTAGCCAGGCGGACATGCAGTATTTCTTCGTGAATGGCCGGGCGGTGCGCGACAAGCTGGTGGCCCACGCGGTGCGCCAGGCGTATCGCGACGTGCTGTTCAACGGGCGGCATCCGACGTTTGTGCTGTTTTTCGAGGTCGACCCGTCGGTGGTCGACGTCAACGTGCACCCGACCAAGCACGAAGTGCGCTTCCGTGACGGTCGCATGGTCCACGACTTTCTTTACGGCACCCTGCACCGCGCCTTGGGCGATGTGCGGCCGGATGATCACCTGGCGGCGCCGATTGTCACGGCTGTTGTCCGTCCTTCAGGGCCGGAAGCCGGCGAGTTCGGGCCCCAGGGCGAAATGAGCCTGGCGGCCAACCTGCTGCAATCGCCGCAAGCTCAGCCGAGCTATACCGCACCAGGCTCAGGCGCCGGCGCCGGTTATCAATACCAGTACACCCCGCGTCCGCAATCGGCGGTGCCGGTGGCCGAGGCCCAGGCGGCCTATCGCGAGTTTTTCGCGCCGCTGCCCGGCGCCGAGCCAGGTGCTGCCGCGTTGCCGGAAGGCCAGGGCGACGTGCCGCCGTTGGGTTACGCGCTGGCACAGCTCAAGGGTATTTATATTCTTGCGGAAAACGCCCATGGCCTGGTGTTGGTGGACATGCACGCCGCCCACGAGCGGATCATGTACGAGCGCCTGAAGATCGCCATGGCCAGCGAAGGCCTGAGCGGCCAGCCGCTGCTGGTGCCGGAATCCCTGGCGGTCAGCCAGCGGGAAGCGGATTGCGCCGAAGAGCACATCAGCGTGTTCCAGAAGCTGGGCTTTGAGCTGCAACGCCTGGGGCCGGAAACCCTGGCTATCCGCCAGATTCCGGCTTTGCTCAAGCAGGCAGAGGCCAACCGGCTGGTGGCCGACGTACTGGCAGACCTGATGGAATACGGCACCAGTGACCGGATCCAGGCCCACATCAATGAACTGCTCGGCACCATGGCCTGTCACGGCGCCATCCGCGCCAACCGCCGGCTGGCCTTGCCGGAAATGAACGGCCTGCTGCGGGACATGGAAAACACCGAGCGCAGCGGCCAGTGCAACCATGGCCGCCCGACCTGGACCCAGATGGGCCTGGACGACCTGGACAAACTGTTCTTGCGCGGCCGTTGATGAGTGCCTTGCCCCCCGCCATCTTCCTGATGGGCCCGACGGCCGCCGGCAAGACCGACCTGGCCATCGAGCTGACCAAGGTCTTGCCGTGCGAGTTGATCAGTGTCGACTCTGCACTGGTTTACCGGGACATGGACATCGGCACTGCCAAACCTTCAAAAGAGCTGCTGGCCCAGTATCCGCACCGGTTGATCGACATTATTGATCCCAGCGAGAGCTATTCGGCGGCGGATTTTCGCATCGATGCGCTGGCCGCCATGGCCGATATCACCGCGCGGGGCAAGATTCCGCTGCTGGTCGGCGGCACGATGCTCTACTACAAGGCCTTGCAGGAAGGTCTGGCTGATATGCCGCCAGCTGATCCACAGGTGCGCGCCGAACTTGAAGAAGAGGCTGCGCGCCTTGGCTGGCAGGCCTTGCACGATCAGTTGGCCATTGTGGATCCGGTTTCCGCCGCGCGAATTCATCCCAATGACCCCCAGCGCCTGACGCGAGCGTTGGAAGTCTGGCGGGTCAGTGGCCAGACCATGACTGAACACAGGCTGAAACAAACTGCGCAAAGTGCTGAAGCAGGCGCCTCGGGACACTCACAATTGCCCTATACTGTGGCGAATCTGGCCATCGCTCCGACGGATCGCCAGGTGCTGCATGAACGAATTGCACAAAGATTCACAATTATGTTGGAACAGGGGTTTGTGGAGGAGGTCGTAGCACTGCGTTCAAGAGGTGACCTGCATCCAGGGCTGCCTTCGATACGTGCTGTAGGCTACCGCCAAGTCTGGGATCATCTGGATGGCAAGCTGACGTCAGCCGAAATGCAGGAGCGCGGCATCATTGCCACGCGCCAATTGGCGAAGCGTCAGTTCACCTGGTTGCGCAGTTGGAGCGATTTGCACTGGCTGGACAGCCTGGACAGCGACAATCTGTCACGCGCCTTGAAATACTTGGGAACGGTCTCCATATTGAGCTGAGTCCTTGCAATTGCCGTCTATCCTTGGGGGTGTGACGGCCATGAGCTATCTATTTTCCGATTTTTATTATTGATCCTTAAAGGAGTGCGGCACATGTCAAAAGGGCATTCGCTACAAGACCCTTACTTGAATACTTTACGTAAAGAGAAAGTTGGGGTTTCCATCTATCTGGTCAACGGTATCAAGCTGCAAGGTACGATCGAGTCGTTCGACCAGTTCGTGATCCTGCTGAAAAACACCGTAAGCCAAATGGTTTACAAGCACGCTATCTCGACCGTAGTGCCGGTTCGTCCAATTCGTCTGCCTAGCGCAACCGAAGAACAGGGTGACGCCGAGCCTGCACCAGGTAACGCCTGATAGGAGTCTCCTTTGTTCTTTGAGCGCCACGGTGGTGGTGAGCGAGTAATCCTCGTTCACTTGGATGGACAGGACCCTGAGGCGCGCGAAGATCCGCAGGAGTTTCAGGAGTTGGCAAATTCGGCCGGCGCCGAGACCGTCGCGTTTTTTAACGTGCCGCGTCATCGGCCAACCGCCAAATTCCTGATCGGCAGCGGCAAGGTCGAGGAACTGCGCGACCTGGTCCACGCCGAAAAGGCCGATCTGGTGATTTTCAATCACATCCTCACGCCCAGTCAGGAACGTAACCTCGAACGAGTTTTCGAGTGTCGCGTGATCGACCGCACGGGTCTGATTCTCGATATTTTCGCTCAACGCGCCCGTACCCATGAAGGCAAGCTCCAGGTAGAACTGGCCCAGCTTGACCACATGAGCACCCGGCTGGTTCGTGGCTGGACTCACCTTGAGCGCCAGGGTGGCGGCATCGGCATGCGCGGCCCGGGTGAAACCCAGCTGGAAACCGACCGGCGTCTGCTGCGGGTGCGCCTGCGGCAGATCAAGGGCCGCCTGGAGAAGGTGCGCAGCCAGCGCGAACAATCGCGACGTGGCCGTATGCGTGCGGATATCCCGACCGTTTCCCTGGTGGGCTATACCAACGCCGGCAAATCCACACTCTTCAACAACGTGACGAAATCGGACGTGTACGCGGCCGACCAACTGTTCGCGACCCTCGACCCGACCTTGCGCCGTCTGGAACTGGACGACCTGGGGCCGATTGTCCTGGCCGATACCGTGGGTTTCATTCGTCACTTGCCCCACAAGCTGGTCGAGGCATTTCGGTCTACGCTCGAAGAGTCGAGCAATTCCGACCTGCTGTTGCACGTGATCGATGCGGCCGAACCGGATCGCATGTTGCAGATTGAACAGGTCATGGTGGTGCTGGGCGAGATTGGTGCCCAGGACTTGCCGATCCTCGAGGTCTATAACAAACTCGATTTGCTTGAAGGCGTTGAGCCACAAATCCAGCGCGACGAAAACGGCAAGCCCCAGCGGGTCTGGCTGTCGGCGCGTGATGGCAGTGGCCTGGAATTGCTTGAACAAGCCATTGCCGAGCTGTTGGGCAGCGATTTGTTCGTCGGCACCTTGCGCTTGCCGCAGCGTTTTGCTCGACTGCGTGCACAGTTTTTCGAGCTGGGCGCGGTACAGAAAGAAGAACACGACGAAGAAGGTGTCAGCTTGCTGGCCGTTCGATTGCCGCGCTCGGAGCTGAATCGGCTGGTCAGCCGTGAAGGCGTTGTGCCGACAGAGTTCATCGAACAACACACTTTGCAATAAAAGCCTGAGAAAGCGGTTGTGCCGCTGTGACAGGCATTCTGTAGCATTGGTCGGCGCGCCGTGGGTGCGTCTTTGCTTTATCAGATGGAGAGCGCTATGGCTTGGAATGAGCCGGGTGGCAACTCGAATAATCAGGATCCTTGGGGTGGTAAACGCCGCAATAATGGCGACCGCAAGGGGCCACCAGATCTCGACGAGGCCTTCCGAAAGCTGCAGGAAAGCCTGAATGGGTTGTTCGGTGGTGGAAAAAAACGTGGTGGTGACGAAGGCGGTCGTACGAGCAAGGGCGGTGGTTACGGCCTGCTCGGCATCGGCCTCGTCGTGCTGGCGGCCGTCTGGCTGTACAGCGCCGTCTATGTGGTGGACGAGCAGGAGCAAGCCGTGGTGCTGCGCTTCGGCAAGTACTACGAGACTGTCGGCCCTGGCCTGAACATCTACTTCCCGCCGATCGACAAGAAGTACATGGAAAACGTCACGCGTGAGCGTGCCTACACCAAGCAGGGCCAGATGCTGACCGAAGACGAGAACATCGTCGAAGTGCCGCTGACCGTGCAGTACAAGATCAGCAACCTGCAGGACTTCGTGCTGAACGTCGACCAGCCGGAGATCAGCCTGCAACATGCGACCGAAAGCGCCCTGCGCCACGTGGTGGGTTCCACCGCAATGGACCAGGTGCTGACTGAAGGCCGTGAATTGATGGCCAGCGAAATCAAGGAGCGCCTGCAACGGTTCCTCGACACGTACCGCACCGGTATCACCGTGACCCAGGTCAACGTACAGAGCGCAGCGGCACCGCGTGAAGTGCAGGAAGCCTTCGATGACGTGATCCGTGCCCGTGAAGACGAGCAGCGTTCGCGCAACCAGGCTGAAACCTACGCCAACGGCGTTGTGCCGGAAGCCCGTGGCCAGGCCCAGCGCATCCTTGAGGATGCCAACGGTTACCGCGACGAAGTGGTCTCCCGCGCCAAGGGTGAGGCAGATCGTTTCACCAAGCTGGTGGCCGAGTACCGCAAGGCACCGGAAGTCACCCGTGAGCGTCTGTACCTGGACACCATGCAGGAAGTCTTCAGCAACACCAGCAAGGTTCTCGTGACCGGCAGCAAGGGCGGGCAGAACAATCTGCTGTACCTGCCGCTGGACAAGATGATCGAAGGTGGTCGTAGCAGCACCAGCGCACCGGCTACCGGTTCCAATGCTGCTGCCAACGAAGCGAGCGCCCGTGCGGCCGCTGACTTGCTGCAACAGCAAACACGTACCAGGGAGAGTCGTTGATGAGCAATAAATCGCTGACCGCCCTGATTGTGGGCGTCGTCGTGGTCATCGCTGCCTGGAACTGCTTCTATATCGTGTCTCAGACCGAGCGCGCGGTGTTGCTGCAATTCGGTCGCGTGGTCCAGGCGGATGTCCAGCCGGGCCTGCATGTGAAAGTCCCCTACGTCAACCAGGTGCGCAAGTTCGACGGCCGCCTGATGACCCTGGATGCACCGACACAACGCTTCCTGACCCTGGAAAAGAAAGCTGTGATGGTTGACGCCTACGCCAAGTGGCGCGTCAAGGATGCCGAGCGCTTCTACACCGCGACCTCCGGCCTCAAGCAGATTGCCGACGAGCGTTTGTCGCGCCGTCTGGAATCGGGCCTGCGTGACCAGTTTGGTAAGCGCACCCTGCACGAGGTGGTATCCGGTGAACGTGACGCGCTGATGGCGGACATCACGCGTTCGTTGAATGCGATGGCGGAAAAAGAGCTGGGCATCGAGGTGATCGATGTTCGGGTCAAGGCCATCGACCTTCCGAAGGAAGTGAACCGCAGCGTGTTCGAACGTATGAGCACCGAGCGTGAGCGCGAGGCTCGTGAGCACCGCGCCAAGGGTAACGAACTGGCAGAAGGGATCCGCGCGGATGCCGACCGTCAGCGTCGCGTACTGTTGGCTGAAGCCTATCGCGAGTCTGAAGAGGCCCGTGGTGATGGTGATGCTCAAGCCGCTTCGATCTACGCCAAGGCCTATGGCCAGGACCAGGAGTTCTACGCGTTCTACCGTAGCCTGCGCGCCTACCGTGAAAGCTTTGCGAACAAAACCGACGTCATGGTGCTGGACCCAAGTAGCGATTTCTTCCGCTACCTGGAAAAGTCCAAGTAACCCGCATGTAGTCTGAGAATCGCTCCGTCGGGCGGCTAAAATGCCGGGCGGGGTGATCCTTTCAGAAAACGGGTGTATGATGCGGCAGCCGGGAAATTCCCGGCTTTTTTGCGTCTGCATGTTTGATTGTGGTTTTGCTCCGCAGGCGCCACAGGTTTTTCGAGGAAAGTGCCCGACGAGGCCGATTGTTGGTCGTTCGTCACGTCGCTCTTGCGCGTGGTTTATGCAGGGGCCGGGTATTTTCTGCTTCACTCAAGGCTCGCCCGAGGGCTGGCCGCCCGGATCATAGGGGAATGGCGTAATGGCAACGGTAGACCGCTGGCTGCTGCCAGATGGCATCGAAGAAGTACTGCCACCAGAAGCTGCGCGCATTGAAATCGCGCGCCGCCAGGTGTTGGATCTGTTCCAGAGCTGGGGTTACGAGTTTGTCGTGACTCCGCATATCGAGTACCTGGAATCCCTGCTGACCGGCGCGGGCCAGGACCTGGATCTGCGCACCTTCAAGGTCATCGACCCGCAATCGGGCCGGCAAATGGGCTTTCGTGCCGACATCACGCCGCAAGTAGCGCGCATTGATGCGCACACCCTGCGTCGCGAAGGGCCAAGCCGCCTGTGCTACGCCGGCAGCGTGCTGCATGCGCAACCGCGTGCGTTGTCGTCGTCCCGCAGCCCGATCCAGTTGGGCGCCGAGTTGTACGGTGATGCCAGCCCGAGCAGCGACGTGGAAGTCATCAGCCTGATGCTGGCCATGTTGCAGCTGGCCGATGTGCCGGATGTGCACATGGACCTTGGGCATGTCGGTATCTACCGCGGCCTGGCCCGTGCGGCCGGCTTGTCGGGTGAAGTGGAACAACAGTTGTTCGATGCCTTGCAGCGCAAGGCCATCGATGAAGTGATTGCCCTGACGGCGGGCGTGCCTGCCGACCTGGCCGGCATGCTGCGTGCGCTGGTGGATCTGTGTGGCGGCCGTGAAGTACTGACCGCCGCCCGTGATCGCCTGGCGAATGCGCCGGCTGATGTATTGGCGGCCCTGGACGATGTGCTGGCGATTGCCGAGCAGTTGTCTGCGCGCTTCCCGCAGTTGCCGCTGTATTTTGATTTGGGTGAGTTGCGCGGCTACCACTACCACACCGGTGTGGTGTTCGCGGTGTTTGTCCCGGGTGTTGGCCAGGCCATCGCCCAGGGCGGTCGTTACGACGATATCGGCGCCGACTTCGGTCGCGCTCGTCCGGCGACCGGTTTTTCCACCGATTTGAAAACCCTGGTGACCCTGGGGCGTGCTGAGGTCGTGCTGCCGTCTGGCGGTATCTGGATGCCCGACAGTACGGACGCAGCACTCTGGCAGCAGGTTTGCCAGTTGCGCAGTGAGGGTCAGCGTGTGGTCCAGGCCCTGCCTGGGCAGCCATTGGCCGCCGCCCGTGAAGCGGACTGCGACCGGCAATTGATTCAGCAGAACGGGCTTTGGCAAGTATCGCCACTGGCTTCTTGAGTTTTCCTGCCGGCCACTGCCGGCACCAAGTTTGCGCGAATGAGGACAAGTGTTATGGGTAAGAATGTCGTAGTCCTGGGCACCCAATGGGGTGATGAGGGCAAAGGCAAGATCGTTGATCTGCTGACCGAACATGCTGCCGCCGTAGTGCGCTACCAAGGTGGCCACAACGCTGGCCACACCCTGGTCATCGATGGCGAAAAAACCGTCTTGCACCTGATCCCGTCGGGTGTACTGCGCGAAGGCGTGCAGTGCCTGATCGGCAACGGCGTGGTGGTTGCACCTGACGCCCTGCTGCGCGAGATCACCAAGCTGGAAGAGAAAGGCGTGCCAGTGCGCGAGCGCCTGCGTATCAGCCCTTCCTGCCCGCTGATCCTGTCCTTTCACGTTGCGCTGGACCAGGCCCGTGAAAAGGCCCGTGGCGAGCTGAAGATCGGCACGACCGGTCGCGGCATCGGCCCGGCCTACGAAGACAAGGTTGCACGTCGTGGCCTGCGTGTGGGCGACCTGCTCAACATGCCGCGCTTTGAAGACAAGCTGCGTGAACTGGTGGATTACCACAACTTCATGCTGGTGGGTTACTACAAAGAGCCGGCCATCGAGTTTGAAAAGACCCTGGCCGAGTGCAAGGAATACGCCGAGCTGCTCAAGCCGCTGATGCTGGACGTGACTGCCGAGCTGCACGACCTGCGTCGCGCCGGCAAAGACATCATGTTCGAAGGCGCCCAGGGCTCGTTGCTGGACATCGACCACGGCACCTACCCGTACGTCACCAGTTCCAACACCACCGCTGGCGGCGTTGCGACGGGTTCGGGCGTTGGCCCGATGTTCCTGGACTACATCCTCGGCATCACCAAGGCATACACCACGCGTGTAGGTTCGGGTCCATTCCCGACTGAACTGTTCGACGAAGTCGGCGCGCACCTGGCCAAACAAGGCCACGAGTTCGGCGCGACGACCGGCCGTGCCCGCCGTTGTGGCTGGTTCGACGCCGTTATCCTGCGTCGCGCTATCGATGTGAACAGCATCTCGGGCATCTGCCTGACCAAGCTGGACGTACTCGACGGCCTGGAAACCATCAACATCTGCATCGGCTACAAGGATGCGGAAGGCAAGGACGTTGCCCCGACTGACGCGGACAGCTACGTAGGCCTGCAGCCTGTGTACGAAGAAGTGCCAGGCTGGACCGAATCGACCGTGGGCGCCAAGACCCTGGAAGAACTGCCAGCCAACGCCCGCGCTTACATCAAGCGCGTCGAAGAGCTGATCGGTGCGCCGATCGACATTATTTCGACGGGCCCGGACCGCAACGAGACCATCGTTCTGCGTCACCCGTTCGCTTAATAAGCTGTTGATGTAAAAAGCAAAGGGCTCCTTCGGGAGCCCTTTGTCGTTTCCGCCTGGTAAACGGCACGACCCTTGCTATGGTTCTTTCTTTCGCGGTGCTATCAAATTAATGGCACCCGTGGTGGAGGGATTCCCAGTGTCTGCCGTTCTCTCATTGTTACAAAGCCGGCTGTTGCGGCCGGTGTTCGTTACCCTAGGTATCGCTCTTTTGGTGCAGGTACTGGTGGCCGTCGCCCTGACGCGAAGCACCGTCACTGCATTGGAAGCTGATTTGGGCAATCGCCTGGGCGTCGACAGCCAGAAACTGTCCGGCGAGTTGGCGCAAGCCGGCAAGGAAGTGACATCCAGCCTGGACAGTCTGTCTTCCAGCACGCGCCAGCGTCTGACGGCGGGGCTTTCCACGCGCCTGCAGGAAGAGCAGAAGCAACTGCGTGCGACCCTAGAAAAAGACCTGCAGGACTCTGCCAATGACATGGCGCAACTGCTCGCCTCGGTGGCGCCGCGCGCCATGTGGGACAGCGACGTGCCGACGCTGTCTGAGTTTGCCCGCAGAGCCCAGCGCAATCCCAACGTGTTGTTTGTGGTGTATGACGACGCGGCTGGTGAGCACCTGACCCGTTACCTCAATCGTGAAAACCCGATCAACCAGGCGCTGCTGGAAAAGGGCAAGGGCGAACGTGCCCTGGATAAAGTGCTGGATGCGGCGAAGAATGATCCCTCGGTGTTCTACGTCGAAGCGTCCATCAGCCCCAATGGCGTAGAGATCGGCAAGGTCCGCATGGGGGTTTCGACTGCCTCGGTCGAGGCTGACCTGGCCGCGCTGGACAAGCGTTTTGCTGCACTGATTGCCAGCGGTGACCAGTTGGTGGGCGACAGCCTCAAGGGTGCCGCGGCTGACAGCGCGGCGGCCATGGGCGCGCGTTTGCAGTCGGCGCAAGCCACCGCCACCCAGATGACCGCCAATACCACCAGCGCCGTGCAAGAGGCGGCGGGCACCTTGCGCTGGCGCATCGGCATGGGCCTGGCGGTGGTAGGTTTTGGTGTATTGCTGTTGATTGCTGTAGTGCTCGGCCGTCGGGTGGTCAATCGCCTGAAGCTGCTGATTGCAGCGATGGACGATCTGGCGGCAGGCGAGGGCGACCTGACCAAGCGTGTGCAGATCAACAGCCGGGACGAAATCGGCGACATGGCCTCGGCGGTCAATCGCTTTGTGGATAAGTTGCAGCCGATCGTGCGTGAAGCCGGTGATGTGGCCCAGCGTACCGGTGTGGAAATCGGCGCGATGACCCTGCGCAATGCGGGTGCCGATGCGGCCGCCGGCTTGCAGCGTGATGAGGTTGCCGAAAGCCTGCGGGCGCTGTCGCAAATGGCGGATGAGGCCCAGGCGGAAAGCCATGCGATGCAGGCGGCCTTGCAGCAGGTGGTGGATATTCGCCAGGCGACTGATGAAAATTCCCGCACTTCAGCCGAAGTCGGCAGCTTGATCGAGGCGTTGGCGGGGCAGGTGCAGGCCGGTTCCAAGGTGATCGAGCGGCTGGCGCAGCAGAGCGAGCAGATCGAGGTGGTGTTGACGGTGATCCACGGGATTGCCGAGCAAACCAACCTGCTGGCGCTCAACGCGGCTATTGAGGCGGCGCGAGCCGGTGAGACCGGGCGCGGCTTTGCGGTGGTGGCGGACGAGGTTCGCGCCCTGGCCAGTAAAACCCAGAGTTCTACCGGCGACATCCAGGCCCACATCGTGGCCTTGCAGCAAGGCGCCCGTGAGGCCGTGGAAACCATCGGCAAGGCCGGGCGCCAGGCCAGCGAAGGTTTGTTGGTATTACGCGACAGTGTACGCCTGCAGCAGTCGGTACAGGCCTCGGTGGAGCAGGTGCATGCAGCGATTGGCCTGGCGACGCGGGCGGCTGAGCATCAGGCGCAGGGTGCGCATGCGGTGCGTGGGCGGGTGGAAATCATCCATGCCCAGGCAGAGCGGGCCGCTCAGGCGGTGGTAGAGACTACAGCCAGTGGCAAAGTGCTGGATGGGTTGGCGGCGCAGTTGAAGGCGAGCCTGGGGCAGTTCCGGGCTTGATATCGCCTGGTGCGGCCCTTTCGCGAGCAAGCCCGCTCCCACATTCGACCGAGTTCCACTTCTGGAATGCGAGCAAATGTGGGAGCGGGCTTGCTCGCGAAAGCTATTTCAGCGGCTCAGATACATCCGCGTCGTAAGCAGATACACCGGCAGCCCCGACACTAGAATCAACAATGCCGCATAGGGCGCCGCTGCCGCGAATTCCACATTCGAGGTGTGCGCCCACACGGCAGTTGCCAAGGTGTTCAGCCCGGTCGGACTAAGCAGCAACGTCGCCGTCAATTCCTTCATCGCATCCAGGAATACCAGCGCAAACGCCGCCCCCAATGCCGGGAAAATAATCGGCAGCGTCACCCGGCAAAACGCACTGAACGACGACGCGCCCAGCGTTCTCGCCGCCTCTTCCAGCTGGGGTGCTGCCTTGTTCAGCGCCGTGCGGATCGGCGCCTGGGCCAGGGGCAAAAACAGCAGCGCATAAGCGATCAGCAGCAATGCCGACGTTTGATACAGCGCCGGTACGTAATGCAGGGCGAAATACACCAGTGTCAGCGCAATCACCAGGCCGGGCAGGGCGTGCAGCAGGTACGGCAGGCGTTCGGCCCACAGTGCGAGCTGGCCCTTGTAGCGCACCACCAGCAAGCCCACCGGCACGGCAAACAACAGGCAAAGCGCGGCGCCACCCAGGGACAGCGCCAGCGAAGAAAGCAGCGCCTCGCTGATCTCGGCTATCGGAAATGCCGCCGAACTGCCCACTGCCAGCCAATAACCGAGCATGCCCAGTGGAATGCCGCTGCCGATGATCGCCAGGAGCAGGCAATACAGCTGCCCCAGCGCCGCCCATTTGCCGAGTCGAACCTGTTCGGCATGCCGCGCCGCGCCCTGGCCGGTACGCACGTGCCGGCCCTTGCCGCGCACCCGCAGCTCCAGCCAGAGCAGCGTCAGGCACATCACCAGCAGCACCGCCGAAAGCATCGCCGCATTGGCGTTGCTGAACTCCAGCTCGAATTGCTGGTAGATCGCGGTGGTAAACGTCTGCAAGCCAATGATCGACAAGGCGCCGAACTCCACCAGCATATGCAGGGCAATCAACAGTGCCCCGGCCAGCAGTGACGGCCACAGTAAAGGCAAGGTGATGCGAAAGAACACGCCCCAGCGATTCAGGCCAAGGGTGCGGGCCGATTCTTCCAGGGATGGATCAAGATTGCGCAGGGTTGCCGCCACCGGCAGAAACACCAGTGGGTATTTGGACAGGGTCATCACCAGGATCGCTCCGCCCAACCCTTCAAAGTTGGCGCTTAACGAAACCCAGGTAAAGCTGCTGACAAACGCCGGCACCGCGAACGGCAGGCACAGGATCACTCCCCAGATCCGCCGTCCCGGCAGGTTGCTGCGTTCCAGCAGCCAGGCCAGGGACAAGCCGATCACGCCGCAGGCCACGGTGACGCCGACCATCAGCGCCAGGGTGTTGCGCAGCAACCCGAATACATAGGGCCGCCACAGCAAATGCACCGCCTCGGCCCATCCTGCCTGCCAGGCCTTGAGGCCGACATACGCCAGCGGCAACAGGCTCAGGCCTACCAGCAGCAGGACTGGTAGCAGCAACCAGATCGAAGGGCGTTTGCGTCTCGGCGTAAAACCCCCGCGCAAGGCGAGGGCGGGGAGCGATGGGTTCATCAGTTCAAGCCAACGTCACGTTCCAGTTCCAGGGCTTCTTCGGCGTTGCCCAGGTCGGCAGGGGTGACTTTCGGCGGTTGCAGCTCGCTGAAAGGCTTGAGGCCGCGGTTGGATTCCATGCCCTTGCGCAGCGGGTATTCGGCGGAAGTGTTGGTGATCACCCGCTGGCCTTCTTCGCTGGCCATGAATGCCAGCAGTTGCTGGGCTTCCTTTGGATGCTTGCTGGATTTCAGTGCAGCCGCGGCAGACACGGTGATCAGGCCACCGGCATCGCCGTTGGTGAAGTAGTGCAGCTGCGAATCCAGGTTGGTTTTTTCTTTCTTCAGGGCGAACCAGTAGTAGTTGTTCACCAAGACAGTGGCGACTTCGCCATTTTCCACGGCCTTGAGCGCAACCATGTTGTTGCTGTAGACCTTGCCGAAAGCGCGCAGGCCGGTCAGCCACTCTTCAGCCGCTTCGCGACCGTGCAGCTTGATGATCGCTACGGCTTGTTCCTGGAACGCGCCGCTGGTGGGCACGAAACCGACCTTGCCTTGCCACTCGGGCCCGGCGAAATCCAGTACCGACTTGGGCAGGTCTTTCTCGGCGATCAGCTTCGGGTTGAAGGCCACGACGCGGGTGCGTGCGGTTACGCCCATCCAGGCGCCGTTGGCGGCCACGTATTCCTTCGGCAGGACGTCGAGGGTGCTGGCGTCGATGGTTGCCAGCAGGCCTTGCTCGCCGAGTTTATTCAGCGGCGGCGATTCTTCGGTGTAGATCACGTCGGCAGGGGAGCGGTCACCTTCTTCGACGACCTGGCTGGCCAGCTGGTTGCTGCTGCCCTTGCGCACATTGACGTGGATGCCGGTCTTGGCTTCGAAGGCCTTGGCAAGTTCATCGCCGACCTCCTTGTGTTGGCCGTTGTACAAGGTCAGTGCAACCTTGTCGGCAGAATAGGCAGCGGGCGAGAGCAGGGTCAGGCCGAGCAGAGTGATGGTCAGGCCACGCAGAAGGGATGTCTTGAGACGGGTATCGCGGATCATCATCCGGGGTTTTCCTCACTTGAGTGCAACAAATCCTTACAAGGATAAACGATAAAACTTCTCAAGTGCGGACGAGGGGGGGAATCACCGGTCAGTTTTTCAAACCCCGGAAACGAAAAAACCCGCTTTCGCGGGTTTGATCTGAATTTGGTGCCCAGGAGAAGACTCGAACTTCCACGACCTTGCGATCACCAGCACCTGAAGCTGGCGTGTCTACCAATTTCACCACCTGGGCATTATCAACGCTTGCGCTGTTGATGGAGCGAACTATACGGAGGGCTTTTTGATCTGTAAACCCCTGATTCAAAAATATAAATCAAGATTCTTGTTAAAAATCAAAGGCCTGAAACGCAAAAACCCGCTTTCGCGGGTTTTTGGAGACTCAAGGCATAACCTTGAGTTTGAAATTGGTGCCCAGGAGAAGACTCGAACTTCCACGACCTTGCGATCACCAGCACCTGAAGCTGGCGTGTCTACCAATTTCACCACCTGGGCAGCATCAACAACGTTGCCGTCGTCGATGGCGCGCACTATACGGAGGCTATTTTGAGCTGTAAAGCCCTGCCATGAAAAAAGTCTGGAATATTTCGCCGACGGTCGCGCAAGGTGCATTCCAAGGGCTACAAAGTGCTTTTACGGGCTTGTCGACACCTGAAATTTCCCGTTTCAATACGCGTATGCCAAACTAACCCGCATATAGACAAGGTGAAAACTCTCTAATGGCCGATTGGCAGTCCCTCGATCCCGAGGCCGCTCGTGAAGCGGAAAAATATGAAAACCCTATTCCTAGCCGCGAACTGATCCTGGCGCATCTCGCCGATCGGGGTTCGCCTGCTAGCCGCGAGCAGCTGGTTGAAGAGTTCGGTCTGACCACCGAAGACCAACTCGAGGCCCTGCGTCGCCGCCTGCGCGCCATGGAGCGCGATGCCCAGTTGATCTACACCCGCCGAGGCACCTATGCGCCGGTGGATAAGCTCGACCTGATCCTCGGTCGCATTGCCGGCCACCGTGACGGTTTCGGCTTCCTGATCCCGGACGACGGCAGCGATGACCTGTTCATGAGCCCGGCGCAAATGCGCCTGGTGTTCGATGGCGACCGTGCCCTGGCGCGCGTTTCCGGCCTCGACCGTCGCGGTCGCCGCGAAGGCGTGATCGTCGAAGTGGTGTCCCGTGCCCACGAGTCCATTGTTGGTCGCTACTTCGAAGAAGGCGGCATCGGTTTTGTCGTGCCGGATAACCCGAAGGTCCAGCAGGAAGTGCTGATCACCCCGGGCCGCAATGGCGCTGCCAAGGTCGGCCAGTTCGTCGAGGTGAAAATCACCCACTGGCCAACTGCGCGCTTCCAGCCACAGGGCGATATCGTTGAAGTGGTCGGCAACTACATGGCGCCGGGCATGGAAATCGATGTTGCGCTGCGCACCTACGATATCCCTCACGTCTGGCCTGAGGCTGTGCTCAAAGAAGCTGCCAAGCTCAAGCCGGAAGTCGAAGAAAAAGACAAAGAGAAGCGCATCGACCTGCGTCATCTGCCGTTCGTCACCATTGACGGCGAAGATGCCCGCGACTTCGACGATGCGGTCTACTGCGAAGCCAAGCCTGGCAAACTGCGCCTGTTCTCCGGCGGCTGGAAGTTGTTCGTCGCGATTGCCGACGTGTCCAGCTACGTGAAGATCGGTTCGGCCCTGGACAACGAAGCCCAGGTGCGCGGCAACTCGGTGTACTTCCCCGAGCGCGTCATCCCGATGCTGCCTGAGCAGCTGTCCAACGGCCTGTGCTCCCTGAACCCGAAAGTCGACCGTTTGGCCATGGTGTGCGAGATGACCATCTCGAAAACCGGCGAAATGACCGACTACCAGTTCTACGAAGCGGTGATTCACTCCCAGGCGCGCCTGACCTACAACAAGGTCAGCACCATCCTGGAACAGCCGAAAACCAGCGAGGCCAAGGCCCTGCGCGGTGAGTACGGGCATGTCGTGCCGCACCTCAAGCAGCTCTACGCGCTGTACAAGGTGCTGTTGGGCGCTCGTCACGTGCGTGGCGCGATCGACTTTGAAACTCAGGAAACCCGGATTGTCTTCGGTTCCGAGCGCAAGATCGCCGCAATCACCCCGACCACGCGCAACGATGCTCACAAGCTGATCGAGGAATGCATGCTGGCGGCCAACGTGGCCACCGCAGAGTTCCTCAAAAAGCACGAGATTCCTGCGTTGTACCGGGTGCACGACGGCCCGCCGCCGGAGCGTCTGGAGAAGCTGCGCGCGTTCCTCGGTGAGCTCGGCCTGTCCCTGCACAAAGGCAAGGACGGACCGACGCCGAAGGACTACCAGGCTCTGCTCGCGAGCATCAAGGACCGTCCGGATTACCACGTGATCCAGACCGTCATGCTGCGCTCCCTGAGCCAGGCGGTGTACAGCGCCGATAACCAGGGCCACTTCGGCCTGAATTACGAAGCGTACACCCACTTCACCTCGCCGATTCGTCGTTACCCGGACTTGCTCACGCACCGGGCGATCCGCAGCGTGATCCATTCCAAGCAGAACACCCCGCACGTCAAGCGTGCTGGTGCCATGACCATTCCGAAGGCACGGATCTATCCGTACGACGAAGCGGCCCTGGAACAGTTGGGCGAGCAGTGCTCCATGAGCGAGCGCCGTGCCGACGAAGCCACCCGCGACGTAGTGAACTGGCTCAAGTGCGAGTTCATGAAAGACCGCGTGGGCGAGTCGTTCCCGGGCGTGATCACTGCCGTGACCGGTTTTGGTTTGTTCGTCGAGCTGACCGACATCTACGTCGAGGGCCTGGTGCATGTCACCGCCTTGCCGGGCGACTACTACCACTTCGACCCTGTGCATCACCGCCTGGCGGGCGAGCGCACCGGTCGCAGCTTCCGTCTGGGCGATACCGTGGAAGTGCAGGTCATGCGCGTCGACCTCGACGAGCGCAAGATCGATTTCGGTATGCCTGACAAGCCGGCTGAACCGACTGGCCGTAAAAAACGTGGCGGCGAAACTGCAGCCCCGGCTAGCAAAGGCAAAGGCGCTCCTGCGAAAGCAGCGGTCGCCGAGCCTGCGCCAGCCAAGCCTGCGCGTCGTTCGTCTGCCAAGGACAAGGCCCCCGAAGCCTACCGCCCTAGCGATGCCGCGGCGAAAAACGCCGAGCTGCGCAAGAGCCGCGAGTTGAAGCAGCAGTTGCTCAACGAAGCCAAAAGCGGTGGTAAAGCGGCGTCTGGGGGAAAGTCCCGCGAGGCGGAAAAGCCGTCGAGCAAGCCGAGTAAACACCGTAAAGGCCCGCCAAAAGCGGGTTCGGCCCCCGCGAAAAGCGGCGGGTCGCGCAAACCTAAGGCCAAGTCATGAGTCTGGAAAAAATCTACGGCGTACACGCCGTAGAAGCATTGCTGCGTCACCACCCGAAACGCGTCAAGCAGGTGTGGTTGGCAGAAGGCCGCAGTGAGCCGCGTGTTCAAGCGCTGGTCGAACTGGCCAATCAGAACAAAGTTGCCATCGGCCAGGCCGAGCGGCGCGAGATGGACGTCTGGGTCGAAGGCGTTCACCAGGGCGTGGTAGCCGACGTCAGTCCAAGCCAGGTCTGGGGCGAAGCGATGCTCGACGAGCTGCTCGACCGCACCGAAGGCGCACCGCTGTTGCTGGTGCTCGACGGCGTGACCGATCCGCACAACCTCGGCGCCTGCCTGCGTTCGGCGGATGCTGCCGGTGCGTTGGCGGTGATCGTGCCTAAAGACAAGTCGGCAACCTTGACGCCTGTAGTGCGTAAAGTCGCCTGCGGTGCGGCGGAAGTGATTCCGCTGGTGGCCGTGACCAACCTGGCGCGCACCCTCGAGAAACTCCAGCAGCGCGGCCTGTGGGTCGTGGGTACGGCGGGGGAGGCTGAGGTCAGCATTTATGACCAGGACCTCACCGGCCCGACCATCCTGATCATGGGGGCCGAAGGCAAGGGCATGCGCCGCCTGACCCGCGAGCATTGCGATTACCTGGTGCACCTGCCTATGGCCGGTAGCGTCAGCAGCCTCAACGTTTCAGTCGCAACGGGCGTCTGCCTGTTCGAAGCCCAGCGCCAGCGCGGCGCCAAGGCTAAAGCCAAGAAATAACCAAGTCTGGCGCAGGTCAAAATGTGGGAGGGGGCTTGCTCCCGAATACGGTGTATCAGTCAGTGCATTTGGTGACTGGCACATCGCTTTCGGGAGCAAGCCCCCTCCCACATTTGTTTTTGTGGTGTATGGGGGCTGTTCAAATAATCACCAATCACCTTGCACCCTTTCTCCCCCTTCTCTACAATTGCGCCCCTTGCCTTCATGGCAGGCACGCATGTGCCTCCCTTCGGCAAGATCCATAAGTGTCATTCACTCCTTGTCTGACCGTTTTTGAGCGGCAGGCTACAACCCGTAAGGAGCATTCATGCGTCATTACGAAATCATCTTTTTGGTCCACCCGGATCAAAGCGAGCAAGTCGGCGGCATGGTAGAGCGTTACACCAAGCTGATCGAAGAAGACGGCGGCAAAATCCACCGTCTGGAAGATTGGGGCCGTCGTCAACTGGCCTACGCAATCAACAATGTTCACAAGGCTCACTACGTGATGCTGAACGTTGAGTGCACTGGCAAGGCCCTGGCCGAGCTGGAAGACAACTTCCGCTACAACGATGCAGTGATCCGTAACCTGGTCATCCGTCGCGAAGAAGCCGTTACCGGCCAATCCGAGATGCTCAAGGCTGAAGAAAACCGCAGTGAGCGCCGTGAGCGTCGCGACCGTCCTGAGCACGAAGGCGCTGAAAGCGCTGATAGTGATGACAGCGACAACAGCGATAACGCTGACGAGTAATCCACGGACCTTTTAAGGAGCCTATCAAATGGCACGTTTCTTCCGTCGTCGTAAATTCTGCCGCTTCACCGCTGAAGACGTGAAGGAGATCGATTACAAAGATCTCAACACTCTGAAAGCCTACGTATCCGAGACCGGCAAAATTGTTCCAAGCCGCATCACCGGTACCAAAGCTCGTTATCAGCGTCAGCTGGCCACCGCTATCAAGCGCGCCCGCTTCCTGGCCCTGCTGGCCTACACCGACAGCCACGGCCGCTGAGACCGGGCAGTCGACAAGTAGTAAGGGATTGAATGCATGCGCGCCTTAGCTGAGTTCATCATGCGCGGTCGTGTGCAGGCCACTCTGGTAGTGGCTGGATGTGCAGCATTGCCGTTGTTGTATTGGTTGGGTGCTGCCGCGGGTTGCCTTGTGCTTCTGCGGCGCGGTTTGAAGGACGCCCTTGGCGTTCTTGCCCTGGGAATACTGCCGGCCTTGGTCTGGTGGTTGAAATTCGATGATCCACGGGTACTTCTGGTACTGCTCGGTTCATCGACCCTTGCGTTGGTTTTGCGCGCAAGTGAGTCCTGGGTCCGTACGCTGCTGGTCAGCGTGGCATTGGGGTTGGTGTATTCACTGGCGCTTGGCGCGGCTTTCCGCCCGCAAATCGAGGCGCTGGCGCAGGAGATCATCAAGATCCTGCCGCTGGCCCTCGGGGATCTCTACCAGCAGTTATCGGTAGAGGAGCGAGCGCGCTTTGCGTCAGTGGTTGCACCGATGCTTACCGGCCTGATAGCGGCACTGTTGCAGATTGTCAGCTTGCTGAGCCTGATTCTTGGGCGTTACTGGCAGGCGTTGTTGTATAACCCGGGTGGTTTTGGTCGCGAGTTTCGCAGTATCAGAATCCCCGCTGGACCGGCGATGTTGCTGCTGGCGTTCATGGTGGTCGGGCCGACTTTTGGCCTGGCGCTGTTGGTGCCGTTGTGCAGCGTACCGCTGGTATTCGCCGGCCTGTCCCTGATTCATGGGCTGGTGGCGCAAAAGCGACTGGGCAGATTCTGGCTGGTGGGGTTGTACGTGACGCTGTTGCTGTTCATGCAGCTGATCTATCCGTTACTCGTGGTCTTGGCCATTGTCGACGGCCTGATTGATTTTCGCGGTCGTCTGGCGCCGAAAGACGCCGATAACGCGAACGGTGAAGGTTAAAAGTTAGAGGATTTTCACATGCAACTGATCCTTCTGGAAAAAGTCGCCAACCTGGGCAACCTGGGCGACAAAGTGAACGTTAAGGCCGGCTACGGTCGTAACTACCTGCTGCCATACGGCAAAGCCACCGCTGCAACCGCTGCCAACCTGGCTGCGTTTGAAGAGCGTCGTGCCGAGCTGGAAAAAGCAGCAGCAGACAAAAAAGCTTCGGCCGAAACTCGCGCTGCCCAACTGGCTGAGCTGGAAGTGACTATCACTGCCACCGCCGGTGACGAAGGCAAGCTGTTCGGTTCGATCGGCACCCACGACATCGCTGATGCACTGACCGCCTCCGGCGTTGAAGTGCAGAAGAGCGAAGTTCGTCTGCCGAACGGCACCATCCGCAACGTTGGCGAATTCGATGTAGCCGTGCACCTGCACGCTGAAGTCGAAGCAACCGTACGCGTTGTTGTGGTAGCAGCTTAAGCAACACCTAACTGACTGGCACCTCGCGTGCCAGGCAGTTAACATCGGGCACGATCCTGTTCACAGGTCGTGCCTTTTGTTTTTCTGTAGCCCCAGATTCTCCAACTATTCCAAGTGGCCATGAACGATATCTCCGCTCCTGAGCAATATGACCTGCAAACCGCTGCCCTGAAGGTGCCGCCGCATTCCATCGAGGCCGAACAGGCCGTGCTCGGTGGCTTGATGCTGGACAACAACGCCTGGGAACGCGTGCTGGATCAAGTCTCGGACGGCGATTTCTACCGTCATGACCACCGCCTGATCTTCCGCGCCATTGCCAAGCTGGCCGACCAGAACTCACCGATCGACGTGGTGACCCTGGCCGAGCAATTGGACAAGGAAGGCCAGACGTCCCAGGTGGGCGGCCTGGGTTACCTGGGCGAGCTGGCGAAAAACACGCCATCGGTCGCCAACATCAAGGCGTATGCGCAGATCGTCCGTGCGCGGGCCACGTTGCGCCAGTTGATCGGCATCGCCACCGAGATCGCCGACAGCGCGTTCAACCCGGAAGGCCGCACTGCCGAAGAGATTCTCGACGAAGCCGAACGGCAGATCTTCCAGATCGCCGAGGCCCGGCCGAAAACCGGCGGCCCGGTCAGCGTCAACGACTTGCTGACCAAGGCCATCGACCGTATCGACACCTTGTTCAACACCGACAACGCCATCACCGGCCTGTCCACCGGCTACACCGACCTCGACGGCATGACCAGCGGCCTGCAGCCAGCCGACTTGATCATCGTCGCCGGCCGTCCGTCCATGGGTAAAACCACCTTCGCCATGAACCTGGTGGAAAACGCCGTGTTGCGCAGCGACAAGGCCGTACTGGTTTACTCCCTGGAGATGCCAGGCGAATCGCTGATCATGCGTATGTTGTCGTCCCTGGGCCGCATCGACCAGACCAAGGTGCGTGCCGGCCGCCTGGAAGACGACGACTGGCCGCGGCTGACCTCGGCGGTCAACCTGCTCAACGATCGCAAGCTGTTTATCGATGACACCGCGGGCATCAGCCCGTCGGAAATGCGCGCGCGTACCCGACGCCTGGTGCGTGAGCACGGCGACATCGCCCTGATCATGATCGACTACCTGCAGTTGATGCAGATCCCGGGCTCCAGCGGTGACAGCCGGACCAACGAGATTTCCGAGATTTCCCGCTCGTTGAAAGCCCTGGCCAAGGAATTCAACTGCCCGGTGGTTGCCCTGTCGCAGCTCAACCGGTCCCTGGAGCAACGCCCGAACAAACGCCCGATCAACTCCGACTTGCGGGAATCCGGAGCGATCGAGCAGGATGCTGACGTGATCATGTTCGTATACCGGGACGAGGTGTATCACCCGGAGACCGAGCATAAAGGCATCGCTGAAATCATTATCGGTAAACAGCGTAACGGGCCAATCGGCACCACGCGCCTGGCCTTCATCGGTAAATACACCCGCTTCGAGAACCTGGCGCCGGGCAGCTATAACTTCGAAGACGAGTAAAAGCGCTGCCCGCCAATTCCGACTGCAAAGGTCGGAATTGGTCAAATTTTGTGCTATATTCCGCGCCCGCGATTTTTCATCTCAACACCGGTCACCGTCATGCAAACAGCCAAGCCGTTATTTGACTATCCCAAGTACTGGGCCGAATGTTTCGGTCCTGCGCCATTCCTGCCGATGAGCAGGGAGGAGATGGATCAGCTTGGCTGGGATTCATGCGACATCATCATCGTCACCGGTGACGCGTACGTGGACCATCCGTCGTTCGGCATGGCAATCATCGGCCGGCTGCTGGAGTCCCAGGGCTTTCGCGTCGGGATCATTGCCCAGCCCAACTGGCAGTCCAAAGACGACTTCATGAAGCTCGGCGAGCCGAACCTGTTCTTCGGCGTCGCGGCCGGCAACATGGACTCGATGATCAACCGCTACACCGCCGACAAGAAAATCCGCTCCGATGACGCCTACACCCCAGGCGGCATGGCCGGCAAACGTCCGGACCGCGCGAGCCTGGTCTACAGCCAGCGCTGCAAGGAAGCCTACAAGCACGTGCCGATCGTGCTCGGCGGCATCGAAGCCTCCCTGCGCCGCATCGCCCACTACGACTACTGGCAGGACCGTGTACGCAACTCGATCCTGATCGACGCCTGCGCCGATATCCTGCTGTACGGCAACGCCGAGCGGGCCATCGTCGAAGTCGCCCAGCGCCTGTCGTGGGGCCACAAGATCGAAGACATCACCGACGTGCGCGGCACTGCGTTCATTCGCCGTGACACGCCTGAAGGCTGGTACGAGGTGGACTCCACCCGTATCGACCGTCCGGGCAAGATCGACAAGATCATCAACCCGTACGTGAACACCCAGGACACCCAGGCCTGCGCCATCGAGCAGGAAAAGGGCCCGGTGGAAGACCCGGAAGAGGCCAAGGTGGTACAGATCCTGGCCAGCCCGCGCATGACCCGTGACAAGACCGTGATCCGTCTGCCGTCCGTGGAGAAAGTCCGTGGCGACTCGGTGCTGTATGCCCACGCCAACCGCGTGCTCCACCTGGAAACCAACCCGGGCAACGCCCGCGCGCTGGTACAGAAGCACGGCGAAGTGGACGTGTGGTTCAACCCGCCGCCGATTCCCATGACTACCGAAGAAATGGACTACGTGTTCGGCATGCCTTACGCCCGTGTTCCACACCCGGCGTACGGCAAGGAAAAGATCCCGGCCTACGACATGATCCGCTTCTCGGTGAACATCATGCGTGGCTGCTTCGGCGGCTGCACCTTCTGCTCGATCACCGAGCACGAAGGCCGGATCATCCAGAACCGTTCCGAAGAGTCGATCATTCGCGAAATCGAAGAGATCCGCGACAAGGTGCCAGGCTTCACCGGCGTCATTTCCGACCTCGGCGGCCCGACCGCTAACATGTACCGCATTGCCTGCAAGAGCCCGGAAATCGAATCCGCGTGCCGCAAGCCATCCTGCGTGTTCCCGGGCATCTGCCCGAACCTGAACACCGACCACTCGTCGTTGATCCAGCTGTACCGCAGCGCCCGTGCGTTGCCGGGTGTGAAGAAGATCCTGATCGCTTCCGGCCTGCGCTACGACCTCGCGGTCGAGTCGCCGGAGTATGTGAAGGAGCTGGTGACCCACCACGTCGGTGGTTACCTGAAGATCGCCCCGGAACACACCGAGGAAGGTCCGCTCAACCAGATGATGAAACCGGGCATCGGCAGCTATGACAAGTTCAAGCGCATGTTCGAGAAGTACACCAAGGAAGCGGGCAAGGAGCAGTACCTGATTCCTTACTTCATCGCCGCCCACCCGGGCACCACCGATGAAGACATGATGAACCTGGCCCTGTGGCTCAAGGGCAACGGCTTCCGCGCCGACCAGGTGCAGGCGTTCTACCCGTCGCCAATGGCCACCGCCACGGCGATGTACCACTCGGGCAAGAACCCGCTGCGCAAGGTCACCTACAAGAGCGACGCGGTGACCATCGTCAAGAGCGAAGAACAGCGCCGCCTGCACAAGGCCTTCCTGCGCTACCACGACCCGAAGGGCTGGCCGATGCTGCGTGAAGCATTGACTCGCATGGGCCGTGCCGACCTGATCGGGCCGGGCAAGGAGCAACTGATCCCGTTGCACCAACCGTCCACCGACAGCTACCAGAGCGCCCGTCGCAAAAACTCGACGCCGGCTGGCAGCCACAAGGTTGCGAAGGAAACCACCACCAGGATCCTCACCCAGCACACCGGCCTGCCGCCGCGAGGCAGTGATGGCAGCAACCCGTGGGACAAGCGCGAGCAAGCCAAGGCCGCAGCCATGGCGCGCAACAAGCAGGCCGCCAAGGAGCGCACCGACGCCGCCAAGGGCAAAGGCAAGAAGCCAGCCCGCAAGCCGGTGGTGCCGCGTTGATCGCCGCCTGAAACGCAAAAACGCCAGCCTCGTGCTGGCGTTTTGCTTTCTAGCGGGTGGGTAGCCTGTTTGTTAAGGTGGCGCCCATTCGAGCGCCATCGCAGGCAAGCCAGCTCCCACATGTGACCGGGTTTCAGCATGAGAATGCGGTCGAATGTGGGAGCTGGCTTGCTCGCGAAAGCGCCAGTTCAGACACCACCCATTTCAAGGAAGAACACCCCCATGAGCAGCCCCCTGCTTGGCATCGGCATGGACTCCAACCGCTCCCAGTTCATGGCCCGCCAGCGCATCGAAAGCCAGATCAACCTGCCACGCCTGTTTGCCGCCATCGACGCCGACCCCGGCATTGTGGGGGCGGGTGTGGTGTATATCGATGCCGACTTCAACATCGTGACCCTGCGTGAATTCAAACCCCTCTGCAGCATTAAGCCCAAGCGCGTGATTCTGCGGGAGGCGCAGAAGTACATTGCCCCCACGCAATTTGCTGAACATGTTGTGAGTAATCCGCGCGAATCCCGCCTGATTGGTGAGGCCGTGAATACCGGCATTTCTTGTTTTGGCGCCGTCATCAGTTGGGCGGCTATTGCCAGCGGAACCATTTTGGTTCCATTCAGCGCCGGCGCGAGTTCGGTCATCGTCGTGGTCGGATACGCGGCTGCTGGTGCAAGCGCACTCCAGTGTTTCAATGGCATTACTCGAACGGTACTCGAGGTGGCAAGGCCAGAGGGAAATGATTGGCTCGACAGCGAGGCGTGGTATCAGAACACCTCAACGGTTTTGGACGCAGTATCGTTAGCTGGAGTGGGTGCCTCCGCCCTGACGACAATAAAACTTGTCAATGTCGCGAAGGCGGCCACAGGCAAGACGTTGCGCGAAGTGCTTCGTGGCTTGAATCGACAAGAAAGAGCGAAGCTCACAAAAGAACTGCTGACCATCAATGACCCTCGCCTCACATCGAAGATGCTCAAGCTCAAGCAGTTGTCGGGCGAACTGCCCAAGCGTTTTACCCCGACCCAACTTAAACACAGTACCAAAACCCAGATTAAAGACGCCTTAGGCGCAACGGCGGGCCTTATAGGGAGTGCTTACACGGGCAACGTAAAAACCATCGCATTGGGGTTGTATGAGGAGGTCGGAGAATGAGCGAGCTGATGACGCTTCGTGATTTTTTCAGGCATTACTTCCTTACTTTTATCGGTGGTGTATTTGCGGCCTATTTTTCTTTGGGCTTCGCTACAGCGCTTTCCTTTGCGACCTATTTTCGTGATTCGCCTCTCGCTGGCGGCTTGGGCTTTTCGATCATGCTCATAGGAGCATTGCTGATCCTGTTAACGGTCCATAGCAATTTCATGATTTTGCGCGGGCGCCCGTCGTGGGTGTGGGTAATGGTGGGTATTTACTTCGCCTGCTTTCTGTTTGTGCTTCCCATGATTCAGTACGCGCCGCACGCCGTTCTTTATGGCCTGGCGTTGGTTTTTCCGCTGTTTGGCCTCTTGATACTCAACAGCTCTGTTCAGCGAGATATGCGCATTAAACTCGTGGGAATTCGCCACATTCGGCAGTCTTTGAAGACCAAGAGCCGAGCCCGATAGGTATCAGGACATCACTCCTGTCGATTTTTATCAGGGAATCGAGCAATGAACCAAGCACCGAGCATTCGCGGTTTTCTATCTCGGTATTTTCCTGTTTTCATGGGGGCGATATTGGCATCGGTATTTTCCCTGGCCTTTGCGGTGCCATTGTTTTTTGAAAGCTATTTCCGGGATCTTTCTGTGGCCGATACCGCTAAGTACTCCTTTATCGGCGGAATCGCTTTAACGATGGTCATCGTGCACTGCAACTTCATGATTGCGCGCGGGCACCCGCAATGGGTCTGGCCACTGGTGGTGTTACTGGGGCTTTGTTTCGCGTGTGTGCTGCCCACTATCGTGTATCAGCCGCATGCGTTCATTTATGGCGTGAGCGTGCTTTTACCCTTGCTTGCACTGCTATTGCTTAACAGCAAGCGCCACCGCGAAATGCGCCAGAAACTGGTCGAAGTTCGCCACCTGCGTGAAGCCGTGATCGCCAGGCACAAAGCCCGTTGACTGGGTAGATTCACCACCCACCCTCACACTCCCGCCACAAATATGTGCAACCCTCGCACCACGACGGCAGCCATCGCGCCGTTTTGGTGCTGTACTGCACCGGGTCCCACGATAAAGCGCAATGACCACTGCTCTGGCATAAGTCTTGCGCGCTTTGTTTCCATGCCCTGGCTCGCAGGAGGCCGCCGTGTCGATTCATGTCGCGTTGCACCACGTTACGCATTACCGCTACGACCGCGCGGTCGAACTCGGCCCACAGATTGTTCGTCTGCGTCCGGCGGCCCATAGCCGCACGCGGATTCTTTCCTACGCGCTGAAGGTGCTGCCGGAACGGCACTTCATCAATTGGCAACAAGATCCCCAGGGCAATTACCTGGCGCGTCTGGTGTTCCCGGAAAAAACTGACGAGCTGCGCATCGAAGTCGACCTGGTCGCGGAGATGGCGGTATTCAATCCGTTCGATTTCTTCCTGGAACCCTACGCCGAAAAAATCCCGTTCAGCTACGCCGCCGATGAGCAGCGCGAGCTGGCGCCGTACCTCGAAACATTGCCGCTGACCCCGAGATTCGCCGCGTATCTGGCGGGTATCGACCGCACGCCGTTGCCGGCGGTGGATTTCCTGGTGGGCCTGAATCAGCGTCTGGCCGCCGACATCGGCTACCTGATCCGCATGGAGCCGGGCGTACAAACACCGGAATTCACCCTGGAAAACGCCTCCGGTTCCTGCCGGGATTCGGCGTGGTTGCTGGTGCAACTGCTGCGCAACCTAGGGTTGGCGGCACGGTTTGTGTCGGGCTACCTGATCCAGCTGACCGCCGACGTCAAAGCCCTCGACGGCCCGTCCGGCACCGAGGTGGATTTCACCGACCTGCACGCCTGGTGCGAAGTGTATTTGCCCGGCGCCGGCTGGATCGGCCTCGATGCCACCTCCGGTTTGTTCGCCGGTGAAGGTCATATCCCGTTGGCCTGTAGTCCTGATCCTTCTTCCGCAGCGCCCATCAGTGGCCTGGTGGAACCCTGCGAGTGCGAATTTACCCACGAGATGTCCGTGGAGCGGATTTGGGAAGCCCCCAGGGTTACCAAGCCCTACACCGAAGAGCAGTGGCTGGCGATCCAGGCCCTGGGCCGGCAGATCGACGGTGACCTGCACAAGGACGACGTACGCCTGACCATGGGCGGCGAACCCACCTTCGTTTCCATCGACGACCCCGACGGCGCCGAATGGAACACCGCCGCCCTGGGCCCGGACAAACGCCGGCTGTCCGCCGAGCTGTTCCAGCGCATGCGCAAGCACTACGCGCCCAAGGGCCTGGTGCACTTTGGCCAGGGCAAGTGGTACCCCGGCGAGCAACTGCCGCGCTGGTCCCTCAACTGCTACTGGCGCCGCGACGGCGTGCCGATCTGGCACAACAGCGCGCTGATCGCCGATGAGCAGGAAAGCTATGGCGCCGACGGCGTGATGGCCGGGCGTTTTCTGGCCAGCGTTGCCGAGCGCCTGAAACTGCCCGCGCAGTTTGTATTCCCGGCCTACGAAGACAATTTCTATTACCTGTGGCGCGAAGGCGCCTTGCCGCAAAACGTCAGCGCCGAAGATCCGCGCCTGGAGGACAAGCTTGAGCGCGAGCGCCTGCGCAAGGTCTTCAGCCAGGGCCTGGATAAAGTCATCGGCCAGGTGCTGCCGCTGGCGCGCACGGCGGCCAATGACTGCTGGCAGAGCGGGCGCTGGTACCTGCGGGACAACCATTGCCGCCTGGTGCCGGGCGATTCACCGTTGGGTTATCGCCTGCCACTGGCCTCGCAACCGTGGGTAACGGCGGCGGACTATCCGTTCGTGCACCCCACCGATCCCAATCAGGACCTGGCAGACCTGCCGACCACCTCACAACTGCAAAGCCATGGCGAGGCAGCTGCCAGCCAAGACCGTATCCCGAAGATCGACGAGTCTGCCGACTGGCTGACCCGCACCGCCCTGTGCGCCGAGGCACGGGACGGCCGCTTGTACCTGTTCATGCCGCCGCTGGAACGGGTCGAGGATTACCTGGAACTGGTGGCCGCCATCGAAGCCACCGCCGAAGAACTGCATTGCCCGGTGTTGCTGGAAGGTTATGAGCCGCCGAGCGACCCACGCCTGAGCAACTTCCGGGTGACGCCGGATCCGGGTGTGATCGAGGTCAACGTGCAGCCGTCCGCCACCTGGGACGAGTTGGTGGAACGCACCGAGTTTCTCTACGAAGAAGCCCGGCAAACCCGCCTCACCACAGAAAAATTCATGATCGACGGGCGCCACACCGGCACCGGCGGCGGTAACCACTTTGTGCTCGGTGGCGCTACGCCCAAGGATTCGCCGTTCCTGCGGCGTCCCGATCTGCTGCGCAGCCTGATCAGCTATTGGCATAACCATCCGTCATTGTCCTACCTGTTTTCCGGCCTGTTCATCGGCCCGACTTCCCAGGCACCACGGGTCGACGAAGCGCGCAACGATGCGCTGTATGAGCTGGAAATCGCCTTCGCGCAGATGCCCGAAGCGGGCGAAGAATGCCCGCCATGGTTGGTGGACCGCCTGCTGCGCAACCTGCTGATCGACGTCACTGGCAATACCCACCGCGCCGAGTTCTGCATCGACAAGCTCTACTCGCCGGACGGTGCCACCGGCCGCCTGGGCCTGCTGGAATTGCGTGCCTTTGAAATGCCGCCCCACGCCCGCATGAGCCTGACCCAACAGTTGTTGCTGCGGGCACTGGTCGCGCGGTTCTGGCGTGAACCCTATGCGCCGCCGAAGCTGGCGCGCTGGGGCACAGAGCTGCATGACCGCTTCCTGCTGCCGCACTTTATCGAGCAGGATTTTGCCGACGTGATCGTCGAGCTGAACGCTGCCGGTTATCCGCTGCGGGCCGAATGGTTTGCCGCGCACCTGGAGTTCCGTTTTCCCAAGGTCGGTGACTACGCCGTCAGCGGCATCGAACTGGAATTGCGCCAGGCCCTTGAGCCCTGGCATGTGCTGGGCGAAGAGGGTGCGGTGGGCGGTACGGTGCGTTACGTGGATTCGTCCCTGGAGCGCCTGCAGGTCAAGTTGAGTGGCCTGCCGCCCCAGCGTTACCTGCTGACCTGCAATGGCATCCCGGTGCCGCTGCAACCCACCGGGCGCGTCGGCGAGTTTGTGGCTGGCGTGCGTTATCGCGCCTGGCAACCGGCCAACTGCCTGCAGCCAACGATCCCGGTGCATGCGCCACTGGTGTTCGATCTTTTGGATACGTGGATGCAGCGCTCGCTGGGCGGTTGCCAGTACCATGTCGCCCACCCGGGCGGGCGCAATTACGACAGCCTGCCGGTGAATGCCAATGAAGCTGAAAGCCGGCGGATGGCGCGGTTTTTCCGCTTGGGACACAGCCCCGGGAAATTGCCGGTGCCGAGTGTGGTGATCAATGATGAATTGCCGATGACCCTGGATTTGCGGCGCTTCTCCAATAAGAATGACTAAACGCGATTCAAAATGTGGGAGCGGGCTTGCTCGCGAATACGGTGTCTCAGAAACACATTAAGTGACTGACACTCCGCTTTCGCGAGCAAGCCCGCTCCCACACAAGCCCGCTCCCACAGTTGGATCGCGTGGTTTGTGAGTTAATTCGACTTCCCTTGCCTCTGCCGAGCGTTCCATGCCCGACTTGCTCGACCGTTACCCGCTGACCGCGGGCACTTATCACGAACTGCTGGACGACAGCGGCGCGGTTCGCGCCCATTGGCAGCGGCTGCTCGATCACTTGCAACGCAGCACCCCGGCGCAACTGGCCCAGCGCCAAGCCTTGCTGACTCGGCAGATCCAGGAAAACGGCGTGACCTACAACGTCTACGCCGACCCCAAGGGCGCCGATCGCCCCTGGGAGCTGGACCTGCTGCCCCACGTGCTGGCCGCCGATGAATGGAAGCAACTCTCCGCCGGCATCGCCCAGCGTGCGCGCCTGCTGAATGCAGTACTGGCCGACCTCTACGGCCCGCAACGCCTGATCGCCGAAGGCTTGCTGCCGGCAGAACTGGTGTTCGGCCATAACAATTTCCTGTGGCCGTGCCAGGGCATCCAGCCGCCCGACGGCGCGTTCCTGCACCTGTACGCCGTGGACCTGGCGCGTACGCCGGATGGCCGCTGGTGGGTCACCGCCGACCGGACCCAGGCCCCGTCCGGCGCCGGTTATGCTTTGGAAAACCGCACCATCGTGTCCCGCGCCTTCCCGGACCTGTACCGCGACTTGCAGGTGCAGCACCTCACCGGGTTCTTCCGCACCCTGCAGGAAACCCTGGCCCGCCAGGCGCCGAGCGACGACCAGCCACCGCTGATCGTGCTGCTGACCCCGGGCCGTTTCAACGAAAGCTATTTCGAGCATCTGTACCTCGCCCGCCAGCTTGGCTACCCGCTGGTGGAAGGCGGCGACCTGACCGTGCGCGACGCCACGGTGTACCTCAAGACCCTCAGCGGCCTGCGCCGGGTGCACGCGATCATGCGCCGCCTGGACGACGATTTCTGCGACCCGCTGGAACTGCGCACCGACTCGGCCCTCGGCGTGCCCGGCCTGCTGGATGCCGTGCGCCAGGGCAATGTGCTGGTGGCCAACGCCCTGGGCAGTGGCGTGCTGGAATCCCCTGGCCTGTTGGGATTTCTGCCGAAGATCAATCAATTCCTGTTTGGCGAAGAGCTGATCCTGCCGTCCATCGCGACCTGGTGGTGCGGTGAGCCGCCGGTGCTGGCCGAAGCCCTGGAGAAACTGCCGGAGCTGCTGATCAAGCCGGCGTTTCCGTCGCAAAGCTTTACCCCGGTATTTGGCCGCGACTTGAACGACGAACAACGCGAGGCCCTGGCTGAGCGCATGCGCGCGCGGCCTTACGCCTATGTCGCTCAGGAACTTGCGCAGTTGTCCCAGGCGCCGGTCTGGCACACCGTTGACGATCACCTTCAGCACCGCGCCATCGGCATGCGTGTGTACGCCGTAGCCAGCGCCGACGGTTATCGGGTACTGCCCGGTGGCCTGACCCGTGTGGCCGCCGATGCCGATGCCGAAGTGGTGTCGATGCAGCGCGGCGGTGCGAGCAAGGACACCTGGGTGCTCGGCGAACGTGCCCATGGCACCGAGCAATGGCGCGCCCAACGGGCCATCGGCGCCCATGACCTGGTGCGGCGTGATCCGTACCTGCCGTCGCGGGTGGTGGAAAACCTGTTCTGGTTTGGCCGTTATTGCGAGCGCTGTGATGACAGTGCGCGCTGGTTGCGGATCGTCCTCGCCCGCTATGTCGACGGAGACGACCCGCTGGCGCTGCAGGCGGCGGTTGAACTGGGTGAGAACCTGCGACTGTTGCCGGAGGAGGGCGAGTTGCCTGAGCGGCTTCAGGCGGCGTTGCTCGGTGACGACTGGCCGTCGAGCCTGCGGGCCAACTTGCAGCGCTTGCAGTGGGCGGCGTCCCAGGTGCGCGGCAAGCTGTCCCGGGAAAACTGGCAGGCGCTGGTGGAGTTGCAGCGCGAAGCCCTGGAACTGGAAAGCGAAGAGCCGGACTTCGGCGAACTGCTGGATTTCCTCAACCGCCTGGTGATGTCCCTGGCCGCGCTGTCGGGCTTTGCCCTTGACGACATGACCCGCGACGAGGGCTGGCGCTTCCTGATGATGGGCCGGCGCATCGAGCGCCTGCAGTTTCTCAGCAGCAGCCTGGCGGCGTTCCTGCGCGGCGTGGCGGTGTTCGATCAGGCCGGGCTGGAGTGGTTGCTGGAACTGGGCAACAGCAGCATCACCTATCGTTCGCGCTACCTCGCGGTACCGCAGCTGATTCCGGTGCTGGACCTGTTGCTGCTGGATGAGCAAAACCCCCACGCAGTGCTGTTCCAGCTGAAACTGGTGAGCCGCACCTTGCGCCGCTTGAATGACGATTTCGGCGTGCCCCGGGAAACCGGGTTGGCGCCATTGGTGGAGCGCCTGGCGCGCTTTGACCTGGGCTGCCTGGAGAACCCGCTGTTCGGCGAGTCCAGTGTGCGTGCCGCGCTGGATGGCCTGGCCGACCTGCTGCAAGCGGTGGCCGATGAAAGTGGGCAAGTCTCCGACCGCCTGGCCTTGCGCCATTTTGCCCATGTGGACGATGTCAGCCAGCAAACGGTGTCTGTGTGATGAGTGCCCGCTACCAGATTTTCCACGATACCCACTACCACTACGACAGCCCGGTGTCCCTGGCCCAGCAGCTGGCGCACCTGTGGCCGCGGCCTTGCGCCTGGCAGCGCTGCAGCTCGCAGCAACTGGAGATCAGCCCAGAACCGACCTCGCGCCGGGATGAACTGGATGTGTTCGGCAACCCGATCACTCGGCTGGCATTCGAGCGGCCCCATGATGAACTGCTGGTGAACGCCGGGCTGACAGTGGAGGTGTTGGCGCGGCCGCTGCTGGATTTCAGCCTGTCGCCGGCCTGGGACCAGACCCGCAACGGCCTGACCTACAGCAGCCAGCCGCTGTCGGCCGAAGTGATCGAGGCGTGCCGCTATCGGTTCGAATCGCCCTATGTGCATTTGAAGAAAAGCTTCGTCGAGTTCTCCGAAGACTGTTTCCCGGCCGGTCGTCCGTTGCTGTTGGGTGTGCAGGCGCTGATGCAGAAGATCTTCAGCGAATTTACTTTCGATGCCGAAGCCACTCAGGTCGCCACGCCGTTGGTGGAAGTGCTGGAGCGCCGGCGCGGCGTGTGCCAGGACTTCGCCCACCTGATGCTCGCGTGCCTGCGTTCCCGGGGCCTGGCGGCGCGGTATATCAGTGGTTACCTGCTGACCCAGCCACCGCCCGGCCAACCACGGTTGATCGGCGCGGATGCGTCCCACGCGTGGGTGTCGGTGTTTTGCCCGGTGTCGGGTTGGGTGGATTTTGACCCGACCAACAATGTGCAGCCGGCACTGGAACACATCACCCTGGCCTGGGGCCGGGACTTTTCCGATGTTTCGCCGTTGCGGGGGGTGATTCTGGGGGGAGGGAGCCATGACCCGGAAGTGCGGGTGACGGTGATGCCGCTGGAGTAATGCACAAGATCGTTCCCACGCTCCGCGTGGGAATGCCTGTTGTGACGCTCTGCGTCACCCTGCACATATCTCAAATCGGGACGCGGAGCGCCCCAGGATGCATTCCCACGCGGAGCGTGGGAACGATCACCTATTCAGCGTCTTTCGGTGCTTCGGTTTCGTCTGTAGCCACTGTACCTTCAGCATCCGGGTTCAGTGCACCGGCTTCTTCGTCGGCTGCAATTTTCTTGCGCTGCAGCTTTTCCTCTTTCTTCTGCTCTTTGGCCAAGTCTCTCTGACGTTTGGCGAAGGAGTAATTAGGTTTTGCCATGGGCGATCCTCTGGGGTCGAAGGTGAGGTTGAGCGGCGCGTATTCTGCCTTTAATCGCGTCCCAAGGGTTAATCGGGTTTTTGGTCCACCCATTTGGGCAGGACCAGCGGTTGCCAGGCATCCAGTACGTCAAGCAGCTCAGCCGGCGATTCGCTCATTTGCAGCATGGCACGATGCGGTGCCCGGACGAAGCCTTCGCCGACGATATGATCAAGAAAATCGGTCAACTTGCGGTAAAAACCGTTCACTTCGAGCAAACCCAGCGGTTTGCCGTGGTAGCCGAGCTGGCCCCAGGTCCAGACTTCGAACAGTTCTTCCAGGGTGCCCAGGCCGCCCGGCAGCGCAATAAAGGCGTCGCTCAGTTCGGCCATGCGCGCCTTGCGGGCGTGCATGCCGTCGACCACCTCCAGGCGGGTCAGGCCTTTGTGGCCGATTTCGAGGTTTTTCAGGCTTTCGGGAATAATTCCGATCACCTCGCCGCCGGCTTCCAGCGCCGCATCGGCGACGATACCCATCAGGCCCACGGCGCCGCCGCCGTACACCAGGGTCAGCTTGCGCTCGGCCAGCGCGCGCCCGAGGGCCACGGCTGCTTCACGGTAGGCCGGGTTGGTGCCGCTGCTGGCACCGCAAAACACACAGACAGACTTCAAGGACATACCTGACTCCACTCAGTTGTGGCTAAAGAGTAAAGGCTGGCTTGCGTCTCTCAAAGGATTAAACCTCGCGTTGAGGTGTTTCGCAGGTGCCGCTGGCACCACAGGCATAGGCGGCAAGCAGGCTGCGGAACAGACTATTGAGGTGCATGGCTGGGACTCCGGATGGGTGATGGACCGATCATAGGCCGGCACTCGCACTTTGGCCGGTAGATTGTGTCGATGAGTCTGATAGCCTAAAGTTGTATACAATCTGTTGATACAGATCATATGAAGTCCTGCCTGACTCAGGCACCCTTGTCGCAATATGCGTTTTTTAAACCCTGCCCTGGAGATTCACATGTTTGCCAAACTCGTTGCTGTTTCCCTGCTGACTCTGGCTAGCGGCCAGTTGCTTGCTGCAGAGTGCAAGGTCACTGTCGACTCCACTGACCAGATGTCCTTCAACACCAAGGCCATCGAAATCGACAAGAGCTGCAAGACGTTCACCGTTGAGTTGACCCACTCCGGCAGCTTGCCGAAAAACGTCATGGGCCATAACTGGGTGCTGAGTTCCGCCGCCGACATGCCTGGCATCGCCAGCGACGGCATGGCTGCCGGCATCGACAAGAACTACCTGAAAGACGGCGACACCCGCATCATCGCCCACACCAAGATCATCGGTGCCGGCGAGAAAGACTCCGTGACCTTCGATGTGTCGAAGCTGGCGGCAGGCACTGACTACGCGTTCTTCTGCTCGTTCCCAGGCCACATCTCGATGATGAAAGGCACTGTGACCCTGAAGTAAGCAATCTTCAGGCAAAAAAAAGCGCCCTTCGGGGCGCTTTTTTTGCCTGTAGGCAGGCTGCTCTTGTGGCGAGGGAGCTTGCTCCCGCTGGGCTGCGGAGCAGCCCCAATAAGCTCACCGCGTAGCATCAGAAAAAGCAGTAAGCAGGTTTCAGGGGCCGCTTCGCGCCCCAGCGGGAGCAAGCTCCCTCGCCACAGCAAGCTCTTTCACCACAGCAAGCTCTGTTTCACCACAGCAAGCTCCTTCACCACAACAAGCCCTTTTGCCAGAATGAGCCGCTACGTCAGATCAGGGTGCAAACGGCATCACCCGCTTGTGCTCGGTCTTGCGATAGGTGTCGCAGATGATCTTGAAGGCCTCCTCGCGCACCGGCTCGCCGTGCAGGAACGCGTCGATCTCGGCATAGGTCACGCCATGGGACGCTTCGTCCGGCTTGCCCGGCGACAGGTCTTCCAGGTCGGCCGTCGGGATCTTCTCTACCAGCGATTCCGGAGCACCAAAGTGCCGGGCAATCGCGCGCACCTGGTTCTTCACCAGCCCGCTCAGCGGTGCCAGGTCGCAGGCGCCGTCACCGAACTTGGTGAAAAAGCCCATCACGGCTTCCGCCGCATGGTCGGTACCGATCACCAAACCACCGGCCGCGCCGGCGATGGTGTACTGCGCCACCATGCGCATGCGCGCCTTGGTGTTGCCCAGCACGAAGTCCCGGGAGACTGCGGCCTTGCCTTCAAACGCCGCCACTTCATTGGCCAGGGATTTCACCGCCGGGCCGATGTTCACTGTGTGGCGCTCGTCGGGCTCGATAAAGTCCACGGACGCCTGGGCATCGTGTTCGTCGAACTGGGTTTCGTACGGCAGGCGCACCGCGATAAAGCGGTACGCATCGTCACCCTTGGCAGCCCGCAACTCTTGCATTGCACGCTGGGCCAGCAGGCCGGCGGTCAGGGAGTCGACGCCGCCGCTGATGCCCAGCACCAACGTCTTGAGGCCTGAATTGAGCAGGCAATCCTGGATAAAGGTAACGCGCCGGGCGACCTCCGCCTCAAGGGCGGCCTGGTCCTTGAACGGTGGTTGGACCTTGAGCTGTTCAGCAATCTCGCGCTGTACGGCTTGCATGATTCACTCCTTGCTGGGTAGGGCAGGTACTTTGAAAACGTGGCGCAAATAGGCGACAAAGTTCGGATCGGTGCAGTGGGTCTTGCCCGCTTCATCGGAAATCTTCGCGACGGGCTGGCCATTACAGGCAGTCATTTTAAGCACGATGCTCATCGGTTCCACACCTGGAATATCACAGGTCAGGTTGGTGCCGATGCCGAAGCTCACATTGATCCGACCACGCAGCGCGCGGAAAATCTCCAGCGCCTTGGGCAGCGACAGGCTGTCGGAGAACACCAGGGTCTTGCTCATCGGCTCGATCCCCAGCTTGTGGTAGTGGGCGATCGCCTTTTCGGCCCATTGCACCGGGTCACCGGAGTCGTGGCGCAGGCCGTCGAAGAGCTTGGCGAAGTACAGGTCGAAATCGCTGAGAAACGCATCGGTGGTGATGCAATCGGTCAGGGCGATGCCCAGCAGGCCACGGTACTCGCGCACCCAGCAGTCGAGGGCGGCGATCTGGCTGTCGATCAGGCGCGGGCCGAGTTGCTGGTGGGCCATGATCCATTCGTGGGCCATGGTGCCCAGCGGCTTCATGTTCAGCTCGCGGGCCAGGTGCACGTTGCTGGTGCCGACAAAACGCCCGGGGAAGTCGTGCTTGAGCACGTTCACCACTTCTTCCTGCACGCGGTAGGAGAAGCGTCGACGCGTGCCGAAATCCGCGACCTGCAGTTCGGACAGTTCTTCGACGCTGGCGTTGGCCGTCAGCCAGTCGAACTTGCGATACAGCTGCTCGCGGGCCTGTTCGAGGATCACGCTCTGGTAGCGATAGCGGTTACGCACTTCACTGACGATGGCCAGCATCGGCACTTCAAACAGGATCACGTGCAGCCATGGCCCGCGCAGGCGGATAAACAGCTCACCGTTTTCGATACCGGTGTGCACGTAGCGCAGGTTGAAGCGAAACAGCCCGAGGAAACGCAGGAAATCCGGCTTCATGAAGCTGATGCGTTCCAGGAAGCCCAGTTGGTCGGGGCTCAGGCTCAGCTCGGCGAGGCGCTCGATCTGGTAGCGGATCTCCGCCAGGTACGGGCGCAGGTCTTCACTGTTGCGGCAACGAAACTCCCATTCAACTTCCACGTTCGGGTAGTTGTGCAGCACCGCCTGCATCATGGTCAGCTTGTAGAAGTCGGTGTCGAGCAGGTTCTGCACGATGCGATCGGCAAACACACTCTCGCTCATAACGGGAATCTCCAGACGGGTCGACGATGGGCGCCGACCTTTACGCACAATTAAGGAATGGCGCTAGTGGCGCATAGACCTGTGCTGTTTTGCCAGTGTTTTTTCAGCTGGGCATTGTTGTGTGGCCCCTGACGCCTTCGCGAGCAAGCCCGCTCCCACATTTGAAATGCGTTCCAAATGTGGGAGCGGGCTTGCTCGCGAAGGCGGTATTGCAGGCAACGCGCCTCAATCAGACTCAACCTGCTCCATCATCCACTTCACAAAATCTCGCACCTTGGGCACTTCCGCCGAGTGCTCGGGGTAGGCCAGGTAGTACGCATCCTGGCTCGGCATCGCGTGCTGCCAGGGGATCACCAGCTTGCCTTCGGCGAGCTCTTCTTCCACCAGAAACCTGGGCAGCAGCGCCACACCGCAGCCAACCTGTGCGGCGCGAATGCACATATAAAAGGTCTCGAAGCGCGGCCCATGGTAGCTGTGCTCGGTGTGATGACCCTGGGCGGCGAACCAGTCATGCCAGCCTTGCGGGCGCGAGGCGTTTTGCAGCAACACCAGTTCGCTCAGTTGCGTGGGGTCGGTAAATGCTTGGGCGGGCAGGCTGTCGGGTGAGCACACGGGCACCAGTTCTTCGCTGAACAGCTTGAGGCTTTCGGTGCCGGGCCGTGAGCCCTGGCCAAAGTAGAAGGCCAGGTCGGCCTTGCCTTGCAGCAGCTCGTCGGGCTCCTGTTCGTTGCACAGGTCCAGGTGAATCTGCGGATGGCGCAGTCGCCAGCCCTTGAGGCGCGGCACCAGCCAGCGGGCGCCGAAGGTGTAGGGCGTGGACACCCGCAGCACTTCAGTCTCGCCGCCGTAGGAGCGCAGGTAATGGGTGGACATCTCCACCTGGGTGAGGATCTTGCGCACTTCCACCAGGTACAGATCGCCCGCCGGGGTCATCTGCAAGCGGCGGCGCACCCGGCGAAACAGCAGGTGCTGCAACAGTTCTTCCAGCTGCGCGACCTGTTTGCTGACAGCGCTCTGGGTGAGGTTCAGCTCTTCGGCGGCGCGGGTAAAACTCAGGTGGCGGGTGACCGCTTCGAAGCACTGCAGGGCGGTGATCGAGGGCAAATGTCTTTTATTCAGCACGGCACGCCTCTTTTTATTCTTAGCATGAATAAACGGAATGATATCTCGCCTAATCGTCGTTTGTTGGCAAGTCTTGGGCCAGCTACAAATAAGGTCTGGATCGCCGCGACCGCTGGCGGCGCAAATTTCTGTTTGTAGATTGAAGGAGTGACCCATGGTTGCCGCATTGCTTGATCGTCTCGGGGTAAACCCGGCGCTGTACCAGTCGGGTAAACAACCCGTGCATTCGCCCATTGATGGCAGCCGGATTGCCAGTGTGCACTGGGAAGGCGCCGCCGACGTGGAGCAGCAGGTCAGTCGCGCCGAGCATGCATTCGAGGCCTGGCGCAAGGTGCCGGCCCCGCGTCGTGGTGAGCTGGTGCGCCAGTTCGGTGACGTGTTGCGCGAGTACAAGGCCGACCTCGGCGAGCTGGTGTCGTGGGAAGCCGGCAAGATCACCCAGGAAGGTTTGGGTGAAGTGCAGGAAATGATCGACATCTGCGACTTCGCCGTCGGCCTGTCGCGCCAGCTGTACGGCTTGACCATCGCCTCCGAGCGTCCGGGCCACCACATGCGTGAAACCTGGCACCCGCTGGGCGTGGTTGGCGTGATCAGCGCCTTCAACTTCCCGGTCGCCGTATGGGCGTGGAACACCGCGCTGGCGCTGGTGTGCGGCAACGCAGTGATCTGGAAACCGTCGGAAAAAACCCCGCTTACCGCCCTGGCCTGCCAGGCACTGTTCGAGCGCGTACTGAAGAACTTCAGCGATGCGCCGCCGTACCTCAGCCAGGTGATCATCGGTGGCCGCGATGCCGGCGCCGCACTGGTGGATGACCCGCGTGTTGCGCTGATCAGCGCCACCGGCAGCACCCGCATGGGCCGCGAAGTAGCGCCGAAAGTCGCTGCACGTTTTGCCCGCAGCATTCTCGAACTGGGCGGCAACAACGCGATGATCCTCGGCCCAAGCGCCGACCTGGACATGGCCGTGCGCGCCATCCTGTTCAGCGCCGTCGGCACCGCCGGGCAGCGCTGCACCAGCCTGCGCCGCTTGATCGCCCATGAGTCGGTGAAGGAGGAAATCGTCACCCGCCTCAAGGCTGCGTATTCCAAAGTGCGCATCGGCCATCCGCTGGAAGGCAACCTGATCGGCCCGCTGATCGACAAGCACAGCTTCGAAAACATGCAGGATGCCCTGGAGCAGGCCTTGAGCGAAGGCGGCCGGGTGTTTGGCGGCAAGCGCCAGTTGGAAGACACGTTCCCCAACGCTTACTACGTGTCGCCGGCCATCGTGGAAATGCCGGAGCAGAGTGATGTGGTGTGCACCGAGACGTTCGCGCCGATTCTGTATGTGGTCGGCTATACCGATTTCGCTGAAGCGCTGCGCCTGAACAATGCGGTGCCACAAGGCCTGTCTTCGTGCATCTTTACCACTGACGTGCGCGAGGCCGAGCAGTTCATGTCGGCGGTGGGCAGTGACTGCGGGATCGCCAACGTCAACATCGGCCCGAGCGGCGCGGAGATTGGTGGCGCGTTTGGCGGTGAGAAAGAGACCGGTGGCGGGCGTGAGTCGGGCTCGGATGCATGGCGCGGGTACATGCGTCGCCAGACCAACACCGTGAACTACTCGCTGGAACTGCCGCTGGCCCAGGGCATTACCTTCGACTGATACCTCAAGTCGGAGTGAGGTCAATGTGGGAGCGGGCTTGCTCGCGAAAGCGGTGTGTCAGTCAACGAATGCTTATCTGATCCACCGCTTTCGCGAGCAAGCCCGCTCCCACATTTGACCGTATTTACAATTCGGAAAAGTGGTTTGTTAGGTCTCATCGGAGTCTGGCAATGGCATTACGCGAAGCATGCTTGTGGGAACAACTCACTCCTGGCCGGCCGGATCGTGCCGCGCTCAAGGGCGAGGCAAAAGTGGATGTGTGCGTGATCGGCGCCGGCATCACCGGTTTGTCGGCAGCCATACACTTGCTGGAACAAGGAAAAAGTGTCGCCGTACTCGAGGCCCATCGCACCGGCCACGGTGGTTCGGGGCGCAACGTAGGGCTGGTCAATGCAGGGATGTGGATTCCCCCGGACGAGATCGAAGCCGGTTTTGGTACCGCGGTGGGCAGCCAGCTCAACCGCATGCTCGGCGCGGCACCGTCCCTGGTGTTCAGCCTGATCGACAAATACAACATCGACTGCCAACTGCGTCGCGAGGGCACCTTGCACATGGCGCACAACGCCCGTGGCGAGGCGGATTTGCGCAGTCGTGAGGAACAGTGGAAGCGTCGCGGTGCACCGGTGGAGCTGTTGACCGGCGCTGCATGCGAACAAGCCACCGGTACCAAAAAGATTGCTGCCGCCTTGCTCGACCGGCGGGCCGGCACCTTGAACCCGATGGCCTACACCAGTGGTTTGGCCAATGCCGCCGTCGGGCTCGGCGGACAGTTGTTCGATCACTCCCCAGTCACCCAACTGGAACGCCAGGGCCAGCACTGGTCTGTGCAGACTGCCCAGGGCTCCGTACACGCCGAACAAGTGGTAATCGCCTCCAACGCCTACACCGAAGGCGAGTGGACCGAGCTGCGCCGCAACTTTTTCCCCGGTTATTACTATCAGGTGGCGTCGGCCCCTCTGACCGACGACGCCGCCCAACAAATCCTGCCCGGCGGGCAAGGCTCCTGGGACACTCGCCAGGTACTCAGCAGCATCCGCCGCGACGCCGAAGGCCGCCTGCTGCTCGGCAGCCTGGGCAACGGCAACCAGAAACCTGCGTGGTTCCTCAAGGCCTGGGCCGATCGGGTGCAACAGCACTACTTCCCGTACCTCAAACCGGTGCAGTGGGAGTGCACCTGGACCGGCTGCATCGCGTTCACCCCGGACCACTTGATGCGCCTGTTCGAGCCGGCGCCCGGGCTGGTGGCGGTCACCGGTTACAACGGGCGCGGGGTGACGACCGGCAGTGTCGTGGGCAAAGCCTTCGCGGATTATCTGTGTCACCAGGATCCACAGGCACTGCCGATCCCCTTTGCGCCGATGCAGCCGTTGGCCGGTGTGGGCCTGCGCAGCTGTTTGTACGAGGCGGGATTCTCGCTGTATCACGCGGGCCAATGCCTGCGGATCGTGATCTGATCAACGAAATACCCCTCAGAAGCCTGCATTTTCTTAGCCGGCTACTAATCTGTATTGGTGCGAGTCGTAGCAGTAACGCACTGTAAATGTGCACTTCCGTTACGCACGCTGTTACATGTTTAAGGGTGGCCGTTTAGTGGCCGGGTTGCAGTGCTTGATTGGTCGGGTTGCACTTTATAGGTCCAATGGTTGCACCTGGTTGAGATAGACGGTTGCACGTCCAATCAAAAGGCGCCCAAAAACCTGCAATAACAATGACACCGTGTCTTTTTGAATAATAAAAACGTAATGGCACGACGCTTGCTCTGGGCTTTCTCCGAAAGTTTTTGAAGTGAAGCTGCAGTGCCAATTCAACAAAAACCTCGGAGCACCACTCATGTCCCAGACGTTTTACAAGAAAGGTTTTCTAGCCCTCGCCGTTACTGCGGCGCTGGGTGTTTCTGCGTTTGCTCAAGCTGATGTGAAGATTGGCGTAGCGGGGCCGATGACCGGTGCCAACGCGGCATTTGGCAAGCAGTACATGACAGGTGCCCAGGCGGCAGCCGACGTTATCAACAAGGCCGGCGGCATCAATGGCGAGAAAGTCGTGCTGGTTGCCGGCGACGATGCCTGCGAACCCAAGCAGGCCGTGGCCGTGGCCAACCGTCTGGTTGACCAGGACAAAGTGATCGGTGTGGTCGGGCACTTCTGCTCCTCGAACACCATTCCGGCCTCCGAGGTTTATAACGACGCGGGTGTAATCGCGATCACTCCAGGCTCCACCAACCCGCAAGTGACCGAGCGCGGCATGACCGCCATGTTCCGTATGTGCGGCCGTGACGACCAGCAAGGCATCGTGGCCGGTGACTACATTGTCGACGTGCTCAAGGGCAAGAAAGTCGCGGTTATCAACGACAAGGACACCTACGGCAAAGGGTTGGCTGACGCCACCGCGGCGCAGTTGACCAAGCGTGGCGTGAAGCCGGTGCTGGAAGAAGGCCTGACCCGTGGCGAGAAAGACTTCAGCGCCCTGGTCACCAAGATCCGCTCCACCGGTGCTGATGTCGTGTACTTCGGCGGCCTGCACCCGGAAGCCGGTCCACTGGTTCGCCAGATTCGTGAAGCCGGCCTGAAAGACGTCAAGTTCATGTCCGATGACGGTGTGGTCACCGACGAACTGGTAGCGACCGCCGGCGGCGCACAGTATGTGGACGGCGTGTACATGACCTTTGGCGCCGACCCGCGTCTGCTGCCAGACAGCAAGGCGGTGGTGGAAGAGTTCCGCAAAAGTGGCACCGAGCCTGAAGGCTACACCCTGTATGCCTATGCTTCACTCCAGGCCCTGGCCGCTGGCTTCAATGGCGCCAAGTCCAACAAGGGCGAAGACGCGGCCAAGTGGCTGAAAGCCCACCCGGTCAAAACCGTCATGGGCGAGAAGACCTGGGACGCCAAGGGCGACCTGAAAGTCTCCGACTATGTGGTTTACCAGTGGGACAAGGATGGCAAGTATCACCAGCTGGAAAAGCAGAAGTAATCCGAACTGACTGCATGACCTCTCTGTAGGAGCGAGCTTGCTCGCGAAGAACGTCAACGATGACGCGGGCATCCTGGATGCATGCGTCGCTCTCGGGTTTTTCGCGAGCAAGCTCGCTCCTGCAGTGGGCGAGTGCTGAGCCTCTGTTTTCCTCCTAGAAGATCCGCACACACACGCACCCGTGTGCAGGCTCTCACTGCGTGAGATTGCGTTATGGATGGTATTTTCCTGCAGCAACTGGTCAATGGGCTGACCCTCGGGTCGGTCTATGGCTTGATCGCCATCGGCTACACAATGGTCTATGGCATCATTGGCATGATCAACTTCGCCCATGGCGAGGTTTATATGATTTCCGCTTACCTCGCGGCGATCAGTCTGGCACTGCTGGCTTACTTCGGCATCGAATCCTTCCCGCTGCTCATCCTTGGCACCCTGATCTTCACCGTCGTCGTCACCGGCGTCTACGGCTGGGTCATCGAGCGTGTCGCCTACAAACCGCTGCGCAACTCCACCCGACTGGCACCGCTGATCAGCGCCATCGGTATTTCGCTGATCCTGCAGAACTACGCGCAGATCGCCCAGGGCGCCAAGCAACAAGGCATCCCGACGCTGCTGGCCGGCGCCTGGAGAGTCGATATCGGCACCGGCTTCGTGCAATTGACCTACACCAAGGTGTTCATCCTGGTGGCCGCGTTCGTCGGCATGGGCCTGCTGACCTACATCATCAAGTACACCAAGCTCGGCCGCATGTGCCGCGCTACCCAGCAAGACCGCAAGATGGCGTCGATCCTCGGTATCAACACCGACCGGGTCATCTCCTACGTATTCGTGATTGGTGCCGCCATGGCCGCGCTGGCCGGTGTGCTGATCACCCTGAACTACGGCACGTTCGACTTCTATGCCGGCTTCATCATCGGCATCAAGGCATTTACCGCAGCGGTACTCGGCGGCATCGGCTCCCTGCCTGGGGCCATGCTGGGCGGGATCATCCTGGGTATTTCCGAGTCGCTGTTCTCGGGGTTGATCAACTCTGACTACAAAGACGTGTTCAGTTTCTCCCTGCTGGTGGTGATCCTGATTTTCCGTCCCCAGGGCCTGCTCGGTCGCCCACTCGTGGCGAAGGTATAACTATGTCTGCTGCCTACTCTATCGATATCAAGAAAAGTGTCGTCGATGCGGTACTCGCCGGGCTGATTTCGCTGATCGTGTTCGGTCCGATCGTCGGCGTGGTCCTCGACGGCTACAGCTTCAACCTGCAACCGGCGCGTGTCGGCATCCTGGTGGCCATCGTGATGGTCGGCCGGTTCGCCATGAGCCTGTTCCTGCAAACCCCAAGGGGCCTGCGGATTCTGCAAGGGTTTGAAAGCACCGGCTCCGGTGTGCATGTACTCAAGCCGGACTACAAGTCGCGCCTGCGCTGGATCATCCCGGCGTTGATCGTGATTGCCATCGTGTTCCCGTTCTTTGCCAACAAATACCTGCTGACCGTGGTGATCCTCGGGTTGATCTACGTGTTGCTGGGCCTTGGCCTGAACATCGTGGTCGGCCTGGCCGGGCTGCTCGACCTGGGTTACGTGGCGTTCTACGCCATCGGCGCCTATGGCCTGGCGCTGGGTTACCAGTACCTCGGCCTGGGCTTCTGGTCGGTGCTGCCGCTGGCGGCGATTTGTGCGGCGCTGGCGGGGTGCATACTCGGGTTTCCGGTGCTGCGAATGCACGGCGATTACCTGGCGATCGTGACCCTGGGCTTCGGTGAAATCATCCGCCTGGTGCTGAATAACTGGCTGTCGTTTACCGGTGGCCCGAACGGCATGCCGGTGCCGTCGCCAACGTTTTTCGGCCTGGAGTTCGTGCGCAAGGCGAAGGATGGCGGGGTGCCGTTCCACGAGTTCTTCGGCATCGACTACAACCCCAACATCAAATTCCTGTTCATCTACATCGTGCTGTTCCTGGTAGTGCTGCTGGTGCTGTACATCAAGCACCGCCTGACCCGCATGCCGGTGGGCCGCGCGTGGGAAGCCTTGCGCGAAGACGAAATCGCCTGCCGTTCCATGGGCCTCAACCACGTGCTGGTGAAGCTCTCGGCGTTCACCATCGGCGCGTCCACTGCCGGTCTGGCCGGGGTGTTTTTCGCCAGCTACCAGGGCTTCGTCAACCCGTCGTCGTTCACCTTCTTCGAGTCGGCGCTGATCCTCGCCATCGTGGTATTGGGCGGCATGGGCTCGACCGTCGGCGTGGTGATTGCCGCGTTCGTGCTGACGGTGGCGCCGGAGCTGCTGCGCAGCTTCTCCGAGTACCGCGTGCTGCTCTTCGGCGTGTTGATGGTGGTGATGATGATCTGGCGACCACGAGGCCTGATTCGTATCAGCCGTACCGGTGTCGTCCCGCGTAAAGGAGTGGCGCCATGAGCAAGGAAGTCGTTCTTTCCGTGGAACACCTGATGATGCACTTTGGTGGCATCAAGGCCTTGAGCGACGTAAGTCTCAAGGTCAAGCGCAACTCGATCTTCGCCCTGATCGGTCCCAACGGTGCCGGCAAGACCACCGTGTTCAACTGCCTGACCGGTTTCTACAAAGCCTCCGGCGGCAAGATCGAACTCAATGTGCGCGGCAAGCAGACCAACGTGATCCAACTGCTGGGCGAGCGTTTCAAGGCCACCGACTTTGTCTCGCCGAAAAGCTTCGTCAGCCGGGTGTTCTACAAGATGTTCGGCGGCACTCACCTGGTGAACCGGGCGGGTTTGGCGCGCACCTTCCAGAACATTCGCCTGTTCAAGGAAATGTCGGTGGTGGAGAACCTGCTGGTGGCCCAGCACATGTGGGTCAACCGCAACATGCTCGCGGGCATCCTCAATACCAAGGGCTACCGTAAGGCTGAAAGCGATGCCCTCGACCATGCGTTCTACTGGCTGGAAGTGGTGGACCTGGTGGACTGCGCCAACCGCCTGGCCGGCGAGCTGTCCTACGGCCAGCAGCGCCGCCTGGAAATCGCCCGTGCCATGTGCACCCGGCCGCAGATTATTTGCCTCGACGAACCGGCCGCCGGCCTCAACCCCCAGGAAACCGAAGCCCTCAGCGCGATGATTCGCCTGCTGCGGGACGAGCACGACCTGACGGTGGTGCTGATCGAACACGACATGGGCATGGTGATGAGTATTTCCGACCACATCGTGGTGCTGGACCACGGCAACGTGATTGCCGAGGGCGGGCCGGAAGCGATCCGCAATGATCCGAAGGTGATCGCGGCTTATCTGGGCGCTGACGAAGAGGAACTGGTATGAGTGAGCCAATCCTCGAACTGAAAGACCTGGACGTGTTCTACGGCCCGATCCAGGCCCTGAAGAAAGTTTCGCTGCACATCAACGAAGGCGAAACCGTGAGCCTGATCGGCTCCAACGGTGCGGGTAAATCCACGCTGCTGATGTCGATCTTTGGCCAGCCACGGGCCGAGTCCGGGCAGATCATCTACCGCGGCGTCGACATTACCCACAAGTCGTCCCACTACATCGCCTCCAACGGCATTGCGCAGTCGCCGGAAGGGCGGCGGGTGTTCCCCGACATGACCGTCGAGGAAAACCTGCTGATGGGCACCATCCCGATTGGCGACAAGTTCGCCACCGAAGACATGCAGCGCATGTTCGAGCTGTTCCCGCGGCTCAAGGAGCGGCGCAACCAGCGGGCGATGACCATGTCCGGTGGTGAACAGCAGATGCTTGCCATCGCCCGCGCACTGATGAGCCGGCCCAAGCTGTTGCTGCTGGACGAGCCGAGCCTGGGGCTGGCGCCGATCGTGGTGAAGCAGATCTTTTCCACGCTGCGGGAGCTGGCGTCTACCGGCATGACCATCTTCCTGGTGGAGCAGAACGCCAACCATGCGTTGCGCTTGTCGGACCGGGCGTACGTGATGGTCAACGGCGAGATTCGCCTTACCGGCACCGGCAAGGAGCTGCTGGTGAATGAGGAGGTGCGTAACGCCTACCTCGGCGGGCATTAAGTCGTTCGCAGGTCCAATGTGGGAGCGGGCTTGTGTGGGAGCGGGCTTGCTCGCGAAGACGGTGGGTCAGTCACATGTGCATTGACAGATACGCCGCTTTCGCGAGCAAGCCCGCTCCCACACAAGCCCGCTCCCACATTTTTTTGCGTCGCCTGCAGGCTTTCCTGAAATTGTGGACAACAAATCCGGGCACCTGCCAAAGCGCGACATATAGCCGCCGCAAATCCCTGTTTTGTCACAGTTTTGACTTGTCCCCAAGCACTGTGGAACCGGCTGTGGGTAACGTGGGAGTAGCTGGCTGGAGGCCTTTGTTTTCGCGGCTTGCAGCGTGGTGGTTGTTTATTGATCAGTGAGTTTTTCGTGACCACCCGAGGGGTTTGTCAACCTGTTTAAAGACACAGGTATATGACCGGAATATGTCACTCCGGCCTGTGGATAAGTCTGTGACTAAACTCTGGAAAGAGTGCCGCAGAGGCCGGAATGACTGGCCTGGAGCCATCGTCCTGGTTGCACCGTTTTGAACCGGCCTACATACGGGCTGCGCAAGGTCAAGCAAAAAACTTTTTGAATCGCGCTGAAAGCCTTGTGTAGCGCGGCTTTCAGCTTTTGTACTTGCCCCCAAAGACTGTGGACGGGGCTGTGGATAAGGTGCGCGCACATGGCTGCACGCCACGGCCTGTATGGCTTTCGGGCGATTGGTTGAATTTCGTACAGCATGAGCGGCATTCACCTGTGTCCACAGCGTGTATCAGTTGCCGCCAGCCCGGCAGCCGGGCATTCTGCTGGCTGATTTTTTACCTCGTAGCCCCGCAAGGAGAACACCATGTCCGATACGCTGTTTATTACTGGCGCGACCTCCGGTTTTGGCGAAGCCTGTGCCCGCCGTTTTGCCGAAGCCGGCTGGAAACTGGTGCTCACCGGCCGCCGCGCAGAGCGCTTGAACGCCCTGTGCGCCGAGCTTTCCAAGCAGACCGAAGTGCTCGGCCTGGTGGTGGACGTGCGTGACCGCAAGGCCATGGAAGAGGCGATCGCCAACCTGCCGCCGTCCTTTGCCACGCTGCGCGGGCTGATCAACAACGCCGGCCTGGCGGTGGGCACCGACCCTGCGCCGAAGTGCAGCCTCGACGATTGGGAAACCATGGTCGACACCAACATCAAGGGCCTGCTGACCACCACCAGCCTGCTGTTGCCGCGCTTGATCGCCCACGGCCGTGGCGCCGGCATCATCAACCTCGGTTCCATTGCCGGCAGCTACCCGTACCCGGGCAGCCACGTGTATGGCGGCACCAAGGCCTTCGTCAAACAGTTCTCGCTGAACCTGCGTTGCGACCTGCAGGGCACCGGCGTGCGCGTGACCAACATCGAGCCGGGCCTGTGTGAGAGTGAGTTCTCGCTGGTGCGCTTTGCCGGTGACCAGGCGCGTTATGACGCGACTTATGCCGGTGCCGAGCCGATCCAGCCGCAGGACATTGCGGATACGATCTTCTGGGTGCTTAACACCCCGGCACACGTGAACATCAACCGCCTGGAGCTGATGCCAGTGAGCCAGACCTGGGCCGGGTTTGCGATTGAGCGTGGCGCCAAGGCCTAAGTTCGTCGAGCTGTTGTGGCGAGGGAGCTTGCTCCCGCTGGGCTGCGAAGCGGCCCCAAAAAAGCCAGGGCCGCTCCGCGCCCCAGCGGGAGCAAGCTCCCTCGCCACAGGGTTTTTGTCAGCCTGGAAAATGCGGCAAATCGGCCAAAACAGGACATAAGGTACACTCCACCCCTGAAAACCCCGCCGCGCTGTGCGGTTCAAAGGTTTTGACAGGAGGATATGTGAGTAACCGAGGTGAGCAGTCGCTGCTCAAACAATCGACCATCCTGATGTTCGCCGTGGCGATCGCCGGGATTGTCACAGGGGTGGTGTCGGGCGCCCAATCGATTTTATTCGACGGCTTTTTCTCGCTGATCGCCACCGCCATCAAGGTGCTGATGCTGATCACGGCCAAGCTGATCGCCAAGAAAAGCAACGAACGTTTCCAGTTCGGCTACTGGCACCTGGAGCCCATGGTGCTGCTGATCGAGGGCAGTTTCCTGCTGTTGATCGCCATCTACGCGTTTCTCAACGGCGTGTTCGGCATTATCAATGGCGGGCGCGATATCGAGTTGGGCCTGGTGATCATCTATGCGGCGGTGTTTACCGTCGTCGAGTTCGCCTATTTCTTCTACGTGCGTTACCGCAATCGCACGCTCAAGTCGTCGCTGATCCAGTTCGACAACATCAGTTGGTTGGTGGACGCGATGCTGTCGGTGGGGCTGCTGGTGAGCTTCCTGGCGGCGCTGTTGCTCAAGTCCCAGGGCTATGGGCAGTGGGCGGTGTATGTCGACCCGTTGATCCTGATCCTGCTGGCGTTGAGCATGCTGGCGCCGGCCTTCAAGATCCTGCGCCCGGCGCTACGCGACGTGTTGGGGATTGTGCCGGACCAACTGGACGGCAAAGTGCGCGAAGTGATGGAGGCGGTGGTGGCCAGGCATGGTTTCGATGATTACGTGTCCTACGTGCAGAAGCACGGGCGGGCGCGGTTTATCGAGATTCATGTGGTGCTGCCGGCGGATTACCCGGTGGATAACGTCGCCACCCTGGACGGGCTGCGCGAAGAAATATCCACAGGGTTGGGCAAGCCCGACGCGGCCCGCTGGCTGACGATCAGTTTTACCGGGGACCGCAAATGGATTGCGTAAGGCCCAGGTAGCACGTCGCCAAGTGGTAAGGCGTGGTCGACGGCATGTCCCGCCGGCTCACGTGCCCCTTGGCATCCAGGCACTCATTCCAGCCTTTGTCGTGCAGGAAGCGTTGTTGCAGCGCCAGCAATTGGCGTTGCAGCACGGCTTCACTGTCGGGCCGCAAGGTCAGCGCCCGCAGGTATTCGGCCTGGGCCCAGATGCGCTGGGTGCCGTCGCGCACGCTGCCGTCCAGGGCGAGCATGCCGCTGACCGCACCGGTCAGGTTATCCACACCCTTTTGCTCGGCATAGGTGAACGCTTTGCTCAGTGATGTGTGCAACGGTGTGCCCCGCAGCAAATCCGAAGATTCCAGCAGGAAGAACCATTCGAACTGATGCCCCGGTTCAAACCAGTTATCCACAGCGCCCAGCGGTTTTTCCATCATCACGCCGTGTTGGCGGTCGATGAAGCGCTTCTGCATGGCGTTGGCCAGGTCCAGCAACGCGTCTTGGGTGACGGCGTCCTCCCGCACGGCCAGCGTGGCGAGGAAACCTTCGGCAAGGTGCATCAGCGGGTTTTGCAGAGGGCCAGACTTGAGGGATGACCAGTTACGTTCCAGCACCGCTTCGTACAGGCCGTCGCCGGTGGCGAAGCGTTCGGCGACCACTTCCAGGGCGGCGTCGAGTACCGATTCCACCAGCGATTCACGTACCTTGGCCCAATAGTGGGCGCAGGCGAAGATGATGAAGGCGTGGGTGTAGAGGTCCTTGCGCTTATCCAGCGGCTTGCCGTGGGCGTCGATGCTGTAGAACCAGCCGCCGTGCTCGGCGTCGTGGAAGTGCCGTTGCAGGGAGCGGAACAACGCGGCGGCGCGCTCCTCGGCAAAGGCTGCGCCGGGTTCACCGATCAGGCTGGCAAACAGGTACAACTGCCGTGCGCAGGCCATCGCGCGATAGCGTTGCGGGGGCAAAGGCCGATGATCGGCGTCCAGGGCCTCATAGGGCAGCGCCAGGTCGGCATTCCAGCCCGGGCCTTGCCAGAGCGGCACGATCAGGTCGTGGAAGTGCGTCAACACGGCGGTCAATTGAGGCTTGAGGGCGGAGCTTGGAGCGATGGGCATCGGCTGGCGTCGTCACGGCAGGGGTGTTTGCGCGACATGGTATCAGGCTTGGGATCGGTGTTGTCTTTACTGCCGCCTTCGCGAGCAAGCCCGCTCCCACATTCGATCGAGTTCCATTGTTGGAATGCAGTCGACTGTGGGAGCGGGCTTGCTCGCGAAGAGGCCCTCAGGAGCACCGAAAATCAGGCAGCGAGCAACCAAACCCCGGTCGCCGCCGAAGCCGCACCCGCCACCCGCACCAACGGCGCAGCCGCCGCCGGCAGGAAACGCACCACGGCATAACCGGCAGCATGCAAAACCGCCGTCGCACCCACAAACCCTATGGCATACGCCCAAGGGCTGGACATGTCCGGCAGCTCCAAACCATGGGCCACGCCATGGAACAGTGCAAACAGCGCCGTCGCCGCCACCGCCACGAACAACGGCGGCCGCACCGCCAGCGCTACCGCCAGGCCCAGCGCCAGCACCGACGCGGCAATCCCGCTTTCCAGCGCCGGCAGTTCCAGCCCTTCAAAGCCCAGCATCCCGCCGATCAGCATGGTGCCGACAAACGTGCACGGCAGCGCCCAGCGCGCCGAGCCTTTTTGTTGAGCGGCCCACAGGCCCACGGCGACCATTGCCAACAAGTGGTCGATGCCGCCCAGCGGGTGGCTGATACCGGCCACCAGGCCGTTGTCGCCATGGCCGGGGTGGGCGAAGGCGAGGGCGGGAGTGAGCAGCAAGGCTGCGGCAGCGAGAAGTGTATTGAGGCGCATGGACAGGCTCCTTGTGGGGGTTGATCAGGCTGCGGTCAGCAAGCCCTGGCGTTCGATGAAGGCGACGATTTCTTCCAGGCCGACGCCGGTTTTCTGATTGCTGAAGACGAAAGGTTTACCGCCGCGCATGCGCTGGGTATCGCTGTTCATCAGCTCCAGGGATGCGCCTACCAGCGGCGCCAGGTCGATCTTGTTGATCACCAGCAGGTCGGATTTGCAGATTCCCGGCCCGCCTTTGCGCGGCAGCTTGTCGCCGGCCGACACATCGATCACGTAGATGGTCAGGTCCGACAGTTCCGGGCTGAAGGTGGCCGACAGGTTGTCGCCGCCGGATTCCACCAGGATCAGGTCCAGGCCGGGAAAGCGACGGTTGAGTTGGTCTACTGCTTCGAGGTTGATGGAGGCGTCTTCGCGAATCGCGGTGTGGGGGCAGCCGCCGGTTTCCACACCGATGATGCGCTCGGGCGCCAGGGCCTGGTTGCGCACCAGGAAGTCGGCGTCTTCGCGGGTGTAGATATCGTTGGTGACCACCGCCAGGTTGTAGCGATCACGCAGGGCCAGGCACAGGGCCAGGGTCAGGGCGGTCTTGCCGGAGCCGACCGGGCCGCCGATGCCGACGCGCAGGGGTTGGGTGTTCATGTGATTCTCCAAGATAAAGTGCCCTAGGAACGGAACAGGCGGCTGTACTGGCGCTCATGGGCCATGCACGCCAGGGACAGGCCAAACGCGGCGCTGCCGTAGTGATTGGGGTCAAGCTGGCTGGCGTCCTGCTGGGCTCGTTGCAGCAGCGGCAGCAGTTCGCTGGTCAGGCGCTGGGCGGCTTGTTGGCCCAGAGGCAGCGTCTTCATCAGCACCGCCAATTGGTTTTCCAGCCAACTCCACAGCCAGGCGGCCAGGGCGTCATCCGGGCTGATCTGCCAGGCGCGGGCGGCCAGGGCCCAGCCCAGGGCCAGGTGCGGTTCGGAACGCTGTGCCAGGAACTCTCGGGCGGCGTCATCCAGCTCCGGTAAACCGTTCAATAGCTGGTGCAGGGAATAGCCCATCTGCCGGCTTTCCTGATAAAGCTCGCGGGTTTCACGGCTGGCGCGGTGTTCCTCGCACAACTGCGCGAGGCGTGGCCAGTCCTGTTCGGCGGCGGCCTGGCAGTGGGCGAGCAGCAGCGGCGCTTCGAAGCGCGCCAGGTTGAGCAACAGTTGATCGCTGATCCAGCGCCCGGCACTTGCCGGGTCGGTCACGCGGGCTTGCTCCACGGCCATTTCCAGGCCCTGGGAATAGCTGTAGCCACCAATCGGCAGCTGCGGACTGGCCAGACGCAACAGCGCCCAGGCTCGGTTCATAGGCGTACGCCGAACTGGTGCAGCTTGGGCGGGTAGTTGAAGTCTTCGTCGCCATGGCGGGAGTGGTGGTGGCCGCCGCCATAGGCGCCGTGTTCCGGCTGGAAGGGGGCCTCGATGGTCTCGGTCGTCGCGCCCAACTGATCGAGCATGGCCTTGAGCACGTAGTCATCGAGCAGGCGCAGCCAACCGTCACCCACTTGCAGCGCCACGTGGCGGTTGCCCAGGTGATAGGCGGCGCGGGTCAGTTCAAAGGCACTGCCGCAAGTGACGTGCAGCAGTTGTTCAGGCCGGGCGCACACGCGTACGACACGTCCGTCTTCAGCCTGTAGGAATTCGCCATCGTGCAGCGGCGGTTGGCCGCGCTCCAGAAACAGGCCGACGTCTTCTCCGTCGGCACTGAAACAGCGCAGGCGGCTTTTGCTGCGGGCTTCGAAATTCAGCAGCAACTCTGCGGCCCAGACGGGTTGGGGGGCGATTCGGCGGTGGATCACCAGCATCAGAAAGCTTCCAGCTATGAGCGATAAGCAAGCTAGAGCAAGGGTCTTGCCAACCACGCGGGGAGTAGGAACTCCCTGTAGGCAGGCGACTTGTGCCACCTGATGGCGCAGGAAATTATTCCAAAATGTTTCATTTTGGTGCGTGGTTGGATTTATAGCACCGGATCCGGGCGCTCGGCGTTGAATTCCATTGCTTGGTGCATGAAATTTCTTTCATCTTTTATGAGTTTTGATTGCTTGGGACTTTTCCTACGCACTTGCAGGATTTGCCGTGCGTTGCGTTACGCGCTGTTTCATTAGGATTCCGCTCCGTATTTAATCTTCAGCGGTTTCCACCATGTACAAGTCATTTTTCTGTTTACTCATTGTCAGTTTGTCGCTCGCCATTTCATCTGCTTCGGCCAATCTTCAGCGTGCCCCGGCATTCGCGCCGCCACCTACTATCGACAACGTGATCGACCGCGCCCACGAGCTGTTGGGCACGCCCTATAAATTGGGCGGCGCTTCGGTGAAGCAGGGCTTCGATTGCAGCAGCTTCCTGGTGTACCTGTTCAAGACCGAAGCCAACATTCATCTGCCTCGCACCACCTCGGCGATGCACCGCTCAACCGCGGCCACGGTCAAGCGCAATGCGTTGCAACCGGGTGATGCGGTGTTTTTCAGGGGCAATGGGCGCGGCCAGGTCAGCCACGTTGGTCTCTATATAGGAGAGGGCAAGTTCATCCACTCGCCACGCACGGGTAAAAGCGTGCGCATCGACTCACTGGCCAACAGCTATTGGAACCGGAACTACACCACCGCCAAGCGTTTTCACACCGTGCGCTGAGTTATTCGGTGCTGCCCAGGCCTTGCCAATGCTTGAGGCCGATAAAGATGAAACGCAGCTGCTGGGTGATCTTGGCTTGTGGCGTGAGGTGCGCAGGCAGCGCTTCGGCGGGCGGGTCGATAATGTCGGGCAGGGTGGCGAACACGCTCTTGACGATCAGGTCGGCCATCACGTGCAGGCCGTCGGCATCCAGGTGCTGGAGCTTGGGCATCAGGGTCAGGTCGGCGGCGAGGTCGCTGGCGATGTCTTCACGCAGGGCACCAATGGCTTGGCGAACGGCGAGGCTGCCACCGTATTGCTCGCGGGCCAGGAACAGGAATTGCGAACGGTTGGCGGCGACCACATCAAGGAAAATCCGCACCGAGGCATCGATGATGCCGCCCATCACGAATTCGTTGTGGCGCACCAGGCGAATCGTCGCGCGAAAGGTCTGGCCGACTTCGCTGACCAATACCAGGCCCAACTGATCCATATCGGCAAAGTGACGGTAGAAACCGGTGGGCACGATGCCGGCGGTCTTGGCCACTTCACGCAGGCTGAGGCTGCCGAACCCACGGCCACACTCCATCAGATGGCGGGCTGCGTCCATCAGGGCGAGTCGGGTCTGTTGCTTCTGTTCGGCGCGGGGCAGCATTGGCAGGCGGGCTTTGTGGACAAGGACAGCGACGCACTCTAGCAAATCAGCTTTGCCAGCGTCGAACTTCAAAAGGGAGAAGGGCGTTGCGGTTCACACAAAGTCAAAGCCCGATCGGCTGATCGGGCTTTTTTCCAGGGCCAGCACGGGCTTAGCTCTGTGCTTGATGCAGTTCTGCCAGACGGTCAGCACCGCCTTCCACTACGCCGTCAGCATAAGCGCGTTTGTTGGCGCGGCTCGAACCATCTTCAACCAGGCCTTTCTGTTCCAGGCGATCACGGCCACCTTCGGCAACAGCGTTGCGTTCCAACAGGCGATCAGCGCCACCTTCAACCAGGCCTTTCTGTTCCAGACGGTCACGGCCACCTTCAGCAACGCCTTCGGTGTAAGCACGTTTGTTGGCTTGTTCCGAACCGTTTTCAGTGATGCTGCCGTTGTAGTCGGTGTTGTTCTTGTCCGAAGCGCCGCTGCGAGCCAGGGTTTGGCTGAAGTGGGAAGCGTCGGCTTTCACTTGTGGGGTTGCCTGTTCAGCAGCTGGCAGGGCAAATGCGCTGGTGGCCAGGAGGGAAAGTGCAAAGCTTGCGAGTATTTGGCGTTTCATGATGGGTTGCTCCTTGGGAGGGCGATAAATTGGGTACAGGGCTAATGCTACTCTTGATAAGTCGATATAAAAGTTCATAAACACAATGGTAATAATCAACAGAATTGATTGTTCCCTGCGAAGGCTCTATCTCGCAGGTCTCAAGCCCGCGCTTTTGCACCGAGGTGGGTATTTTCGACACGAACGTGGGTAACAACGGTGCGTCGTTGATGATTGAAACTGTCTGGTTGGTCAGGAAAGGCGGTTTTTATGAGGAATTCATCAATGGGGTTAAACCCCCGCGCCGTTTGTCAGTCGTAGCCATATAAGCTGTAGTCAAAACGCGCGCCGCAAAGCGCCCGCTCAGTCGTAACCTGGAGTCCTGTGCAATGACGCGCACTCGTAAAATTCTCGCCTGGAGCTGCGCCAGCTTCGTTTTGTTAATCGCCATTGTGGTGTTGGTCCTGGTGTTCTTTGACTGGAACCGGATCAAGCCGCCCCTCAACGCCAAGGTCTCCGAAGAGCTGCATCGACCGTTTGCCATCAATGGCAACCTGGCAGTGGTGTGGCAGCGCGAGCCCGATGAAGGTGGCTGGCGCGCCTGGATTCCGTGGCCCCATGTGATTGCCGAAGACCTGACCCTGGGCAATCCCGACTGGTCGAAAGCCCCGCAGATGGTCACCCTCAAGCGCGTGGAGTTGCGTATCTCGCCCCTGGCGTTGCTGGCCCAGCGCGTGGTGATCCCGCGTATCGACCTCACCGAACCGAGTGCGCAGTTGCAGCGCCTGGCCGATGGCCGCGCCAACTGGACCTTCAAGTTCGACCCCAAGGACCCGAATGCCGAACCGTCCAACTGGGTGGTGGACATCGGCGCCATCGGCTTCGACAAAGGCCATGTGACCCTCGACGACCAGACTCTCAAGACCCAGCTCGACGTCGTGATCGACCTGCTCGGCAAGCCGATCCCCTTCGGCGAGATCGTCGGCGATGCCGACGCCAGGAAAGCCCTGGAAAAAGGCTCGGCGCCGCAGGATTACGCGTTCGGCCTCAAGGTCAAGGGCCAATACCACGGCCAGAAACTCGATGGCACCGGCAAGATCGGTGGCCTGCTGGCCTTGCAGGACGCGGCCAAGCCGTTCCCGCTGCAAGCCCAGGCCAGGATCGGCGACACCAGCATCGCGCTGGCCGGCACCCTGACCGACCCGATGAACCTCGGCGCCCTCGACCTGCGCCTCAAGCTCTCCGGCAGCAGCCTGGGCAATCTCTACCCTCTCACCGGCGTGACCCTGCCGGATTCGCCGGCCTATTCCACCGACGGCCACCTGATCGCCAAGTTGCACGAGGCCAGTGGCGCGTCGTTCCAGTATGAAAACTTCAACGGCAAGATCGGCAACAGCGACATCCACGGCAACCTCGGCTACGTCGCCAGCCAGCCGCGGCCCAAGCTCACCGGGGCGCTGGTCTCCAACCAGCTGTTGATGACCGACCTGGCGCCGCTGATCGGCGCCGACTCCAACGCCAAGCAAAAAGCCCGTGGCGGCGAAAGCAAGCAGCCGGCGACCAAGGTGCTGCCAGTGGAAGAGTTCCGCACCGAGCGCTGGCGCGACATGGATGCCGACGTCGAATTCACCGGCAAACGCATCGTCCACAGTGCCGAATTGCCGTTCACCGATCTCTACACTCACCTGGTGCTGAACGACGGGCAGTTGAGCCTGGAGCCCCTGCGTTTCGGTGTGGCCGGTGGCAAGCTCGACGCGCAGATTCGTCTCAACGGGCGCACCACGCCGATGGAAGGCCAGGCCAGACTCACCGCGCGCAACTTCAAGCTCAAGCAGCTGTTCCCGACCTTCGAGCCGATGAAAACCAGCTTCGGTGAGCTCAACGGCGACGCGGACATTTCCGGGCGCGGCAACTCCGTCGCGGCATTGCTTGGCACGTCGAATGGCGATCTGAAGATGTTGATCAACGACGGCGCCATCAGCCGCGGACTGATGGAAATCGCCGGGCTCAACGTTGGCAACTACGTGGTCGGCCGCCTGTTTGGCGACAAGGAAGTGAAGATCAACTGTGCGGCCGCAGACTTCGGCATCAAGTCGGGCCTGGCGACGACTCGCCTGTTTGTGTTCGATACCGAGAACGCGATCATCTACATCGATGGCACCGCGAACATGGCCAGCGAGCAGCTTGACCTGACCATTACCCCGGAGTCCAAAGGCTTCCGCCTGTTTTCCCTGCGCTCGCCGTTGTACGTCAACGGGCCGTTTATCAAACCGAATGCTGGCGTGAAGGCGGTGCCGCTGATGCTGCGTGGTGCGGGCATGGTTGCCTTGGGTGTGATTGCCGGCCCGGCGGCGGGCTTGCTGGCGCTGGTGGCACCGAGCGGCGATGAGCCGAACCAGTGTGCGCCGCTGCTGCAACAGATGAAGGAAGGCAAGGCACCGAAGACGGTGAAAGGCTAGCTGACAAAACCGTGAACCAAATGTGGGAGCGGGCTTGCTCGCGAAGGCGGTGGATCAGTCAAGAATGTTCCGACTGACCCACCGCCTTCGCGAGCAAGCCCGCTCCCACATGGGTTTTGCGGTGTTAGCTGTGTTAGTTACAGGTCCTTCAGAATATCCGCCATGTCGTCGGCGTGTTCTTCTTCCTGGGCCAGGATGTCTTCGAAGATCCGGCGAGTGGTCGGGTCTTTGTCACCGATGTACTGGATGATTTCGCGATAGCTGTCTACCGCGATGCGCTCGGCCACCAGGTCTTCGTAGACCATCTCCTTCAGCGTATTGCCGGCCACGTACTGCGCGTGGGAATTCTTCGACAGCAAGTCGGGGTTGAACTCCGGCTCGCCACCCAACTGCACGATACGCTCGGCCAACTTGTCGGCGTGTTCGGCTTCCTGGGTGGCGTGCTCGAGGAACTCCTCGGCGGCGACATGCGCCTTGACGCCATTGGCCATGAAGTAGTGGCGCTTGTAGCGCAGCACGCACACCAGCTCGGTGGCCAGCGATTCGTTGAGCAGACGCAGGATTTCCTGGCGGTCGGCGTCATAACCTTCGGTCACGGCACCGTTTTCGACGTTCTTGCGGGCGCGGTCACGTAAAGTGGCTACGTCAGACAAATGTGAGTCAGTCATCTCATTCTCCTGGTACTAATCCGGTTTTGCGCCACGCTCTGCCGGCGTGATCGCTCCAAGTTGTGAGTCCCAGGCAACGCAAAAAGTTTTATCGGATTTTACAGAGCGTGCCCCGACAGCCGCGCTTCCTCCTGCAACCACTCAAAAAACGCCCGGACCGGCGGGTGCCGTTCCCGTCCCGGTACGCACAGGGCGCTGTAGCCGGCGCCGTTGACGCGGACCTGTGGCCGGTAAGGCACCAGCAACCCGCTGGCGACGCTTTCCGAGACCAGGATATTGCTCGCCAGCACCAGGCCCTGGCCGGCGATGGCCGCTTGCAGGGCGTAGTGTTCTTCGTCGTATTCGCGCAGCGGCGAAGCGGATTGCAACCAGTCTTCCCCGGCCTTTTCGCACCAGGCCTGCCAGCCCAGGGCGTACAGCCTGGAGTTGTGCCAGCGCACGCTGATCAGGGTCGGGGTGCGCTCGCGCGCCAAGGCGACTTGTTCGGGGGAGCCATACACGGCGAAACATTCGTCGAACAGGCACAAACCGTAGAGGTTCGTGTAGTCGTCGATGCTGTAGCGGATCACCAGGTCGACGCTGGCATCCTGCTGTAAATCGACCACGGCGCAGTTGGTGTCCAGGCGCAGGCTGATATCCGGATGGGCGGCATAGAAGCGCCCGAGTCGCGGCACCAGCCACAGAGCGGCAAACGCCGGCGTAGTGGAGAGCGTGAGATTGCCGGCGCTGCGTTGCGGGCGCAGAGTGTCGACGCTTTGCGCGACGTCCAGCAAGGCGCCGTGCAAGCTGTGGAACAGGCGCTCGCCGCGTTCCGTCAGGCGCACCTGGCGCGGCAGGCGCTCGAACAGCGGTACGCCGAGCCAGGTTTCCAGCGAGCGAATCTGATGGGACACCGCCGTCGGCGTGACCGACAACTCCTGGGCGGCGGCCTTGAAGCTCAACAGGCGCGAGGCCGATTCAAAGGCGCGCAGGGCGGTCAGGGGCAGCGAAGCAAACATGTGAGGCTCCATGGATGAATTCAGTTCATCCAAAACAACTATTGCTCATTTGTGAGGGTGGCCGCTCGGCTCTAGATTTATGCGCAACAGAGGCAGCCATTCAGGTTGCCTGAGTCTAGCGTGTGAAGGCCTACAGATGAAAAAAATGCTTGCGATCCATTCCAGCCCCCGCGGCGAACGTTCCCACTCCCGGCGCCTTGCCGAGGTGTTCCTGGCCGCCTGGCACACCGCCAATCCCGACGCGCAGCTGACCCGCCGCGAAGTGGGCCGGGCGTCTATCCCCCACGTCAGCGAAGCGTTCATTGCCGCCAGCTTCCACCCGGAGCCGCAGGCGATGCCGTTGTCCATGCACGCCGATTTGCAACTGAGCAATGAGCTGGTAGCCGAGCTCGTCGAGCACGAACTGCTGGTGATTTCCGTACCGATGTACAACTTCGGGATTCCCAGCGGCCTCAAGGCCTGGATCGACCAGATCGTGCGCATGGGCCATACCGTGGACATCACCCAGGACAGCCAGGGCATCGCCCAGTACCAGCCGTTATTGTTGGGCAAAAAGGCCTTGATCATCACTAGTCGCGGCGGCAGCGGCTTTGGCCCGGGCGGGGAAAACGAGGCGATGAACCACGCCGATCCGCACCTGCGGACCGCGTTGGGGTTCATCGGCATTGAAGACGTCACGGTGATCGCCGCAGAAGGCGAGGAGTCCGACCCGAGCGTTTTCCGCCGTTCCTGCGATACAGTCGAGGGGCAACTGCGCGACCTGGCCGGGAGCTTCTGAAGTGTCGTGGCTTTTCCTGCTGATCGCCGCCGGCTTTGAGGTGACCTTCGCCATGGGCATGAAGTACGCCGACGGCTTCACCCGGCTGTGGCCGTCGCTGGTCACCGTCGTCGCGGCCGTGGGCGGGATCTACTTCCTGACCCTGGCCATGCGTGAGTTGCCGGTGAGCGTGGCCTACCCGATCTGGACCGCCATTGGCTCACTGGGCACGGTGTTTCTCGGGTTCGCGTTGCTGGGGGAGAGCCTGACGCTGATCAAGCTGGTGTCAGTGGGCTTGATCGTCGCCGGAGTGGTGGGGCTCAAGTAGCTTCCTGCGCGCTGACATTGCTGCGAACCGGCGTCGTCCAGCGCTCCGACAAAATCACCCCGCCCAGGGTCAGCAAGCCGCCCACCAGGTGATACATCGCCAGTTGCTCCTTCAACACCACTGCGGCAATCAACGCGGTGATCAGCGGCAGCAGGTTGAAAAACAGCGTGGTGCGGCTTGGGCCGAGGGTCTTCACCGAATGCATCCAGGCCAGCGGCGCGAGCATCGAGGCCAGCAGGCAGGCGTACAGCACCAGCGGGATATTCGACCAGCCAAGGCCGGCCTTGTCGGAGAGCAGGAACAGCGGAAACAACACCACCACCGCCACCAGCACCTGCAGGTACAGCAACACCAGTGGCGGCAAGCGCAGCTGCCATTTTTTCAGCAGGGTGCTGTAGACCGCGTAGGCGAGGGTGGCCACCAGCATCATCGCGTCACCCATATTCAGCCCGTGTTGCAGCAGGGCGCTGAGACTACCGGCGGAAACCACCACTACCACGCCGGCAAACGACAGCACGGCACCGGTCAGGGCGCCGAAGGTCAGGCGCTGGCCAAGGCTGATGATTGCGGCGGTAAGAGCCATCAGTGGCATTAGCGAGAGGATGATGCCCATGTTGGTGGCCGAGGTCAGGTTCGCGGCGTAATACGCCAGGCTCTGGTACACCGCCATGCCCAGCACGCCGAGGATGAAGACCTTGCCCAGGTTGGGACGAATCAGCGGCCAGTTGGCGATGACGGGTTTGAGCATGAACGGGGTAAACAGCAGGCCGGCCAGCAGCCAGCGGTAAAAACCGATCTCGGCAGGGAAAATCGTCCCCACCGCGAGTTTGTTGACCACGGTATTGCCGGCCCAGATAAAAATGGCCAGTAACGGATAAGCGTATTGCATCGAAAAGAACCAATTGCGTCTATGAGCGGTGATTATCCTTTGTCTGGATCGAAGCCTATACTTCGATCCAGCCATCCGACCTTTGTATCCAGACAACATGCTCAAGAAGTACATCAACCTTCCCGATTTTGACCAGTTGCCGGCCCCGGTGTATTTCCGTTATTCGGAATTCGAGGCTGACACCCATGCCAGTGCGCACCAGCATGCCTGGGGTTCCCTGGACTACTCGGCCCGTGGCGTGATGCGCTTTGAAGTGGCCGGCAGTCGCTTTATGTCGCCGCCGCAATATGCGGTATGGATCCCACCCAACACCCAGCACAGTTCCTACAACGCCCAGGCGATCGTCTACCGCTCCGTATATCTGGCGCCCGCCTTGTGCGAGCAATTGCCGGCGCAGCCGTGCACCCTGACCATCAGCGATATCCTCAAGGCGATCCTCAGTGATTTCGCCGAGCGTGACGTCAACATTCCCGAGAACGAAGCCGACGTGCGCCTGGCCCAGGTGCTGGTAGACCAGCTCAGGCAGGCGCCGGTGCACGATTGTTTCCTGCCGTATGCCAGCCATCCCGGGTTGCTCAGTGTGCTGGAGGGCATGCAGGCCGACCCTGGCGATAACCGCGCGCTGGCCCAGTGGGCGCAGCAGGTGCATGTCAGTGAGCGCACCCTGGCGCGGCAATTTGTGCGTGAGCTGGGGATGAGCTTCGGCGAATGGCGCCAACGCCTGCGGTTCCTGGCGTCGATCGAAGCGCTGGACAGCGCGCGCAGCGTCCAGGAAGTTGCGTTTGACCTGGGATACAGCACGGCCTCGGCGTTTATCGCGATGTTCCAGCGCCAGGCCGGCTGCACGCCGGAGCAGTATCGCCGGACCCATATACGCGGCAGGAAGGTGTAACAGGGTTTGACTACACTGCTGGGGAGGCCGTGCCCCTCGGCACGGTAACAGGGAGAAAACTCCATGAAGATGCTGCGTATTCCGCTGTTGATGATGGGCCTGCTGCTGTGTTCCCAAGGCTTTGCCGCGACTGCCGCACAGACGGCTCAGCAACAAAAAATGACTACTTGCAACGCCGAAGCCAAGACCAGTGGCAAGACCGGTGATGATCGCAAGGCGTTCATGAGCAACTGCCTCAAGGCGGCCCCGGCGGCCAACGACGCCAAGACCCTGACCCCCCAGCAACAGAAGATGAAAGATTGCAACGCCACCGCGAAAACCCAGGCGCTGACCGGCGATGCGCGTAAAACCTTTATGAGCACCTGCCTGAAGAAATAATGATGCAGAACTCTGTGGGCGCTGGCTTGCCTAAGATTGCGACCTGACAGTCGATGCCTTTGTTGGCTGACCCACCGCCATCGCAGGCAAGCCAGCTCCCACATTGGACCGCGTTTAGACTTCTCGCTTGATTCACCCAACGCTGGCAGACTGCCCATCCTTTAACGCCGTTCGTTTTGAGGCTGTATGCCAACGTTTTCTCAGCGTCACGTGTTGTTGTTGGTCAGTTGCGTGCTGATTTTTGGCGGGCTGCTGCTGGTTTTGCCATTGAAGTTGCTGCCGAGCCTGCTGGCCGGGCTGCTGGTGTATGAGCTGGTCAACATGCTCACCCCGCAGTTGCAGCGGTTGATCGAAGGCCGGCGTGCGCGCTGGTTGGCGGTAGCCTTGCTGGGAACCTTGATCGTCAGCATCCTGACCCTGATCTTCGCCGGGGCCATCAGTTTCCTGCTGCACGAAGCGGAAAACCCGGGGGCCTCCCTCGATAAGTTCATGGGCGTGGTCGACCGTGCCCGCGGCCAGTTGCCGCCGTTCCTCGACGCCTACCTGCCGGCCAGCGCCGCCGAGTTCCGCGTGGCCATCGGCGAATGGCTGAGCAAACACCTCAGCGAACTGCAACTGGTGGGCAAAGACGCCGCGCACATGTTCGTGACCTTGTTGATCGGCATGGTGCTGGGGGCGATCATCGCCCTGCAACGGGTGCCGGACCTGACCAAGCGCAAACCCCTGGCGGCCGCGCTGTTTGATCGCCTGCACCTGCTGGTCCAGGCCTTTCGCAACATCGTTTTCGCGCAGATCAAGATCGCCGCGCTGAACACCGCGTTCACCGCGATCTTCCTCGCGGTGGTGCTGCCGTTGTGCGGGATCCACCTGCCGCTGACCAAGACCCTGATCGTGCTGACGTTCCTGCTGGGCCTGCTGCCGGTGATCGGCAACCTGATGTCCAACACCCTGATCACCATCGTGGCCTTGTCGCTGTCGATCTGGGTGGCGGTGGCGGCGTTGGGCTACCTGATCGTGATCCACAAGGTCGAGTACTTCCTCAACGCGCGGATTGTCGGTGGGCAGATCAGTGCCAAGTCGTGGGAATTGTTGTTGGCGATGCTGGTGTTCGAAGCCGCGTTCGGCCTGCCGGGGGTGGTGGCGGGGCCGATTTATTATGCGTACTTGAAGAGTGAGTTGAAGCTGGCGGGGATGGTTTAGGCATTGATGTTGCCTGGACTGGCCCCTTCGCGAGCAAGCCCGCTCCCACATTTGACCGAGTTCCAACTTTGGAATGCAGCCGAATGTGGGAGCGGGCTTGCTCGCGAAGGGCGCGCCATGGTTTCAGCTAAAACTCAGTAGCCGTAGCGCTTGCTGGCCTCAATCGCCAGACCACTGCCAATACTGCCAAAGATGTTCCCTTCCACGTGCTGCGCATTCGGCAGCATCGCCGAGATGCTGTGGCGCAGCGCCGGAATCCCGCTGGAACCCCCGGTAAAGAACACCGTGTCCACCTGGGCCACGTCCACCGAGGCGTCGTTGAGCAGTTGCGTCACCGCATTGCGCACCCGCTCCAGCAAGCCATCGATGGCCGACTCGAACAGCGCCCGGCTCAATTCCACGCTCAACCCCGGCTCGACCCGGTCCAGCAACACATGGCGGCTGTCCTGCCGGGTCAGCTGGATCTTGGTTTCTTCCACTTCCATCGCCAACCAGTGCCCGGCGCGCTGCTCGATCAGGTTGAACAGGCGGTCGATGCCACCCGTGTCCTCGATGTCGTAGCGCATGCTGCCCAGCGCCAGCTTGGATTTCTGCGAGTACACCGAGTTGATGGTGTGCCAGGTCGCCAGGTTCATGTGGTGGCTGGTGGGCATATAAGCGCCGCTCTTCATGCGGCTGCCGTAGCCGAACAGCGGCATCATGCCGGCCAGCGAGAGCTGCTTGTCGAAGTCGGTACCGCCGATGTGCACACCGCCGGTGGCGAGGATGTCGTCGTGGCGGTTGTCGATCTGGCGGCGCTCGGGCGACAGGCGCACCAGGGAGAAGTCGGAGGTACCCCCGCCGATGTCGACAATCAGCACCAGCTCTTCTTTCTCGATGGTGGACTCGTAGTCGAAGGCCGCGGCAATCGGTTCGTACTGGAACGAGATGTCCTTGAAGCCGATCTTGCGGGCCACGTCCACCAGGGTGTTCTCGGCTTCCTGGTCGGCCATCGGGTCGTCGTCGACGAAAAATACCGGACGGCCCAGCACCACTTCGTCGAACTCACGCCCGGCGGTGGTCTCGGCGCGGCTCTTGAGTTGGCCGATAAACAGCGCCAGCAGGTCGGTGAACGGCATGGCCGTGCCCAATACACTGGTGTCGTGCTTGATCAGCTTGGAACCCAGCAGGCTCTTGAGCGAGCGCATCAGCCGGCCTTCGTAGTTTTCCAGGTACTCGTGCAGGGCCAGGCGACCGTACACGGGGCGGCGCTCTTCGAAGTTGAAGAACACCACCGACGGCAGCGTGATCTTGTCGTCCTCCAGCGCGATAAGCGTTTCCATGCCGGGACGAATCCAGCCGACGGTGGAGTTGGACGTGCCGAAGTCGATACCGCAGGCACGGGCTGGGGATGGGTTTTTCATGTCAATCGGGTTCCGGTTGAAAAACGGCCGCGCAGTGTATGCCACCCGCGTGCAGATGCGTAGGCCGACTATCCGCTAAATACAACGCACTTGTTACCTTGAAAGCCCGGCCTTTGCCCCCAAATCCTCCCCATACGGTTGGTGGCTGCAGGATTCTGCCCGCAGCGCCGATAAACTTCTGACGCACCCTTCGGTCACAAGATTGAGATCGGTCAATCCAGACGCCGCAAACAGGCGCATGCTGTGACGCTGGCAGTGCGATATCGATAATGGATGGTGATGCCCCCGATGGACTTCAAAGACTATTACAAGATTCTCGGTGTAGAACCCACCGCTGACGACAAGGCGATCAAGGCCGCCTATCGCAAGCTGGCGCGCAAATATCACCCGGACGTGAGCAAGGAAAAGGACGCTGAAGCCAAGTTCAAGGACGCGTCCGAAGCCTATGAAGCGCTGAAAAGTGCCGACAAGCGCGCCGAATACGACGATCTGCGCAAGTACGGCCAGCATGGCCAGCCGTTCCAGGGCCCGCCAGGCTGGCAGAGCCGTGGTGGCTATGGCGGCGGTGGCCAGGACACCGGCGACTTCTCGGACTTCTTCAGCTCGATCTTCGGTTCGCGCGGCAATGGTTTTGGTGGTGCCCAGGGCCGCAGTGCCGGGCGCCGGGGGCAAGATGTGGAAATGGAACTGCCGGTCTTCCTCGAAGAGACCCTGTCCAACGAGTCCAAGCAGGTCAACTTCCAGGTGCCGCAATACAACGCGGCCGGCCAGCACGTCAGCAACACCACCAAGAGCCTGAACGTGAAGATCCCGGCCGGTGTGGCCGACGGCGAGCGCATCCGCCTCAAGGGCCAGGGCGCGCCGGGGATTGGCGGTGGTGCCAATGGTGATCTGTACTTGATCATCAAGTTCGCGCCACACCCTAAATTCGATGTGGAAGGTGAGAACCTGATCATCACCCTGCCACTGGCCCCGTGGGAGCTGGCGCTGGGCACGGAAGTGGCGGTGCCGACCCTCACCGGCAAAATCAACCTCAAGGTGCCGGCCGGCAGCCAGAACGGCCAGCGCATGCGCGCCAAGGGCCATGGCTTGTTGAACAAGGCCGGGCAGCGCGGTTATCTGTTTGTGCAACTCAAGGCGGTGATGCCGAAAAACACCGACGACGAGGTCAAGGCGTTGTGGCAGGAACTGGCACAAAAAGCCGCCTTCGATCCAAGAGAATCATGGAGTAGCTAACGATGAGCAGTCCCCGTTTGGTTCAAGTGAACATGGCAGAATTCTGTGAGGCCACCGACCTGTCGGTGGCCTACGTGATCGAAATCGTCGAGCACGGCATCGTTGAACCGGTGGGGACCAGTCCCGAGTCCTGGCGCTTCACCGATTACGAACTGGCCTTGGCCAAGCGCGCCTCGGCGCTGCAAAAGGACCTGGAGCTGGAATGGGAAGGCGTCGCCCTGGCGCTCGACCTGCTGGAGGAAGTCCAGCAACTGCGGGCCGAGAACCAGATGCTCAAGCAACGGCTGGGGCGGTTGGTGCAAACGCCCTGAATCCATCAGGTGATGCTGCAGCGCGCCTTGCACGGCACCCAGTCGCGCAGGGTCAGCGAGCGAATCAGTTGCGCCTCGTCCACGGCCAGTTGCAGTTGCACATTTTCAGCCTGGGTTGCGTAGGCCTCATCACTGAGGGCGCCCGCATCGTGTTCCTCGGATAACGCATTCAAGCGCACGTCATGGGGCTCCCTCAGGACTCTGAACTCATCGTCATAATGGTTGCGAATAAAGGCCTGCCAGAATTCGCGGCCTAACAGCGACTGTACGAGCTTTTTGGAGTTGTCCAGTTTTTCTATTGTGATGGCGGCATTATTCAGGATCTGCGGCGCTACCTGTCCCGTTGCGAGGTAGCGGGCATCGTTGGGCTGACCGGGCAGGCCGAGGCGGCGGGCCAGGCCCATGCGATAGGCCAGGCGAATTTCAACATCTTCCAGTTTTTCCAGGGCGGCGACTTTTTGTTCAGGGGTCATGGTCGACGTGCGAATCATGCCTTCTCGAACCCGAATGTCTGCGCTGGCTAATTTTTCCACCTCGTCCAGGCGAAAAAGACCTTTGGCCAACGTGTAGAGTGCCGGTCCCGCCTCGCCATCGGCGGCATAGCGCGTGGCTTGCCACGTCAGCACCTTGGTCTCCATGTCACTGAACACCAGGGCCGACCGATCGCCGCAGCGCGGGTCACCCGCCAGGTTGAACAGCTCTTCACGCAAGCCATCGTCCCGGGCCGCATAGAGCAATTGCCACAGGCGCGATTGCAGGTCGGTATAGCGGCTGCGGTACTCCGCCGATTCTTTGAGGTTGTCGAGGATGTCGAGGAAGATCTGCGAACCGGGTTTCTCGGCAATCGACTCCCACAGGCTGCGTCGTGCGTCGATTTCCTCGGGTGACAGACCATCCATCCAGTGCTGGTATGCCGGCTCCGGTGTGTCGTCCACGATCTGTTCTTGAGGCGCGTGAACCTCGACTGTAGCGGGCTGTGGCGCCCGATAACGCATCGCGCCGGGCTGCCGGCCCGCTGCTGCCTCGCGGTGGAGCAAGGTTGCATTGCTCCAATACTCGACCAACTGCCTGCGGGCTTCGGTGCTCAGCGGGTTGCCGTCGATAAAGGTGACGTTGTTGACGTAGATGAATGCCTCGGCCTCCTCGGGCAGCGGGTTGACCAGGGACTCGGGCAACTGCGTGATGCGGTTCTGCGCCAGGTTAACGATGTCCAACGCCTGATGTGGCCCCAAGCCCTGCGGCCACTCGGTGATCCCGGTGTTTTTCAAATTCACCCTACGCAGGTTCGGCAGGGTTGCGAAGTTGGGGGTACGCGCCAGGGCGTTGCGGCTCAGATTGATGATCTTGAGTGAAGTGAGCCCCTCCAGCAGATCCACGTCGGCCTCGCTCAGGGAAAGTTGGTTGCTCCTGAGGTCCAGGCGGGTAAGCCGAGTCATCCGGGCAACGCTGGGCGGGATTGAACGCAACTCTCCGTACGACAGGTCGAGCCAACGGGTGTGACTGAAGTGGCCGAGAAACTCATCCAGGCCGTATACGGATTGCATGTCCTGAAGCTTGATTGACCCAACGTGGCTGAAATCTGCTTCCAGCGCAGGCAAGTCGCCGACTCTCAAGCCGAGTGCTTCAAGGGTGTAGCCGGCGGGAGAACCATCTTGGGCCAGCACTTTGGGAGTCATGCGCCGCCAGCACGCCTTGAGGTCTCGAGCGAATTGCTGGCGATGGTTGGCATCCCCTGCACGCAGGTTTTCGCTGTCGGCAGCCACCAGGAACCGTTGTGTGGCCCAGGCGTTCAGTTGGGTGCTCAAGGTTTGCCACTCGCCTTCCAGGCGCGTCAGTTCAGCCGGCGCCCCGTCGCCTGCGTGCAATACGAATTGCTCGTTTTCCTCCTCGCTGTAGCCGGGAAACAGGTCCCTTATCCGCCGCATTTCGTCGGTGTGGCTCAAGGGTACTTCGAAGGCGCCAGGCTGGCCGCCGTTGCGCCAGCCCGGGCGAGTTTGTGCCAGGCGAGCGATGTACGCCCGCATCTGCTGATTGGCTTGCGGGGTGAATGGGTTGTCACGCAGGCGGGTCATGCGGTTGAGACGGATGCTGGCTTCCACGTTTTCGGGGGCTGGGTTGAGCAGGCTGTCGGGCACCGCGCTCAGGTGATTGCCGGACAGGTCGACTTCTCTCAGCTCCGGCAGTTCCAGCAGGCCTGTGGGCCACTGATTGATCCGGGTGTCACGCAGCTCCAGCTTTCGCAGTCGTAGCAGCGGGCTGAAATCCGGCAGGGTGCCCAAGGGGTTGTCGTTCAGGCACAGTTCTTCCAGGCGGCTCAGGCCGGCCAGTTGGCCGGCGCTGATTTCGCTCAGGCGGATGGCATTTTTCGACAGGTCCAGGTGCGTCAGCGCCTTCATGGCCGTAATAGCTTCGGGCAGTTCGGTCAGTGTGTGGCGTCCGATACCGCCGACTTGTTTGAGGGTCAAACGTTTCAGATTGGGGAAGTTGCCAAGGAACTGCCCGGGGCCGTCGGTGAAGCTCATGTAGTCGAGAACCAACTCCTCGACATGGCCAAAATCGGCGTTGAGTTTGGGCAGGTTCACCTGGGCGCTGATTTCCAGTCGGCGCCCGGTGTAGGCCCCGGCACGGTCCACGGTCTGTCGGCGCCAGCAATCTCTCAACGCATCGGCCACTGACTGCTCCCGGCGTCCCGGGTTTACCTCAAATGGACGCCTGCTCGTATCTTCTCGGGCACTGCGATTCACCCAGTCCTTGAGTGCGCGTTTGAGGGCGGCGTATTGGTCTTCCCGGCGCGTCAACTCAGTGCGCGCATCGCTCCCGAGGGTCTCGATGAAGGCTGTGGCCTGCTCGTCGCTGAACCCCGGATACAGCTTGCGCACCCGCGTATGGGTGCTGCGCAATTGAGTGAGTTTGTGCAGCGGGGAGCCGCCCCGCAGGCGCAGGTCTCCTGCCAAGGGTTTGCGCAGCACCGGGTATTCCAGCAGCACCGAGCGCAGCTCGTCCCGGGCCAATGGCGTTTGCCGCACCCGTTGCTTCAAGGTGCCGGCGTCCCGTGCGGCTTCGCCAAGTGCTCGACGCTGGCCCTGTTCAAGACGTGCCAGAACGGCGCCATACAGGTCGGTGGCGCCGAACGCTCCGTCTTCACCCATCGCCAGCACCAACGGCAGTGCGTCGGCCTCTGGGCCGACGGCGTCGATCAGGGGGCCCTGTTCGCTGCCCAAGCGGATTTCCACTCGCAGGCTCGGGTCCCAACCCGGCAAGCTGGGCAGGGTATGCAGGGCCAAGCGCAGGCTGTCCTGGCTCTGCAGGGTGTCGAGGAACAAGCCTTCATAGGCCCGCGCAATGCGCACTTGCTGCTGGCTTTCGCGCGCCAGGGCGGTGAGCCTTGGTGACAACTGCTGATGGCCACTCAGCGCAGTTAAATCCGCGTCCGTGGCGGTTTCCAGCAACTGCCTGGCAACCTCCGCCGGCAGGCCGGAAAACCTGTCAATGAGCTGCTGTACCGGGGGCGAGCGGGTCAGGTTATGGGCGCGATAATCCGCGTCGAACAGCGAGGTCCGACTGTCCCGGGCAGCCTGGGCAACTTCGCGGCGCCACAGCATCGTCTGTTCGTCCAGCACCCGGGGAGTCGGGTCGAGGACCGCCGGATAGGTCAAGCCTCGGTGCGCCACCACGCGCTCGGTGATCGCCGGGTCGGCCAGCACATAATCCAGCGGGTCGTCACTGCCCATCTTCTCGATAAACGTCTCGATCCGCTGATGGATGCCAAAGCGCGCCAGGCTGTCACTCAACAGGGCGGGCGGCGGTTGCAGGTCCACATGCAGTTGGCGCAGTTGATCGGCGCGAGTGCCACTGGCCAGGCGTGCCTGTTCCAGTTGTGCGTCGCTCAAGCCCCGGGTGCGACAACCCAGGCGGCGCATCAGCGCCGGGCCGTCCCAGGTCAGCGGTTCTTCGCCTTCATGCAGCCAGGCGCCCGCGCCGTTATGCGCCACCTGCGGGGCATAAGCGTCGGAGCGGGTGGGGTGTTGTATGCGATAGGTGTCGCCGTCGGGCTCGGGTTTGACGGCATACAGTTGATCGTCGAGGGGCAGCAGCGGCTGCTGGTCGTGGCTGTGCAAGCCCAGGTCATCAAACGTGGCGTCCTTGGACAATACGACGGGGCTGCGATAAGGCGTAAGGTCCGGCTTCCACAGCCGCTGCTCGCCACCTGGCAAACGAACCGGCTTGAGCCCCTGTACCAACGCGGGTGTAGGCGGTGCCGCGAGCTTTTGCAGGCTTTTCCCCGCGCCGGCCAGCAGCGCCATGGCGGCCAGGTTTTGGGCGACGTCGAACCAGTGCGCCTTGGCCGTATCACGGTCGCCTTCGCCCCAGTCGATCACACCTTCGAAGGTTTCGTAGAGCAATTGGCCCGCCATGGCGGCCAGCATGATTTCGCCGAGCACCGGGACGAACGCCAGTCCCAGGCCGAGCACGGTAGCGCCGGCCTCCAGCCAACGGGCGATTTTTTGCCCGCGCACCCGAGCGTCGACATCGGCGGTGGGCACTGCCTGGTCGCGCGCATCGCCGAGGGCCTTGTCGCGGCCATGCTCAAACAGGTTGGCCCACAGGTCGACGTTGTCAGCCCACAGGCCCTGTCTTGAGACCACCATCAGGTACAGGTCGGGAGCGCCCGTCTTCACCACCCTGCAGCCGGCTTTCGGGGGCGGAAGCGACTGGGGCATGACCGTCGTAGTCAATACCGGGAAGGCCAGTTGCAGCATTGTCTGGGTCACCGGCGAACGCGCTACTGCGTCGACGGCGGCGGTGGAGTCCGCAGCGGGTTCGGTAAACCGGTTGAAGAACGCCGGCTTGTCATGCTCATTGAGAAACTGGCTGAAAAAATGCTGGTAGCTCGTGGGCGTCGGGCGGTTGTTATTGCCGGATTCGCTTGGCGCTTTGTCGCGCGCCACCCACTGGCGGTTCAGTTCGGTTTTCAGCGCATCAAGGCTGTTGTAGCGCTTGAGCGGGTGCTCCGGATCGTGGGGCAGGTAGACGATGAAGTCGGTGGCATAGCGATATTTTTCCACCGGTGTAAACACCACGCTCCCCATGAGCGCGCGGTCCATCACGCTCAGGCAACTGAACCACACCGGCTTGCCGCCGAGCGTCGGGTTGCGTTCGCCGTCGACCACCTTGAGCACCATGGTGAAGTCATCCGGGAGAATGTCCTGCTTGAGCAGCGCCAGGTACGCCGCAGCCCTGAGGGCATCCTTCTGGCTGGTGATCACGGCGTCGCGCAACCGGGTGGCGGCCGTCTCGTCGGTGGGCAGTAATGTTTCCTTGAGGTGCGCCTGGTAGCGGGCACCCACGTCCAGCGTACGGCACAGCCTGATAAAGGCGGGTACGGTCAGCGCCGGGCTGATCCTGGGAGAGGCGCCTTCCCGGTCCGGGTATTGGGTGAACCCGGAGGCAGGATCGAATGCGCCGTCTTCACCTTCACTGGCTTCAACGTTATGCAGGGCAGCCTGCACCAGCGACACCTCCAGTACTTTGTATTCGCCGGCCTTGATCCCCAGGGTGCCGAGCCTCAGCGGCTCATACAAACGAAGAGAGGTGCCTTCGACATCCACGGTGAGGTTGAATTGTTCTTTCAGCGCGCCGTTGAGCAGGCCTATGGCGAAGGGCTTGAGTGCCTGGACGTTGGCCAGGTGTTTATCCACCGCGTGTTGGGATTTGAAACTGGTTTCATTGAACCCCTTCAAGGTTCTTCGCTGCAGCGGCGACAAGCTGTCCATCCACTGCGCCTGTTCGAGCCTGGCCTGTTTCAACGCTTCTATGCGGTGGGCCGGCGCCTGTACCAGCCAGTCCGGAATGGCCTGGCGAATGAACGCACTGTTGTCGTCGGAAGATGAGAGGGGAGTAACGGAGGGGGCATCCTGCATGGGGGCATTCCTTTGGGTAAGCAAAGGAAAAAGGCTACTGAAAACCGCTGTGGATTAATAAGTCGAAAAGCCGCTGGATAGCACGCAATAGTTAACGCATCGGCCCCGGATTACCTATGGATCGACGACTTAATTACCCCATGGAAATCCCCCCGTGTGCATCAAGCCTGCCAGCGCTTTTTGAGTGTTCGTCCATGGGGGGCAATCCGTTCAAATAGCTACCGCCGAGTGCCGGGGGCGACTGATTAAGGTCATTGCCTTAATTTCCCTATCGGTACTCGTTTATGCCAGCACCTCAAGCCTCCTCCTCGCTCCTGCCGGGCGGCGAAGGGCGTCACTATGCACAGATCAAAGCCGCCATCCCCGAAAGCCTGGTCAGCGCATCTCCTGCCCTGCGTGCAGCCATCACGCAGGCCAAGCCAGAGATCCCCGCCTGGTATGCGGCCACCACCCCGGCACAGAAGGCTGCGCTGCAAAACCTGTTGGAGGCGAGCATCAAGTCTCACACTGCACTGGAGCAAGCGACCGGCAAGGTGCAAGAGGTCAACGCCTTCGCCCGGCCATTGCTTGAAGCCGCGTTGAAGGCTGCCGGGTTTGAGCTGGACGTCAACCAGGTGCATCTGCGCCTCTATGTACCGGTCGAAGGTCTAGCGACAGGCTACCGGACCAAGACTTTGTCCCTGTTGCAAGCGGCCTTGAACAATTTTGAAGCGCGCGAGACCCGCGCCGGGTTCTTCGACAGTGCTTCAGGCTTTGTCACCGCTCCCGGCGCCGATGGCCGTTTCGAGCGCCATACCACGACCCTGACGATCGAGACCTTCGCCCGGTTATGCCGCGACCTGGACCTGGGCAGGCTGTACCAGGAACACCTCACCACCTACCTGCTGCCCGTGCAAACCGTGTCCAGGAACCTGCTGCGTGAACGCTTTATCACCCGGCAAAAGGACGCCTTCAGAGCCGCCGCCTACGTGGCGTTGCTCAAAGGTGATATTCGCAGCGACGACTACGCGCTACTGCTGCGCATCGCCAATGGCGAGCGACGCATCAAGCACGAAGGCAAGCAGGTCTGGCACCGCTGGCCCAGTATCATGGAACTGCAAATGCACGGCTGCCTCATGATCGACCCGAGCGTGGAGCATGGGTATGGCACCTGGCTTATCGTCTACATCCCCGACCACCCCGAGCACCCCATCAAGCGCTACAAAACCTTTGCCGACTATGCAGAGGAAACGACCCGTGAGCTGACCGCTTACAGACCCGAGGACTATTGGGACAGCAGGGGTGTTCAGGTCACGGCCCACCAACAGTTTTTCTCACGGTTCATCGGGAAAAAATACCTGGCTTACTACTACGGGCGGTTCACCGAGAAACGCGTCGATGAACCGCAAAGGCGCGTGGCCCTGGGCCCTGATCCAGCGTGGCGACAGTACTACGCTAGAAAATCCCTTACCGAACTCCAGGCGATCAACGCCGTCATAAAGTCCCCGCGACATATCAGCCGCACGCCGCAGGACCAGCCAAACCTGAACCTCAACGCCCACCCGATCAAGGGGCTGTGGATCGACGTCGACCCTTGGGACGAGCTGTACGCCGACATGCGCAAGCGCGCACTCGACGATGGGTTGAGCATGGCGATACCCACCGCTCACACCGACGCGGCTGGCCACGACCGGCGGATGGCGCATCTGATGAACATCGGCCTGTTCACCTTGAACCTGGTGTCGATGTTCATTCCGCCCTTGGGTGCACTGATGGCGGTGGTCACGGCCGGGCAACTGCTGTACGAAGTGCTGGAGGGCGTGGTTGAACTCGGCCAGGGTGACCGCGAGGCTGGCTGGGCGCATATCGCTGACGTGCTGGAAAATCTCGCGCAACTGGCGGTGGGCGGCGCTGCGTTGCATATCAGCGTGTCGCCGTTTATCGAAGGACTCAAGGCCGTCAGGCTGCCGTCGGGCAAGGCCCGCTTGTGGAAGCCGGACCTTGCGCCCTATGCGCAGGACATCCGACTGCCGGCAGGCTCGGTTCCCGACCAGGCGGGACTACATACCGTCAATGGGCGCCAGGTGGTGTCGGTGGACGGCAATCGCTACGCCGTGACCGCGCAAGACGAACCGGGCGTGTACCGGGTCCAGCACCCCAGCAGGCCCGAGGCGTATGAGCCTCAGATCGTCAACAACGGTTCTGGCGCCTGGACCCATGAGGCCGATGAGCCCCTGACGTGGCAAGGTGTTCCGCTGATGCGGCGACTGAGCCATGTAATGGAAGGCCTGAGCGATACGCAGTTGGAGCAGGTGCGCAAGATCAGTGACACCGACGAAAGCGTGCTGCGCCGGCTGTACGTGGAAAGCGAGCCCACTCCGGCCATCACACTCGATACGGCGGTGCGCATGCGGGCTTACGGGCGTGCCGAAAGCTTGAGTGGGCAGATCCTTGCGGGGTCGATGTCGATGGACCTGGGTAGCTACGCCGCGTCGTTGATGGTGGAAATGACCGGCTGGCCGCCCGGCAGGACCATCGAAGTATTTGACGGCCAGGGCACCAGCAGGACAGCTGCGTTGTATGGCCAACCTCATGCGCCCGGGACGGAACTGATCAGCATCAGCCGCATCGACCTGTTCGGCGGCAAGCTGCCGGCGTTGATCGTCGAGAGTTTGCCCGAGGAGCAGCTTAAAAACCTGCTCGGCCAGCATATGCCCTACGGGGCCGCGCTGCGTAGCCAGGCGTTGCAGGCTCGCCTGGGAATCTATGCAAAACAGTCCCTGCGGCGGGTGTTCGACAGCCTTTACCTCGGGCGGTCATCGCCTGGCAGCGCCGAACTGCAACTGTTCGCGCGCGACTTCAAAAGCCTGCCACCGGTCATGGTCGAGGAACTGCTGGAAGGTGCCAGCCCCTCGCAGAGGGCGAGCCTGGTCAACAATCGCAAGATTCCCCTGGAGCTGGCGCAGCAAGCGCGCCAGAAACTTGGGGAATTGCGCCTGGCCCGGGCGTATGAAGGGCTGTACCTGGATGCGTTGGCCAATGCTGACACTGAAGCCCTGGTGCTCAATACCCTTGAGCACCTTCCCGGTTGGCGGGACAGCCTGCGCATTGAAGTGCACGAAGGCTCGGTGAGCGGGCGCCTGCGTGCCAGCTATGGCCTACCTGGGTCCAGCAACCTCAAACTGCTGGTGCGAGTGGGCGATGGTCAGTATCAGGTGTTTGACACCCAGGGCAACGAGTTACATGGGGTCGATAGCTTGTACGATTCCTTGCAGCACGCACTGCCGGAGGCTCATCGCCAGTCCGTGGGGTTGCCCGAGGTCGGGCAGGGGCCGCAACTTGGAAGGTTGATTCAACAGCACGCCCTGTCCCGTGCCGGCCTGCGCAAGGTGCTGGGCATGCAACCGTTGGGCTCACCCTTTTTCATTTCGCCGCAGCGCTCTTCTCGCGGGCGGATCGGTTATGCCTGGAGTGGTCGTGGTGCGGGCTCCTGGGAGCACAACGTTCGCCAGCGTATCAAAGCCCTCTACCCCACTTTTGACGAAGTGCAGATTGCCCAACTGCGTGCACCTTACACGCCGGCCGACGACACCTGGCTCATCTCTCTGGAGCAGGAGTACGAAATGCTCCGTTCCACCTTGGAGACCTGGGAAGCATCACCGATCCAGGGCTTTGGTGAGGCCAATAGCGCTGAATACCGAGAGCAGCGTGCCATCCGTAAAGAACTGCGCAAGGTGTTGATTCGCGCCTGGAGGCGTAACGGTGAGGTTGATGTGGATAGTTCCGGCAATCCCCTGGGCCAGAAGATCGAAGTGAGCGAGATTGACATACAACCTCAGTTGGCGTCGCTTCCGGCGCTGAGCGCCAACTTTGATCATGTCACTTACCTGGAAATATCCAGTGCGGAACTGACCAATGCCGTCGAGCCTTTCCTGGCTCCCTTTCGCGGCTTGCGCACCCTCAACCTGGAAGACAACCAGCTCACTCGCCTGCCCCTGTTGCTTGAGCATCTGCCCAGGCTTGAGACGTTGATACTGGCGGATAACGAGATTGTGCTGGACGTCGCGGCCGTCAACCGATTGAAGAACCTCACCCGGCTCCAGACACTCGAGCTGGAGTCCAATCCGCTGGGCATGGCGCCGGACATCAGCCGGATGCGCCGGCTGTATCACGTTTCATTGGGCGATACCGGGCAGCGTGGTTGGCCCATTGGGATCTTCGCCAGGCCTCGGCCTCGCGAGTTCAACCTGGACCTGGAAGGTAATGCGCTCGAGGTGCCGATAGTCGAGCCAGGTTCAGCGCAGGCTGCGATTCTTGCGCGCACCCGTGTTACTCGCTCCTTGCTGACGCCCGAAGGCCTTCGCCAGCTCAAGCAGTACATTGCATCTGTAGGTATGGACCCGGAGCGGCAGTTTCCACCCCGAGGGATGCAGGACAGCATCCAATGGAAGTCCGGCCTCACCGACATGCAGTGGAGGGACTTGCAGCCCCTATGGAATGCCTTGGAAGAGTCCAGGGGCGCCGAACCGTTTTTTAACGAAATCCGCAAGTTGAGCGAGTCTGCCGATGCAATGTCGGAAGACTTCGCGCAAGACCTTACGGCCAAGGTCTGGCGAATGTTGCGCGCCATGTACGACGACACCCGGCTGCGTGAGAAGCTTTTCGACATGGCGAGGGCGCCTACCAGCTGCGTTGATGCGGGTGCCCAATTGTTCAATGCCATGGGGATCGAAGTGATGGTGTATGAGGCTTGGACCAACCCTCACCCCGACGTGGTCGAGCAACTGATGTTGACGGTGGCCAAAGGCAGGACCCGGCTCAACAAGCTGGGAGAAATTGCTCGCGCCCGGGTGGCGGCATTGAGTGAGCAAGGCCGCAAGTTCCCCAATGATCGGGACCGGGGAACCGACTCTGCTGGAAACCCCGAACGGGCTATCGACGAAGTGGGGGTCCATCTGGCGTTTTCCACCGGGTTGGCCCAACGGCTTGAGCTGCCCTGGCAATCAGCGGATGTGATGTACCCGGAACCCGACGTCACCCCGCAGATGCTGGACGATGCTTTTGATCGGGTCATGGCATTGGAGGAGGGCGACCTGCTCAGGGATGCGCTCGTCGAGCTGGACTTCTGGGGTGAGTACCTTGAGCGTTCGACGCCCGCGGCCTTTGTCTGGCTGACGCGCAAAAGGGCGGCGCTGGAAGACTTGACGAGTGCCCTGAATGATCTGGCGGCCAATGGTCGATTGCTTGAATCGCAGAAGATGGCCCTGCGCAATACCCTGCGCAATTCGGCCCTGATGCTGGACAAGTCGGTTGAGGATTTTCCTCCCGGCACGCCCATGCACCAGGACGTCTACGATGCGCTTGCGGTGAAACTGCACGAGGAGCGCAAGGCGATTCTCCAGAGGCTCACTGACGAGGCTCTGGAAATCGCGCTTCAGAACAGAAAGTAACGCTGCGCCATCGGCAGCACATCCGCCGGTTCACACCACAGCAACACACCGTCGGCCTTGACCTGGTAGGTCTGCGGGTCAACCTCGATATCCGGCAGGTAATCGTTGTGGATCAAGTCGGTTTTCTGCACCGCGCGGCAACCCTTGACCACGGCGATCTGCTTCTTCAACCCCAACTGCTCCGGCAGGCCTGCCGCCAACGCCGCCTGGCTGATAAAGGTCAGGCTGGTGGCGTGCAGCGAGCTGCCGAAGCTGGCGAACATCGGGCGGTAGTGCACCGGTTGCGGCGTCGGGATCGAGGCGTTGGCGTCGCCCATGAGGCTTGAGGCAATCGCGCCGCCCTTGAGGATCAGGGTTGGCTTGATCCCGAAAAACGCCGGGCGCCACAGCACCAGGTCGGCCCATTTACCGACTTCGATGGAACCCACTTCGTGGCTGATGCCATGGGTGATCGCCGGGTTGATGGTGTACTTGGCGATGTATCGTTTGGCGCGGAAGTTGTCGTTGCCTTCTCCGTCGCCAGGCAATGGCCCGCGCTGTTTCTTCATCTTGTCGGCGGTCTGCCAGGTGCGCGTGATCACTTCGCCGACGCGGCCCATGGCCTGGCTGTCGGAGCTGATCATCGAGAACGCGCCGAGGTCGTGAAGGATGTCTTCGGCGGCAATCGTTTCGCGGCGGATGCGGCTTTCGGCAAAGGCCACGTCTTCGGCAATGCTCGGGTCCAGGTGATGGCACACCATCAACATGTCCAGGTGTTCGTCGATGGTGTTGCGGGTGAACGGCCGGGTTGGGTTGGTGGAGCTGGGCAGCACGTTGGGGAAGCCACAGGCCTTGATGATGTCTGGCGCGTGACCGCCACCGGCACCTTCGGTGTGATAGGTGTGGATGGTGCGGCCCTTGAAGGCGGCGAGGGTGGTTTCGACAAAGCCGGATTCGTTGAGGGTGTCGCTGTGGATCGCCACCTGCACGTCGTACTCGTCGGCGACGCTCAGGCAGTTGTCGATGCTCGCCGGCGTGGTGCCCCAGTCCTCGTGCAGCTTCAAGCCAATGGCACCGGCCTTCACTTGTTCGATCAACGGCTCCGGCAGGCTGGCGTTGCCCTTGCCGGTGAAGCCGATGTTCATCGGGAACGAGTCGGAGGCCTGGAGCATGCGCGCCAAGTGCCATGGGCCGGAGGTGCAGGTGGTGGCGTTGGTGCCGGTGGCCGGCCCGGTGCCGCCGCCGATCATGGTGGTGACGCCGCTGGTCAGTGCTTCTTCGATTTGCTGCGGGCAAATGAAGTGGATGTGGGTATCGATGCCGCCGGCGGTGAGGATCATGCCTTCACCGGCAATCACTTCGGTGCTGGCGCCGACACAGATGGTCACGCCGGGCTGGATGTCCGGGTTGCCGGCCTTGCCGATGGCGGCGATGCGGCCGTTTTTCAGGCCGACGTCAGCCTTGACGATGCCCCAGTGGTCGATGATCAGCGCGTTGGTGATCAGGGTGTCGACCACCTCATGGGCGAGCAGTTGGCTCTGGCCCTGGCCATCACGGATCACCTTGCCGCCGCCGAACTTCACTTCTTCGCCGTAGACGGTGAAGTCCTGTTCGACTTCGACGAACAGCTCGGTGTCGGCCAAGCGGACCTTGTCACCAACGGTGGGGCCGTACATGTCGGCGTAGGCTTGTCTGGAAATCTTCATGTGTTTAGTTCCTTGATCGTTCCCGATAGGTGGCGAGGGAGCTTGCTCCCGCTGGGCTGCGCAGCAGCCCCAAAAGCCAGGCACCGGGGTGAGTCAGAAAGATTGAGTCAGCTCTTTTGCGGCCGCTGCGCGCCCGAGCGGGAGCAAGCTCCCTCGCCACAGGTCAGTCCAGGTCGCCCATGATGCGCCCGGCAAACCCGAACACCCGGCGTTTGCCACTCAGCTCAACCAGTTCCACTTCACGACTCTGCCCTGGCTCAAAGCGCACGGCGGTGCCGGCCGGGATGTTCAGGCGCATGCCACGGCTGGCAGCACGGTCGAACGTCAGTGCGTCGTTGGTCTCGAAAAAGTGATAGTGGGAACCAACCTGGATCGGCCGGTCGCCGCTGTTGGCTACGCTCAGGGTGGCGGTGCGCCGGCCCACGTTGAGTTCGATGTCGCCAGGCTGGATCTGAAATTCGCCAGGAATCATGCAGGTTGCCCCAGGGTCTTGAAGTAGATGGCGGTCGGGGTGTAGCGCCCGTCCGGGCTTTGGCAGTAGTCGGGCAATTCACCGATCTTGGTATAACGCAGCGACTGGTAGAAGGCTTCGGCGCCGGAGCCGGCTTCGGTGTCCAGGTACAGCAGCCCGCGTTTGTACTGGCGGGCGCTCAGTTCCAGGGCGCTCATCAGTTGCTGGCCAAGGCCACGGCGCCGGGCCTCGCTGTGCACCAGCAGCTTCTGCACTTCGGCGCGGTTCAGGCCGTTGGCTTTCATGCACAGCGCCAATTGCACGCTGGCGATGACGTGTTCATCACGCACCACCACCCACAGCAGCAGGCTGCCATCGTTAAGACTGGCCTGCACGCCGTTGAGATAAGTGCCGGCCTGGGCTTCATCGAAGTCGGCCATGAAGCCCACCGATGCGCCGTGCTTCACGGCGTCCAGCAACAGCTCAATCAAACCCGGGCGGTAATGGGCAAAACTTTCGGCATTGACTCGACGCAGTTGGGCGTTCATCAGTGTCACTCCTTGGGCGGCACAGCGCCTGGGTTGAGCGTCAGTTGCATGAAGGTCAGGTCCAGCCAGCGGCCGAACTTGGTGCCGACCTGGGGCATCTGCCCGGTGGTGATGAAACCCAGGCGCTCATGCAGGCGGATCGAGGCCTGGTTGCCGCTTTCGATGGCGGCGACCATCACGTGTTTGTCGCAGGTATTCGCCCGCTCGATCAGCACCTGCATCAACTGTGGGCCGAGGCCTTTGCCGCGCTGGTCGTTGCGCACGTACACCGAGTGTTCGACGGTGTGGCGAAAGCCCTCAAAGGGCCGCCAGTCACCGAACGAGGCATAGCCGATGACCTGCTCGTCTTCGACGGCCACCAGGACCGGATAAAACTGCGACTGACGAGCGCTGAACCAGGCCTGGCGGTTGCCCAGGTCTACCGGTTGTTCGTTCCAGATCGCCGTGGTGTTGAGCACCGCGTCGTTGTAGATATCGCGAATCCCTGGCAAATCGGCGTGCACCGCATCACGAATCAAAAAGGACATGGTCGGGCCTCAGGCGATGGGTTGGTGGACGGTGACCAGCTTGGTGCCGTCGGGGAAGGTGGCTTCCACCTGGATGTCCGGGATCATTTCCGGGATGCCTTCCATCACCTGTTCGCGGGTGAGCAGGGTGGTGCCGAAGTGCATCAGCTCGGCCACGGTGCGGCCATCGCGGGCGCCTTCCATCAACGCGGCGGAGATGTAGGCGATGGTTTCCGGGTAGTTGAGCTTCACACCGCGCGCCAACCGTCGCTCGGCTACCAGGCCGGCGGTGAAGATCAGCAGTTTGTCTTTTTCCCGTGGGGTCAGGTCCATCGTTCAAGGTCCACTATGAAATACATTCGTAAAAACACCGGAGATCCAATGTGGGAGCGGGCTTGCTCGCGAATGCGGTGTGTCAGTGAATGCATCTTTGCCTGACCCACTGCATTCGCGAGCAAGCCCGCTCCCACATTTTTAATCTTCATGTGCTCCAGATTCTCGGTGATACAGCCTCGCGGCCCAGCACGGCCGGGCGCAGCAGGCGCCACAGTGCGATCAGCCAGGCTCGCGCCAGCAGCGCTTCACTGGCCAGGCAGCGGGCCACCAGCAGGCCGGGCAATTGGGTCAGGTCGCCGCGTACCGGGTGGGGCAGGGAGCGACATTGTTCGAGCAGTTCAGGGTCGATTTCGCCGGTCACCAGCAAGGTCGCAAACACCGGTTGCCCGTCCAGCCCGATGGGTGAGTCGAGCAAACCGTCGGCGCCCACAATGCGCTGGCGCTCATGCCAAATCAACTGGCCGTCGCGGCGGATATCCAGGTGCGACTGGAAGTGCCCGAGGTCGAAACGCTCGCCGCTGGCGGGGCGCCCGAGGGCGACCACGTCCCAGTAAAACAGCCGGGCATCGCCTTGCAGGTCGATGCGGGTGGTGAGTTCGGCCTGGGCGGCGCTGAACACGATGGTCTCCTGCGGCAGCCATTCCAGCGTCGCGCCCGCCTCAACCGTCAGCTCCAGTTTCTGATACGCCGGCCCGCCGGCGCGGTACCACTTGGCCGCGCCGGGGCTGGTCAGTTGCGCCCACGCACCTTCGGCGACATGGGCGCTGATATCGAGACGATCACCGCCGGCAATCCCGCCCGGCGGGTGCACGATGATGTGCTGGCACACCTCGGGGCCTTCGGCGTACAGATGCTTTTGCACCCGCAGTGGGCCGAGGTGGCGGCGCATCACTGGGCGCGTGGTGTCGCCGAAACGCGCGTAGCCGAGTTCCAGCTCGGCGTGCCAGCTTGGGGTGAACAGCGCGGTGGGGGCAGGTAGGGTCATGGTCAGTGCTTATCGTTAGGACGCTACAGATTAGATCGTAACGAGTCCGCGCACACCCTCGCTTTCCATATTTTCTCCACGCCCCTGCTGGACGATTTCGCCCCGGGACATCACCAGGTACTGGTCGGCCAGTTCCGCGGCAAAATCATAGAACTGCTCCACCAGCAGAATCGCCATGTCGCCGCGTGCCGCGAGCTTCTTGATCACCGCGCCGATCTCCTTGATCACCGACGGCTGGATGCCTTCGGTGGGTTCATCGAGGATCAACAGGCGCGGGCGGCTGGCCAGGGCCCGGCCGATAGCCAGCTGCTGTTGCTGGCCGCCGGACAAGTCACCACCCCGGCGTTGCTTCATTTGCAGCAGCACCGGGAACAGCTCGTAGATGAAGGCGGGCACTTCCTTGGCTTCGGAGCCGGGGAAGCGTGACAGGCCCATCAGCAGGTTTTCTTCCACTGTCAGGCGGCCAAAAATCTCCCGGCCCTGGGGCACGTAAGCGATACCGGCGTGCACCCGCTGGTGCGGCTTGAAGCCGGTAATGGCGCGGCCTTCCCAGTTCACCGCACCTTCCTTGGCCGGCAGCAAACCCATCAGGCACTTGAGCAAGGTGGTCTTGCCCACGCCGTTGCGGCCCAGCAGGCAGGTGACTTCGCCGACTTTTACCTCAAAGGAAAGCCCGCGCAGGATGTGGCTACCGCCGTAGTACTGGTGCAGCTTGTCGACTTGCAGCATGTTCAGTTCCCCTTAATGATCGTTCCCACGCTCTGCGTGGGAACGCCGCGATGGACGCTCCGCGTCCGCCGTGTGACGCAGAGCGTCACCGGATGCATTCCCACGCGGAGCGTGGGAACGATCAGGTTCAGCGGCCGAGGTAAACCTCGATCACCCGCTCATTTTCCTGCACCTGTTCCAGCGACCCTTCGGCCAGCACGCTGCCCTGGTGCAACACCGTCACGTGGTCGGCAATCGAGCCGACAAAGCCCATGTCGTGTTCCACCACCATCAGCGAATGCTTGCCCGCCAGGCGCTTGAACAGCTCGGCGGTGAACTCGGTTTCGGCATCGGTCATGCCCGCCACCGGTTCATCCAGCAGCAACAGTTGCGGGTCCTGCATCAGCAACATGCCGATTTCCAGGAACTGTTTCTGGCCGTGGGACAGCAAGCCGGCCGGGCGATTGACTGAAGCGGTGAGTCGGATGGTGTCGAGTACTTCGCTGATGCGGTCTTTCTGCTCACCACTCAAGCGCGCCCGCAGGCTGGCCCACACCGATTTGTCGGTCTTCTGCGCCAGCTCCAGGTTTTCAAACACGCTGAGGGCTTCGAATACCGTGGGCTTCTGGAACTTGCGACCGATGCCGGCCTGGGCGATCTGCACTTCGCTCATGCTCGTCAGGTCGAGGGTTTCGCCGAACCAGGCCTTGCCGTGGCTGGGCCGGGTCTTGCCGGTGATCACGTCCATCAGCGTGGTCTTGCCCGCGCCGTTGGGGCCGATGATGCAGCGCAATTCGCCGACGCCGATGTACAGGTTCAAGTCGTTCAACGCCTTGAAGCCGTCGAAGCTGACGCTGATGTCTTCCAGGGTCAGGATCGTGCCGTGGCGGGTGTTCAGGCCTTTGCCGGCGGCCTGACCGAGGCCGATGGCATCGCGGGCGCTGCCCTGGTCTTTATTGGGTTCAAGGATAGGTTCGAGCATAAATTCGGCCGTCGCTGTGATCCTCATTGGTCGCCCCTCTTCTTCAGCAGGCCAATCACACCCTTGGGCAAATACAGGGTGACGATAATGAACAGCGCACCGAGGAAGAACAGCCAATACTCAGGAAACGCCACGGTGAACCAGCTCTTCATGCCGTTGACCACACCGGCGCCCAGCAGCGGGCCGATCAAGGTTCCACGCCCGCCGAGGGCCACCCACACAGCGGCCTCGATGGAGTTGGTCGGCGACATTTCGCTGGGGTTGATGATGCCCACTTGCGGCACATACAACGCGCCCGCCAAACCACACAGCACCGCGCTCAACACCCACACGAACAGCTTGAAGCCACGCGGGTCGTAGCCGCAGAACATCAGGCGATTTTCCGCATCCCGCAGCGCTGTCAGTACCCGGCCGAACTTGCTCTGGGCCAGGCGCCAGCCGATGAACAGGCTCGCCACCAACAACACCACGGTGGCCACAAACAGCGCCGCTCGCGTGCCCGGCTCGGTGATGCCAAACCCGAGGATGCTGCGGAAATTGGTAAAGCCGTTATTGCCGCCGAACCCGGTCTCGTTGCGGAAGAACAACAGCATCCCGGCGAAGGTCAGGGCCTGGGTCATGATCGAGAAGTACACGCCCTTGATCCGTGAGCGGAAGGCGAAGAACCCGAACACCAGCGCCAGCAATCCCGGCGCCAACACCACCAGGCACATTGCCCAGAGGAAGTGGCTGGTGCCGGTCCAGTACCACGGCAACTCGGTCCACGACAAAAAGGTCATGAACGCCGGCAGCTCATCGCCGGACGCCTGGCGCATCAGGTACATGCCCATGGCATAACCGCCCAGCGCAAAGAACAGGCCGTGGCCGAGGGACAACATCCCGGCATAACCCCACACCAGGTCCAGCGCCAGGGCGACGATGGCATAGCACAGAATCTTGCCCACCAACGTCAGGGTATAGGCGGAAACGTGCAGCGGATTTTCCGGTGACAACAGCGAGAACAACGGCAGCGCCAGCAGCAGGATCAGCACCACTGCACCGACCGCGACAGTCACCTTGGGGCCGGCCTTTTGCGCGGCCGTAAGCATCAATGGCTGGTTCATCAGTCGATCACCCGTCCTTTCAGTGCGAAGAGTCCTTGCGGGCGTTTCTGGATGAACAGAATGATCAGCGCGAGGATCAGGATCTTGCCGAGCACGGCACCGATCTGCGGTTCAAGAATCTTGTTGGCTATCCCCAGGCCGAAGGCGGCCATGACGCTACCGGCCAACTGGCCGACACCGCCGAGTACCACCACCAGGAACGAGTCGATGATGTAGCTCTGGCCGAGGTCCGGGCCGACGTTGCCGATCTGGCTCAGGGCCACGCCACCGAGGCCCGCTATGCCGGAGCCGAGGCCAAAGGCGAGCATGTCCACGCGTCCGGTGGGCACGCCGCAGCAGGCGGCCATGTTGCGGTTCTGGGTGACGGCCCGCACGTTGAGGCCCAGGCGCGTCTTGTTCAGCAGCAGCCAAGTCAGCACCACCACGAACAGCGCGAAGGCGATGATCACGATGCGGTTGTACGGCAGCACCAGGTTGGGCAGCACCTGGATTCCCCCGGACAGCCACTCGGGGTTGGCCACTTCAACGTTCTGCGCACCGAACACCAGGCGCACCAGTTGGATCAGCATCAGGCTGATGCCCCAGGTGGCGAGCAGGGTTTCCAGCGGGCGGCCGTAGAGGTGACGAATCACCGTGCGCTCAAGGGCCATGCCGATGGCGGCGGTGACAAAAAACGCCACCGGCAGCGCGATCAGCGGGTAGAACTCGATGGCCTGGGGCACGTAGCGCTGCATCAGCAACTGCACCACATAGGTGGAGTAGGCGCCGAGCATCAGCATCTCGCCGTGGGCCATGTTGATCACCCCGAGCAGGCCGAAGGTGATCGCCAGGCCGAGCGCCGCCAGCAGCAGGATCGAGCCCAGGGACATGCCGCTGAAGGCCTGGCCGAGAATCTCGCCCACCATCAGTTTGCGTTTGACCTGGGCCAGGCTGGTCTCGGCGGCGGTGTGCACCGTGGCGTCGGCTTCGACGCCGGGAGCGAGCAGGGCTTCCAGGCGAGTGCGGGCCAGCGGGTCGCCGGTGCCGCCGAGCAAGCGCACGGCGGCCAGGCGCACGGCCGGGTCGGGATCTACCAGTTGCAGGTTGGCCAGGGCGAGACTGAGGGCTGTGTGTACGTCATCATTGGTTTCGCCGGCGAGTTGCTGGTCGAGGAATTTCAGCTGCGCAGGTTGTGCACTTTTTTGCAGAGTCTGGGCGGCGGCAAGGCGCACCTTGGGGTCGGCAGCGAGCAATTCCTGGCTGGCTTGCACGTTGTCGATCAGGCCGCGCAGGCGGTTGTTCAGGCGTACGGTCTTGGTTTCGCCGTTGACGCTGATCTGGCCTTGTTGCAGGGCGTCCACCAGCTCGATGCGCGCCGGGTCGGGCTGGGCGGCCCAGTCCTGGAGCAGCTTGGCTTGTTGCATCGGGTTGGCGTTGATGAAGTCTTCGGCGTCGCTGGCGTGTGCGGCGAGGGGCAGCAACAGCAGGGCGGCGAGGATGAAGCGGTATAGGGCAGTGGGCATGGCAGTTTCCTATAGATCGTTCCCACGCTCTGCGTGGGAATGCCGCCTTGGACGCTCTGCGTCCGCTGTGTGACGCAGAGCGTCACGGGATGCATTCCCACGCGGAGCGTGGGAACGATCAGTGCGGCGGTCTTAGTTGCTCTTGACGGCGTAATCCGGCTTCTTGTCATTCCCCGGAATGTACGGGCTCCACGGCTGCGCCCGAATCGGCTCCTGGGTCTGCCACACCACCGAGAACTGCCCGTCAGACTGGATCTCGCCGATCATCACCGGCTTGTGCAGGTGGTGGTTGGTCTTGTCCATGGTCAGGGTGAAGCCGGACGGCGCGGCAAAGGTCTGCCCGGCCATGGCTTCACGCACTTTGTCGACGTCGGTGGACTTGGCTTTCTCCACCGCCTGCGCCCACATGTGGATGCCCACGTAGGTGGCTTCCATCGGGTCGTTGGTCACGGCTTTGTCCGCGCCCGGCAGGTTGTGGGCCTTGGCGTAGGCTTTCCAGTCAGCGACGAATTTCTTGTTCACCGGGTTCTCCACCGACTGGAAGTAGTTCCAGGCGGCGAGGTTGCCCACCAGCGGCTTGGTGTCGATGCCGCGCAGTTCTTCTTCACCCACGGAGAAGGCGACGACCGGTACGTCGGTAGCCTTCAGGCCCTGGTTGGCCAGCTCTTTGTAGAACGGCACGTTGGAGTCGCCGTTCACGGTGGAGATCACTGCGGTCTTGCCACCGGCGGAGAATTTTTTGATGTTGGCCACGATGGTCTGGTAATCGCTGTGGCCGAACGGGGTGTAGACCTCTTCGATGTCTTTATCCGCTACGCCTTTGGAGTGCAGGAACGAACGCAGAATCTTGTTGGTGGTGCGCGGGTACACGTAGTCGGTGCCCAGCAGGAAGAAGCGCTTGGCGCCGCCGCCTTCTTCGCTCATCAGGTATTCCACCGCCGGGATCGCCTGCTGGTTCGGCGCCGCACCGGTATAGAACACGTTCGGCGACATCTCTTCGCCTTCGTATTGCACCGGGTAGAACAGCAGGCCATTGAGTTCTTCGAACACCGGCAATACCGATTTGCGCGACACCGAGGTCCAGCAACCGAACACCACGGCGACCTTGTCCTGGGTCAGCAACTGGCGGCCCTTTTCAGCGAACAGCGGCCAGTTGGAAGCCGGGTCCACCACTACCGGTTCGAGCATCTTGCCGTTCACGCCGCCCTTGGCGTTGATCTCGTCGATGGTCATCAGCGCCATGTCTTTGAGCGAGGTCTCGGAGATCGCCATGGTCCCGGACAGCGAGTGCAGGATGCCGACCTTGATGGTCTCGGCGGCCTGTACCGTCCAGGTCATGCCCATCGCGGCGATGGATGCCGACAGTGTGAAAGCCTTGATCAAGCTGCGACGCTTCATTGTGCAATCTCCATGACTCAATGATGTGATGAGGGAGTGATTGCAAAGGCTGTGCCGGGGCGCGCAATCGTGGTGCGCGCGAGCCGTGACCGGGCTGTGGGGGTGGGCGATGCACCAATGCGGCGCCAATCAACGTGGGCTGTGCGTGCAGGCGCACCCTGATGGTGCCTGGCGCCCCGAGCCTTAACTATCTAATGCCTGCGTCCAGCCAAACCCTTGAAAGTGAAGCCTGCCTGGTGCCCCCGGCAACCCAGGGGCAGCGCCAGTTTTCTTAACTTCATTCAAGTGACGATGGACATGGACAGTACTCACATTCAAGACGATCAAGCGGCGAGCACACGCAGGCCGGTTCCCCATCTGGGGCCGGCATTCGTCACCGACCATGATGCCGCCCATTGGGCGCATCAACAGATCGGCAACCGGCGCGAGACGGTATTTGGCGGGCTGGTTTTCAAGCGTGATGACGGGATGTACCTGCCAAGCGTGCCGGTGGCCGGCACCGCCACTGCATTCGATTTCCAGAGCGACCTGCTCAAGGTCGATGCCAACAGGAATTTCCTGGCGTACGAGGGCCACAGCGTTCACGCCCTGTACAGTTCGCGCGGCGAGGATGGCACCCGACGCTCCGCGCAGATACAGCACTGGACAGGCGCGCAGCGCCGCCTGGATCGCAGCTTTTTCCCCATCAATATCCTGCGCATCATCATCCAGGTGCGCATGCTGTGCACCCGTTACTACCTGTCCGGGTTCTATGGCTCGCTCATCCAGTATGAAAGCAGCGGCTCTGCGACTGAGGCCAGCTTCTTGAACCAGTTGATGGCGGCCAAGCCTGCGGCCGATTTCGACGACTACATCGCCTTTATCAATGAGACGGCCAGGGCCGGCTACCTGCGGGTCATCGTTGCCAACGCCGAGCTGGGTGGAAAGCCTGGCCAACTGCTGGCGCCGTGGACCCTCAATCAAACCCTGTCGCAAATCGGGCAGGACGCACTGGCGCCTCTCGCCAGCCAAGTCAGCCGCCGGTGGCAGGACGCGGTGCGATCAGTCTTGCCGCCGCTGGGGTTTGCACGGCAGGAGAGTCTCTTTGGCTACCTGTACAAAAGCGCGTCGAACCAGTACGTGGCCGAATTTCCGTCGGATGAACTCAAGGCGGCGTTTGCGCTGACCAGTGGCAAGTTGTCACTGCCAAAAGTGCACAAGGCGGACAGTGAGTTTTTGACCTTCGGTATTTACTGCTCCCTATCACCGCAAGCGAAACCGACCGTGGCGAAAGAGTCGTGGCTGGCGGAAAACTTCTTCACGGCTTCCGCGTTGGCTGCCGTGGTGATGATGGCGGGGACCGACGACCTGGGCTTGCACTTTTACTTGCGCGCCAACGACGGCGCGCTGCTGATGTACCACTGCACCGGCTCGCAGGCGCAGTCCCAGCTGTTCGCCAATCGCGGCGCGGATCTCGACGGACGCTTGAAGGACGCTACCTTGAGCCCTTCCGAGTTTGTCCGGCAAGTGGCTGCCGTGGGCACGCTGACGGTGGTTGAGCCCGGACGGATATGGGACAAGGCCGGAGTGGTAGGAGCGCAATGGAGGGCCTTCGCGAAAGTCCATGCGTCGCTGAGCCCTGCCTTCGTCACTGCCGATGATGTCGCACGCTACCTGCATTACAAGGTGGGTTCACCCCACGGCTCTTTTCTCCAGGCTTACATCTTCAAGCGCAGCGATGGGCTGTTTGTGGCCTCCAGGCTGTCAGACCCTGACAGGTGGCTGTCGTTGTGGGGCGGGGCATTGCCCACCGACAACGCTCTGACGCGGGTCGAGCTTGAAGGGCACCAAATGGTTGGCGAGTTCAATCGACCTGTCTACGACCTGGCCGAGGTGCGTGCCAACTATCCTCAAAAAACCTCGCGACAGCTGGCGTTCCTGATCAGTACACCGTCGACTCAAGCAATCGACATGACGCTGGTTTTTTCCGATCAGATCAAGGTGCTTTACACCAGCGGAACAAACGGTACGTTGATCAAATACGCTGTCAGCGGCTCTCGGGCCGAGCGTGAATTCGGCGAGTACCTGGCACAAGTTGAACGCGATGGCCAGGGAGTGGCCCGCGTACAAGGTTTTGACGGCACGCGTGAAGGGTTGATCAAAGAGCTGGTAAAACTCGGTGAGTTGACGGTGCTGCTGGCGGATGAGACCTGGTACAACGTCCAGGGCCGGGTCCCGGCCACCTGGGAACCCGAAACGCCTTTCGCCGCAGCAGCCCCCATTGATACGCCGCTGAGCTGGGTTTTCACTGACCTGGCAACCGCCGCCCGTTATGCCCATGACCGCATGCAGGCAACGGCGGATGGCCGGCGAGTCGGTTGCATCCTCAAGCACTCGAGTGCAGAGCAGTATGTGGTCAGCGAGCCTTGCGCACCGATACCCGCCGGCGAAACCCTTTTCGTGTTGGCGAATGTTTTTGGCAATGCCAGCCTGCCGCCAGGCTTCGCCCTGCGTGGCTGGTACTGCCGCAGCGCACCGGACGCCACCGGCATCGGCGCCGAACCCTGGTTGTACGAGGGCTTTATCGACACCACGGATTTTGCCCAGGGGATTGCCGCGCTGCGCATCCACCCCGAGAGCAATCTGGCCTTCTACCTCAGCACGGCGGACGGCGCTCAACTGGCCTATGACGCTTCCGGCTCGGCCGAGGAAAGCCAGCTCTACCAGGTGCTGCCCGATGGCCGGGTGACGGACAACGGGCTGGGGGATGAACTGCGGGCCGCCACCGTGACGCCCCACGAGATGATCCAAAAGGTCGCCGCCGCCGGGGCGCTGTCGGTGTTGCAACCGGGCACGTTGTGGGATGTGGCGGGGCTGGTCGCCGACACCTGGCGACCTTACGCACTGGCACCCCGCCCGCAACTGAGCCGCGGGTTTCTCCAGGTAGAAGACGCGGCACGCTACGCCCACGGGCAAATCGGCAGCTGGCGTGAGGGCGAATACTGCGGCTATATCCTGCAGCGCCCGGACGGTCTCTACGTGGCCACTGAGCCATTGTCGGCCAGCGACGCCGGGCGCTTTGCCCTGGGCGTTGTCTACCCCCAGGACGTCAAGGGCCGCTCACTGCTCCCGCCCGGTCACATGCTGAAGGCCGTGTACGGTTCCAGCCGCGGGGTTTCGTTGCTGGAACCCGAGCGCCTGCAGCGCCCGGGCTGGTCGCGGGACGATGCCTGCCTGGAGGCGCAGATGTTCAGCGCCCTGGACGTGCACACGCTGATCCGCAATCGCCAACAGGTGTCCGTGGCCTACCTGTCGGGCGCCGAAGATTGTTTGCTGGCGTATGACCTGATCGACTCTGCCGCCCAGGCGAACCTGTTCAAGGCGCTCGACCCCTTGCCCCATCGCAGCCCAACGGCCCTCAACCTGGCCAGCGGCACGCTGACGGCGCGGGAGTGGATCAGCCAGGTGGCGGCGGCCGGCAGCGTGCGGGTGGTGCAGGCCAACCCGTTGTGGGGCGCGCCGGGGCTAATCGCCGAACACTGGCGGCCACGCCTGCCGATACCCCGGCGCGAACGTCCGGAGCAGATTGCCTATGGCCCGGTCTGCGCCAGTGCCGCTGACGCGGCTCGGGCACTGCACACGCGCCTGGACCATGAAGCACCGACGCAAACCGGTTTCGGTTTCATGCTCAAGCATCGCGATCAGGACGTCTTTGTCTGCTCCGAGCTTGTACCCGCCTGGGATAGGGCCGGGCTGTTCGCCTTGAGCGCCGTGTTTGCCGTGGATGACGAAGGCGAGTTCATTTACCCCGCGGGTTATCAACTGCACGCCTTGGTTTACCGGCGCAACTGGATGCCACAGGGGCTGACCACCGCCGAACACTGGCTGGCGCAGCATTTTATTTCGGCCGGGGATCTGGCCAGTGCCACCGTCGAGGCCAAGCGCCAACGGGAGACAGGCGCACTGACGGGCTTGCCGGTGTTTATCTCGACACTGGACCAGGCGCTGCTGCAGGTACAAACGCCGGTGGCATCGACGCTGTTCAACCCGGTCCGCCAGCCGTCGGGGGTCTATGAAGACGTGCAGACCTTGATGGCCAGCGGGCAGCTCTCGGCGGTCGGGTTTGTCAACGAAGTGGCGAAGTTGAGCTGGTTGAGCGTTTTGGTGCCGAGCGAATGCTGGGCGTTGGCGGGTAAACTGGATGTCAGCCAGGCCCCATGGACCGCCTTCGCCAACTTTATGCGTCGCCCATTGAGCCCGCTGTTCAGCAACCAGGCCGATGCGGTGCGTTACGCCCACCAACAGCTGGGCACACAGCGCGACACGCTGCAAGGCGGGCTGGTGTTGCAGCGCAACGGCAAGTTTGTCGCGACCCTGGCGGTGCCGGTGTTGAGTGAAGACTTCGACCCGAACGTCATCCTGCCGGGCCTGGACGTCAGCCAGGCGCTGCTGGCCCCTGGTTGGAAAATGGTCGCGCGCTACCGGTCACGTGTCGCCCGGGTGCTGGAGTTCTGGTTACCCTCTGAAGAAAACGCGGTGTATCAAAACCTGTTCTCGACCAAAGTACTGGAGACCGCCCTGAAGTCGGGTCACCTGTGGACCCACGAATACCTGCTGACGCCCGACGGCTCACTCATCGGCTTCAGTACCCAGGATGCCGAGCGCAGCTTGCTGGACTCAGGCCAGCGCAACGAAACGACGCAGTTGCTCAGCCACCTGGAAACCTCCCTGGCCCCCAACAGCCTGGCGTTGCACGACCCTTACAGCAATGCCATCGAGCAGCAGATGCGCAGTGGCCGCAAGAGCCCCACCGAGCTGGTCAATCAGCTGGCGCGGGTGGGGACTTTGCAAGTACTGGAGGGCGGCCCGTTGTGGGGCTCTGCCCAGCGTGTGCTGGCGGGCTGGATGCCCGGCCTGGCCTACGTTGCGCCGCAGGCGGCGGTCCATGCCGTGGCGGATCGGCAGCTGGGCCCGGTGTTCAAGCATGCCGACGACGCGGCACGCTATGGTCATCAATACGCCCAGGGGCGCGCCGATTTGAGCTTTGGCGTGATTCTCAAGTCCTCCGACAATGGGCATTTTGTCGCCTGCGCACCGGTCAAGGGCGACGACCTGGGCTTTGCCCTCGACCGGGCGTTCCTGCGCGGGCAGTTGCCGAGCGGGTACAGCCTGCAAGGCCTGTATCTGAGACTGCCGCAGCGTGCTGCGCCCGAGTTGCCCCAGGCCGAAGGCTACGCGCAACTGATGGCTCCGGCCGTGGTGCTGGCGGCGCTGAGCTTTTTGCGGGTGGCACAGAGTGAGCGGTTCCTGGCGTTGCATGTGTCGTGTGCCGACGGCTCACTGTTTCGGTACCAGGCGGTGAGGATCGACCCGGACTGGGATTCCAGCCGCCGGCAGGCGGCGTATCTGAAACACCTCAACAGTCGTGGCAGCATCGACAGCCATGTGTTGAAACTGGTGGAGTCCGGCGAGCTGCGGGTACTCGACAGCAGCCCGTTCTGGGATGCCTTGTTGCCCCGGATAAAGCGCCTGGCCACGACACTGGCAGTGCGCGATACCCGCATGGCCCTGGGCCCGTTGTGCGCCCACCCGGACGATGCCGCGCGCCAGGTATGGCAACAGGTTGTGCCGCTGGAGCACCAGGCGCGGCTGGGAGCGGTGCTGGGCAACGGCGACAGCGACACGTTCATCGCCGTGCAACCGGTGGCAGACCCGGGCCCCTCGGTGGCCGTGGGACTGCGGCCGGACACACCGGCCTACAAGGCATTGTTCGAAGGCATCATGAACCTCGGCTACCCCAGCACATCGACCCGCTACCCGGCGGGCTACAAGGTGATGGGCGTCCAGCAGTTGTTCAAGCTCGACACCGAGCGCCAGCATCTGGCGGATCGCTACGAAGAAGGCCTGGCCCACAACTTCATTGCCCAGAAGGAAATCCGCGGGTTCATCGAGATGCTGCGCCAGGACAAGATCGCGGGGGCGCGTTACTACTTCACCCCGGTGCACGGCGCGTTGATTGTGTATGAGCCCAGCTATCACGCGGACGAAAGCCAGTTGCTGCGCGATGACTGGATCGACGAAGACACGGGTGTGGTGAAGGTCAAGCCCAGCGAGGTGATCCGCCGGTTGGCGACCTCGGGCAAGCTGACCATCCTGGAAACCGATCGCTTCTGGCAACCCCGCAGCCAGGTGGCGCGGCGCTTGTTGCATGCATTCAAGCAGGCCGACCAGGGGGTTTAACGCCGCCGCATCAGCCCGATAAAAAACAACCCGCCAATGGCCGCCGTGGCCACGCCGATGGGCAGGTCTTCGGGGGCAATCATCGTGCGGGCCGCCACATCCACCCACACCAGGAACACACTGCCCAACAGCACGCACACCGGCAGCAAACGCCGGTGTTCGGCACCTACAAGGCGCCGGGCAATGTGCGGCACCATCAGCCCGACAAAGCCGATGGAGCCGCTGATGGACACCAGCACGCCGGTCATCAGCGAGGCGATCAGGAACACCTTGAGCCGCACATTGCGCGCGTTCAGGCCCAGGGTCACGGCGGTCTGTTCGCCGGCCATCAGCGCGTTCAACGGGCGAGCCATCCCCAGCAGCAACACCAGCCCCAGCAACACGGTGGCGAAGGGAATGGCCAGCAGTTCCCAGCGCGCCAACCCGAGGCCGCCGAGCATCCAGAACATCACCGCCGAGGCGGCGCGATGGTCGCCCATGAACAGCAGCAAATTCGCCACCGCCATCATCACGAACGACACCGCCACCCCGCACAGCAGCAGGCGGTCGCTCTCCAGCCGACCGTTGCGACTGGCCACCGCCAGCACCACGATCATGCTCAGCAACGCACCGATGAACGCCGCGATGGGCAGGGTCAGCAAGCCGATCACTTCACCCACATGCAGCACCACGATCACCGCACCGAGGGTGGCGCCGGAAGTCACGCCCAGCAGGTGCGGATCCGCCAGCGGGTTGCGCGTTACCGCCTGCAACACCGCGCCGATCAACGCCAGCCCGGCGCCCACCAGGGCACCGAGCAACATGCGCGGCACGCGGATCAGCCACACGATATGTTCCTGCCCCGCGCTCCAGTCCACCTCGCCAACGCCGAAGGCTTTATGCAGCAGGATCCGCCACACCACGTCCACCGGTACCCGCGCCGAGCCGAACCCCAGCGAGACCACACATGAGATCAGCAACAACGCGCCGAGGGCACTCAGCAGCAGGGCATAGCGACGGGTGATCATTCGCCGTGAAACCCCTTGGCCAGGGTTTCAACCGCCAGCACGTTGTCGATGCCCGGCGTGGCTTGCACGTAGGGGATCACGATAAAGCGCTGGTTCTTGATCGCGTCCACCGATTGCAGCGCCGGGTTGTTCAGCAGGAACTGCTCTTTTTGCTCGGCGGTGATTTCGCTGTAGTCGACGATCACGATGACCTGCGGGTTGCGCTCCACCACGGTTTCCCAGTTGACCCGGGTCCAGCTGGCGTCCACGTCATCGAGAATGTTGCGCCCACCGGCGGCGTCGATCAGCGCCTGGGGCATGCCCAGGCGGCCGGAGGTCATGGCGCGGTCTTCGCCGCTGTCGTAGAGGAACACGCGGGGCTTGTCGGCCGGCAGGTTTTCCTGCACTTGGGCGACCTGTGCCTGCATCTGTGCGATCAAGGCATTCGCGCGGTCCTGCACATCGAAGATCTTGCCCAGGTTGCGCAGGTCGTTATAGGTGTCTTCCAGGGTGGCCGCCGGGCGCTTCATCACGAAGGCGCAGGACTCGGTCAGCTCGTAGACGTTGATGCCCAACGGTTGCAGGGTTTGCGGGGTGAGGTCGCCACCGACGCGCATGCCGTAGTCCCAGCCGGCGAAGAAAAAGTCGACGTTGGCATTGAGCAGGGTTTCCACCGACGGGTATTTGCTCGCCAGTTCCGGCAGGCCGTCGAGAATCTGCGCCATTTCCGGGGTGACCGACTTCCAGCCGGTCACGCCGCTGTAGCCGGCCATGTGCGACTTGAGGCCCAGGGCAAGCATCATCTGGGTCATGTTGATGTCGTGGCTGACCGCGTGTTTTGGTGCCTCGGCGAAGGTCACTTCGCGGTTGCAGCTCTGGATTTTCAGCGGGTAATGGGTCGCTTCGGCGAACGCCTGGGAAGTGCCGAGCAGCAACGCGAGAGACAGCAGGGAGCGCAGGATCATGGTTGGGTTATCCAGGTGATTCGGGGGTAGCCGGACAAGGGGTGAGTGTCGATCAATGCTTCAACGCCGAACACTTCGCGCAGCAATTCGGCGGTCAGCACTTCGTGAGGTGTGCCGCTGGCGACGATGCGCCCGTGGTTGATCACGTACAGCCGATCACAGAACGCGGCGGCCAGGTTCAGGTCGTGAATGCTGGCCAGGGTGCCGATGTTCAGGCGCTTGACCAGTTGCAGCAATTGCAGCTGGTAGCGCGGGTCGAGGTGGTTGGTCGGTTCGTCGAGGATCAGCAGTTGCGGTTGCTGGGCCAGGGCGCGGGCGAGGATCACCCGCTGTTTTTCTCCGCCCGAGAGGGTGGCGAAGGCGTGGTCTTCAAAGCCCAGCAGGCCGACGTTATCGAGGGCCTGGCGGATCAGGTTCTGGTCTTCAAGCGTATCGCTGTCGAACAGGCCCTTGTGCGGTGTGCGGCCCATGGCGACCACTTCATCCACCCGCAGGCCGAAGGCGTCGGGAAACTCCTGGAGCACCACGGCAATGCGTTGCGCGCACCACTTCGAGGATTGCTTCCAGACGTTCTGGTGTTCCAGCAGCACCTCACCGTCAGCCGGTTTGCTGAACCGATAGGCGCAGCGCAGCAGGCTGGTCTTGCCGCTGCCGTTGGGCCCGATCAGCCCGACGAACTCACCGGCGTTCACGTGCAGGCTGGCGTCACGCAGTTGGAACTGGTGATGACAGTGCTCGTGGCCTGGTGGGGTCCAGGCGAGGGCGGTGAGGTTGAGTGAGGTCATCTTTACTCTCAGGTCCAACACAGGACAAATGTGGGAGCGGGCTTGCTCGCGAAAGCGGTGGATCAGTAACAGATACAGTGCCTGACACACCGCATTCGCGAGCAAGCCCGCTCCCACATTTGGACAGTGTTGCGTTCAGTTAGAAGGTGTAGTCCGCCGTCACGAAGAACGAGCGCGGCTCGCCCAGGATCCATTGCTGGCCGTCGTTGTATTGGCTGACGGCGTAAGTGCGGTCGAACAGGTTATTCAATTGCAGGCCCAATGTCGTGTTGCGCATGGCTTTCCATGAAACGCTGGCGTCGACCACGGTGTAGCTCGGCACTTCGCTGGTGTTGGCGGTGTTGGCGAAACGCGAGTCTACATAACGCACACCCGCACCGGCACGCACGTCGTCAGTGATGGCCTTGCTCAGCCACAGGTTGGCGGTGCGGCGCGGCACGTCGGTGGGGCGGTTGCCGTCGCGGGACACGGTCTGGCCGTTGACCACTTCGGAGAAGTCGTCGTACTGCGCCCGCACGATCGCAGCGTTGGCTTGCAGTTGCCAGGCATTGGGCAGTTGCAGGTCGAGGCTGGCTTCCAGGCCGTTGGAGGATTGCTGGCCGACTTGTTCCTTGAGGGTGGTGCCTGGAACGCTCACCAACAGTTTCTTTTTGACGATGTGGTAGGCCGCCAGGGTCCATTCACCACGGGAATCCCAGAACGCCTGCTTGAGGCCGATCTCGGTTTGCTTGGCGGTGGACAGGCCGAACTGCTGCTGGCTCGGGCTCAGGGTGATCAGGCTGCCAACGCCGTCAGTGCTGGTGGCGTATTGGCCGTAGACCGAGGTGTCCGGGGTGATCGCGTAGACCAGGCCGGCTTTCCAGTTGTTGCCGGTAAAGGTCTTGTTGGAGTCGCTGCCATCCACCAGGGAGTCACTGTCGATGTGCAGGTAATCGCGGCGCACGCCGGTGATCAGCGACAGTTTATCGGTCAGTTGCAGGCGGTTTTCGGCGAACGCAGCCAGCTGTTTGGTGGTGCTGACGGACTGCGGAATGAAGGGGCTGGCGCTTTCAAACGGCTGCGGTACCGGGTGGTTGATGTCCACCGGTTGGCCGGCGTTCGTCAGGTCATCGAACGGCGAGTTGCTGGCCAGGCGGAAGCGAATGCGGTTGTACTCCACCCCCGTCACCGTCTGGCTGTCGAGGCCGAACAGCGTGTGTTTGAAGGTGAAGGTCTGGCGGTCACCCACCTGTTCCTGGTTGTGCTTGATGCCCAGGTAGCTCTGGCGCACCAGGCCGCCGTCGACGTAGTTGTAGCTCTCGGCGTTCTGCCAGCGCCGCTGGTTTTTCAGGTAGGACAGTTCATTGGTGGCGGTGACGTTGTCGTTGATCTGCCACTCGCTGGTCAGGCGCGTCCACTGGTCGTTGTAGTGCTGGATATCGTTGCTGACGTTGTAGTTCTTGTCCCGCAGGCCCTTGTGCAACTGGCCGTTGATCAGCGGTGTGCCGTAGTCGTTTTGCGGGGTCTGGTCGCCGTAGTCGGAGGCCAGGGTGAAGCTCAGGTTATCCGCCGCCTGCCAGCGCAGGGCACCGCTGACGAAGTCGCTGCCGGACTCGCCGCGGTCGATGAAACCGTTGCTGCGCAGGCGGTTGATGTTCAGGCGATAGCTCAGGGTGTCGGTCAGCGAGCCGCCGCTGTCGAGGGCTTGCTGCTGGCGGTCATAAGAACCGTAGCCCAGGCGGATATGGTTTTCGATCTCGCCCTCGAAGGGTTTCTTCGCGATGGTGTTGATCACCGCGCCGGTGGCGCCCTGGCCGTACATCACCGAGGCCGGGCCGCGCAGTACGTCCACCCGCTCAACGGACCAGGTGTCCACCGGGAAGGTGGAAGTGCCCGCGCCATCGAACATGCGCGCGCCGTCGTACAACTGCAGCACCGAGCTCTGGCCGGTGAACCCGCGTGCCGACAACGAGGTGCCGCCGTCGCCCGGCGTGCCGGTGCGGCTGATGCCGGTGGCGCGGGAAATCGCGTCCTGCACCGTGGCATCGCCCCGGGCGCGAATCTGCTCGCCGGTCTGGCTTTCAACGCTGCCCGGCGTTTGCAGGGCCGTGAGGTTCAGGCGTGAACCTGCCGTGGTCGGGGTGTTCAGGTCGACGCGCTCGTCGTCGACGGCGGGGGCTGAGACGGCACTGGCGGGAAGCGTCAGGGCCTGGGCAGTGTTTTGCAGGGCAAGCAGGCACAGGCCGGACGCAAGGTACTTGTTCATCGGACGATAAATCGCTTCTTCGAGACGGTACTCGCCGCAGGGCGCGGCGAGTGGGAGAACACATTAAGTGTTACAACATAACACTTTGTGCGGCGTGGGCGAAAGCCCGCGTAAGACTACATAACGCCTCTAGGTAGGGCATCTCGTCTGTTTCACGCTGAACCTGAGGCAGATTCACGTTGGCCAAACCACCGTGAAAGCACCAGGCGATCCAGTGCCCAGACCACGATCAGCGAGGCGCCCACCAGCGGAAAGACAATCGCCAGCCCGAGCATGATCACCATCGCGGTTTTCCATTTCGGCAGGTCATGGCGCAACGGTGGAACCCCCAGGCTGCCCTGCGGCCGACGCTTCCACCAGATCACCACACCGCTGACGGCGCTGAGCAGGATCATCAGGCAAATCAGCAGCACGATGATCTGATTGACCACGCCAAACATCTTGCCTTCGTGCAGCATCACGCCCGATTCGGTAACCCGCGCCACGCTGTTGTAGTGCTCCCAGCGCACATCGGCCAGGACCTTGCCGGTGTATTGGTCCACATGCAGGGTGGCGTCATTGCGCGGGTCGTTGGCGAACACCGCGAGGGTGAACACGCCTTCGGCAGTGGTGGGGAAGGTGATGCTGTAGCCGGGCTCGACCTTGCGTGAGTTGGCGAGGTCGACCACCTGCTGCAGGCGGATGACCGGGGCGGCGGGGCCATGGCTCATGCCGGCGTGGTTCATGTGCTCGGCATGCTCGCCAGACATCGGCATCGGCGTGTTTTCCATGGCCCACGGCACGGTCTGTTGGCTCGCGGTGTTGAGGCTGCGGGCCTGCTGGTCGGACTGCGGCACGTTGTTCCACATGGCCGCCGGGAATTTATTCCACAGCTCGGCGTATTGCTTGCCCCAGAAGCCGGTCCAGGTCATGCCGCTGAGCAGCATCACCAGCAGGAACGCCGCGCCCCAGAAACCGGCAACCGCGTGCAGATCGCGCCAGAACAAGCGGCCGCGACTGCCCAGCCGCGGCCACAGAATGCCCGCCGCCGACTTGCCTCGCGGCCACCACAGATACACGCCCGAAATCACCAGCATCACGCCCCAGCCGGCGGCCAGTTCCACCAGGCGATCACCGACGGTGCCGATCATCAACTCGCCATGCAGCGCGCGGGCGATGGCTTGCAGGTTGTACTTGGCGTCCTGTTCGCCGAGCACGGTGCCGCGATACGGGTCGACGAATACCGTCACTTCGCGCCCGTCGTTGTGCATCACGAATTGCGCGCTGCTGGTGGCGTCGGCAGGTGGCAGGTACTTGCTGATCTTGCCTTGTGGATAGGCAGCCTGGGCACGTTGCAGTTGCTCGTCGGCACTCAGCGCGTGTTCGGCGCTTTGCACGGTCAGCAGGTTGCCGTACATCAGCGGGTCGAGTTGGGGTTTGAACAGGTAGATGATACCGGTCAGGGCCAGCAGCACCATGAACGGCGCGACAAACAGCCCGGCGTAGAAATGCCAGCGCCAGGCCAGGTTGTAGAAGGAAATCTTCGGTGGGTTCATCAGGGTGCTCCGCAAAGGCTTGGATTTTTTGTGTTATCGAGGACGCCATCGCGGGCAAGCCCGCTCCCACAAGGGAATGCATTGCAACTGTGGGAGCTGGCTTGCCTGCGATGCGCTTAGAAGCTCATGTCCACCTTGGTCCAGAGCGTGCGCCCCGGTTCCTTGATGGCTTGCGGGTCATTGGCCGGGTAGCCGAACCCGGCGTTGCCGGCCAGGTTCAGGTGCTCGGCGTACGCCTTGCCGAACAGGTTGTCGACGCCGGTGCTGACCTTGAAATTCTTGTTGATGCGATACGCCGCGTTCAGCGAGAACACGCCAAACCCCGAGCTTTTGTCGAAGTCCTTGCCCACCACGTTGCCCTTGTTCTGGTCGATGCGGTTTTGCGCCGCGACCACCCGCCACAAGGCGCCGGCGCTCCAGTCGTCCTGGCTGTAGGTGAGCCCGAAGCGCGCATCCAGCGGTGGGATCTGCGGCAGCGGTTTGCCGTCGCTGGTGTTCTTGCCCCAGGCGTAGGCGAAGGTGGTATCGGCCTTCCAGTTGGCGGTCAGCTTGTAGGCTGCGCCCAATTCACCGCCCATGATTCGCGCGTCCACATTGCGCGCCTGGGAGGTGGTGCCCATCATTCCCGGCTGGTAGTCGAACAGGATGAAATCACGCACCTGGCCGACGTAGCCCGAGGCCCAGGCGTCGAGATCGGCGGATTTGTATTGCAGGCCAAAATCCAGCTGGGTGGTTTTTTCAGGCTTCACACCGTCGAAGGCATTCACGGAACCGACCGACCCGGTGTCGGGAGAAAACAGCTCCCAGTAATCAGGGAAACGCTCCGAATGCCCAAGCCCTGCGTACAGGGTGGCAGGGCTGTCCGCCAGATCGTGCTCGTAGCGCACAAAGCCCGACGGCAGCGTATCGGCGCGGGTTTTACCGGCGGTGGGGTTGGGGCTGCTCATCATCCCGGAGCTGATGGTTTGCCGGAAATCCTTGGCCGAGGCGCGGTCGACGCGGGCGCCGGTGATCAGGCGGTCGCGGTCGGCGGCATACCAGGTCAGTTCGCCGAACACCCCGTAGTTGTGGAAGTTGGCGTCCTTGCTGCGGGGCAGGTCCTTGTAGGTGTCGACGCCCATGGCGCTGCGTTCGCGGTGTTCGTTGGTTTGTGCATCAATGCCGCTGATCAACTGCACATCGGCCCAGCGCCAGGTGGCCTTGATACGGGCGCCGAGGGTGCGGCGGTCGACGTTGGCCGCCATGGGACCGGCCATCATCCCGGTGCCCGACGGGACGCGCAGGGTGTAGTTGTCCATCACGTGGTCGGCGTAGTTGTAGTAGACCTGCGCTTCGACCTTATCCAGCACCTCGCCGATGTTCGACTTCTCGAAGCGCAATCCGAGGCTCTCGCGCAAAAACTGCGAACCGTCCATGCCACGCCCGGCGTAGCGGGCTTCGCCATCGCCACGGCCGGCGGTGAGTTCCAGCAGGGTGTCGGCGTCCGGGGTCCAGCCCACGGCCACGTCGCCGTTCCACTTGTCGTAGCGCGAGGCGACGGTGTCGTTGTTGCCGTCCTTGTAGTCATCGGCGTGGGCCTGGTTGCCGATCACCCGCACATAACCCAGCGGCCCGCCGGCTGCTGCGTCGACGACTTTGTCGAAACGCCCGTTGGAGCCCGCCAGGATGCTGGCGTTGACCCGCGTGCCCAGCTCGCCGAATTGCTCGGGCTCGCGCTCGAACAGGACCGTGCCGGCTGAAGCGCCCGGGCCCCAGAGCACGGTTTGCGGGCCTTTGATCACGGTGAGCTTGTCGTAGGTTTCCGGTGAGATATAGGAGGTGGGCGCGTCCATGCGACCGGGGCAGGCGCCGAGCATCATGCTGCCGTTGGTGAGGATGTTCAGGCGTGAGCCGAACATGCCCCGCAGCACCGGGTCGCCGTTGGTGCCGCCGTTGCGCACCAGGGCGAAGCCGGGGATGGTCTTGAGGTAGTCGCCGCCATCGCTGGCGGGCACTGGTTGGCGCGGGTCTTTCGGGTTGGTGACGACGGTCAGTGGTGAGCTGGGGGCAATGGCGGTGATCACCGTCGGGCTCAGTTCGTTCTGGTCGACAGGCTCGTCGGCGTGGACCTGAGGAACCAGCAGCGCGCCACACAGAACGGCGAAAACGGGAGTACATCCCAAACGGGTGTCAGCAGAAAACCTGGACATGAAAAATTCCATCATTCATTCGTAAACAACACGGCCAGCAGCCTGCGGCTGTCTGTCTAAAGTCGGCCGGGGTGAAGTAACGGTGTGAAGTGCTTACGCGATGATGGGCGGGGCGCGGCTGCGGGCACCGGGGAACACGGTTTGCCGGGCATGGCCCAGGCGTGGGGCGGGGGTCAGGGCGTTGGCGGGCGGCGGGCTGCCGAGGGTGACAAACGACACGCTGCCAGGCAGCGCCGGGCAACTGAAGAGCAGGCTGCAATAGCCGCACTTTTCCCAGAGCACGTGGTGTTCGTCGGGTGCTTTGTGGTGATCGGTCGCAGGCTTGGCGTCGCCATGGCAGCTCGGCGCGTCCATGGACATTTCCATCGACATGCCGGCGTGATGATCCATCGGCATCGCTTGGGAAATCAGCGGACCGATAAAGATCATCAGCATGGCGAACAGGCTGATCCAGCTGCCGCGCATAAGGCCTACAGGCTTACGGCGGTGCGGGGACAACCTGGCGCGTGGGGCGCCCATCAAGGTTTATCTATTGGGCGTGCATGTGTTCGTGGCTGGCCATGGGCGGCTGCTTCTGCACTGACACTTCCACCTTCACTGGCCCGGCCTTTTCAAAGTTCAGGGTCAGCGGAAAATGCTGGCCGTCGCGCAAAATGCTGCGGTCCTTCAGGTCCAGCAGCATCACGTGGTAGGCCATGGGCGCGAACGTCAGGTCACCTTTGGCCGGCACCGCGACGCTGGTCACTTGCTGCATCTTCATCAGATCGCCCTGCATCACATGCTCATGCAGTTCGGCCTTGGCGGCCACGGGCGTGTCGACGCTGAGCAAGCGATCCGCATGCTCGCCCTGGTTATGAATCACGAAATACGCCGCGACGGTCGGCGCATTGGGCGGCAGTTCCTGGGACCAGGGTTCGCTGACCACCAGTTCGCCGACCTTGAAGTCTTCGGCATTGGCAGCAGTACACACCGGCAGCAACAACGCAGCCAGAAGCAGGGAAGATTTGAGCATGGCAGTTCTCCAGAACGGTTCTAAACGCAGTTCACTTGCGAAGAAATCAGACCGTTGGAGAGGCGCGGGGGTTAAGGCTCGGCCATTGCTGGCGCGGGGTGGGGGATTGCAATGACGGCGGCGGCAGGTCTTGCGCCGCGTCGAATCGTGCGAAATACAGTGTTGGTGAATGCCCCGGCAGCGCCACTAATGGCGCCGAGCCCGAGCAGCACCAGCAATGCTGCATGGTGGAGTGATCGTCCTGCTGCGGCGCCGGAATCTCCAGCTTGCCCAGGGCAATGGCCGTCAGCTTGTTGGCATTGGAGGAGCAGAAACTGCCCCACAGCAGTTGCTTGACCGGGTCATCCGCCTGCTGCATCGCACCCGCCAGCGGCATGGCAAACGCATTGAACAGCACTGCAAGGCAGGCTATCCAGGCAATTGCAAAGCGTTGACGGGCCATGGCGGACAATCCGTAGGGTTAAGCGATCAGGTGGGTATTTAGCCTGATCGGGGAGGATAAGTAAAAAGGGGCGGTGTGGTTTGGTGTCGCAGTGCTGGGTTTGAGGATAGACGGGAACTGAGGGATTGTATTCGGCTATTGCCTGGTATTCAGCCTGCGGGTTGCTCGGGCAATGGTCTCTCGCGCTGTGCTGACCAATGAGCCATCGCCTGGGTCTTCTTCGATGCAGGCTTCCAGATAAGCGTCGATCTCTTCTTGTGTGCGTAGATGGTTGGCAGCATCGAAGCGCGTGAACTGTGTCTTTGTGTCAGGCAGGCATTGGGCTTTTTCCAGCCATTGGTTTAATCGTGCTGCGACGTCGGGCTCATCTGATTTCAATGCGTCCGCTTCAAGGCCAAGCGCGTGCGCAAGCTCGGAATTCGCGATTATGTGTTCGATAATCGTATGTTCAGCAGGTCGAGTTAAGCGTCGGGGACGGGATTTTTCAGTCATGCGATGAACCTCATGTTTAGCGTCGGTGGACGAAATGTTGAAGATCATCGCCAAGGGAATACTTACTCTGGTAGTCAGCGGGTTCTGGTGTCTGTGTAGGCAGCTTCTCATTGGGCCTCCATGCAACCTGGATACGGGAATGCTCCACAGAAATTTTCGACAGTGATTTGAGGTTGTCCCTAGGAAACTCAATCTCTAGTCTCCGAACACCACTGCAAACTCAGTGGTCGGGCGTCGCGGCCCGGATTTCTTCAGACGCAAAAGCGTCATCCTGTCCTTTCAGTTGGCGCTTTTTTATCGTCTACTGTGCGGCGCTATGGTGGCTGTGCGCGGGATACCTTCGGGTATGCCGGTGTTCTGGAGAGCCGGTCCGCGAACCCGCGTTCAGCTACCACCCCCATCGCATCGCGGCGATCAGTGGTAGCTCCTTTGTACTTCTCCGGAGCTTCACAATGATTAAACCTACCCCCAATCCCCCTTTTCGGCTGTTCACCGTAGCCGATGGAATCAGCACCGAAGACCTGTTGGTCAACCTCATTGAAACACTCGCCTCGGCCAATGCGCTGAGTTGCGACTTGGCGTTTAGCCTGGAAGGATCGAAGCGAGAGGAGTTGTTGGGCGTCGCTCAGTTGATCGAGCTGGCGGAGTTACTGGCTGATCGGGTGCACGATGCAGCCGGACAGACGGCTGCCGCGAGGAGCTAACAGCCTGATAAGTGATCGTTCCTGCGCTGGGCGGAACGATCACTGTTTACTGCGTTATCGCTACCGCGAGCGAGATAGCAGCAACGCGCAGGGTTTCATGCATCGCCTCCCTTCTTTCTCCGTCTTGGTTTAGGCTGGACCGATCCCTGCGCATCAATGTCAAAGGCTTCTGAAGAGGGTAAAGCGGTCTGCGCGCTACGTTCACGTGCCAGTTCCACGGCGCGATGCAACTGCACCTGCAAAGTCTTTAAATCGGGGATGTGGGCAAGATATTCGGCCACGTGGATGTTGGCTGCACCCAAGTCCAGCAGTTCCACCTGCTCGGAATCGCGGGCAGCGCACAGAATCAGGCCGATGGGTGCTTCCTCGCCTGCCGCGCGGTCGTGTTTGTCTAGCCAGCGCAGGTAAAGCTCCATCTGCCCCTTGTGTGCGGGTTTGAATTTCTCCAGTTTCAACTCCACCGCTACCAGCCGTTTTAGGTGACGGTGGTAGAACAGCAAGTCGAGATAGAAATCATCCGAGCCGACGCTGATACGCTTCTGCCGTGCCACGAAGGTAAAACCCACTCCCAGCTCCAGCAGGAAGCGCTCCATCTCGCGCAAGATGGCGTCTTCCAGATCGCGCTCGCTGTAATCGTGAGGCAAACCCAGAAAGTCGAGCATGTACGGGTCGCGGAATACGAGATCGGGAGTCATCTGTCCACCTGTACGCAGGTGGTTTATTTCAGCCTTCACCACGACTTCGGGTTTCTTGGCTATGGCCGTACGCAGATACAACTGACTGGCGATGCGCTCGCGCAAGGTGCGTACGCTCCAGCGTTCCACGCGGCACAGCTCGGCATAATACTCACGTTCCAGCGGCTGTTTGAGCGGCAGGACTTCGATGAAGTGGCTCCAGCTCAATGCCTGCGATAGCGTCGAAACCATATCCTCATCGGGGAACACCTCGGCGAACTGCACCATGCGGCGCAGGCTACGTGCGCCGAACGCCTGACCGTACTCTGCCACCAATTGTGTCGACAGCGTCGACACAATTTGCTCGCCATATTCTGCACGCTCGTTTTTCAGTACTTCACGCTGGACGCACAGCCCGACATGCCAGTACAGCATCGTCTGTGTGGCATTAGCGGTCCGTGCGACATGCTGGCGGGCAGATTCGATCAGGCTACGCAGTTCGGTCAGCAGGACGTCGGCCTGTTGGGGCGTGGTGAGTTTACGTGTCGCCATCGCTTCAACTCTTCATCCAGGAATACGTTTATTGGTCAGTTACGGTTGTCTTGCGTTGCTTTGAGTTGTCAGAGCCAATGGCAATCCAGGCGGAGGCGATCCATCTGGTTCTCGGACACCGATAATGTAGCGCTTCATGATCGTGAGTCCTACGGTAGGTTGACCTGATGATTGTATGAGCGTGTGATAATCATCGACGATAAAGAGTGCCCACAGGATGCGAACAGCATCAGATGCTTGAGCAACCCGTCTACTGCGACTGTATGGCCAAGAGCAGGGAGACGACACTCGTGAACTCCCGATTCACCCTCGACAACACCGGCCGCCTCAACACCAACACCGGCACCCCCCGCTCCCGTGCCACTTCCAGCTTCGGCTCGGTAGCCGTGCTGCCGCTGTTCTTGCTGATCAGCACATCAATCTGCCGCCGCTCAAACAGCGCCCGTTCATCCTCGATCAAAAACGGCCCACGGGCGCCAATCACTTCGCAGCGTTCATTGCCGGGGTACACATCCAGTGCGCGCAGTGTCCAGAACTGCTCGGCGGGGATTTCGTCGAGGTGTTGTAACGGTTCACGGCCCAGCGTGAACAGTGGTCGCTTGAAGGGTTTCAGAGCTTCAATCAACTCCGCCCAGTCACCGACTTCGCGCCAGTCATCATCCGCCTGTGGCTGCCACGCCGGGCGGCGCAGGGCCCAGCAGGGAATGCCACACACACCCGCAGCACGGGCGGCGTTGGCGCTGATCTGTGCGGCATACGGATGGGTCGCGTCCAGCACCAGCTCGATACCTTCATCGCGAATGAACTGCGCCAAACCTTCCGCGCCGCCATAGCCACCGACGCGCACCTGGCACGTAAGGTCGGTGGGAACGCGGCCAACACCCGCCAGGCTGTAGACATGCTCGGGCCCCAGTGTGCGGGCGATGGCCAGGGCTTCCGTCACGCCGCCCAACAGCAGGATGCGTTTCATAGCGGCTTGATCACTTCCAGCAGGGTGATCGGCAGCGCCTGGCGCCAGGTATCAAAGTCTCCCAGCGGTTGGGCATGGGCCACATGAATGCGGGTCAGCTCGCCGCCGTGTTGTTCGCGCCAGGCCATCAGGGGCATTTCACTTTGCAGGGTCACGGCGTTGGCCACCAGCCGGCCGCCCGGACGCAGGTGTTGCCAGCAAGTGTCGAGCACGCCGTCGCGGGTGACGCCGCCGCCGATGAAGATGGCGTCGGGCGCTTCCAGGCCAGCGAGTGCGTGGGGCGCGGTGCCGCGAATCAGTTGCAGGCCGGGTACGCCAAGGGCGTCACGGTTGTGTTCGATCAACAGTTGCCGGCCTTCATCGGCCTCGATGGCCAGGGCGCGGCAGCTGGGGTGGGCGCGCATCCATTCGATCCCGATGGAGCCGCTGCCCGCGCCCACGTCCCACAGCAGTTCGCCGGGCATCGGCGCGAGGCGGGCGAGGGTCATGGCGCGCACGTCGCGCTTGGTCAGTTGGCCGTCGTGCCTGAAGGCCGAGTCCGGCAGCCCTGCCAGGCGTGACAGGCGCGCTGTGTTGGCGTCGGCCACGCAGTCGATGGCCAGCAGATTCAACGCGGCAATCGGTTCGCCAGGCCAATCCCGGGCGATGCCGTCGATGCGCCGCTCATCCGGCCCGCCGAGGTGTTCAAACACACTCAGGCGACTTGCGCCAAACCCGCGCTCGGCCAATTGTGTGGCAATCGCCGCCGGGCTCTGGCCGTCATTGCTCAGCACCAGCAAACGCACGCCGCTGGCCAGATGCGCATTCAGCGCCGCCATCGGCCGGGCAACCACCGACAGCGTCACTACCTCTTGCAACGGCCAGCCCAGACGCGCCGCCGCCAGGGACACGGAAGAGGGCGCCGGCAGAATCAGCAGCTCATCGGCCGGCACCTGCCGCGCCAGGCTCGCACCCACGCCATAGAACATCGGGTCGCCGCTGGCCAGCACGCACACCGCTTCACCACGCCTGGCCAGCACCGGCTCCAGGGAAAACGGGCTGGGCCACACCTGGCGTTCGCCACGGATGCACACCGGCAACAAGTCCAGCTGGCGTTGCCCGCCAATAATGCGCGAGGCGCGCAACAGGGCGTGCCGGGCGTTTCTGCCCAGGCCCTTGAAGCCGTCTTCACCGATGCCTACTACCGTCAGCCAGGGCGACATATGAATTCCTTGAACGACATCCGACGGGCAGGCTTTTCATGCCGCCGGACAAAGCAGGCATAATACCGCGCCTTTACCCGTGAACCGGTAGCCCCGTGAAACCAATACCACCGTCCAATACCTTGCGCCCCTCGGCCTGTCCGGGGTTGCTGCGTATTGTCCAGGCGTTGGATGGCGGGATTTGCCGCATCAAACTGGCGGGCGGTTCGATCCGTGCCGAGCAGGCGTTTGCCGTGGCCGACGCCGCCCAGGCCCATGCCGGCGGGGTGATCGAGGCGACCAACCGCGCCAACCTGCAGATTCGCGGGATCGGCGCCGAACAGGATGCATTGATCGCCGCCTTGCTGGCCGCCGACCTGGGCCCCAAGCGTGCCGCCGGTGATGATGTGCGCAACCTGATGCTGAGCCCCAGTGCCGGCATTGACCGCGAGATGCTGTTCGATACCCGACCGTTGGCCGACCAGATCCTCACCATCCTGGAAACCCACCCGCGTTTCCATGAGCTGTCGGCCAAGTTCGCCGTGCAACTGGACGGCGGTGAAGCCCTGGCCATGCTCGAGCATCATCACGACCTGTGGCTGTCAGCCTTCGATGCCAATGGCAACACGCTGTTGGCATTCGGCCTGGCAGGCTGCCCGGCGCGGGATGCGCCCTTGGCGGCGGTACCTTTGGCGCAAGGGCATGCACTGGTGGTGGCGGTGCTGGAGCGGTTCCTTGAACTGGCCCGGCCTGATCAAACCCGCATGCGCCACCTGCTGGCTGAAACCGCTGTGGATAACTTTTTGCGGCAGCTGAATATGCCATTGCAGCCGGTTGATGGCTTTTCAAGGCACTCCAACCCCGCGCCGCTGCACCTGGGAAGTTATCCACAGCGCCAAAAAAACCAGGTCTACGTCGCCGCCGTCGCACCCTTGGGCCGCCTGGATTCGGCGATGCTCAGGGGCGCTGCGCAGCTGGCCGTCGACCATGGCGACGCCACCTTGCGTGTCACGCCATGGCAAGGCCTGCTGCTGCCCAATATCCAGGATGCGGCGGCTGTCACCGAACGCCTCGAACAGCTTGGCTTTTTGTGTTCGGTGGACCAACCCCTCGCACGGATGATCGCCTGCACCGGCTCCAGCGGCTGCGCCAAAGGCCTGGCCGACACCAAGACCGACGCCCTGCAATTGGCAACGCTTGCGCCCGGCCACAGCGTGCACCTGTCCGGCTGCCCGCGTTCCTGCGCGGCCGCACACACCGCGCCGGTCACCCTGCTGGCGGTAAGTCCCGGCCACTACGACCTCTATTTTCGCGACGCAGGCCTGCCCGGTTTCGGCCGCCTGCACGCGCGCACTCTTTCTATTGAAGCGGCGGGCGCCTTGTTGCGCGCTCACCCACGGAGCAACACCGATGATTGATTACATCCGCGACGGTCAGGAGATCTATCGCAACTCCTTCGCGATCATTCGCGCAGAAGCCCGGCTTGATCGCATCCCTGCCGACCTGGAAAAACTCGCGGTGCGGGTGATTCATGCCTGCGGCATGGTCGACGCCATCGACGGCCTGCAATTTTCCGAAGGTGCCGGCAAGGCCGGGCGCGAAGCCCTGGCCGCTGGCGCGCCGATCCTGTGTGATGCGCGGATGGTCTCCGAAGGCGTGACCCGTACGCGCCTGCCGGCCAACAATCAGGTGATCTGCACCCTGCGCGACGACAGCGTGCCGGAGTTGGCCCGCGAGTTGGGCAACACCCGTTCCGCCGCCGCCCTGGAGCTGTGGCGCCCGCACCTGGAAGGCAGTGTGGTGGTGATCGGCAATGCGCCGACAGCGCTGTTTTACCTGCTGGAAATGCTCGACGCCGGCGCGCCAAAACCTGCACTGATCCTCGGGTTCCCGGTGGGCTTTGTCGGCGCCGCCGAATCCAAGGCGATGCTGGCGGCAGACAGCCGCGGCGTACCGTTCGTGATCATGCAGGGCCGCCTTGGCGGCAGTGCGATGGCCGCCGCCGCGGTCAACGCCTTGGCCACGGAGGTCGAATAATGCCGGCACGCGGACGTTTGATTGGCCTGGGCGTAGGCCCCGGCGATCCGGAACTGATTACCCTCAAAGCCCTGCGCCTGCTGCGCGAATCGCCGGTGGTGGCGTACTTCGTGGCCAAGGGCAAGAAGGGCAACGCTTTCGGCATCATCGAAGACCATTTGGTGCCCCAGCAAACCCTGATGCCGCTGGTGTACCCGGTGACCACTGAAGTGTTGCCGGCGCCGCTGTCCTACGAGCAAGTGATCAGCGATTTCTACGACACCGCCAGTGTCGACGTTGCGGCACACCTGGACGCGGGGCGCGATGTGGCGGTGATCTGTGAAGGCGACCCGTTCTTCTACGGCTCCTACATGTATTTGCACGACCGCCTGGCCGAGCGCTACGAAGCCCAGGTGATCCCGGGTGTGTGCTCGATGCTCGGTGGCGCCTCTGTACTGGGCGCACCGTTGGTGTATCGCAACCAGAGCCTGTCGGTGCTTTCCGGCGTGCTGCCCCATGACGAACTCAAGCGTCGCCTGGCGGATGCCGATGCGGCGGTGATCATGAAGCTGGGGCGCAACTTCACCAAGGTGCGTCAGGTACTGGAAGAATTGGGATTGGCGAGCCGGGCGTTGTACGTCGAGCGCGCGACCATGGCCAATCAGAAAATCGTCGCTCTGGATCAGGTCGATCCGACGTCCTCGCCGTATTTCTCGTTGATCATCGTTCCTGGTGAAAGGTGGCAAGGCTGATGACGGCTCCCGCGATTGTCATCCTGGGGCAGGGCAGCCTCGCCACGGCCCGCGCTATCCAGCAGGTGTATCCCGACGCACTGATTCACGGCCTGGCCGGGCGGGTCGAGGGCGCAGATCAGGCCTATAACGAATTCGGCGCCAGCGTGCGCCAGTTGTATCAACAGGGCACGCCGATCATCGCCCTGTGCGCCGCCGGGATTGTGATCCGCACCCTGGCGCCGCTGTTGCTGGAGAAGGGCGTCGAGCCTGCTGTGCTGGCCGTCGCCGAAGACGGCAGCGCGGTAGTGCCGCTGCTCGGTGGCCTCGGTGGCGTGAACGTGATGGCGCGGGAAATCGCCGCTGCCCTGGACGTTGCCGCCGCGATCACCACCAGTGGCGAGCTGCGTTTTGGTACCTGCCTGCTTAACCCGCCCCATGGTTATCAACTGGGGGATCTGGAGCTGGGCAAACGCTTTGTCTCGGATTTGCTGGCTGGCGAATCAGTACGCATTGAAGGCGCGGCGCCGTGGCTGGATCAGGCCAACTTGCCCCAGGATCAACAGGCGCGCCTGGCGATTCACGTCGGCAGTGCCGAGCGCACACCTGCGGCCAATGAGTTGCTGATTTATCCGAAGACGGTGCTGGTTACCTGCCAGCCGGGGCCGCAACTGGCCGGGCGAATTCGTGCGGCGTTGCAGGATGCCGGGCTCGCCGTGCAGTCCCTGGCTTGCCTGCTGGCGGCTGAAACGGAGATGGCCGATTCGTCATTGCACGAGGCGGCGTTGGAGCTGGGCGTGCCATTGCGCTTCGCCGATCTGGCGCCTCAGGCGGATATCGCGATCACGGTGGCCGAGGCCCCTCTGGACCTGTCCCTGATCGGTCGTCCCCGTGGCCGCCTCGCGGTGATCGGCTTGGGCCCCGGCGCTGCCGAACTGATGGTACCGGCAGTAAAAGCCGAGCTGGCCCGCTGCACCGACGTGCTGGGTTACGAAACCTATGTGCGCATGGCCGGGCCGTTCCGCGCGGACCAGATCCAGCATTGCACCGACAATCGCGAAGAGATGCAGCGCGCGCGTCATGCCTTTGAGCTGGCGGCGCAGGGTCGTTCGGTGGTGGTGGTTTCCTCGGGTGACCCGGGTGTATTCGCCATGGCCGCCGCGGTGATCGAAGCCTTGCACGAGTCCAGCGACCCGGCCTGGCATCAGGTCGACCTGGAGATTTTGCCGGGCGTATCGGCATCCCTCGCCACGGCAGCCCAGGCAGGTGCCCCGCTGGGGCATGACTTCTGTGTGATGTCACTGTCGGACAACCTCAAACCCTGGTCGATCATCGAGAAGCGCCTGGACCTGGCGTCCCAGGCCGACCTGGCGCTGGCGTTCTATAACCCGATCTCCCGTGCGCGGCCCTGGCAGTTGGGACGCGCCCTGGAAATCGTCGCGCAGCACCGCACGCCTGAAACACCGGTGGTATTGGGCCGTGACATCGGTCGCCCGGGCCAGACCCTGCGAGTCACCACCCTGGGGCAACTGACGCCGGAGCAGGTGGACATGCGCACCATGGTGCTGATCGGTTCGTCCACCACCTGCGTCTTTGCGCGGGCAGGTGGTGGCGAGTGGGTCTACACGCCACGTTGGTACGGCGAGAAACCCGCCTCCTGAAAACAACGGCGGCCCCGCCATGGGGCCGCCTTGAAACGTCAGTCATTGATGCCGGAAAGGTCTGCTTGCCGAGGTTTTTTTGCATCGGCTCAAGTCATACCTTTCTCTACGGCTTGAAGAAAAGCACGGCGCTTTTGTGTGCCGCCGCCTCATCCCCAGCGTTTACTCAACTGCGCCGCCTGCGGTGATTTTTCCTGCGGGTCGTGGCGCGTCCCGTGGTCAATTTCCAGCAGCTCAAAATCCCCGGCAAGTCGACTAGTGTTGGCGTTGAGCCCCATGTTGGGGGTTATGGAGAAATGGCTATGGAGCGAAACAACAAACGGATCAACAGCGCAAAAAGGAGGAAGCTGATTGCCGCTTACCGGCTTCCGGGCGCGCCCGGCCTGGCGTCGGGGTTGAGCGCGCCGGTGAAGCCCGAGGCGGATGATGAGCTGGACGCGGCGGTGGTGAACAACAGCGTCATGTCGTTTGTGCAAGGCATGACCAGCCTCAACAAGGAGTACACCCGCAAAAGCTATTTGCTGGCGAGCAGCTACGTCAGCGATGTGCTGCGGGTCGCCCGGGGCACAGAGGCCTGGTACAACGAATTCATCAAGGTCATGAGCAGCCTCGGCTGGATGCCGGTCAGGAGCAGTTTCGAGCGGGTGTACACCTCTCGCAAGGGGCTGTCGGTGCAGTTGGCGGCGCTGAACCTGATGGCGGCCACCGTGGCCTCGACGTTTCTGTCGGGGCCGCTGATCAGTGTATTGCCCAAACGGGTGGCGGAGGCGGTTGAAGCCTTGAAGCAGCTCCCGGCCTCATTTGAGTTATTCAAGCGAAATACCACCACGCGTGACGGTGGCGATTTCGGCTTGGCGTCCTGCTCGGAAATCGCCGGGGAAGTTTCGATGGTGCTGGTGACGTACAGCTCCCACGGCGTCAGCAAGCAACTGGGCATACCGTTTCTGGAGTGGGACAGTGCATCCGTCGAGGCCTTCAGTGGCCGCACGTGCCTGGTGCTGAACAGCTCGGTGGTCAACGAAGACACGATTCAACTGCTGCGGGACAGCGCAGGGGACAAGGTCCGCCTGGCTATCGCCAACTACAGGATTTGATCTACGGCACCAGGTAACCGCGTACACCGGTGAAGATGATTTGTGCGGCCAGGGCGCACACGAACAGCCCCATCAACCGGCTGACAATCTGCAAGCCCTGGTCGCCGAGGATGCGTTCGATACGGTTGGACAGGTACAGCACCACGCCCACCGTCAGGCTGGCCAGGGCGATACTGAGGATCGCGGTGATCTTGTCGTCCCAGTGCGGCTGGCTGACGCCCATCACCAGCAGCGCACCGATGGTGCCGGGGCCGACGGTCAGGGGAATGGTCAGCGGCACGATGGTCACGTCCTGCTGCACGTTGTCGGTCTGCACCGCTGACTTGCCCTGGGCCATGCCCAGGGCCGAGATGAACAGCACACTGCCGGCGCCGATGCGGAAGGCGTCGACGGTGATGCCGAACACACTGAAAATCACCCGGCCGAACAGGTAGAGCAACACGCTCGATACCAGGGTGGCGAGGGCCACTTTCCAGGCCAGGCGCCGCCGCTCCTTGCTGGAGTACCCGCGAGTCAGGCTGATAAAGCAGGAGAGCACGAAGAAGGGGCTGTAGAGCACCAGCATCTTCAGGTAAACGCTGAATAGCACGTGGAGCATGGTGGGAGCTCGCAGCGAAGGAGGGCGAGCGGGAGTTTATCAGGCCTGTGACGAACGGGCTGCACTGATCCCCTGTAGGAGCGAGCTTGCTCGCGAAGGTCGTTAACGATAACGCGGGCTTTCTGGTTTAACGCGGCGCTCTCAGGTTCTTCGCGAGCAAGCTCGCTCCTACAGGTTGGGCGTGTCAGGAAGTCGGGGCGTGCTCGGGGCGTTGTGCCCGCTGTGCTACCCAGTACTCCACCAGCTCGCGCAATTGCGACAACTCCACCGGCTTGGCCATGTGCCCGTCCATCCCGGCCTGGCGTGCACGCTCTTTATGTTCCGAAAGAATGTGCGCGGTGAGTGCCACGATTGGCGTACGAATCCGCTGGTTGCTGACCTCCCATGCCCGCAGTTGCTGGGTCGCGGAGAAGCCGTCGAGGATCGGCATTTCACAGTCCATCAACACCAGGTCGTAGCGCTGGGCCTTCATTGCCTGCAGGGCTTCTTCGCCGTTGCTGGCGGTGTCGGGCTGCAAGTTGAGCTTGCCGAGCATGCCGCGAATCACCTTGGTGGAGATGCTGTTGTCCTCCGCCACCAGGATCCGGAAATCACTCGGCACGGTCACCGGGGCCGGCGCGCTGATCGCCGGCTGGCGTGGTTGCACGGAGCCCTTGCTGCGCTGGGTCAACTCATCGGCAAGGGTGGTCTTGAGGGTATAGCCGGCCACGGGTTTGGCGAGGATGCGCTTGATCCCGCAGTTGCGCGCGATGATCTTGCTCGGCGCATTGCTGATGCCGGTGAGCATGATCAGCAGGATGTCGTGGTTCAGGCTCGGGTCTTCCTTGATCTTCGCCGCCAGTTGCATGCCGGTCATGCCGGGCATGTTCTGGTCCAGCAGCACCACGTCGAAATAGTCCCGCAGGTGCGCCTTGGTGCGCAGCAGCGCCAGGGCTTCCTTGCCCGAAGGCACGGCACTCACGTTCAGGCCCCAGGCCGTGCATTGCTGCACCAGCACTTTGCGGCAAGTGTCGTTGTCGTCCACCACCAGCACGCGCGCGCCCTTGAGCGGGCCGTCGAGGTCGGAGGTCGGGTGCTCCAGGCGTTCCGGGTCCAGCGGCAAGGTCAGCCACAGGGTGCTGCCTTGCTGGCTGCCACTTTTGATGCCGAATTCGCCGTTCATCAACAGGATCAGCTGGCGGGCAATGACCAGGCCCAGATGGCCGCTCAGGCGGGTGGCAGAGAGGAAGTTCTTGCTGTGCAACTCGCTGTGCAGCAGGGCGTCGCGCTCGGCGGGTTCCATCGGCAGGCCGCTGTCTTGCACGGCAATGCGCAGGCGCGGTTTGCTGCTGCGCTCGTCCAGTGCGACGACGATCAGTACTTCGCCTTCATCGGTTTTTTGCAGGGCATTTTCCAGCAGGCTCAACAGTGCCTGGCGCAGCCGCGTCGGGTCGCCGCTGATCACCCGGGGTACCTGGGGCTGGATAAAGCTGATCAGCTCGACGTTCTGCTGCTCGGCCTTGGCGCGGAAAATACTCAGGCAGTCTTCGATCAGCGCGTTGAGGTCGAACTGCACATCGTCCAATTCGATCTGCCCGGATTCCAGCTTGGAGATGTCGAGAATCTCGTTGATCAGGGTGAGCAGTTCGTTGCCGGCGCTGTGGATGGTTTGCACGTAGTCGCGTTGCTTGACTGAAAGCGGGGTGCCCAGCAGCAGTTCGGTCATGCCCAGCACGCCGTTCATGGGGGTGCGGATTTCGTGGCTGATCTTCGCCAGGAATTCGGCCTTGGCGGCGATTTCGGCGTTGCTGGCCGCCAGGTCGCGGCTGAGGCTGAAGTTGTCTTCGGTGATGGCGCGCTGGCGTTCGCCCAGGGCCAGGCTCATCAACAGGCCACTGAGGCAGATAAAGCCGAGCAGGGTGATGATCAAGCCTTGTGGCGGCACCAGCGTCAGGCCCAGCAAGGCCGGGAGAATAATCAGCGTGCCGATGTTGAAGATCACCATCGCCAGCATGAACAGGCGCGCCGGGCGGTAGCCCTTTTGCCAGTGATAGGCCGAGACGAACAACATGCTCAGGCCGGCCAGCGCCACCAGGGCGTAGGTGATGATGTTCAGGGGCAAGGTGTTGACGAACAGCAGCAACAGGCCGGTCAGGACGATCAGCAGGATGTCGGCCATCAACAGCTTGTTCAGCGGATGCGGGCCCAGTGGCGCAAAGAAGCGGTAGGCAAACATCAGCCCGCACGGCGCGGTCAGCAGCAGGGCGAGGTAGGCACCGGGGGTTTGTACCGCGTGCCAGTTCGGCAACCACGGGCCCAGCACGTTGAGCAGCAGCGCAAGGCTGAGCAGCAACAGCAATTCGCAGGCGGCGAGCCACAGGCTGCTGCGGGAGCGATGGTAGGCGTAGCGGGTGAGGTTGTGCAGGATCAGCATCACCAGGCAACCGAACAGCAGCCCGTAGATCAGCGTCTGGTTCTGGTTGGCCGCAGCCAGCACGGCCGGCTCAAGGGTGATGTAGGGGCGCAGCTCGTGTTCCGAGACCATGCGCAGGTACACGTCCAGCGGCTTCTGGCTTTGCGGCATCGGCAGCATGAAGTCGCTGCTGGGCAGCGGGCGCTCGGCCTGGGGCTGGCGGGTGCCGGTAGCTTCCTGCTCCACCAGGGTGTCGCCGTCGAGTACATACAGGTTCAGGTGTGACAGGTCAGGGGCGAATACCCGCAGCACTTGCTCGTGTTTGCCGGGTTGCAGCCTGAAGCGTACCCACAACGCACCGTCCGGTTGCGCGGCGGTAATCCGGTCCAGTTCGATGGGGCTGAATTGATTGATGTAGCGGGGCGAGCGGATGTCGCTCAGTTGCAGATCGGCCTGTTCATCAAGCAATACTGCCCAGCCACTGCCTTGTGCGGCGGCCTGGGCCGGGAGCAAGCAGAGCAAGGTCAGCAGACTGACAGTGAAACCTATGGCGATCCTGAGCCAGCGCACGGCGAAATCCCTTCGTAGGTTGATGCATGGGTATAACTATGCGCGGGGCCACAAGCGTAGGGCAAGGGCCAGAGGCCCCTGCCTAACCGAACGGATAGCTGTTTACTGACTTTCGCCACGCTCACGGGCAATGGCGCGGTAGCCAATGTCGGTGCGGTAGAAGCAGCCTTTCCAGTCGATCTTCGCCGCCAGCTTGTAAGCCTGTTGCTGGGCGGCATCTACGCTGCTGCCCATGGCGGTTGCGCACAGTACGCGACCACCGGCGGTGACGACCTTGCCATCCTTGAGCGCGGTGCCCGCGTGGAACACCTTGCCTTCCAGCGTAGCAGCCGCGTCCAGACCTTCAATCACATCGCCCTTGGCGTAGTCGGCCGGGTAGCCGCCGGCGGCCAGCACGATGCCGACGCTCGGGCGCGGGTCCCACTGGGCTTCGACCTTGTCCAGGGCCTGGGCCAGCGCAGCTTCAACCAACAGCACCAGGCTCGATTGCAGGCGCAGCATCACCGGTTGGGTTTCCGGGTCGCCGAAGCGGCAGTTGAACTCGATGACTTTCGGATTGCCGGCCTTGTCGATCATCAAGCCGGCGTACAGGAAACCGGTGTACACATTGCCTTCGTCGGCCATGCCGCGCACGGTTGGCCAGATGACCAGGTCCATCACGCGCTTGTGCACTTCGGCGGTTACCACTGGCGCCGGGGAGTAGGCACCCATGCCGCCGGTGTTCGGGCCGCTGTCGCCGTCACCCACGCGTTTGTGGTCCTGGCTGGTGGCCATCGGCAAGACGTTCTTGCCGTCGACCATTACGATGAAGCTGGCTTCTTCGCCGTCGAGGAACTCTTCGATCACTACGCGCGAACCGGCTTCACCGAAAGCATTGCCGGCGAGCATGTCGCGCACGGCGTCTTCGGCTTCAGCCAGGGTCATCGCGACGATCACGCCTTTACCGGCGGCCAGGCCGTCGGCCTTGATCACGATCGGTGCACCGACTTCACGCAGGTAGGCCAGGGCCGGCTCGATCTCGGTGAAGTTCTGGTAGTCGGCGGTCGGGATCTTGTGGCGCGCCAGGAAATCCTTGGTGAAGGCTTTCGAGCCTTCCAGCTGGGCAGCGCCGGCGGTTGGGCCGAAGCAGTCCAGGCCGCGGCTGCGGAACAGGTCCACAACGCCAGCTACCAAGGGCACTTCCGGGCCGACGATGGTCAGGGAAACGTTTTTCTCGGCAAAGTCCGCCAGTTGCTCAAGGGCCAACACGTCGATGGCGACGTTTTCGCACTTGGCTTCAATGGCGGTACCGGCGTTGCCGGGGGCGACGAAAACTTTCTGGACACGTGGGTCCTGGGCAACTTTCCAGGCCAGGGCGTGTTCACGGCCACCGCTGCCAATGATCAAAACATTCATTTCAAAAACCTCGGATGACGCTGAATTCTGACCGTTCCCACGCTCTGCGTGGGAATGCCTCTTGTGACGCTCTGCGTCACGCTTTGGGACGCGGAGCGTCCCGGGCTGCATTCCCACGCAGAGCGTGGGAACGAGCAATCAGTGACGGAAGTGGCGCATGCCGGTGAAGACCATGGCAATGCCGGCTTCATCAGCCGCTGCAATCACTTCTGCGTCACGCATCGAGCCGCCCGGTTGGATCACGGCGGTAACACCGGCTTTCGCGGCGTTGTCCAGGCCATCACGGAACGGGAAGAATGCGTCGGACGCCATCACCGAACCGGCGACCTGCAGGCCGGCATGTTCTGCCTTGATCGCAGCGATGCGTGCCGAATTCACGCGGCTCATCTGGCCCGCGCCGACACCGATGGTCTGGCGGTTCTTGGCGTAGACGATGGCGTTGGATTTAACGTACTTGGCGACTTTCCAGGCGAAGATCAGGTCGTTGATTTCCTGTTCGGTCGGGGCGCGCTTGGTCACCACTTTCAGATCGGCGCTGCCGATCATGCCGATGTCGCGGCTCTGTACCAGCAAGCCGCCGTTGACGCGCTTGTAGTCCCAGGCAGCGGCACGTTCGGCCGACCACTCGCCGCACGCCAGCAGGCGCACATTGGCCTTGGCGGCAACGATGGCGCGAGCCTCTTCACTGACGGATGGCGCGATGATCACTTCAACGAACTGACGCTCGACGATCGCCTTGGCGGTCTCGGCGTCCAGCTCACGGTTGAAGGCGATGATGCCGCCGAAGGCCGACTCGGTGTCGGTGGCGTAGGCCAGTTCGTAGGCCTGGCGGATACCGCCTTCAGCGTCCGGGCTCACGGCCACGCCGCACGGGTTGGCGTGCTTGACGATCACGCAGGCTGGCTTGACGAAGCTCTTCACACATTCCAGCGCGGCGTCGGTGTCGGCCACGTTGTTGTACGACAGCTCTTTGCCTTGCAGTTGGGTCGCGGTGGCGATGCCGACTTCAGCAGGCTTGGCCTCAACGTAGAACGCCGCGCTCTGGTGCGGGTTCTCGCCGTAGCGCATTTCCTGGGCCTTGATGAACTGGCTGTTGAAGGTGCGCGGGAACTGGCTGCGACCTTCTGTGCTGAGGGTTTCAGCGGCCTGGTTCACGGTGCCCATGTAGTTGGCGATCATGCCGTCGTAGGCAGCGGTGTGTTCGAAGGCCTTGAGCATCAGGTCGAAGCGCTGGGCGTAGGTCAGGCCGCCGGCTTTCAGGCTTTCCAGTACGTTGGCGTAGTCGCTGGCGTTCACCACGATGGCCACGTCTTTGTGGTTCTTGGCTGCCGAGCGAACCATGGTCGGGCCGCCGATATCGATGTTTTCGATGGCGGTCGGCAGGTCGCAGCCTGGCTTGTTGATGGTGGCTTCGAACGGGTACAGGTTAACGGCCACCAGGTCGATCGGCTTGATGCCGTGCTCGCTCATGATGGCGTCGTCGATACCGCGACGACCGAGGATCCCGCCGTGGATTTTCGGGTGCAGGGTCTTGACCCGACCGTCCATCATTTCTGCGAAACCGGTGTAGTCCGCCACTTCCACTGCGGCCACGCCGTTGTCCTGCAGCAGTTTGAAGGTCCCGCCGGTGGAGAGAATCTCCACGCCCAGGGCTTCCAGCTCCCGGGCAAATTCGAGGATCCCGGTCTTGTCGGAGACACTGATCAAGGCACGGCGGATCGGCAGGCGGGTAGTCTGGTCGGTCATTTCAATTTCCATCAAAAGCAAAGGAGTCAGCAAAAAAGGCGTCCGTTTTTACGCGGGCGCCTTTATGGTTTGATTGAATGCTTACAGCAAATCGTACTGCTTGAGTTTCTTGCGCAGCGTGCCACGGTTCAGACCGAGCAGCTCACTGGCCTTGGTCTGGTTGCCCTTGACGTAGTTCATCACGCTTTCGAGCAACGGCGCTTCGACTTCGGAGAGCACCAGGTTGTACACGTCCGTGACGGCAGCGCCCTCAAGGTGGGCGAAATAATTGTGCAGCGCCTTCTCGACACTCCCGCGAAGGGTCTGGCCTTCTTCGCTCGGCGTGTTGAGGTGCTGTTTCAAATTGACGTTGTCGCTCACGGGTGTTGTTCCACTCACTAAAGTCTCGGTCATCATCGTCATGCGGCCACCCCTTCTCCGTCCCCTGTCACCAGGCTCTTGTAACGCTCGGAGAAGAACTCACGAACGTTGGCGCACTGTGCTTCCGTATCATCCAAACGATTGAAGTGGGCGCGAAACTCCCTGGCGCCCGGCAAGGTTGCGAGATACCAGCCCACATGCTTGCGAGCAATGCGTACTCCCATCACGTCTCCGTAGAAAGCGTGCAGGGCGGCCAGATGCTCTAGCAGAATACGTTCCACCTCGATCAGCTCCGGTGCCGGCAAGGTTTCGCCGGTACGCAGAAAATGCTCGATCTCACGAAAAATCCACGGCCGCCCCTGGGCAGCCCGGCCAATCAACAGGCCATCGGCGCCGGTCGCGTGCAGCACGCGCCGGGCTTTCTCGGCTGAGTCGATGTCGCCGTTGGCAAAGACGGGAATCGACACCGCCTGCTTGATCGCGGCAATGGTGTCGTACTCGGCTTCACCGGTGTAAAGGTCGGCGCGGGTGCGGCCATGCACCGCCAGCGCTGTAATGCCCGCCTGCTCGGCGATCTTCGCCACCGTCAGGCCATTCTTGTTGTCCCGGTCCCAACCGGTGCGGATCTTCAGGGTGACCGGCACATCCACTGCAGCGACAACGGCATGCAGGATCTCGCTCACCAACTGCTCATCCTTCAACAGGGCAGAACCTGCGGCCTTGTTGCAGACCTTCTTGGCCGGGCAACCCATGTTGATATCAATAATCTGCGCCCCCAACTCCACGTTGGCCCGGGCCGCATCCGCCAGCATCTGCGCATCACCGCCGGCGATCTGTACCGAGCGGGGCTCGGGATCACCTTCGTGGATCATGCGCATCCGCGATTTGCGGGTGTTCCATAGGCTCATGTCGCTGGTGACCATTTCCGAGACTACAAGCCCTGCGCCCAAACGCTTGCAAAGCTGACGAAAGGGCTGGTCGGTGACGCCCGCCATCGGGGCGAGGATCAAGCCGTTGTGCAATGTGTATGGGCCGATGCGTACCGCCGACATAGGACTTCCCTGTTGTGGGGCCGGATCATTAGAGTTCGAAAAAGGGTTGGCATGATACCCGCTCTCGATGACTGGATAAAGGCTGAATTGGATAAAATCTGAGCAGTTATTTTCTTATCGCCGCAGGTTTGGTCAAAGGCGATGCAGTCAATAATCTGCCGTCAAGCACCGGCCAGGCAGCCGTTTCACTCGGGGGAGTGGAAGCTCAGGCTGTAATTCACCGCTTTGTTGCCCGGGTCGAGGATGTCCAGGGCAATGTGGATCGGCGTCTGGGAGGGCATCTCGGTCACGCCTGCCAACTCGCCGCTGAGGTATTCGGCGGGTTTGAAGCGACGACTGGCGATCATATTCCCGTTCATGTCGGCAAAGCGTAGCTCCAGCAGCGGGAACGGTTGGGAGAATGTCGCGCGGTTATAGATGATCGCGTCCACCACCAGGGCACCGGCAAACTCCGGGTGGCTGCGCACCACCAGGTTGCTGCTCTTGATGTGGGCGATATCGACCCGGGATGGCACGGTGCAGCCCAGTTTCGGGCACAGTTCCTGGAACCATGGACGGTAGGCGTCCTGGCGTGCCAGGTCGTCGAATTGGTAGGCGACGTATTGTCCCGCCAGGCCGGCGGCGGCCAGCAGCACCAGCAAGCCCCAGAACAGGCGGCGGCCCCAGCCGGAGGAACGCTTCTGTGAATACAGGTGCAGCGGGTCGTCTTCCAGGTCCGAAAGCAGGTCGTCGTGGGCGCCGGCCTCGGGGCGAGGGCGCTTGCGTTTGGGCTGCGGGCGTTCCGGTTGTTCGGGTTCCGGCTCGTCCGCTACGGCGGTTACCGGTGGGTCGAGTTCGTCATCGGTGGTGCTTGTGTGCAGCGGTGGTTCGTCGTCCGGCTCTACCGCTTCAAACGACATCGACGGTTCGGTGCGCTTGGGTTTGCCTGGGCTTGCCTTGGCCGGTTGCGGTTCCTCGTCGGCCGTTTGCGGGGCTTGGGCCCGTTCATCCCGGGGTTCGCTGAACAGGCTGGAGGCCCATTGCTCTTCCTCGGCCTTGGCCGTATCACGGCTGGCGCTGAGGGCATCTTCCTTTTGCCGACGATCGGCGCCGGGCTGGCGACGGTCGGCACCCACGGGCTGGGTGTGCTGGATCTCGCGACGTTCCAGCTTGGCCAGTTCTACGTCGAGGTCCAGGTTATCCAGGTCCAGCTCTTCGGCGGTCCATTGCTTCTGGCTGATGGCTCGCGGCGCTTGGGGTGGCGGTTCTACGGCTGCCGGCGGCTCTGCCGCAGGTGGTGCCTGGGGCGCGGGCGCATTGGCGCGCTGCTCCAGCAGTTGGCGAGCGGCATTGAACACTTGCAGGCACGACCCACAGCGCACCACGCCACGGGCCACGCTCAATTGAGCGTGGTTGACGCGAAAGCGTGCTTGGCAGTGTGGGCACTGGGTGACGAAACTGTCGGTCATGCGGCCATCCGATTCATGCAGGCGCTCATTCTAGCGCCGACGACCACTGATGCGTACCCAGCCATCGCGGTTGGCGATCGGATCCAGCTCAAAATCCTGGGCGTAGGCGGCGGCAACGTCTTCGCCCTGTTCGGCGAGGATGCCCGACAGCGCCAGGCGGCCGCCCGGCTTGACCAGGCTCGACAGCTGCGGCGCCAGGGAAACCAGCGGCCCGGCAAGGATATTGGCCACCAGCACGTCGGCTTGCACCTGGGGCAATTGCTCCGGCAGGTACAGCGGGAATTTCTCTTCGGCGATGTTATTGCGCCCGGCGTTATCGCGGGAGGCTTCCAGGGCTTGCACGTCGATATCGGTGCCGACCGCTTCCTTGGCGCCCAGCAGCAGGGCGGCGATCGCCAGGATCCCCGAACCGCAGCCGAAGTCCAGCACGTTGCAGTCTTTCAGGTCCTGGCCATCGAGCCATTCCAGGCACAGCGCGGTGGTGGGGTGGGTGCCGGTGCCGAACGCCAGGCCCGGGTCCAGCAGCAGGTTCACGGCGTCAGGCTCGGGGGCGGCATGCCAGCTCGGCACGATCCACAGGCGCTGGCCAAAACGCATTGGCTGGAAGTTGTCCATCCAGCTGCGTTCCCAGTCCTGGTCTTCGATGATTTCGCTGTGATGCTCCGGCAGCGGGCCGCCGGTGAGCAGTTCCATGTGGGCCAGGACGCTGGCGGCATCGGTGCCGTCTTCGAACAGGGCCAGCAGATGGGTGTGGGACCACAGCGGGGTGGTGTTGAGCTCGGGTTCGAAGATCGGCTGGTCTTCGGCGTCCATGAAGGTCACCGACACGGCGCCCACTTCGAGGAACGCGTCTTCGTAGGTTTCGGCTTGTTCTGGGCTGATGGCGAGACGGACTTGCAGCCAAGGCATGGCGGGCACCTTTGAAAAAATGAGTGTGCAGCGGGGTAGGGCTGCGAAAGACGCGCAAGTTTACGCGAGCGAACAGCAGAAGACGACTGTACTGCTGGTGTACACAGAACAAAATGTGGGAGCGGGCTTGCTCGCGAATGCGGTGTGTCAGTAATGGATGTGTTGACTGGCACACCGCATTCGCGAGCAAGCCCGCTCCCACAAGGGGAATGTATCCATCCAGAAAAATCGGGTGGGCAGAAACAACAAAACCGCCCGAAGGCGGCTTTGTTGGGTGGAGCACTTCGCTTACTGATTAGCCAGCTTGTGTTCCAGGTAGTGAATGTTCACACCACCTTCGCAGAAGCCTTCATCGCGAACCAGGTCCCGATGCAGCGGGATGTTGGTCTTGATGCCGTCTACCACAATTTCGTCCAGGGCATTACGCATACGGGCCATGGCCTCGTCGCGGGTGGCGCCCCAGGTGATCAGCTTGCCGATCAGCGAGTCGTAGTTGGACGGAACCTTGTAGCCGCTGTACAGGTGCGAATCCACACGTACGCCGTTGCCGCCGGGCGCGTGGAAATGCTTGACCAGGCCAGGGCTTGGGATAAAGGTTTTCGGGTCTTCGGCGTTGATCCGGCACTCCAGGGAGTGGCCGTGGATCTTCACATCATCCTGGGTAAACGACAGCTTGTTGCCAGCGGCGATGCTCAGCATCTCCTTGACGATGTCGATACCGGTGACCATCTCCGAAACCGGATGCTCTACCTGCACACGAGTGTTCATCTCGATGAAGTAGAAACGGCCGTTTTCGTACAGGAACTCGAAAGTGCCCGCGCCACGGTAGTTGATGTCGATGCACGCCTTGACGCAGCGAGCCAGTACTTCCTGGCGAGCTGTTTCGTCCAGGCCCGGTGCCGGCGCCTCTTCCAGTACCTTCTGGTGACGACGTTGCAGCGAGCAATCGCGGTCACCCAGGTGGATGGCGTGGCCCTGGCCGTCGGACAGTACCTGCACTTCCACGTGACGTGGGTTGGTCAGGTACTTTTCCAGGTAGACCATCGGGTTGCCGAACCAGGCGGCAGCTTCCGAGCGAGTCTGCTTGGCGGCTTCGATCAGTTCTTCTTCCTTGTGCACCACGCGCATGCCGCGACCACCACCGCCACCGGCGGCCTTGATGATCACCGGGTAACCGACTTCGCGACCAATGCGCAGGGCGGTTGCCTCGTCTTCAGGCAGTGGGCCGTCGGAACCTGGAACGGTAGGTACGCCGGCCGCGATCATGGCGTCCTTGGCCGATACCTTGTCGCCCATCAGGCGAATGGTTTCGGCTTTCGGGCCGATGAAGGCAAACCCGGATTTCTCCACCTGTTCGGCGAAATCGGCGTTTTCCGCGAGGAAGCCGTAGCCGGGGTGGATGCCATCAGCGCCGGTCACTTCAGCGGCGGCGATGATGTTCGAGACTTTCAGGTACGAGTTCGTGGCCAGTGGCGGGCCGATGCAGATGCTTTCGTCCGCCAGTTTCACGTGCATCAATTCGGTATCGGCCGTCGAGTAAACAGCGACGGTCTTGATGCCCTCTTCCTTACAGGCGCGCAGGATACGCAGCGCGATCTCGCCGCGGTTGGCGATCAGGACTTTTTGCAGTTTCTTCGCAGGTTTCAACATCGAAGGCGCTCCGCGGTTCAAACGATGGTGAACAGCGGCTGGTCGTACTCAACCGGCTGACCGTTTTCTACCAGGATGGATTCGATGACGCCGGCTTTTTCCGCCGTGATGTGGTTCATCATCTTCATCGCTTCAACGATGCAGATGGTGTCGCCCACTTTCACGGTTGCGCCGACTTCAACGAAGGCTGGCGAGGTCGGTGCCGGGGTGCGGTAGAAGGTACCGACCATTGGCGACTTGACCACGAAACCGTTCAGTTTTGGAGCAGCCGGAGCTTCGGCAGCAGCCGCGACCGGAGCAGCCGCCACGGGTGCAGCGGCCGGAGCCGGCGCTTGCATCTGTGGTGCGTAGAACTGTTGGGCCGGGGTCTTGCTGTGACGGCTGATCCGTACGGATTCCTCGCCTTCCTTGATCTCCAGCTCGTCGATACCGGATTCTTCCAGCAGTTCGATCAGTTTCTTAACTTTACGGATATCCATGAATCATCAACTCCCAAAGGGTCGGTCAGGGGCGCTTGGCCGTGTCTTCAAGCTGTTCCAGGGCGGCCTCCAGGGCCAGTCGGTAACCGCTGGCGCCAAGGCCGCAGATCACTCCTACCGCAACGTCGGAGAAGTAAGAGTGATGGCGGAAAGGTTCGCGTTTGTGCACGTTCGATAAATGCACTTCGATGAATGGGATGCTCACCGCCAGCAGCGCGTCACGTAATGCAACGCTTGTGTGCGTAAAAGCGGCGGGATTGATCAGGATAAAGTCCACGCCTTCGCTGCGCGCGGCATGGATGCGATCAATCAGTTCGTACTCGGCATTGCTTTGCAGGTAGAGCAGATGGTGGCCGGCATCACGTGCCCGTCGTTCCAGATCGAGGTTGATCTGTTCGAGGGTCACTGCCCCGTAGACGCCCGGTTCGCGGGTGCCGAGCAGGTTCAGGTTGGGTCCGTGAAGAACCAGTAAGGTCGCCATCGGCTGTTCCTTGTTATTGATGTGGGCACGGTAGAACCCGGCGACTATGCCGCAAAGGCTTTGTGACTGTCCAGTTCTATGCAGTAGGCAGCACGATTAGCGAGGATTGCGCAAAATATGTGACCGCAAGGCTGAATCCGGTCAGTGTGGGAGCTGGCTTGCCTGCGATGGCGGTGGTTCAGCCGCCACATGCGTTGACGGGTGCGCCGCCTTCGCGAGCAAGCCCGCTCCCACATTTTGATCTTCACAAGACGGGAGAGCCGGTCAGACGCGGAATGCCTGCACGGCGGTGTTGAGTTGCCCGCCTAGTACCAATAAGTGCTCGCCCTGGCGGCGTCCCTGGCCAATTCGCAGCAAGTTGTCCTCGCCCAGCTGGTGAATCCGCTCGCTGTTATCGCGGATTTCACTCACGGCGCCACTTTGCTGGGCCGTCACATCGGCGATCCGCACGGCGGTGTCGGAAATGGTCTGGATCGCCCCGACGATTTCATCCAGCGCGCCGTCAGCCGCCTGGGCTTGTTCGGCAGTGGCCTCGGCGTGTTCGACCTGGGCACGCATGCCTTCCACCGATTGCCGGGCGGCGGTTTGCAGGCCGGCGATCAGGTGCTGGATTTCGGCGGTGGCGCCAGCGGTGCGCTGGGCCAGGGAGCGCACCTCATCGGCCACCACGGCGAACCCGCGCCCGGCTTCACCGGCCCGGGCGGCTTCGATGGCGGCGTTCAGCGCCAGCAGGTTGGTCTGGTCGGCAATCGAGCGAATCACCGTGAGTACGCCGCCGATGGTCGCGGACTCTTCGGCGAGTTTCTCGATCATCTGCGCATTTATCTGCACTTCGCCGACCAATGCGTGCAACCCGGTCAGGCTCAGGCCGATCACCCGTTGGCCCTGCTCGACGGCCTGGCCCGCGCTGCGGCTGGCCTCGGCAGCCTGGCTGGCGTCGCCGGCAACCTGCTGGATAGTCGCTTCCAGTTCGCCCAGGGAATCGCGAATCTGCGCGGTATCACCGGCCTGGCGCTCGGCCCCGTCGTGCATGCCGCTGCTCAACTCCGCCAGCGCGCTGCTGCTGCCGGCCACTTGCTCGGCGTTGCCTCTGATGGTGCCCACCAGGTCCACCAGGTAGGCGCGCAGGCGGTTCAGGGACTCTTCGATATCGTGCAGTTCGCGGTTGGTCTTGCCCAGGGCAATGTGTTGGCTGAAGTCACCTTCGGCCCAGGTGGACAAGGCCGGCGCCAGGTTGGTCAGCACCCGCGCCAGGCGCCGCTGCAAGGTGTCGATCAAGAGGGCGATCAGCAGAATCAGGCCGATCATCACGCCTTGCATCAGCCGCACTTCGCCCTGGATCTGCGCGTGCTGGGCGCGCACCACAGGCTCCAGCCCGGCGATGGCTTGCTGCACGGCGTTGATTTTCAAGTGGGTGGCGGTGGCCAGTTCGGTGCGTTGCTGGATTTGTTCGCGGGTGCGTTTCAGCTCGGCGGGGTAGCGGGTCAGCAGGCTGTTGAGTTCGCGCTTGAGGTCGACGCCGGTGTCCTGGGCCACGGTTTTTTCAGTGTTTTCCAGGCCCATCATGGCCGAGAAATCGTCGGTACTGGACTCGCTGCTGGCGGTTACCCCCAGTAATGGCAACTGCCCCAGCACGTCAGCCTGGCTGCGGATATTACTGACTTCGCGCTCCACATCGTCAGCCAGTTCGCTGCGCCCGCTGCTCACCAGCTTGTCCCGGGCCAGGGAGAGTTTCGCCAGGTGCTGGGACGCAGCGAGCAACGGCGGCAGATAGCGCGCCGCCTCGGGCGTACTGACGCCGCTGGCGTACTGGTTCAATTGCTCCAGGTTGGCACCGAGTTCGCGTTCGGCTTGCAGCAGCAGGGCTTGCGGGTCGCCGGCCAGCTTACCGGCGGCCAGCAGGTCGGTCTTGCCGAAGGTGTCCAGGTCGGCAAGGCTGGGGCGCAGGTTTTGCGCCAGCTCTGCGGGTAACTCATCCAGCTGCTGCAACAGGTTTTCCAGGCTCTGGCTGGCGCTGCTCAGGCGCAGGGCGTCGCCGCTGGCGAGGTAATCGTCGATATTGCGCGCGGCCTGGTTCTGGAACGTCTGCGACAGGCCAAGGTAGCGCTCCATCAGCAGGTAAGGCCGTTCCAGGGCACGTTGCGACCACCAGAGCGTAGCGCCCAGGGCCAGGCAAACGGCGACCAGAAGGAGGGTGTTCAGATTCGTCAGCAGCTTCAGGCGCATGCGTGGTTTCAACCGACAGCAGAAGTAAGTGCCTGAAGTTATTGCGTTTCCATTACAGAGTTATGACGGATTCGGTGGATTCCGGTGAAAAGGTGGCACTTTGCTTTGATGCACGCGCCGACATCACCCGGTTACGCCCGGCATCCTTGGCGCGGTACAGCGCCTCGTCGGCCTGGGCCGCCATCATCAGGCTGTCGGAGCCATCACACAGCTCCACCACGCCGGCACTGAACGTGCACCACAAATCCTGGGGCTGGGCGGGATAGTGAATCTCGGCAAAGCGCCCGCGAATCTCGTCAAGTACTTGGCAAGCCCTGTCGAGGTCGGTGTCGGGCATCACGATGGCAAATTCTTCGCCGCCGTAACGGCCTATATAGTCGGTCTTGCGCAGGCGCTGCTTGAGAAACAGCGCGAGGCTCTTGATCACCCGGTCGCCCATGGGGTGGCCGTGGCTGTCGTTGACCCGCTTGAAGTGGTCGATGTCGAGCATCGCAAAACTCAGTGGCTTGCTCTCGCGGCGCGCGCGGAAGCTGCAGTCTTCGAGCAGTTGCAGGATGTGGGTGTGGTTGTACAGCCCGGTGAGGCTGTCGCGCACCATCCGCGCCTTGAGGTTGCGTGCCCGCGCGGCGCGGTTGCGTACGGTGGTGATCAGGTGCCGGGGCTTGATCGGCTTGGTGAGGAAGTCGTCGCCGCCTTCGCTCATGGCGTCCAGTTGCTTGTCCAGGTCGTCTTCGGCCGAGAGGTAGATGATCGGCACGCTGACGTAGCGGTCATTGTGACGGATCACCTTGGCCAGCTCGGTACCGGTGCAGGCCGGCATATACATGTCGAGGATGATCAGGTCGGGCTGGAAGTCCGCCAGCTCGGCCATGGCCTGGATCGGTTCGATCAGGGTGCGGGTAACGATACCGGCACTGTTGAGCAGGCGCTCGGTGTGCATCGCCTGGGCCCGCGAGTCGTCGATGATCAGCACTTTATAAGGTTCGTACTGGGCGACGCAGGTCAGCACCTCGATTTTTTCCAGCAGGCTCGACGCCTCCAGGGTGCCGGTGAGGAACTCCTGGCCGCCGGCGCGCACGGCGGCCAGGCGGGTGGGGGTGTCGGTTTCGTGCAGGCTGAAAAACAGCAGTGGCAGCTTTTGCTCCAGGCCTTCCTGGGCTTCGGCGGCGAGCTTCAGGCCGAGGCCGGCGCCGCAGAAATCCACATCCATCACAATGGCCGCCGGCAAGCGCTCGGCCATGGATGAGCGAAACGCCGCCACGCTGTCGAGGGACTGGGCGCTCAAGCCGAAAAATTCCAGCTGCTTGGCCAGGCGGTCGGCGCGGTCGTGATCGGCCAGCATCACGTAGATCGGCTTGCGCATCGGCGGCAGCAGGGTTTGTTCCAGCTGGTCGCCCTGGCGCAGCCCGGTGCGCGACAGGCGCTGCATCAAACGGTTGAGTTCGGTGATCAGGTGGCTGCTCAGGCGGCCGCGGTTGTCGTCCACCGCCTTGAGTGAAGCGCCGATCTGGTGCGCCAGCTGGCCGTGTTCCGGCTGCTCGAAGCGCTCGGCAAAACGCAGCAGGCGCAGGTTGGCCTCACTGAGCTCGGACAAGTCAGTGGTCGACCATTCGCTGCGTTGCAGGCGCTGCCAGATCTCAAGAATTTGACGTGCCTGATGAATTACCCGCTGGGCAAAATGGTGCTTGAGACGCTCACGGCTGGGGTCTTCTGGCTCGGTCATATCCTGACTACTAGTTAGGCTGCATGCTGAGGTCGAACTGATGGCTCTATGCTAGCACCTCTTTTCCGTTGCACGAGTGTCATACGTCAATTAACTGCAAGGTCGCAGAGATTCATTTATCGACCATGCAGTCGCGCGGGCGTAAACAGCGTGCATCCTTTATAGTCGAACCGCGTACTCGCGCCACCCTGGCTAAAAGCGCCGCACTGCTCGGCACGATGGGGCAGGGTTGTGGTCGTAGCTATTGAACTCAAGTGATTGAAAGGATATCGCCATGCTGGACTGGAAAAACCGCGCAGGCAGTGCAAAGGGCCCGGCCCCTGAAACCAAGTCGGCCCCCCGCAGCTATTTCCGTAACCTGCTGATGAGCCGTGCGTTGCTCTCGCTGGTTGCGTTGTACCTGTTGGTCACCGGTGCCCTGGGTTGGTACTGGAGCGAAGAGCCTGCGTTGTTCCCGGTCCAGCAGAATGCGCAAATTGCCGCCGAGAAGGATGGCAAGCAGATGGTGGTGGGCTTTACCACCGTCGAAACCCTCAAGACGGTGGTGGGCACCCTGCTGAACAAGCCGGGTGGCTACATTTCCAACGACCGTTTCCCGCCGGGCCTGTGGATGGACAACATGCCGAGCTGGGAGTACGGCGTACTGGTGCAGGTGCGTGACCTGACCCGTGCCCTGCGCAAGGACTTCGCCCGCTCCCAGTCGCAGTCGGCGGAAGACGCAGACCTGGCCAAGGCCGAACCGCGCTTCAACTTCGACAACAAGAGCTGGGTGCTGCCGTCCAGCGAGTCGGAATACCAGGAAGGCATCAATTCCCTGAGCCGCTACGAAGCGCGCTTGTCCGACCCGAATCAAAAAGGCGCGCTGTTCTATGCACGTGCCGACAACCTCAACAACTGGCTGGGTGATGTGGCGACCCGCCTGGGCTCGCTGTCGCAACGGCTGTCGGCCAGTGTGGGTCGGGTCAAGCTCAACACCGCGCTGAAAACCGAAGCGCTGGCGCCGGGTGAAGTGCCGCAGGTCGACGAAGAAGTGGTGGAAACCCCATGGATGCAGATCGACAACGTGTTCTACGAAGCCCGCGGCCAGGCCTGGGCCCTGTCGCACCTGCTGCGCGCCATTGAAGTCGACTTCGCCGATGTGCTGGCCAAGAAGAACGCCACCGTCAGCGTGCGCCAGATCATTCGTGAGCTGGAAGCTTCGCAAGAGCCGGTATGGAGCCCGATGATTCTCAACGGCAGTGGCTTTGGCATCCTGGCCAACCATTCGCTGGTCATGGCCAACTATATTTCCCGGGCCAACGCTGCAGTGATCGACCTGCGTCAGCTCCTGAACCAGGGTTGATGATGGACGCTTCCACCAGGGAGGCAGCGCACCGCGCCGCCTCCGACGCCGAACTGATTGCCTGGGTCGACGAGCAGGACAACCTGCTCGGCAGCCTCGTACGTTCCGATCTGCGCCGGCGCGGGCTGATCGGGCGCTGCACCTTTATTTTCCTGTTCAACTCGGCCGGTGAGCTGTGTGTGCACCGGCGCACCCTGAGCAAAGCCATGTACCCGGGTTTCTGGGACACGGCGGCGGGCGGAATGGTGGCGGCTCACGAGTCCTATGCCGAATCGGCGGCCCGTGAGCTGGAAGAAGAGTTGGGCGTCAGCGGCGTCGAACTGACCGCCCACGATCACTTCTACTTCGAAGACGGCGACAGCCGGCTCTGGTGCACCTCGTTCTCGGCCGTGTGGGACGGGCCGCTGCGAATCCAGCCGGAAGAAGTCATGGAGGCGCGCTTTCTGCCCCTGGCCACGGTGCTTCAGGAGGCCGAGCAAAAGCCCTATTGCCCGGATGCCCAGGAAGGGTTGCGTCGTTATTTGGCCCTGCGTCGCTAAAGTTGCATAAATTGGCGCCATTTGGCTCTTAGCAAGGGGCGTTTTTGCCGTTACACTGCGCGACTTTTCAGGCTGAACCGCTGTTGTTCCACCCTGTAGGAGCGAGCTTGCTCGCGAAAAACGTAAGCACGACGCGTGCTGTCTGAAGGCCCGCGTTATCGTTGACGACCTTCGCGAGCAAGCTCGCTCCTACAGTGGTTTGAACATCGGCGGCTCAGTAGCGCTGCCCCTGCCTGAGTGGGGCTTCGCGGTCGATGACCCCATCGATCAGTCTTTGTCCTCCCAAGAGGATTGCCGGTGGCCAAAAAAGCCGCATCCTTCGCCGCCCTTGGTGGCCTGGTATTTTCCACCGACGCAGGTCGACACTGCCCGGACTGTCGCCAGCCCGTGGACGCGTGTACCTGCAAAACAACCCTGATTCCCGAAGGCGATGGTATTGCCCGCGTTCGTCGCGAGAGCAAGGGCCGTGGCGGCAAGACAGTGACCACCATCACTGGCGTGCCCCTGGCCGAAGAAGCCTTGAAGGAACTGGCCACCACGCTGAAAAAGCGCTGTGGCACCGGTGGCGCCCTGAAAGACGGCGTGATCGAGATCCAGGGCGACCACGTCGAGTTGCTGTTGGCCGAGCTGATCAAGCTGGGTTACAAGGCGAAGAAATCCGGCGGCTAGCAGCCTCTGTGAAAACCACCCCGATAGCCCGCTGGCTGAACGCGAACTGTCGTCCCCATGGTTTTCACAGAGCCTGTTCCTGACCGGTGTCTAAACTCTGTCCTGCAAGTGGGGTCTACCCCTCTCACAGGCAAATCGTCATTTTCATTCTTTAGACTGCGCCAGCCTCTGATCAGGCCGGTGCACTTCGACTTCATTTATAGGGGACTTCGATGTCCGTACGACGCACACGCAAAGACGATGGCAGCCAATGGACAGTTGCGGACAGCCGCAGTGTTTACGGGATTCGCCATTGGGGGGCCGGGTATTTCGCGATCAATGATGCCGGTCGCGTTGAAGTCCGTCCGAACGGCCCGAACAGCACGCCTGTGGACCTGTACGAGCAAGTCGACGAGCTGCGCAAAAGCGGCCTGTCCCTGCCGTTGCTGGTGCGCTTCCCCGACATCCTGCAAGACCGCGTGCGCCAGTTGACCGGCGCGTTCGACTCCAATATCGAGCGCCTGGAATACCAGAGCAAATACACCGCGCTGTACCCGATCAAGGTGAACCAGCAGGAAGCGGTGATCGAGAACATCATCGCCACCCAGGACGTGTCCATTGGCCTGGAAGCCGGCTCCAAGCCCGAGCTGCTGGCCGTGCTGGCCCTGGCGCCGAAAGGCGGCACCATCGTCTGCAACGGTTACAAGGACCGTGAGTTCATCCGCCTCGCGCTGATGGGCCAGAAGCTGGGCCACAACGTGTTCATCGTGATCGAGAAAGAATCCGAAGTCGGCCTGGTGATCGAAGAAGCCGCCAACCTCAAGGTCAAGCCTCAGGTGGGCCTGCGGGTGCGCCTGTCGTCCCTGGCGTCGAGCAAGTGGGCGGACACCGGCGGCGAGAAATCCAAATTCGGTCTGTCGGCGGCGCAATTGTTGTCGGTGGTCGAGCGCTTCCGCGCGGCGGGCCTGGACCAGGGCATCCGCCTGCTGCACTTCCACATGGGTTCGCAGATCGCCAACCTGGCCGACTACCAGCACGGGTTCAAGGAAGCCATTCGTTACTACGGCGAACTGCGCAACCTCGGCCTGCCGGTAGACCACATCGACGTGGGCGGCGGCCTGGGCGTGGACTACGACGGTACCCACTCGCGTAACGCCAGCTCCATCAACTACGACATGGACGACTACGCCGGCGTGGTCGTGGGCATGCTCAAGGAATTCTGCGACGCGCAGAGCCTGCCGCACCCGAACATCTTCTCCGAGAGCGGCCGTTCCCTGACCGCCCACCACGCCATGCTGGTGGTGCAAGTTACCGACGTCGAGAAGCACAACGACGACGTGCCGCTGATCGAGAACAAGGAAAGCCTGCCGGAAACCGTGCAATGGCTGGTGGACCTGCTGGGCCCGACCGACATTGAAATGGTCACCGAAACCTACTGGCGCGCCACTCACTACATGAGCGACGTGGCAACCCAGTACGCCGACGGCAAGATCACCCTGGCCGAGAAGGCCTTGGCTGAACAATGCTACTTCGCCGTCTGCCGCCGCCTGCACGACTCGCTGAAAGCCCGTCAGCGTTCCCACCGCCAGGTGCTGGACGAACTCAACGACAAGCTGGCCGACAAATACATCTGCAACTTCTCGGTATTCCAGAGCCTGCCGGACACCTGGGCCATCGGCCAGGTGCTGCCGATATTGCCGCTGCATCGCCTCGACGAAGAACCGCTGCGCCGTGCGGTGCTGCAGGATTTGACCTGCGACTCCGACGGCAAGATCAAGCAATACGTGGATGAGCAAAGCATCGAGACCAGCTTGCCGGTGCACGCTGTGAAAGAAGGCGAGGACTACCTGCTGGGGATCTTCCTGGTGGGTGCCTACCAGGAAATTCTCGGCGACATGCACAACCTGTTCGGTGACACCGACTCGGTGAACATCTACCAGCGTGACGACGGGTCGGTGTACAGCGCCGGGATCGAGACCCACGACACCATCGAAGACATGCTGCGCTACGTGCACTTGTCGCCGGAGGAGTTGATGACTCACTACCGTGACAAGTGCGCCAGCGCGAAGATCACGGCGGCGGAGCGGACTCAGTTCCTGGATGCGTTGCGTCTTGGTTTGACGCGTTCGTCGTACCTGTCCTCGTAAGCACACCGCTTCCAGGCTGACAAAGATCTCAATGTGACAGAGATCCAGTGTGGGAGCGGGCTTGCTCGCGAAGGCGGTGTGTCAGTCGATACATGTGCAGACTGATACACCGCCTTCGCGAGCAAGCCCGCTCCCACATTTGGATCGCCGCAAGTCCTGCAGTTTTTATAGGGCCTGAATAATGTCGAAAAAGCTCCTGCAAGTGTTCACCCTGGCCATCGCGACGCTGCTCGCAGCCTGCTCCCCGATCAAAGTGCTCAACGCACTCACCCCCACCAGCACCTTCACCAAAACCTCCTCCCTCGCCTACGGCGATGACCCCCGCCAGAAACTCGATATCTACCGCCCCGTCACCGCCTTGCCCGACGCGCCCGTCGTGGTGTTTTTCTATGGCGGCAGCTGGAACAGCGGCTCCAAGGATGACTACGGTTTCGTCGGCGAAGCCCTGGCCTCGCGCGGCATCGTGGTGGTGATCGCCGATTACCGGCTTTACCCGCAAGTGCGCTACCCACTGTTTTTGCAGGACGGCGCCCAAGCAGTCGCGTGGGCGTATCAGCACAGTGCCGAATACGGCGGCGACCCCCGCAAGCTGTATGTGATGGGCCACAGTTCCGGTGCCTATAACGCGGCAATGCTGGCACTGGACCCGCAGTGGCTGGCCGGGGTTGGCCTGTCGCCGTCAGTCTTCAAGGGATGGATCGGCCTCGCCGGGCCGTATGACTTTCTGCCGATTGAAAACCGCGATGTGCGCCCGGTGTTCTTCTACCCGGACTCGCCGCCCGATTCCCAACCCATCAACCACGTGAGCCAAAGCGCACCCCCCAGCCTGTTGATTGCTTCGGTGGACGACAATCTGGTCAACCCCAAGCGCAACACCGGCGGGTTGGCGAAAAAGCTGCGAGCGGCGGGTGTGCCGGTGGAGGAGTTCTACTTCACCAAGACCAGCCACGCCACATTGGTGGCGTCGATGTCCCGGCCGCTGCGCTGGCTGGCGCCCGTGCTGGACCGGGTCACGGCGTTTATCACGTTCACGCCGGGCCAGTAAGCCAGCGGTCCTGCTTGTTCAGGCGCCAGGCAATTGCCCACAGCGTCAGGCTGCGCAGGGCCATGAACAACAGGAAGGTTATCCACAAGCCGTGGTTGCCCAGGCCCTGCAAGGCCCAGGCGAAGGGCAGCACAATCACCACCGTCAGCAGCATGCCGTTGCGCATTTCCCGGGCGCGGGTGGCGCCGATGAACAGGCCGTCCAGCAGGTAGCTCCACACGGCGATCAACGGCAGTACGGCGAGGTAGGGCAGGTAGATGTCGGCGGTTTCGCGCACGCTCGGAATATCGGTTTGCATGGCGATAAACAGGTGGCCGAACACGGCGAACAGGATCGCGAAGCCGATACTCGCCAGCAACGACCAACCACAGGCCACCACCAGCGAGCGGCGCAAGGCCTGGCGGTCGTGGGCGCCGATGGCGTGGCCGCACAAGGCTTCCACGGCGTGGGCCAGTCCGTCCAGGGCGTGGGCCGTCAGCAACAGACCATTGAGCAGCAGCGCATTCGCCGCCACCGTGGCATCCCCCAAGCGAGCGCCTTGCACGGTGATCATGAAAAACACTGATTGCAGGGCCAGGCTGCGGATGAAGATATCGCGGTTCACCGCCAGCAGCGGGCGCCAGCTTTGCCACAGCTTGAGTGCCGCCCAGGCGATATGGCCAGGGTAGGCACGCAGGGCTTTTTGGGTGAGGGCCAGGCCGAGCAGGGCGCCGGTCCATTCGGCGATCACCGAGGCGCGGGCCGAGCCGACCACGCCCCAATCCAGGCCCAGCACGAACCACAGGTTGAGCGCGATGTTCACGAGGTTGGTGGTCAGCAGAATCGCCAGCGGCGCGCGGGCGTTCTGGGTGCCAAGGAACCAGCCCACCAGCGCATAGCTGGCCAGCGCTGCGGGCAGGCCGAAGAGCCGGGTGTGGAAGAATTCGCGGGTCAGCTGGTTCAGTTCGGGCGAGGGCTGCATCCAGTCCAGCACCAGGCCGCTTAACGGAATGCCGATGCTGCCGAGCACTATGGCCAGGCCCAGCGCCAGCAACAGCCCCTGCAACAGAATCTGCCGCAGCGCGGCCCCGTCACCGCGCCCGGCGGCCTGGGCGGCAAAGCCGGTGGAGCCCATGCGCAGGAAACCCATGGCCCAGGCGAGGAAGGTGTACAGGCTGGCGCCAACGGCCACGGCGCCGAGTTGGTGGGCGTGGGGCAGATGGCCGATGACCATGCTGTCCACCAGCGCTACCAGTGGTACGGAGATGTTCGACAGGATCATCGGCGCGGCGAGGGCCCACACGCGGCGGTGGGTGGGGCGGTCGCGCCAGTCGGTTAGCAGGGAAGTCATGCGGGCTCCTTTGGGGAGCGGTAGTGTAACTGTCCATTAGCTGCGCCGCAGGGCCAATGTGGGAGCGGGCTTGCTCGCGAAAGCGGTGTGTCAGTCGCCGGATGTATTGGCTGATCCACCGCTTTCGCGAGCAAGCCCGCTCCCACATTTTTGAACGCGTAGTGTCAGGTTTTGCGCGGGTGCAGGCATTCGATGGAGCGGTCGACGGTGGTCTTGGCAATTTCCAGCAAGTGCCAAACCGCCAGGATCTTCGCGCGCTGCGGGCTTTCCAGCAGCTCGCCGCAATCAAGCGCAGTCGCCGAGGCGCTGCTGAGCAGGCTGGCGGTGTAGAGCAGGGAATCTTCGAAGCTCAGGTCTTCGTTGATGGTGTGGAAGCCTTGGGATGGCAGGTAATGTTCGAGGGCGCGATTGAAGGCGGCGCGGTCGTTGAGGAGGTCGCTGGGTGGATCGGGGACGAGCTTATGCATGGTGTAACTCCACTAGAAGGTAAGGAGCTGACACCCGCGCGACTAAACGAGGGTGGCGGCTGTACGCAGGTTAGTCGACCGGCTAGTGGAACCCGGCGCACCCGAAGGTGCCCTGCGCACAGCCGCCATGAAGCATGGCGACAACTTGCGCTCACTAATTCCGGGCGACTAAACCCGATCACTGATATGCAGTGAAGGGCCGAAGACTAGCCACCCATCCCAACAGGCACAAGGCCGAAAGATTGTCTCGGAAACGTCCCTCAAATTAAAGGGATTTACCCTGCTGGCCCTTTATTAATGCACCACCCAACTGAGCACCCACAGCCCGAGCATCAACCAGATAATCCCCATGATGATCGAAGCCCGCATAAACGCGCGCACCGCCGAGTACAACAGCATCAAGCCGATAATCAGCATGAGGATGCTGATGATCGAGGTGTCCATCCCCAAGGATCTGGACAGCCCGTCGACAAAGTCGCCGCCCGCGTGGGACAGGGTATTGAACAGCCCGCTGAACAACTCGACGATAAAGTGGATGATCTGGCCGATCTTGAGACCCAGCCATCCGAAAAAGTCTGTTTGCATGTGTGTGTCCTGATAAGACGGTGGGCGTAGCTGCCGAACCTGAGCCTTTGTTCGTTATTGGCCCAAGCTAGTTCCCTTCTAGCATAGAGGTTTACGGGCCGCAGGGATTCACTTGCCTTCGCGCGGCTTGCGCCCGAAGCTATACACCTTCAGGAGCCCCCCATGAACCTCGATCACCTCACCGAACGCCTGCACCGCATCCGCGATACCAACGACTGGAAGCAGTTCCACAGCCCCAAGAACCTGGCCATGGCCGCCAGCGTTGAAATGGCCGAGCTGGTGGAGATATTCCAGTGGTTGAGCGAAGACCAGTCGCGCCAGTTGCCCGCCGACAAACTCGCCCATGCCGGCCAGGAAGTCGGTGACATCGTGCTGTACCTGCTGCTGTTGTGCAGTGAGTTGGGGTTGGACATGGATCAGGTGGTACAGGACAAGCTGGCCGACAGCGAACGGCGGTTTGCCAAATGAGCGACCGTCATTTCGACCAGTTGGCCACCCGCTTTGCCGAGAAGATCTATGGCGGTGCCAAGGGCGCGATTCGCCTGGCGGTGCTGCAGGCCGACCTGATTGAAGCGCTGCCGGACCGCCCGTTGCGGGTACTGGATATCGGCGCGGGGCTGGGCCATATGTCGCTGTGGCTGGCCGAGCGCGGCCATGATGTAACCCTGGCCGAACCCGCCGAGCCGATGCTCGAAGGCGCGCGCCAGCGTTTCGCCGAAGCCGGGCAGACCGCCACCTTCATTCAGGCACCCTGGCAGGACCTGCTGGGCCAGCTCACCGAACCCTATGACCTGGTGCTGTGCCACGCCGTGCTGGAATGGCTGGCCGAACCCCATGCGATCCTGCCGGTGCTGCACCAGTTGACCGCGCCCGGTGGCTGGCTGTCGCTGGCTTTCTATAACCGCGACGCCTTGATTTACCGCAACCTGCTCAAAGGCCACTTCCGCAAAATGCGCAAGAACGACATGGCCGGCGAAAAGCAGAGCCTTACGCCGCAACAACCCCTGGACCCACGGGAGTTGGCGACGCAACTAGAGGGCCTGTGGCAGGTCGAAACCGAAAGTGGCGTGCGGGTGTTCCACGACTATATGCCGGTGGAATTCCAGGCCCGCGCCGAGTTGCAGGATTTGTTGGAGATGGAGCTCGCACACCGTCGTCACCCAAGCTTTGCCGGACTTGGGCGTTATTTGCACTGGATCTGCCGTCCGGTTTAAGCGGCCCAGTCTGCGGAGGTCGAAATGAAGCGCTGTCTTGGACTGATCCTGCTGGGCCTGGGCCTGGCGGGTTGCCAAAGCCCCAACCCGTATGTGGCGGCGTCTGCCCTGATGCCGCCGGCGCCTGCCCAGGCGGCCAACACCTTTGATGCCAGCGCCTACCCGGCGCCGGTGCGCGACTACGGCGCCTACCGCAGTTGGGCCTGGCTCAACAACCAGCTGCCGGCGGGCTCGGCCTGGGCGGATTCGGCGCAGATTGCCGAGGCGGTCAGCGGCGCCCTCGACCAGCGCGGCCTGCGCCCCTTGCATGACAACCGCGCCCCCGACCTGCTGGTGAGCGCCGACGTGCGCCTGGAAAAACGCCTGCGCCAGGTCCAGGACGACTATGGCTATGGTTACGGCGGTTATAACCGCTATGGCAACGGCTACGGCATGTACAACACGGTGCCGGTGGTACGCACCTATGAAGTGACGGTGGCCGTGGCACGCATCAGCCTGTTCGACGCGCGCACCCGCCAGCCGGTATGGAGCACCAGCGCCGAAACCACGAGCCAGGGCAGCCTCAGCGAGCGCGCCGATTCGCTGCGTGAGGCGATGCAAAAGGCAATGACTGCCTACCCACCCAGTTAGCAGCTATTCTCATCTCAGGCCCGGATTGTCTTTTGGAGAAAAACCATGCTTCGTCGTATTGCTGCACTTGCTGTTGTTGTGTTGCTGGGCGGTTGCCAGACCAGCCAGGTCAACCATGATTTCGACGCCAGCCGGGACTTTGGCGCCTACCGCAGCTGGAGCTGGAAAGAACCCGCGCTGCAATACCGCCCGGATGACCCGCGGATCAAGAGTGACCTCACCGAACAGCGCATCCGCCAGGCCGTGGGCGAGCAGCTCGACCAGCGTGGCCTGCGTCCTGCGGCGCCGGGCACCAAGGCTGACCTGAATGTACAGACCTACCTGATCGTCGAAGACCGCCAGCAACAAGTCACCACCAATTACGGCGGCGCCTGGGGCGGCCCGTGGAATGGTTACTGGGGCGCGCCGATGTATAACGAAACCCGCAACATCACCTACAAGGTCGCGACCATCCAGATTGACTTGCTCGACGGCAAGGATGGCAAGCTGGTGTGGCGTGGCAGCGATGAGCAGATCCTCGCCAGCTCGCCTGAACCCCAAGACCGCAGTGCCGCTATTCGTGCCACGGTGACCAAGGTGCTTTCCAACTACCCGCCGCATTGATCGCCTGATCAGCCCTCCGCCAGTCGTCGATCTATGGCGACTGGCCTGCAGCCCCCGCCGCTCTTGACTACACTCCCAAGCAACACAGGAGAGTAAGCGCTCGGCAGTGTGCCGGCAAAGGAGTGCTCGATGTCTCTTCGACTTCGTTCCGGTCACCACGCCGGGCCTGCAAGGCAGCGCGGTGCGGTTGGCTTGGTGGCGGTCTTGACCCTGGGCATGGTGCTGGTATTCATGTTGCTGGTGGTTGATAGCAGCCGTTTGTACCTGGAAAAACGCCAGTTGCAGGGGATTGCCGATATGGCGGCACTGGAGGCAGTGCAGCGTAAGGGGGATTGCCTGCCCGCCACCAATACCGCGCCCACCTATGCCCGTGCCAGCGCAGTGCGCAACGGTTATGTCATCCCGCCAGCAAACGCCCTGATAGTGAAATGCGGCGTGCTGACCACCGGCGCCACCAACCAGCGGGTGTTCTCCGCAGACGCGACCAAGACCGATGCCATCCAGGTGACTGCCTCGCGCCCGATCATGACCAGCGTTGCCGGGGGGGTCTGGGCGTTGTTCAGTGGTAGCGGCTACAACTTCAACACCCAGTTGTCTGCCGTCGCGGTGGCGGCGCCGAAGATCCTGCCGCCTCAGGCGCAACTGACGATCAAATCGACCCTGGTCACCGTGGACTCGAGCAAATCAGCAGCACTGAACCTGTTGTTCGGCCAACTCTTGGGCGGCTCACTGAACTTGAGCGTGGCAGGCTGGCAGGGCCTGGTAGACACCAACATCAACTTGCTCAGCTACCTCAACCAGTTGGCGTTGAACGTGGGCGTCACGGCCGGAGCCTACGATCAACTGCTGACCAAGACGGTCAAGATCAGTCAGCTGGTCGACGCAGCCATTACGGTGCTCAGTGCCGGAGGCAATACAGCCAGCGTGGCGGTCAGCGGTCTTACCAGTATCAACGCGATAATCGGCAACCTTGATGTCACCCTGGGCAGCCTGCTGCAGCTGCAAACGGGGGCGGTGTCGGCGGGGCTGAATACCAGCCTGAATGTGTTCCAGCTGGCCGAAGCCTTTGTGCAATTGGCCAATACCAAGAACGGGGTGGTGGCGACCATCCCGGTGAATATTCCGGGCCTGGTGAATGCAGGTGTTCAGGTCAAGGTGATTCAGCCACCGCAGTTGTCCGCTATTGGCGATCCGCGGTTTGCCGTGGATAAAACTTCAGCAACCCGCATTTACGTAAAAACGGCTCAGATCAGCGTCGGCCTGACGTTAGGGTTGCCACCGCTGGATTCTCCCGCGGTGCAGGCCGCCCTGAACGGCTTGGTCGGGCCGCTTTCGGATGTATTGAACAACTTGTTGAGCTTGAACCTGGGAGGAACCATCAGTTCGGTGCTGTGTGTACTGGGTGGTTATTGCCAGATGACGAATTTGCAGGTGCTGTCGTCATCCTCAAACCCGCCGGCCGCCAGGATAGATGTGGTCCTTCAACTGGGCACGGCTGAAAGCTATGTCACCGGATTTACCTGCGTCAGCGACGCTACCAAGACCCTGACCACCCAGACCAATGCCTCGATCGTTACCGTGCAAATTGGCCAGAGCCCGCAACTGATCAACGCGTTCAACAGCAACACCACCCTTAATCCGATTCCTCCAGTGCCGGTGGTGGATATCGGATCCATTACCTGTTTCAAACCCTTGCTGGGCCTGGGGCCTACCACTTGTGATCCGTCTACCCGCAAACCGTTTTACGGGGGCGGCCTGGGCTTGAGCGTCAACAGTCCGGTGGGCGCTGCGACAAGTGCCTTGCCCCCCCACACGTACCTTCAGCCGCCGGAAATCAACCTGCCGCCGCAGTACTACGCCTCATCGACAGCCAGCCTTCTCAGCGCGATCAGTAACGCGTTGAGCGGTATCCAGTTCCAGGTCTACAAGCCAACGGGGTTCAATCTGCTGGGAGGGTTATTGACGACGGCGGGCACAGTGCTAAACGGGCTCAACAGCACCTTGGGCACCGTGATTGGCGGAGTGCTCAGCCCTATTCTGGACCCGGTGGTGAACAGCCTGTTGTCGAACCTTGGGGTTAACCTGAACGCGGTGGAAGTGGGCGCCAACCTCAGTTGCCGGCCGCATGGGCAAGCGGCCCTGGTGAATTAGGCTTCAACCACCGGCAACTCCACACAGAACTTCGCCCCATGCTCGCTGTTGGCGACGCTCAACCGGCCGCCCATGTTCTCGACAATGCCGTAGCTCACTGACAACCCGAGGCCGGTGCCCACGCCAATCGGCTTGGTGGTGAAGAACGGCTCGAAAATCCGCTCCAGCAGCCGCGGGTCAATCCCGCCGCCGTTGTCCTCGACCCAGATGCGCACGTGGCGGCTGTCGTGCTCGATCTGCACCGAGATCCACGGTTGCAGGTCGCGGTCGTGCTCGCGTTTGCTCAGCAGGGCATCGCGGGCGTTGACCATCAGGTTGATCAGCACCTGCTCCAGCTGGTCGACATAGCCTTTGACCTGCACCGTCACGTCTAGCTGTGCCACGCGCAGGTCCACGCCTTTGCCGCGCATGCCTTCACTGAGCAGCGACAGGGTGCCTTCCACCGCCTGCGCCGGGTTGAAGGGCTGCTGTTCGACTTCCGAACGGCGGCCGAACACCCGCATGTGGTCTACCACGCGGGCTGCGCGCTGGACCTGGGAGTCGATACGCTGGAGTTTTTCCGTCAGGTAGTCGATTTGTGCATCACCGTTGCTCAAGCGCTTGAGCACGTTGACGATGGCCATGCGCATCACATTCAACGGCTGGTTGATCTCATGGGCCAGGCCGGTGGCCATTTCGCCGAGGGTGGCCATTTTGGCGCTTTGGGTCAGTTGCTGCTGGGAGCGGCGCACTTCGGTGTTGTCGCGGCCCACGGCCTGCACTTCCTGCAATTGGCCCTGTTCGTCGAACACGCCCCGGTCCGACCACACCCACCAGGCATGTGTGCGCCCCGGCAGTTGCAGGCTGATTTCGGCGGTGCTCACCGGGAATTCCGGGGTGAGCTGGCGGATGCGCAGTACAAACGCCTCGTGTTGTTCGTCCGACAACCATTGGCGGAGGTTCATGCCCGGCAGCTGTCCAGGCAGGCATTCCATGTAGTTGGCCAGTGGCGTGTTGCCGAAGGTCAGGGTCAGGTCCGGAAGGTAGCGGCAGATCATGGCCGGGGAGTCTTCCACGAGGATTCGATAGCGCTCCTCGCTTTCCTTGACCCGTTGCGCCGCCAGGGTCGTCTCGGTCACATCCAGCCACAGGCCCACGGCTTCCACGGGCAACCCGAGGTCGTCGCGCAGCAGCCGGGCTTCATCCAGCAGCCAGTGGTAATTGCCCTGTGTGTCGAGCACCCGGTAGCGACTGCGCACGCTGCCTTCGCGCAGCAGTTGGCGGGTACGGTCGAAGTAGAGGTCGCGGTCTTCGGGGTGGATCCACTGGTTCAGCGTCGCCGGGGTGAAGTCGGCCAGGGTGCGGCCAAGCAGCGGCAGCAAACTGTCGCTGAAGAACACCGGTTGCAGCGTGCCCTCGACGTAGCGCTGCACATAGATCACAGCCGGGGAACTGGCGATCAGGTTATCCAGGCGTGCGTGGGCGGCGGCGGCCTGTTGCTCCTGGTTTTTTATGTCGCTGATGTCGAGCATGAAGCCCACCAGGCGGCGATGCTCACCCGAGCCCAACGCTTGCCCCTGCACGCGATACCAGATGGGGTTAAGCGCCGCGTCGGCACGTTGCAGGCGCACACTGGTGGACAGCGGTTTGCCCAGGGTCTTCAGGTCTTGCAGGCGGCTGGCGAGTTCTTCCCGGTCGGCAGGGTGAATCAGCTTGAGCCACATGGGTAGCGACAGCTGTGTGATCGCCTCGCCTTGGCTCAGGGTGTGCAGCAGCGGTGGGGCGAGTTCGAGGTCTTCAGTGTGTGGGGACAGCTCCCACCAGCCGGTGCCGAGCAATCCTTGCAGCGCGTCGAGGCGTTCCAGTTGCTGTTGATGGCGCAGTTCGCGCAGGCGGCCGAGCAGCGGTGCCGCGAGGGCGGCGGTCAGTTGCAACCAGTCACGGTCGCTGGTGTGTTCCTGGCGGTGATACACCCCGCACAGCAGCCATGCGCCCACGCCCAGGCCGTCGCGGTAGGGCACCAGAAAACCATCGGTATTGCCAAACAGGCCTTGCAGGCGTGGGTGTTCGCTGTGGCCACGGTTTACCTCCAGGCTCACTGGCGCCGTGCCGCCCAGGCTGTCGAGGCTGGAGCCCAGGGCTTGGCCGTTGCTCCAGAGTACCGGCGCATCGTGGGCGGTGTAACAGCCCTCGATGCACCACGCCTGGCCCTGCTCATCCAGCAAGGCGATGGCGACGCAGGGGATGTGCCAGTGCTGGGAAATAGCCTGCAGAGTGTCTTGCAGTACTTCGGGCAGGCGCACCAGGCTGCAGACCCGCAGTTGCTCGCTGATCTGGTCGCTCACCCGTTGATTGTGTTCGCGCACCTGGGTGAGTTGGCGATGGGCAATCAGGTCGCCAATGTCCAGCAATTGCAGGAGCCAGCCCTTGCCTTCGGGTTGAACCCAGCCACGGGTATGCAGGGTTTGCCCGGCGAGCCCCTTGAGCTCCAGGTCCAGGCTTTGCCCCTGCCAGTCGCTGGGCGTGCCCTCGATCACCAGGCGGCTCGCCGCAGTGAGGTAGTCGAGCAGCGAGGGTGCCTGTTGCTGTTGCGCAGCGGGGTGTTCGAGTCGATGGCGAAGCGGGCCATGGACATCCATTACGCGGCCCTGGGCGTCCAGGTAGAACAACAACGCGGCGGTTGCCGGGATCGCTGCCGGTGCGTCAGCAGGCAGCTGGTTGCCGCGTCCGAGCAGGCGGCCGAAGAGTTTATCGCCTGAGGTCAAAACTGCATGCTCGACTGGGCGGACAGCATGGGAGGCAGGGCGGGGACGGTACCGATGCCTGGCAGTACCAGGAACGGCAGCACACTTTGGAGGCTGGACGTCGGGTAGTTGATGTACACCGTCAACACGCCTGACGAGTTGTAGACGGCCGTCACGTACCCGGGAAGGAATTTGAACTGGGAGGGGATCCACGCCAGTTGTGCCTGCGCCGCACTGACGGCCTGCAGCGGCAGTGCCGTGACGTAGCCAGGCGTGGCGGGGTCCAGCGCGACGCTACGTCTTACGCCTTCGGCGGCGGCCTGGGTAAAGGACTGCATCAGCAATAACGGCAAGCTGTAGCTGACCAGGCCATAAAAAATGGCAAAAAAAATCATGAAGACCATCGCGAACTCCAGCGCGGCGGCACCTTTTTGCTTTTTAGCGAGGCCTTTTTTCATGACTCGTCTACCCTGACTACTACTACCTGATATCAGCATAGAATCATTCAGCAAAAAGGGATTTTTTTTACGTGATTCAAAGCCTCGTCCTGGTCGTTTGGCTCGCGCTGTGCGCTGTGCAAGATATCCGTCTACGTCAGGTCTCCAACCGTTTGACCCTCGGCGCAGCCTTGCTGGCGTTGGGTTACCTGTTCTGGAGCGGTACGACCTGGCTCGGTGCACCGGCTGTCGAGGGCGGCGTGGCCTTTGTCCTGGCGTTGTTGTTCACCCTGCCGGGGTACGCGCTGGGCCGCCTGGGCGCCGGTGACGTGAAGCTGATCGCGGCATTGGGGCTGGCAACCGACTATCTCTACGTACTGGGCACTTTTATCGGCGCCGGCCTCGCGAGCGCAGCCTGGCTGTTGCTGGCGCCCAGGGTGTGGCCGCTGATGAATCAAGGGCTTAGGAATACCTTGCAGTACCTTGATCCGGCACATTCGGCCAGGCAGCCGTTCGTGCCGTTTTTACTGATCGGTTTTTGCCTGTCCTGGTTTTGGATCCCATTAGTCGCCACGTAGGGTATCGCTATGTACATAGTAGGAAAGTACGTCTACGTTTATGGGTAGGTTGTATAGGAAAAATGGTCGGAATGGATACATCGGTCCTTTTGCTTGCCAGGCATGGAGTAGCGCGTGAACAAGCTTACCTCTCAAGTGAAAGTGCTCGTGGTGGACGATCAGCCTTTGATCGTGGAAGAGCTTTGCGAATTTCTTGAAAGCAACGGTTACCGTTGCGTCCCTTGCGCATCCAGCCAGGAAGCCATCGAGCGTTTTCGCGACGATGCCGAGATCGGCCTGGTGCTGTGCGATCTGCATATGCCCGAGATGGATGGCATCGAACTGGTCCAGGCCCTGCAACACCTGGCCGGCAAGCAACGGGCCTTTGAGGCCATCATGCTGACCGGGCGTGCAGACAAGCAGGACGTGATCAAGGCCTTGCGCGCCGGGATTGCCGATTACTACCAGAAGCCGATCAATTTGGGCGAGCTGCTCGAAGGGTTGCAACGCCAGGTGGTCGCGCTGCAGGACCGGCAGAAAGATCTCGACCTGGGGCACCTGAACCAGAAGCTGCAGTTTCTCTCGGCGTCCATCGATGACCTTTATCATGACCTCGACAAGGTGCGCAGCAGTCCGCAATCCGGCCTGTCGACTGAAGCCGAGGGTGAAGTCAGCGACACTGACCGGGTTGAAATACCGGCGATCTTCAATCAGTTGTCGCCCCGCCAACTGGATGTCGCAAGGCTGGTAGGCAAGGGCCAGACCAACTACCAGATTGCCTGTGAGCTGGGCATCACTGAAAACACCGTGAAACTCTACGTGTCCCAAGTGCTGCGCCTGACCCATATGCACAACCGAACCCAGTTGGCGCTGGCGTTATCGCCGAACAATTCTGCGGCGCGCCAGCGCGTCACTGCGCATTAGTTGTTGCTGCCTGGGGTGTTGCCGCCCAGTTTCTGGTCGTAGTACTCAGGAATAGGGTATTTGTAACTGTCCAGCAGGCGTTGCATGGCCTGGTCGCGTTCAGCGGGCGTGGCCTTCTGCCGGATGGGAGATGCGCGTTCGCCACTGACCTGCAGTTGCAGCCAGCCTTCGGTCTGTTTTTGCTGTGGCGAAGAAGGCCCCGGCTCAATAGCCAGCACCGTCAGCGGCAGGCTGGCGAACAGCAGCGTGGCGAGCAGTGTGAATTTCATCGTGTGTACTCCCTTCAGAGACCTATTTGACCGGCGCTTGCAGCACGTCGCCTACGGTTGCGACCTGATCTTTTGGCGCTGTCGTCGGTGAGACGGGCGCCTTGAGTTGCTGCGCCCGGGCCTGGGCTTGCGTCACTTGTTCCGGGCTCAGGCCCATGCGGCTGGCCACTTGTGCGGCTTGTTCCCAGTTGTCCTGGTAGATCATCAGCGTCACGAGGTTGATCGCCGCCAGTTGGTCGCTCTGCTTGAGTTCCATGGCCGTGAGGAATTCGAAGCGTGCATCTTCCACGCGCCGTTGATTGAGGTACACCACGCCCAGGTCGTTGCGGATTTTCTCGTCGGTGGGCGACATCCTGGCCGCGCGTTGCAAGTGCGCCATGGCCTGGCCGTTGTCTCCCCTGGCCGCTGCCAGCTGGCCGAGCCCGTGCTCGCCTTCGGCAGCCATGCAGGTACCGAGCAGGCTGCGGTACAACGGTTCGGCTTCGCTGCGGCCCAGCAGGCGGTACACCTTGGCCTGGCGCTGGCGCACCTGGGGCAGGTTGTCCGGCAGGTTTTGCAGGTTGGCCAGGCTGGCGTGCAGCTTGCCCTCGTTGGCCATGTCGTCGGCCAGGTTCAGCGATAACTCCTGATCGGAGTTGGGCTTGGCACAACTGCCCTGCGCGCTGAAACCCGCCCACGGCAGTTGCCCGTTACTGGCGCAACCACTTAACAACAACAGGCTGCAGGCGACCATCAATGTCTTCATTGCATGTCCTCTCAAGGCACGAAGGCTTTGGCGATGGCGATAAAGCCAGGGCCGGCCAATACGATCAGTAATGCGGGAAACAGGAACAGCATCATCACCACGGACATTTTGGCGGACATCTTGGAAATGTATTCCTGCAGGCGGGTCAGGCGCCGGTCATCCAGCAACTGCTTGAGCGATTGCAGCGACTTCATCGCCCCGCCGCCCTGATGCAGAAGCTGCTGGAGGATCAGGCACGTGTCGCTGAGTTCATCGACGTCCAGCATCTGGCTGGCCTTGTTCAATTCCTCCCCCAGTTCCAGCCCGGAATCGACGCGTGCCAGCACCAGGCGCAGTTCGGCGGTCAGTACCGGCAGCAACTTTTGCGCGTCGTAGGCCATGACCCGCAGCGCCTGCTCCACGGCCATGCCTGACTCAAACAGAATGCGCACCAGAGGGATGAAGGTCGCTACTTCCCGGGAGATTTTCCCCTGGCGCCTTTTGGCGAGTGCCACCAGTATTCGCTTGGGCAGCAGGTAGCCGATGATCAGGCCCAGCAGGGAGATCACAAACTCATGCTCAGTGCCGGGAAAGAACAGCTTCAGTGTCATCGCGGTCAGCCCCAGCAAAACTATCGGTGAACCGATCTGGCAAGCGGCGAACATCGAGCGTTGGCTGGTTTTTCTCCAGCCCATGCGGTTGAGCAGGATTTGGGTTTCGTTATCGAGGCTGATGGTGCGCTGGCCGATCCGGGTGCTGCCCAACTGGTGCAACCACTCACTCATTTTGTCATTGCGGCCTGGCTCGCCCTGCAGCCGCTGGGCGACCACGCGTTGTTGACGACGACTGCTCAGGATATTCGCCAGCAGCAGTGATAACGCGGCAAGAAACAATACGGCACTGATCAGTATCGCCATCTCAGATACTCCGCAACATGCGCCACAGCGCCACGCATCCGATGACTTGCAAGGCGAACGCACCGAGCATCAGGCGTTGGCCGCTGTGGTCATCCCACATGGCCATCAGGTACGTCGGATTAACGAGCAGGAAGTAGCCCGCGACACTCACCGGCAGTACCGCCAGCACCAGCGCGGTCACCCGGGTTTCACCGGTCATGGCGCGTAATTGCCGTGCGCCCTGGTCGCGCTCGCGGATCATCTTGATCAGGTTTTCCAGCAGCTCACTGGCGTTGCCGCCGTAGCGGTGGTTGACCTTGAGGCCCAGGGCAAACAGGCGCAATTCATCCTGTTCATAAAACTCGGCATAGTCATGAGCGGCCTCCGGCAGGCTGACACCCAATTGCACATTGCGCTTGATACGGCCCATGGACTTTTTCAACGGGTCGTCACTGGCATCGATTCCGCTCAGGATGGCGTCCGCCAGGGTGCGTCCGGATTTCAGGCTGCGTACGGCGTGATCGAGCAATTGCGGGAGTTGTTCGATCATCCGGCGCAGCCGCCGCTGGTAGCGTACGGCGATGTACAGGCGCAGTGCCAAGGGCGGTGCCGCCACCATCACAAACAAGCCTATCCACTGGCCCACGAGCCCCCCCAGCAGGGCGCCAAAGGCCCACAGGGTCAGCCACAGGCCGAGGCGCTCGGTTGGCCGGCCGAGGCCTGCACGGATAAACGTGCGTTCCAGGCTGGTGGTCACCGCGTTGTCTTTCATGGCCTGGGGTTGCCCTTCGGCCAGGCGTTCCAATACCCGGTCGGTCTGGGCCTTGCGCAGACCGTTGCGCATCAGGCCTATCCCCAGCACCAGAAGGGCCACGGCGAGCAGGGCGAGCAGAATCGGACCGATCATCGGGTTGCCTCCTACACCGGCAGGTGACCTTCGTGACGCAACTTGTCACCGGCCGGGTTGACCGCTTCGCGCAGGAAGCCAAAGCCGGTGCGCTTGTCGTGGCGAAACAGGGTGTTGGTGACGTACACGTCTTCGCGGATGCCCACGACTTCCACCACTTCGCTGACACAGCGGCGGCCATCGGGCAGGCGCGTCAGCTGGATCACCACATCCAGCGCCGCGCAGATCATTTGCCGCAGGGTTTTTTCCGCGACGACCCGGCCGGTCAAGCCCACCAGGGTTTCCAGGCGCAGCAAGGCGTCCTGGGCGTTGTTGGCGTGCACGGTACTCATCGAGCCGTCGTGGCCGGTGTTCATGGCGGTCAACACATCGATGACTTCCACGCCTCGGATCTCGCCGAGGATGATGCGGTCGGGGCGCATCCGCAGGGCGTTGCGGATCAAGTCACTGGCCTTCACTTCCCCATGCCCCTCGGCATTGGGCGGGCGGGTTTCCAGGCGCACAACGTGGGGATGGCCCAGTTGCAACTCGGCCACGTCTTCGATGGTGACCAGGCGCTCGCGGGGGTTGATCAACTGGCTGAGAATGTTCAGCAGTGTGGTTTTACCGGTGCCGGTACCGCCGCTGATCAGGATGTTGCAGCGCTTGCCGACGGCTTCCTTGAAAAAGTCGAAAATGGCCTGGTCGATGGTTTGCATGGCCACCAGGTCGCTGCTTTTAAGCATGTCCTTGCGAAACTTTCGAATCGACAGGCACGGCCCGTCCAGGGCAATCGGCGGAATGATCGCATTGACCCGGCTGCCATCGGGCAGGCGCGCATCGACCATCGGCGACGACTCATCCAGCCGGCGTCCCAGGGGTGCGAGGATGCGCTGCATGACCCGCTCGACATGGTGGTCGTCAATGAAGCGCAAGTCACTTTGTTGCAGCAGGCCATCGCGTTCGACGAATACCCGGTGCGGGCCGTTGACCAGGATCTCGGTGACGGTCGGGTCGCGCAGCAGCACTTCCAGCGGGCCGAAACCGGTCAGCTCATCGACGATCTCTTCAGCCAGGCGCTCCATCTCATAGCGGGAAATCGCCAGGTGCATACGTGTGATGTATTCGGCCACCTTGTCGATCACAAACTGCGCCAGGGACTGGCGTGTGCCTTCCAGCAGATTTTTTCCCGAATCCTCGATGGCATCGATGATGTAGCGATGCAGCACCAGCTTCAGGCCGTCGTGATCAGTGTTGCCGACGTTGCCGCGCGGGGCGACGCCAAACAGCTTCTCGCCGTTCATTTGGTCCTCAGAAGGCGGTTGAGCCAATTGGTGGAGGGTTTTTCCAGGCCCTCGGAGCGTTTTGCCAGGCGCTCACCCAAGCCGCGCAACGTCTGTGTCAGGGCTTCCCGTGGGGCCAGGGCGAACAGGGTCTGGGCCTGGTTCTTGGCACTCAGGCGCACTTCCGGGCTCCAGGGCAGGACGGCGATTACTTCCAGCCCGAAGCTCTTGCCCAGTGCCTCCGAGTCCGGGGCGGCCCCCTTTAGGTAGCGGTCTACCAGCAGGCGGGCATGGTCGAGTTTCATGCCTTTTTCCCGCCACAGGTTGAGTACGGCCAGGTTGCGGCGGCAGTCCGGCACGCTTTGGTCGGTGCACCACAGCAGTTTGTCGCAATGGCTGACAAAGGTGCGCAAGGCTTCGCTGTCGGGTTGGCCGGTCAGGTTCACCACGATGTGCTGGAAGTGCTGGCGCAGGGCGCTGAGCAACATGTACAGCTCGGCCGCGCTGGTACGCTCCAGGGGCTCGTCGTTGTTGTGGTAGGCGAGGATGCGCAGACCGGCTTCGGCGGTGGTGAAGGCGCTGTTGATCAGGGTTGAGTCCAGGCGCCGCAAGTGACGCAGGGCGTCGCCGAAATGAAAAGAACTCTCCAGCCCCAGCAGTGCGAGGCTGTCAGCGAGTGGCAGGCCCAGGTCGAGCAACAGCGTTTGCTGCCCGCTTTTTTGCACCACCAGCGCCAGGTGGCTGGCGATCAGCGCGCCGTCGGCATTGCCTTGGGTGCCGTAGAGCACGGTCAGCCCGCCCAAATGGGTATTCGGGGTGACCGCCGGCAAGCGTTTGCTCAGGCGCCGAACCAGGCCGGCAACCTCACTGGAGCGCGAGCCGTAGGCCACGAAATCCCGTGCGCCGGCGCGCATCGCGTTCAGTACAAGCTGGTTGTCCATGCCATCGCCCAAGGCGACGATGGCAAGCATCGGCTTGGCTTCCAGGGCACCTTCGATCAGGGCGCACTGGGTGGTGACGTGTTCCCGGTCCAGGCCAATGAACACCAGGTTGGCGAACGTCACGTCTACCAGTGCCAACAGTTCGTCGAGGCTGCCGGCACCGGCGCTGACCACTTGCCCCAGGGGCGCGAGTGCGCCCTGAAGCCATTCCAGATCCGTGGTGTTGCGGGTAATTGCCAAAAAGGTCTGGCTCAGGCTCTCACTCATTCGGACAGTCCACTGCGGCGGTCGAAATTGCCGTTTTCGAGGAAATACAGGCGGTACCAGTTAGGGTCGTAATTGCGCAGCTTTTCCCCTGGCAACGAAGGCAGTTGGGCGTTGGCCGCCAAGGGCTGCACGAGGTGCGGGGTGACGATCATCAGCAGCTCTTTTTCCTGGCGATTGATGCTGGAGTCGCGAAAGAATGCACCGAGGATCGGGATGTCACCCAGGCCCGGGAATTTGCTGACGCTGGAGGTGGTGTTGGTGCTGATCAGGCCGCTGATCACGAAGCTTTCGCCGTCGGCCAGGGAGATGCTGGTGTCGGTGCGCCGGATGGTCAGCGCCGGCACGGAGATACCCTGGATGTTGACCGCGTTGGTGTAGTCCAGCTCACTGACCTCTGGCGCGACCTTCAGGGAAATCCGCCCATGGTCGATGACGGTCGGGGTCAGGGTCAGGCGAATACCGAACTCTTTGTATTCGATGGAGATGGTGTTGCTGCCGCTGCTGGGCACCGGGATCGGTACTTCACCACCGGCGAGGAAGGTCGCACTTTGGCCACTGAGCGCCACCAGGCTCGGCCGGGCCAGGGTGTAGGCAAAGCCGCTGCTTTCCAGGGCGTTGATCATGGCCGAGACACGTCCGCCGCCAAAGCCGATGTTGAAGGTGTCGTTGTTCACCGGGAGCCCACGGAATCCTGTGGCCGCCGCGTTGGCAACATTGTTCGGGGCGCCGAACAGAAAGTTGCCGCCCCGGCCAAAGATCGAGGTACTGGCCTCCTTGAGTTTGGTGCGGCTCACTTCCACAAAGCGGATGTCGGTTTGCACCTGGCTGGGCAGGGTCGGGTCATCGGACGGCGACAGGGCCAGGCTGGTCAGGGCCGACGTGGCCTTGCCCTTGACGAACACCATGCTTTGGCGCGGGCTGCTGGAGCAGGCCGTCCAGACCATCAGGCTGGTGGTGCCCGAGGCGATGCCGGTGAGCAGGAACGCCTGGTTGCCGTTGACCTGCACATCGGCCACTTTCGGATCGCCAATGGCCAGCCGCGTAATCGGCACCGGCGACTGGATAGCCTGTTGAGCGCCTTCACCCACCTCCAGCACCGGCGGCAGCTGGCCCAGGCCCGTGCAGTTGCCGGGTGCTGCCAGTGCAACGCCGACAGGCAGGCTCAGGGTGAGAAGTGCCCAGAAAATTCGCGAAAAAGACCACACGAAACGACTGCTCATTCAAGGCATCCTTAGCTCTTTCAGGGCGTTTGTTGGGTAACCTGATTGCCACGTATTACTTCGACGCCTGAACGCCTTGGCGCACCATTGCCGGCGGGACTCAGGCCGTTGACGGGCGCTGTACTGAAGGCCAGCTGGTTGAACTGGTAGAGCTCGCGCCGGGTGTTTTCCAGGTGGGTCGCGGACTCCGTTTCACCGGCCCAGTATTGGCTCAGCAGTTGTTCGTCGGCACTGCGTACAGCCAGGCGTAGTACGCCGGACTGGGCTGCGAGCATCAGCCGGCTCAGGAGCTCCTCCGGTACGGCGAGGAGTACCGTGCGCGCGCTGGCGCGACTCTGCTGCGCCTTGAGTTTTTCGTCCGGGGTGGTCGGTGGCACGGAGCCGGGCGTGCCGTCGTTGGTCAGCCCCAGTTGATCGCCGACGCCCAGCAGGCGCAAGGCGGGCACCACGATTTGTGCGGACTGCTGCGGGTTGCTGGCTTCCTGGCGCAGGAAGAGCAGGACGTCCACATAGTCCCCCGGGGAGAGTTGCCCGCTGGCGCCGATCACTTCATCCACGGCGACGGCAAGCGCGCGTTCGTTAGGGCGGATCATTCGCGCCACGGTGCCGCCGGAGTTGAAGCTCTCCTCGGTCAGCCAGGTCCCGGCCGACAGCGGCCGCCACGGGATCTTGCCCACGGCCTGGTCGAGGCTGGTGAGGCTGCCGGCGGGAACCGTGCGCAGTTTTTCCAGGGTCAGGTCGGCGGCGGTGAGCGCAACAAAAGGTGCAACGTCATGGGCCAGCACCACCACCGGTTGGCGGGTCTGGTCTTCGGCGACGGGTTGCACGACTTCAGGTGTTTGGGGCACGGGCGGTGCGACAGGGGCAGGGCGGCTGAGTACCAGGCCCCAGTAGCCTGCAATCAGTGCACCTACCAACAGCAGCCCGGCGAGGATCAAGCTAATCCGACTGTTCATGAAGGCTCTCCCTTTCCTGCTGCATCCACTGCTGTTCCCACTAATGCTTGCGTATCCGGATCGCTTCAAGCTTCTAACTATTTCGCTATTTGAAGGTAGTTCAGCTAAGACAAAACGCCATTACCGGGCGAAAAATATCTCCAGAAACCTCTGCGAAAGTGGGATTTTTGGCGTCAGCCGGCCGACTAATACTTTGTGATTAATCAGTTCTTACAGTTGTTGGTCTGGGGTTTGTTGACAATGCTCTAGTGGCACACCGAAATCATTTTTGTGATGCCGCGATACCAGCGCCGTGGGCGCAAAGGAGAAGTCATTATGTTCCTTGATCTTATTCGCATGGGTTTCATCAAAGTCCAGATTTTTTTCTATTCCAAAGAGGGCGCATCGGGTATCGAATACGCACTGGTTGCGGCGATGGTCGCTGTGGCGCTGGCTGCTTTTATTACACCTATCCGGACGGCCATAACCGGCGTCTTCAACTCGATACAGGCCGGCATTCATACCTGACCCCGGTACTCGCCTAAAACGTGCAGGTTCCGCTGAATGATCTATTGCGTATCAGGCATTTCCACATGAACTCCTCTTCGGCTCCCCGGCAACAAATCCTTTTGGTGGATGACGAAGAGGACGCCCTTATTGAACTGGCCGAGTCGCTGGAGAATGAAGGCTTTGTCTGTTTTACCGCGACCTCGGTCACCTTTGCCTTGCAGGAGCTGACCCTGCACCCCGATATCGCCCTGGTGATTACCGACCTGCGCATGCCCGAGGAAAGTGGTATTTCCTTGATCAAGCGTCTGCGCGAACACACCGCTCGCCAGCACTTGCCGGTGATCGTCATGTCCGGCCACGCCGAGATGGATGATGTCAGTGACATGCTGCGCCTGCAGGTGCTGGACCTGTTTCGCAAGCCGATCTACCTGGTGCGCTTGATCGATACCCTCAACAACCTCTTCCCCATCCCCAAAATCAGATTGATGTAGGAGCGAGCTTGTGTGGGAGCGGGCTTGCTCGCGAAAAACGTCAACGATAACGCGGGCAGTCTGGTTCCCCGCGTTGTCTGGACGTTCTTCGCGAGCAAGCTCGCTCCCACAGGGTTCAGAGTTGGTAGCTGAAACTCAGCGTATACCGCGGCCGCCGATTGAAGCTGTCGAGGGCGATATCCGACATTGGCTTGGCCGCTTCCAGCGCGATGTTGTAGTACTTGTTATCCCCGAAGCGCAGGCCCACCGCTGCCGATGACATGTTGTTGCCCTTGGCCGGCAGTTCGTTGAACCAGGTCTTGGCCTTGTCGAGCACCACGTACGGCTGCAGGATTTTTACCCACTCGCCACTGCGGTTGAAGCTGTAGTTGACCTCATACGCCACGCCCCAACCCTTGTCGCCCGAGCCCTGGTCATCCGGGTAGCCACGCCCGAAATTCTGCCCGCCGAACGTCGCGCGTTCGCTGTCGGGCAGGGTGTCGTTGCTCCAGTAGAAGGCACCCGATGCCACGCCTTGCCAGTTGTCGAAGAACTTGTCGCTCTGTACGCCCGAGACGCGCAGGCGGAAGAAGTCGATGTCGGGTTTTATACCCTCGAAGTCACTCCGGGTGCTGGCGCCCAGGCCGTCGATGCCCTGGTACAGGCCGGCGCTGAGAATGCGCAGTTGGCGCGTGTCGGATTTGCGCCAGTCACCTTCGAACGCCAGGGCGCGCAGGTTGGTTTCCAGGTCGAAACGTTGCGGGAAACCCACCAGTTGATAACGGGTGGTCTGGTCCACGGCATAGAGTCGCGTGCCCAGGGTCAATGACTCGGTAGGGGAGGCAATCAGCGGATGGCTGAGGCCGACGGAGTAGCGGTCAACCTCCTGGTGTGGCTTGAGTTCAAAACCGCCGTCCAGCTGCACGTTGCTGCGCGGGTCGGCGCGGTAGCGCTCGGCGTTGACCACCAGTTGAGTGCCCTCGGCATTCACGAACTGGCTGTAGCCCAGGCGGTAGTAGTGCTCCTTGTCCTCGCCGGGCGGGAACAGGCCGCTGACGCTCAGTTGTTCGCCCATGGATGTCTGGGAATTGCTGGTGCCGGTGATCAGGGCTTGCAGGCCGCCACGGCTGTCGTCCGTCATGCTCATGCTGCTGGTGAAGGGTTTGCGCGAGGCCTGGATCTGCATGCGCGTGCCGCCATCGGTGGTGCCCGGCGGCGGTACTTGCGCCTGCAGCGTTACACCTGGAATGCGGCCCATCAAGGTGGTGTAGCGTTCGAAGGTCTTGCGGGTCAGCGGGCGCTCGGCCAGCAGCTTGGCCGCCAGTTTGTCGACGTAGGCCGAGACCGAGCCTATGTCGCCCTGCACGTTGTAATCCTTGATGTAGCCCTCCACCAGCACCACGCGCACCAGGCCGTTTTCGAAGCGCTGGTCGGGCAGGTACGCGTAGGACAACAGGTAGCCGTCCTGCTGGTAGCGGCGGGTGATGCCGCGGGTGGCTTCGATCAGTTGTGCCAGGTTGGTTTCATGGCCAATCAGCGGTTCGAAAACCTTGGCCACATCCTGGAGCGGGTAGATCGTCCCACCGTCGATTTGCAGCTTGCGGATGGTCACTTTGGTGTCCATCAACAATGGCTGGCCCTGGGTTGCCGCCGGCTCGGGCAGTTGGGTCTGTGGGGTGACCGGGCGATAGGCATCGGCGGGGAGGTTGGGTACCGGCAGGTTGCGAATGGTGTCGTTGCTGTTGAGGTAGCTGGGCAGGGTCTCGGCATGGACGCTGGCAGCAATGAGGGTGAGCAGAAACAAAGGCGTCAAGGCGCGCATAGGACACTCCATGGTCAAAACTGCTGCAGCGTTTTCGCTAGGCCCGCCGGGTTCTGGGACACGGTTCGCAAAGCCATTCATTGGCCAATAAAAAAGACGAGAGACTCGTTGGAATCTCTCGTCTCAACCAAGCGTAGGCGCTGTAGGGGAGGCCGTCTAATGGCCAGGTGCAATTCTATTTTTTGCCGGTCAGCCCACCGAGCAGACCTCCCAGGCCGCCGCCTGTGTTTGCATTTGCATTGGCAGTGCCCGTAGCGGTGGCACCGGCACCCACGTTCAAGCCACCGAGCAGACCGCCACCGTTACTGCTGGTGCCGCCGGTTACCAGGCCACCCACCGAGCCGACGGTATTGCCGACGGCATTCAGGGTACCGCCCACAGCGTTAGTCACCGGATTGGCATTCGCCGCCGTCAGGTTGGTGCCCAGGCTGCTGACTGCGCCGCCGACCTGGGTAACCAGACCATTCACCGGTGCGCCGATCCCGGTGCTGGTGCCGATGTTTTGCGTCAGGTTGGCAACACCCGAGGTCACTGGGTTGAGTGCGGTGCCGACATTGGTCGCCAGGCCTGCAACAGGAGCCGTGGCTGCAGTGTTGGCCACGCCATTGCCACCGATCAGGGTGCCGAGCGACGCGACGGTGTTACCCACTTGGCCACCGGTTACACCGGCTGCACTGACAGTGCCGTTGGTGTTGCCGGCATTCAGGCCGTTGCCGACGTTGGCGACAAGACCGCCGACGAGTTCAGGCAGGCCCGATTGAGGGGTCGTGGTGGCCGGGTTGACGTAACCGCTCGACTTATCAAGGGTGGTGCCAACGCCAGTCAACACGCCACCGACGAGTGTCCCGACAGGGTTGCCTGCGCCGCCGGCGCTGGCCACCTGGCCGCCAAGGCCGGTGACAGTGGAGCCGACTTTATCCAGTACGCCGCCGACCGGGTTGCCCAGGCCTGTTTTATTGCCCAGGTTGCCGGTGGTGTTTTCCACCAGGGAGACCACCGGTACCAATACGCTTTTACCCACCGTATTGGTCACGCTGCCCAATGGCCCGGTGGTGCTGGCAGTGCTCAAGGTATCGCCGAGCATGGTGACGGCCTGGCCGACCTGATCAACCACGCCACCTGCCGCACCGCCCACGCCACCGGTCAAGCCGCCGACGACGGGAATGCCGCCGAGGGTGGTGCCCAGGGATTTGCCGGTGTTGGAAACGCCGGTGCCCAGGTCGGCAACGCCATCGGCCACACCGGCAACGGTTGTGCCCACGGAGTTGCTATTGGTACCCAGCGTGCCCAGGCCGTTGCTCAAGCCGCCGCCGATACTGTTGACGGCGGTGCCTGTCGCGGTGACCAGCCCGCCGGCAGTGGTGCCGACAATGGGAACAGTGGTCAGGGTCGTGCCCAGGTTACCTACCGTGGTGCCGACATTACCGACGACACCGCCCACAGCGCCTACTACCTGGCCGGTGACCAGGGGAGTGGTCGAGCCGGTGCCGCCGCCAGTACCACCGCCAGTGCCGCCACCGGTACCGCCGCCGGTACCTCCACCAGTGCCGCCGCCGGTGCCACCACCGGTACCTCCACCAGTACCGCCGCCGGTGCCACCACCGGTGCCGCCGCCAGTACCACCGCCGGTACCTCCACCAGTGCCGCCGCCGGTGCCACCACCGGTGCCACCACCGGTACCTCCATCAGTGCCGCCGCCAGTGCCACCACCGGTACCGCCGCCGGTGCCTCCACCTGTTCCACCGCCAGTACCGCCGCCAGCATCCGGAGAGGAGGCTGCGACGCTACTGTGATGACCACCACCACCGCTGCTGCAGCCTCCGAGGCTAACTGCCAGAATCAGGGCCAGCGCGGTACTTGCTTTCCACAACACGACTTGAGTTTTCATGATTGAGTTCCTTGCACCAGGTACAGCCTTTGCTGTTATCGAAGTTCGCTGTTTCTAAAGACAGCGATACATTCGTCCGTTGTGGCTATAACAGACCCGGGTGCGTTATCTCGCAATGCTCAACTTGGTATTAACGATTTATATACAGATAGAGTTAGTCTGCTTAGCGACTAATACCAAGGGTGTAGTGGGGGAGGGTGTAGACGTTGCGAGGTGTTTAAAATCATGGGGTTAATAAAGATGGCGGGCTATCGATAGCCCGCTATAACTTAGGGTGTATATATACAATTTATCAGGAGATTGGCCGCCAACGCCCCGTCATGTGTTCAATATCCCCGGCGCCCTTTAGTTGTAACTCGCCACTGGAGCCGGCGGCACTTGTCAATAAGGTTACTTCACTGGGTAAGCGCACCGGCTTTTTAAACTCGACGTCTATTTCGATATTGGCCGCAGGCAAATGTTCGCTCAGTGCGGCCAGTGTGCGTGCCGTGTTCCATAACCCATGGGCGATGGCCTGGGGGAAGCCAAACAACTTGGCAGTGAGGGCACTCAGGTGAATCGGATTGTAGTCGCCGGACACCCGGGCGTAGCGGCGGCCAACATCGGCGGGGGCTTTCCAACGGGTCAGCTCGCTTACGTTAGTGGAGGCTTGCAGGGTGTTGTCCGCCGCAGCGCCATCGAGTTTCACCCCACGACAGAGCATTCGGCTTTCGGCTTCCCACAGCAGCCCCAGTGAATCCTCGACCGTGGTCACGATATCGAAGGTCGCGCCCTTGGCATGGGGCTGCAAGTTCTGCGCGTAGACACCGACGGACAGGTCACTCACACCGCCCAATGGGCGCAGGATGCGGATCCGGTTGCTCAGGTGGATCAACCCCAGCAGCGGGAATGGAAACGCCTTGTCGGTGAGCAGTTGCATCTGCAGGCCGAACGCCAGGATATGGGGATAAGTGGCCGGCAGTACCGGGCCCTCGGCAAACCCGCAGACCTTGCGATAGGCGTCCACATCCTTGGGGTTAACGCTGACCCGGCAGCGCAGCCCTTGTTGCGGCAACGTGGTACCGGTGATCTTGCGCTTGAGTGCCGCGCGCCAATACAGCGGCGGCAGGAACGGGGTGCTGCCTAATGTGTGCCACTCCATGCTTACGCTCCCAATAGACTTTGCCCGCACACCCGCAACGCTTGCCCGCTCACCGCGCCCGAGCCCGGTTGACCGAGCCAGGCTACCGCTTCGGCGACGTCCTGGGGCAAGCCGCCCTGGCCCAGGGAGCTCATACGGCGCCCGGCCTCACGCAGGGCGAAGGGAATGTGTGCGGTCATCTGGGTTTCGATAAAGCCTGGGGCCACGGCATTGATGCTGATCCCGCGCTCACCGAGCAACGGCGCCCAGGCCTGGGCCAGGCCAATCAGCCCGGCCTTGCTCGCGGCGTAGTTGGTTTGCCCGCGGTTGCCGGCGATGCCGCTGATGGATGCCAGCAGCACCACGCGACCGTTGTCGTGCAGGGTGCCGCTGTCCAGCAGCGCCTTGGTCAGCACTTGCGGCGCGTTGAGATTGACCGCCAAGACTGCGTCCCAATATTCCGGCGTCATGTTGGCCAGGGTTTTATCGCGGGTGATGCCGGCGTTGTGCACCACGATGTCGATGCCGTCCGGCAGGTGTTCGATCAGTTGGGTGGCGGCGTCTTCGGCGCAGATATCCAGGGCGATGCTGCGGGCGCCCAGGCGCGCGGCCAGGGCATCGAGGTCGGCCTTGGCTTGTGGCACGTCCAGCAGGATCACCTCGGCACCGTCGCGGGCCAGGGTTTCGGCGATCGAGGCACCGATGCCGCGGGCGGCGCCGGTCACCAGGGCCTTGTGCCCGGCGAGTGGGCGCGTCCAGTCCGCGACCTGGGTCGCGCAAGGGTTCAGGCGAATGACCTGTCCGGAGATATAGGCACTTTTCGGTGAGAGGAAGAACCGCAACGCACCCTCCAATTGATCCTCGGCCCCGTCGCCCACGTACAGCAATTGCAGGACGCCGCCGCTGCGCAGCTCTTTGGCCAGCGACCGGCTGAAGCCTTCAAGGGCCCGTTGGGCACTGGCGGCAAACGGGTCGCCGAGGCTTTCCGGGGCACGGCCAAGGATCACCAGGTGCGCGCTGTGATCGAGATTTTTCATCAGCGGCTGAAAGAATTCCCGCAGCTGTTTGAGTTGATCGGTGTGCTGCAGTTGGCTGGCGTCAAATACCACGGCCTTGAGCTTGGGCCCGTGGCCGGGAATCCAGGTGGTTGCCGTCGACGGTTCGGTGCCGTAGCTATAGATAGCGTCGGTCAGCTTGTTGGCGAACGGCAGGATTTTTGTCGCCAGCGGGCCGCCGCCGATCAGCAGTGCACCCTCCACCGGGCGCAGACGTCCGGCCTGCCAGCGTTCCAGGCGTACCGGTGACGGCAGGCCAATGGCGGCGACCAGGCGATGGCCGAGGCTGGAGTTGGCGAAGTCGATATAACGGTCAGACATGGAACGCTCTCCGAGTGCTGGGGTTCAAACGGTGGACCATCAATAGGTGAAAGTCGTTCGATTGAGCCTAGGCTAGGCTCAGAGATTCACCCCATAACCTCAAGGGAGCTTTCCATGACTCAATTGCGCCGTGTAGCGATCATTGGCGGTAACCGCATCCCCTTCGCCCGCTCCAACGGCCCTTACGCCACGGCGAGCAACCAGGCGATGTTGACCGCCGCCCTCGAAGGCCTGATCGAGCGCTACAACCTGCACGGCCTGCGTATTGGCGAGGTGGCCGCCGGGGCGGTGCTCAAGCATTCCCGCGACTTCAACCTGACCCGCGAGTGCGTGCTGGGCTCGCGCCTGTCGCCGCAAACCCCGGCCTACGATATTCAGCAGGCCTGTGGCACGGGGCTGGAAGCCGCGTTGCTGGTGGCGAACAAGATTGCGCTGGGGCAGATCGAAAGCGGGATTGCCGGCGGCGTCGACACCACGTCCGACGCGCCTATCGGGGTGAATGAGGGCCTGCGCAAAATCCTGCTGCAAGCCAATCGCAGCAAATCCATGGCGGATAAACTTAAAGTCTTGTTACAACTTCGTCCCCATCACCTCAAGCCGGAGCTGCCGCGCAACGGCGAACCGCGCACCGGGTTGTCCATGGGCCAGCATTGCGAGTTGATGGCGCAGACCTGGCAGATACCCCGCGCCGAGCAGGATCAGTTGGCGCTGGAAAGCCACCAGAAAATGGCCGCGTCCTACGCCGAAGGCTGGCAAAACGATTTGCTCACGCCCTTTCTTGGCCTGACCCGCGACAACAACCTGCGCCCCGACCTGACCCTGGAAAAACTCGCCAGCCTCAAGCCCGCCTTCGAGCGCAGTGAGAAGGGCACCCTCACCGCCGGTAACTCGACCCCGCTGACCGATGGCGCCTCGTTGGTGCTGCTGGGCAGTGAAGCCTGGGCCAAGGAGCGCGGCTTGCCGATTCTCGCCTACCTGCGCGATGGCGAAGCGGCGGCGGTGGATTTCGTCAACGGCGCCGAAGGCCTGCTGATGGCGCCGGTGTACGCCGTGCCGCGCCTGCTGGCGAGGAATGGCCTGACCCTGCAGGACTTCGATTACTACGAGATTCACGAAGCCTTCGCTGCCCAAGTGTTGTGCACGCTGAAAGCCTGGGAAGATCCGGATTACTGCAAGACCCGCCTGGGGCTGGATGCACCGCTGGGCTCTATCGACCGCAGCCGCTTGAACGTCAAGGGCAGCTCATTGGCCGCCGGCCATCCGTTTGCTGCCACGGGTGGGCGTATCGTCGCCAACCTGGCCAAGCTGCTGGACGCAGCCGGCAAGGGCCGGGGCCTGATCTCGATCTGCGCCGCCGGGGGCCAGGGCGTCACCGCGATTATTGAGCGCTGATCTCGGCTATGATCGGGCCGCCGGTCAATTTGGCATATTGGATGCATTCTTAAGCGGTCAAAGGTCGGTACCCTCTCCCCGCGGCGAGAGGATTGCCGTATAACGAGTGCCATACGCGTGTTTGGTAATAAAGGACCCACAATAAAAGCTGATGAAGACTCCTAAACGCATTGAACCCCTGATCGAGGACGGTCTGGTCGACGAGGTGCTGCGCCCACTCATGAGTGGTAAAGAAGCAGCTGTTTACGTGGTGCGCTGCGGCAACGAGTTACGTTGCGCCAAGGTCTACAAGGAGGCGAATAAACGAAGTTTTCGTCAGGCGTCCGAATACCAGGAAGGCCGCAAGGTCCGCAACAGCCGTCAGGCCCGGGCCATGGCCAAGGGCTCCAAGTTCGGCAAGAAAGAAACCGAAGATGCCTGGCAGAACGCTGAGGTAGCGGCGCTGTTTCGCCTGGCCGGTGCGGGTGTGCGCGTGCCCAAGCCGTACGACTTCCTCGAAGGCGTGCTGCTGATGGAGCTGGTGGCCGATGAATACGGCGACGCGGCGCCACGTTTGAACGACGTGACGCTGGAGCCGGACCAGGCCCGCGAATACCACGCCTTCCTGATTACCCAGATCGTGCTGATGTTGTGTACCGGCCTGGTGCACGGTGACCTTTCCGAGTTCAACGTGCTGCTGACGCCGACGGGCCCGGTGATCATCGACCTGCCTCAGGCGGTGGATGCCGCGGGCAACAACCACGCGTTCAGCATGCTGGAACGGGATGTGGGCAACATGGCTTCCTACTTCGGGCGCTTTGCCCCGGAATTGAAGAAGACCAAGTACGCCAAGGAGATGTGGGCGCTGTATGAAGCCGGCACTCTGCACCCGGCCAGTGTGTTGACCGGCGAGTTCGACGAACCGGAAGAGCTGGCTGACGTGGGCGGTGTAATCCGCGAGATCGAAGCGGCGCGGCTCGATGAAGAGCGTCGCCAGGCGATTCGCGCGGCAGACGATGCGCCACCGAGCAAGGCGTCGGAAGAGCCGCCACCGCCGCCCTGGATGCAGTGATCCAACGGCGAGTGGATATCCAAATGTGGGAGCGGGCTTGCTCGCGAAAGCGCTGGTTCAGTCAACTGATGTATTGACTGACACTCCGCATTCGCGAGCAAGCCCGCTCCCACATTAGGTTCCGTGCATGCCCGGTTAAACTTGCTCAGGTGCAACAACTGCCCGACGCCAACGCCTTGAGAATCGGGCAATCCGGCCGATGATCGCCCTGGCAGTGTTCCACCAGGTCCTGCAATGTATCGCGCAATTGCCCCAGCTCGCGGATCTTCTGGTTCAGCTCATCGATATGCTGGCGGGCCAGCGCCTTCAGGTCGGCACTCGCACGGCCCCGGTCCTGCCAGAGGGTCAGCAACTCGTGCGGCAGACGATGCGCCACCGAGCAAAGCGTCGGAAGAGCCGCCACCGCCGCCCTGGATGCAGTGATCCAACGGCGAGTGGATATCCAAATGTGGGAGCGGGCTTGCTCGCGAAAGCGCTGGTTCAGTCAACTGATGTATTGACTGACACTCCGCATTCGCGAGCAAGCCCGCTCCCACATTAGGTTCCGTGCATGCCTGGTTAAACTTGCTCAGGTGCAACAACTGCCCGACGCCAACTCCTTGAGAATCGGGCAATCCGGCCGGTGATCGCCCTGGCAGTGTTCCACCAGGTCCTGCAACGTATCGCGCAATTGCCCCAGCTCGAGGATCTTCTGGTTCAGCTCATCGATATGCTGGCGGGCCAGCGCCTTGACGTCGGCACTCGCGCGTCCCCGGTCCTGCCACAGCGTCAGCAACTTGCCGACCTCTTCCAGGGAAAACCCCAGGTCCCGCGAGCGCTTGATAAACGCCAGGGTGTGCAAGTCATCGGCGCCATAAATGCGGTAGCCGCTGTCGGTGCGATGGGCGGCTTTCAACAAGCCGATGGATTCGTAGTAACGAATCATCTTCGCGCTCAGGCCGCTTTGGCGTGCTGCTTGGCCGATGTTCATGGACGCTCGTCCTCCAGGTCCTTGGGTTTCCAGGTTTTCAACAGCAGTGCGTTGCTCACCACGCTGACACTGGACAGGGCCATGGCCGCGCCAGCCATCACCGGGTTGAGCAGGCCGAACGCCGCCAGCGGAATGCCGATCAAGTTATACACAAAGGCCCAGAACAGATTCTGTCGAATTTTCGCATAGGTCTTGCGGCTTATTTCCAGGGCTGCCGGCACCAGCCGTGGATCGCCGCGCATCAGGGTAATACCTGCCGCGTGCATCGCCACGTCGGTACCGCCGCCCATGGCGATGCCGATGTCGGCCGCGGCCAGGGCCGGTGCGTCGTTGATGCCGTCGCCGACCATTGCCACCACGCCGGTCTTTTTCAGCTCGGCGACGGTAGCCGCCTTGTCCGCAGGCAACACCTCGGCGTGCACGTCATCGATGCCCAGGGCTTCGGCCACCACGCGGGCGCTGCCACGGTTATCGCCGGTCAGCAGGTGGCTGCTGATATGCCGAGCCTTGAGTGCCTGTATCGCCTGCAGGGCGCCCGGTTTAAGCGTGTCACCGAAGGCAAACAAACCCAGCACGCGGGGCTGCGGGCCTTGCTCGATCAGCCAGGACAAGGTGCGGCCTTCGGCCTCCCACGCACTGGCCGAATCGGCGAGATCACCGGTGCTCAAGCCGGTTTCTTCCAGCAGGCGACGGTTGCCCAGCGCCAGTTGCCGGCCATCTAGGGTGCCTGCAATGCCACGCCCGGTAAGGGACTGGCTGGCGCTGACATCCGCGACGTTCAAACCTTGTTCGGCACAGGCATCCAGCACCGCCTTGGCCAATGGGTGTTCACTGCCGCGCTGCAGCGCGCCGGCCTGTTGCAGGAGCGCCCCTTGATTGCCGTCAATGGCGGCCAGGTGCGCAATTTTTGGTGCGCCGGAGGTCAGGGTGCCGGTCTTGTCGAACACCACGGCGCTGACTTCATGGGCGCGCTCCAGGGCTTCGGCGTCCTTGATCAGGATGCCGTGGCGGGCGGCAACGCCGGTACCGGCCATGATGGCGGTAGGTGTGGCCAGGCCAAGGGCGCAAGGGCAGGCGATCACCAATACGGTCACCGCATTGATCAGCGCGACCTCCAGCGGTGCGCCATACAGCCACCAGCCGACCAGCGTGGCCAAGGCCAGCACCAGCACCACCGGCACGAACACCTGGCTGACTTTATCCACCAGTTTCTGGATCGGTGCCTTGGCGGCCTGGGCGTCTTCCACCAGGCGGATGATCCGCGCCAGCACGCTTTCCGCGCCGAGGGCCAGGGTACGCACCAGCAGCCGGCCTTCGCCGTTGATGGCGCCGCCGGTGACTGCGTCGCCAGGCTGCTTCGGCACCGGCAGGCTTTCACCGCTGATCAAGGCTTCGTCGGCGTGGCTTTGGCCTTCGACCACTTCGCCGTCCACCGGGAAGCGTTCGCCGGGTTTGACCAGCACCAGGTCATTCAGCTTGAGGGCGGTGATGGCGACGTCCTGCTCGCGGCCGTCGATTACTTGAATCGCCCGCTCGGGGCGCAAGGCTTCCAGAGCGCGGATGGCACTGGCGGTCTGGCGCTTGGCGCGGCTTTCCAAATATTTGCCCAGCAGCACCAGGGCGATCACCACCGCCGAGGCTTCGAAATACAGGTGGGGCATTGTGCCGGCGGACGCCGTGAGCCATTCATAGATACTCAGGCCGTAACCGGCGCTGGTGCCGATGGCGACCAACAGGTCCATATTGCCCGCTCCGGCGCGCACGGCTTTCCAGGCCGCGATATAGAAGCGCGCACCGAAGATGAATTGCACCGGGGTGGCCAGGGCAAATTGCACCCAGGCCGGGAGCATCCAGTGCAGCCCGAACGGTTGCACCAGCATCGGTAGCACCAACGGCGCGGCGAGCAGGATTGCCAGCAGCAGCGACCAGCGTTCATGGCTCAGGCGTTGTTCCTGGCTGGCCTGTGTGGCGGTTTCGCTTTGGGGCAGGGTGGCGGTGTAGCCGGCCTTGTCGACGGCGGCGATCAGGACGCCGGGGTCCATCTGGCCGAACACTTCAATGTGGGCGCGTTCGTTGGCCAGGTTGACGCTGACACTTTGCACCCCGGGCACTTTGCCCAGTGCCCGTTCAACCCGCCCGGCGCAGCTGGCGCAGGTCATGCCGCTGATCGGCAGGTCGAAGGTGGTGGATCCGTTCATGGGCAGTACTCCAGGAGAGATTGCCCCTAGGATCAACCTTGACCTGTGGGGAAGGTCAAGGCGTTAGATCAATGTTTCAGTATTCCAGTGCGGCCGGTTTCAGGTACATGCCGTCCGGCCCTTGCGCGATACGCAACTTGCGCACGTCACCCGCCTTCAACGTAATGTTTTGCGCCGGTGGTGCGAGCATGCCCGGCAAGCAACCCTGGGATTGCCCCGGCAACAACTTCAGGCGCAACGACACATTCCCGGCCGGCAAGTTGAACGAGGTGGCTTGCTCCTGGAACAGCCGCCCGGCCAACTGGTCCTGGATGTACAAGCCAATCTCGCAGTTGGTTGGCACTTCCAGGCGCTCCCGGGAAATGATCAGCACCGCATAATCTTCATCTGCGCTGGCCGGTGGCACAGCAGCAAACAAGCCCATCAGGCTGACAAGGCCAAAAAATGACCAGCGCATGGCGAATTCTCCGAGGTTCACATCGTGGATAAGTGCAGCTTGGCCGAGGGCGCGAATGAATGCCAGCCCGGCCGATGTTTTCAGAACTTGACCTTGCCATCATGGCAAGGTCAACACTGCGGGCAACCTCATTAAAGGAGTCATGTCATGCAAGTATTCAGCGTTGAAGGAATGACCTGCGGCCACTGTGTCCGCTCGGTAACCCAGGCGGTGCAGGATAAGGACCCGGCGGCCAGCGTGCGTGTCGACCTCGCGACAAAGGAAGTCGGCGTGGAAAGCAGCCTGCTGTCGCCGGCAGAGGTGATCAACCTGATCAGTGAAGAAGGCTACAGCGCCAAGCTCGCCTGACTTTTTGAATAGTTAGCGAGCTAACTTAATGTTCAAGGCACCCGAGCCCGGCTAGACTGTTGGGCTGCCGACTCACCTGGGTGCCTGATGAACCTTCGTATAATCCTGATCTTGGGGGCCTTGAGCGCGTTCGCGCCGCTGGCCATCGACTTCTACCTGCCGGGTTTCCCGGCCATGGCCGTGGCATTCGGCACCGACGAAAAACATATTCAGCTGACCTTGGCCGTGTACTTCACGGGCCTGGCGATCGGCCAGTTGATCTATGGACCGCTGGCAGACCGTTTTGGCCGGCGCGGGCCGCTGCTCAGCGGCGTCACCCTGTTTACCCTGGCCTCCTTCGCCTGTGCGTACGCGCCGTCCCTGGAATGGCTGATCGGCGCGCGTTTCGTCCAGGCCTTGGGCGGCTGCGCGGGCATGGTGATCTCGCGGGCGGTGGTCAGCGATAAATGCGACGCGGTGGGCTCGGCCAAGGTGTTTTCCCAACTGATGCTGGTCACCGGGCTGGCGCCGATCCTCGCGCCGTTGGCGGGCGGGGTGATGGTTGGCGTGTGGGGCTGGCAGTCGATCTTCCTGGCGCTGACGGTGTTCAGTGTGATGGCGGCCATTGCGGTAGCAGTCGGGCTGCCGGAAAGCTTCCCGGCCCATCAACCGCGCCAGCCGCTGTCAGGCGCACTGCGCCAGTACGGCCGGTTGCTGTCGGACCGGGTGTACCTGGGCTATGCCTTGACCGGCGGCATCTCGATTGCCGGTATGTTTGCCTACATCGCGGGCTCGCCCTTCGTCTTTATCAAGCTCTATGGCGTGCCCGCCGAACACTATGGCTGGGTATTCGGCTCGAATGCCGCGGGCTTTATCCTGGTGGCACAGGTCAATGCGCGTTTGCTCGCTTCGCGTGGCCCGGCATTTTTGCTGTCGCGCACGGTGTGGGTTTACCTGGCGGCGGGTCTGTCGTTGCTGGCAATTACTGCGCTGCGCACGGACGCTTTGTGGCCACTGCTGGTACCGCTGTTTATCTGCATCGCCAGCCTGGGCTGCATTTTGCCCAATACCTCGGCCTGCGCCATGAGCGGGCAGGGCGCTCGGGCGGGCAGCGCGTCGGCGTTGCTCGGTTGCATTCAGTTTGGTGTGGCCGCAGGCGCAGCGTCGTTGGTCGGCGTGCTGCACGACGGCACGGCGATGCCGATGGCAATGGTCATCAGCTTGTGTGGCGTATTGGCCGTAACGTTCGCGATGCTGACCCGGCGCCTGCAGCGCCAACGGGCACTGCAAGCGGCGGACTGATCAGGATCAGCCAGCAGAGCGCTGCTGGCTTTCGGGGAATCGGTGAGGCGCCTGGATACGGGTTTGCAGGGTGTCGGCAAACGCGCGGGCCTCGGCCTCACTGCGGAAGGTAAAGGCGTTCTGGTCGAGACGGACCTGCCATTTGTTGCCTTCGGATCTTGCTAGCGCTTTTATCAGGATCTTCATTGCTGACTTCCTCACGTAAATTGCGTGGCAAAGGCGGCCAATATAAACCCGAATACGCTCACAAATATGACAAGGATCAAGTCTCTGACTAGCGGTGTCGTCCATTACTCACATGAATAACAGACGACACTGACAGAACCTTTCGTTAGAACCCTTCCAGCACGATCTTGCCCTTGGCCTTGCCGCTTTCCAGCAGTTCGTGGGCGCGGCGCAGGTTAGCCGCGTTGATCACGCCAAAGTGCTCGCCCACGGTGGTTTTCAGAGTACCGGCGTCGATCAGTTCGGCGACGCGATTGAGCAGGTTGTGCTGCTCGATCATGTCGCTGGTCTCGAACATCGAACGGGTGTACATGAACTCCCAATGCAGCGACAGGCTCTTGCGCTTGAGCTTGCTTACGTCCAATGCCTTGGGATCGTCGATCAGCGCCAGTTTGCCCTGGGGAATCAGCGCTTCCACCAGTTGGTCCAGGTGCTGGTCGGTCTGGGTCAGGCTGGCGACGTAGTTCACCTGCGGATGGCCGGCGTTTTTCAGCTCTTCGCTCAACGGTTTGCTGTGGTCGATCACCAGGTCGGCGCCCAGGTCCTTGGCCCATGCCTGGGTTTCAGGACGGGAGGCGGTGCCGATGACTTTCAGGCCGGTGAGCTGTTTCGCCAGTTGGGTCAGGATCGATCCCACACCACCCGAAGCACCGACAATCAGCAGGCTCTGGCCTTCATCGGCCTTGCCTTCACGCACTTGCAGGCGTTCGAAGAGCAATTCCCAGGCCGTGATGGCGGTCAGCGGCAGTGCAGCAGCGTCGGCAAAACCCAGGGTTTTCGGCATATGGCCGACGATGCGCTCATCGACAGTGTGCAGTTCGCTGTTGCCGCCGGGGCGTACCAGGGAGCCGGCGTAGAACACCTTGTCGCCGACCTTGAACAGGCTGACTTCGCTGCCCACGGCCTTGACCACACCGGCCACGTCCCAGCCCAGCACTTTGGCCGCGCCGTTTTCCGGGGCGACGTTCTGGCGCACCTTGGTGTCCACCGGGTTCACCGAGATGGCTTTGACTTCCACCAGCAGGTCGCGGGGGCCGGCGACCGGTTCGGGCAGTTCGATGTCTTGCAGGGATTTTGGATCGTTGATCGGCAGTGCGGCGTAGTAGGCGATGGCTTTCATGATGGTTTCCAAAAAGGGGGCGGTTGATCAGGCAATAAACTTCAGGCGCTTGAGTTCGAAATGCTCAAGCACGTCGGCAGCCTTGGTGCGGAAATTCTGGATATGCGCGCTCTGGTCGTGGTCGGCCAGCGCGGCGTCGTCACTCCAGCGTTCGAGCATGTAGAAGGTCTCGGGGTGTTGCAGGTCCTGGTGCAGGTCGTACTGCTGGCAGCCGGCTTCGATGCGGGTCGGTTCCAGCAGTTCGCGCAGCAGGGTTTCCAGGGTGGCCTGTTGGCCGGGTTTGGCGATCAGCGTGGCGATGACGTTAAAGGCAGCAGACATATTCGACTCCAGACACGTGATGAACGGGATGGACAGATGATTGGCTATTTCTCTGGAAGATAAAACCCGCTAAAAGAGCAGTCTCTTTCAATGCTTTTTTGATAATGGGCGGTCGGCGTGCTGCGTTTTGATGACTTGCAGTTGTTTGTGCGTGCGGCAGACCTGGGCAGCCTTTCGGCGGCAGCACGGGTGATGGACATGTCGGCGGCGGTGGCCAGCGCGGCGTTGAAGCGCATCGAGCAGCAGTTGGGCGCACGGTTGTTGGCGCGTTCCACCCGCAGCCTGCGCCTGACGGCCGAGGGCGAAGGCTTCCTGGAATACGCCCGGGCCGCCTTGAGCAGCCTGGATGAAGGCCGGCGGTTGTTGGCCAGCGGCCAGGATCAGGTCAGCGGGGTGCTTCAACTCTCGGCGCCGTCGGACTTTGGCCGCAACCAGCTGCTGCCCTGGCTGGATGAGTTCCAGCGCGAATACCCCAACCTGAGCGTACGCCTGTTGTTGGGCGACCGGATTGCCGACCTGTTCCGCCAGCCGGTGGATATCGCCCTGCGCTACGGCGAACCCGAAGACTCCAGCCTGATCGCGTTGCCCATCGCCCCGGACAACTGCCGCGTGCTCTGCGCTGCTCCCAGCTATCTGGCGCGGCACGGCGAGCCGCGCCACCTGGAGCAACTGACCCAGCACAATTGCCTGCTGTACATGCTCGGCAGCCGGGTGCATGACCATTGGGGGTTTAACGATGGAAAGCGTGATGTCGGCCTGACGGTGACCGGTGACCGCTTCAGTGATGATGCCGATGTGGTGCGACGCTGGGCGGTGGCGGGGGTGGGTATCGCCTACAAGTCCTGGCTGGATGTCAGCTCGGATGTGCTGGCGGGGCGCCTGCGGCTGATCCTGCCGGAGCTGCGGGGCGAACGTACGCCGCTCAATCTGTTGTGTGCCCATCGCGCGCAACTGAGCAAGCCGATCAATCTTCTGCGGGAAATGCTCGTTGCCCGTTGTGCGACATTGACTGCGCAATTGCCGGAGCGATCAGCCTCTACACCATAACCCCGGGGATATCGGGAAATTTCCTTCAGCTTCTGTCCTTGGTTGCGCTGTAAGACGGCACGGAACCCGGCGTTTTCACGCTTATACTTTTCCGCCAGACGCAGCAGACAAATGATTCAACAGGGAGTGAATGAGCACATGGAACAGGCACCTTGCATCAGTCAGATCGCCACCTTGCTGGCCGACCCGAAACGCACCGCGATGGTGTGGGCATTGATGGACGGCTCGGCCAAACCCTCCGATGAGTTGGCGGCACTTGCCGGGCTGTCATCGGCCTCGGCGAATGCGCATCTGACGCGATTGACGGCCGGTGGCCTGCTGCGTGTCGAAGCCCGCAGCGGCAAACGCTTTTTCCGGGTGGCCGCCGCCGATGTGGGGGCCGCCGTGGATGCATTGGCCTGCACCACGATGGCCAGTGTCGCCCGCAGCACGCCCATTCATTCGCGGTCATTGACTGCGCCTGCGGCTTTACGGCGAGCGCGGCTGTGCCATGGTCACCTGGGGGGCGAGCTGGCAGCGGGTTTGTATCAACGGATGATGGCGGCCGGGTGGATCGAGCGCGCGGAACAGCGTACGGACGTGACGCCGTCAGGTGCGCGCAAACTCGCAGCGCTGGGGATTTTTACCCAGGCACTGGCTCAGCCGATCGTGTGCGATTGTTTTGATTGGAGCGAACAGCAGCCACACCTGGGCGGTGCGTTGGGGGCCGCGTTGTTGCAGTTGTGCCTGCAGTCGAACTGGGTCAGCGTGATCAATGAGTCCCAGGCGTTGCAGGTCAGTGAAGCCGGGCAACTGGAAATTGCCCGGCTCGCCAGACCGGTCGGTGATTAAGGCTTGACCAACCGTGCATCCAGGCTGTTTTGCGCCAGGCGTTTGGCCTGGTCCTGGGTCATGCCCAGCGAGGTGTACAGCGCATGGAAGTTCTCGGTGACATAACCGCCGAAGTACGCCGGATCGTCCGAGTTCACCGTCACTTTCACCCCACGCTCAAGCATGTCGAGGATGTTGTGCTGGGACATGTCGTCGAACACGCAGAGCTTGGTGTTGGACAACGGGCACACCGTCAGCGGGATCTGTTCGTCTATGATCCGCTGCATCAGGCGCTCGTCTTCAATGGCGCGTACGCCATGGTCGATACGCTGGATCTTCAGCAGGTCGATGGCTTCCCAGATGTACTCCGGCGGGCCTTCTTCACCGGCGTGGGCGACGGTCAGGAAACCTTCGTGACGGGCACGATCAAACACGCGCTGGAACTTGCTCGGTGGGTGGCCCATTTCCGAGCTGTCCAGGCCCACGGCAACAAACGCATCACGGAATGGCAGTGCCTGGTCGAGGGTTTTTTCGGCCTCTTCTTCGCTCAAGTGGCGCAGGAAGCTCAAGATCAAACCGCTGGTGATGCCCAGTTGTTGCTCGCCGTCTTTCAAGGCGGCGGCAATGCCGTTGAGCACCACTTCGAACGGTACGCCACGGTCGGTGTGGGTCTGTGGGTCGAAGAACGGTTCGGTGTGGATCACGTTCTGCGCCTTGCAGCGCAGCAGGTAGGCCCAGGTCAGGTCGTAGAAATCCTGGGAAGTGCGCAGTACATCGGCGCCCTTGTAGTAGAGGTCGAGAAACTCTTGCAGGTTGTTGAAGGCGTAGGCCTTGCGCAGGGTTTCGACGTCGTTCCACGGCAGCGCGATCTTGTTGCGTTCGGCCAGGGCGAACAGCAGCTCAGGCTCCAGCGAGCCTTCCAGGTGCAGGTGCAATTCAGCCTTGGGCAGGGCGTTGAGCCAATCGTACATTTATAAATTCTCATCAGGTGCAATGGCGGCATTCTACAGGCGCACGCCGAAATAATCGGCAAAACCTGACCAAGCGGTGAGCATCCACAGGCACCGTGCAAGCAGTGCATGAACTAAGGTGTAACGAAACGTTAGTGGCGCGGTGCAGTCTGTACCCCATCAATGACGGATTCGCCGCGTTCAAAAGGCCTGCAATGCTCACATCTATCAAGCAAGAAAAATTCATGCTGCTGGCGCTGATTGCCGCCATCGCTGCCTACCCGCTGGAGCACTGGATGCTGCACAGCGGGCAGATGGTGGCGCTGTTGGCTGGCATAGCGCTGATCGGCTTTATCGTCGTGGCCTCGATGCGCGTGGCCCATCACGCCGAGCAACTGGCGGAAAAGGTCGGCGACCCCTACGGCACCATGATCCTGACCCTCGCCGCCGTGCTGGTGGAAGTAGTGATCCTGGCGATCATGATGAGCAACGAGCCCTCGCCGACCCTGGTGCGCGACACCATTTATTCGGCGGTGATGCTCGACATCAACGGCATCCTCGGCCTGGCCGCGCTGATGGGCGGCATCAAGCATGGCGAACAGTCCTACAACGACGATTCGGCGCGCACCTACAGCGTGATGATCCTTACCGCCATGGGTGTGTCGATGGTGGTGCCGGAATTTATCCCCGAGGCCGACTGGAAAATTTACTCGGCCTTCACCATCGGCGCGATGGTAGTGCTCTACACGTTGTTCCTGCGGATGCAGGTGGGGCCCCACAGTTATTTCTTCAGCTACAGCTACCCGGAAAAGCGCCGCAAGAAACAGCCGGAAGAAGAGTCGCCGCCGATCAACCTGGCGTTTTCCATCGGGACGTTGGTGTTTGGCGTGATCGTGATTGGCGCGTTGGCCGAGGTGATGTCCAAGACCCTCGACCTGGGCCTGGAAGGAACGGGTGCCCCACCTGTGATCACGGCGATCATCGTGGCCGCGATTTCCGCCGCCCCGGAGATTTTGACCGCGTTGCGCGCAGCGCTGGCCAACCGCATGCAGTCGGTGGTGAACATCGCGCTAGGGGCTTCTCTGTCGACGGTGATTTTGACCGTACCGGTGATGGAAGCCATGGCCTTGTACACCGGCCAGCCGTTTCAGATGGCGATGACGCCGGTGCAGACCGTGATGGTGTTTATCACGCTGATTGTCAGTGCGATCAACCTCAATGATGGCGAAACCAACGCGATCGAAGGGATGACCCATTTTGTGTTGTTTGCGACGTTTATCATGCTGTCGCTGCTTGGACTGTAACCAATCCTGAAAACACCGCAGAAATAATTGTGGAAACCGGGCTTGTGTGGGAGCGGGCTTGCTCGCGAATACGGAGTGTCAGTCGCCAGATATGTTGACTGACCCAACGCATTCGCGAGCAAGCCCGCTCCCACATTTGAAAAGTGTTTCTTCAGTTAAGTCCGGTTGATCAGTTCCCGCGCCGCCTGGCTGTGATCGGCAATCAAGCCTTTCAGGTCCAATCCTTCGACCTGCCCGTCGATCACCCGCCATTTGCCGCCGACCATCACCCGGTCCGCTCGGTCGGCGCCACAAAGCAGCAGCGCCGAGATCGGGTCATGGCTGCCGGAGAAGCGCAGTTCATCGAGCTTGAACAACGCCAGGTCGGCCTGTTTGCCTACGGCCAGTTCGCCGATGTCGCTGCGACCGAGTAACTGCGCCGAACCTTTTGTCGCCCAACCCAACACCCGTTCCGGGGTGATCTTCTCTGCCCCGTAACGCAGGCGCTGGATGTACAGGGCCTGGCGCGTTTCGAGGATCATGTTCGACGCATCATTGGACGCCGAACCGTCCACCCCCAGGCCAATCGGTGCGCCGGCGGCCAGCAGGTCCAGCGTTGGGCATATCCCGGAAGCCAGGCGCATGTTCGAGCTCGGGCAATGGCAGATACCGGTACCGGCAGCTCCGAGGCGTGCGATTTCTTCAGGGTTGAAGTGAATCCCGTGGGCCAGCCACGTGCGCGGGCCTAGCCAGCCGACGCTGTCGAGGTAATCCACGGTGCGCAGGCCGAAACGCTGCAGGCAGAAGTCTTCTTCGTCGAGGGTTTCCGCCAGGTGGGTATGCAGGCGCACGTCGAGGTTGTTGGCCAGCTCGGCGCTGGCTTCCATGATTTCCGGGGTGACGGAAAACGGCGAGCAGGGCGCCAGGGCGATCTGGATTTGTGCGCCGTCACCGCGCTCGTGGTACTGGCGGATCAGGCGGCGGCTGTCTTCCAGAATCACTTCGCCTTGCTGCACGGTTTGTTGCGGTGGCAGCCCGCCGTCGGCTTCGCCCAGGCTCATGGAGCCGCGGGTGAGCATGGCGCGCATGCCCAGATCGCGCACGCTGTCGACTTGCACGTCGATCGCCTGTTCCAGGCCGTCCGGGAACAGGTAGTGGTGGTCTGCCGCCGTGGTGCAGCCCGAGAGCAGCAGTTCGGCCAGGGCCACTTTGCTCGCTAGCGCGAGTTTTTCCGGGGTGAGTCGGGCCCAGACCGGATACAGGGTTTTCAACCAGGGAAACAGCGGCTGGTTGACCACCGGCGCCCAGGCGCGGGTCAGGGTTTGATAGAAGTGATGGTGGGTGTTGATGAGTCCAGGAAGGACGACATGCTCGCGGGCATCGAATACTTGTCCACAGGGCACGGCGGGTTCTTGGCCCCAGCCCAGCACTTCGGTGATCACACCGTCTTGCAGCACCAGGCCGCCACGGGCGTCGAGGCCATTGGCAGTGAAAATCGCGAGGGGGTTTTTTAACCAGATACGGGTCGCAGGCATTGGCCGGCTCCTCTGAATGATGGGTTCAGGTTTGCCAGCTCAGTGTTGCCCTGTCTGCTGATCCAGGGTCGCCGGGGAGGGCGAGGTGCGCAGTTTACGTGTGGATCGTTATCGACGGCAATCGGCCGATAACGATCCCGGTTTTTTTACCAGGCGATGGTGTCGCCCTTGTAGTCCACAAAGTGATGGCCGCCCTTGCCGGTGTAGGCATTTACCTGGTCAACCAGGCCGCGCACGCTGGTGGGCACGTCGATGTGGGCGTTTTCGCCACCCATGTCGGTTTTCACCCAGCCCGGGTGCAACGACAGCACGGTCAGTTTCTGATCGCCCAATTGGGTGACGAAGCTGTTGGTCATGGAGTTGAGGGCGGCCTTGCTGGCCTTGTACAGCGCCAGGTCCGAGCCGTCGGGAATGGTCACACTGCCCAGGATCGAACTCATGAAGGCCAGCACGCCGGTGCCTGGGCGGATCTGCCCGACAAAACGCTGGGCCAGGTTGATCGGCGCCACGGCATTGGTGAAAAACAGTTGGCCGACTTCAGCCAGGGTGGCGTGGCCCGGTTCCTGGTTGGCCGGGCCTTTGACACCGGCATTGACGAACAGCAGGTCGAAGGTTTTTTCCTTGAGGCGCTGGCTGAGGGCAATTACCGCCTGCTGGTCATCCATGTCGAGCTTTTCGATTTGCACCTCGCCCAAGGCCTTCAAGGCATCGGCCTTTTGCGGGTCGCGCACGGTGGCGGTCACGTCCCAGCCGTCCGCCAGCAGTTGCTTGGCCAGGCCAAGGCCCAGGCCCCGGGAGGCGCCGATAATCAGTGCGGTTTTTGAAGTGGACATGAATGGCTTCCTTTGACGGTGGAGGTTCACGGGTTCAGTGGACAACGCTGGCCGAGCCTTTGCTGCAACTCCTGGCGCAGTTGGTCGAGTTCGGCGATGCGGGTTTCGATCAGGTGGAGCTTGTCTTGCAGGAGCTGGGTCACGGCGCTGTCGGGGTCTGGAGCTTGCCATAATGCGCCGACGCTGTTGCCGATTTCACCCAGGCTGAAGCCCAGGCGCTGGGCGGTCTTGATGTACAGCACCAGTTGCACCATGTCGGCGGGGTAGTCACGGTAACCGTTGGCACTGCGTTGCGCGGCAATCAGCCCGCGTTGCTCGTAGAAACGCAGGGTGTCGCGACTGACCTGGCTGGCCTGGGCTAATTCGCCGATACGCATGTAGAGGGCTCAAGGGGGCTTGACCTTGGAGCTTACTCCAGGCTTTAGCCTGCTGGCTTCTTGAATTTAAGGAGCTTACGGCTATGTGGACTGCACACCAATACCGTCGACTGGTTCGGGCCAGCGGTTGGTACGACCTGATCGTCACCGCCGCACTGGTCACACCCTGGACGTTTGTCCTGCTGCATAACGCCCTGGTGGCGTTGAACCTGCCCGGCGAGCTGCCGCCGTTCGCGCCTGTGCATATGTTGATGGCGAACCTGATGGGCTCGATTGTCTGCGTGTGGTCGGTGCTACGAATCCGCGACCCACAAGCGATCTTTGGCCGCTACGACGCCGCCGGCCGAGTGCTGTTTGCCACCTGGCAGATCTACGCGCTGGCCCATGGTGCCAGTACTGTATTGGTGATTGTCGTGGTGTTTGAAGTGCTGTGGGCGGTGGCTCAGTTGATACCGGTGCGCCGAGTAACAAGTTGATCAAAAAATGCTCAGTTGTGCCGGAACGTTGCAGGCTCTGCTGCGGGGTGACTCTTGCACGGGTTATCCACAGGTTGCTCCACAGTAATTGTGCGCAAGCGTGACCGGTGGATATAAGCGCTGTGGCCCTTTGTTCTAAAGGACATAACCCGCCTAACTGACTGTTTTTGAGCTGGATTAATACTTTCGTGCAGTGCCTTGAACAAAAACTGTACAACCGCCTGAAACCCTTGTGACAGAAGGGTTACAGGCGAGTGTGCTCAGGTTATCCACAGGCAGGTGCACAGTAGATGTGGGCAGTTTCAGCGCTCCAGCAGAATGCGCCCGCGACTCAGGTCGGCGAGCTGCGCTTGCAGGGTGTCGATATGTGCCTCGCCGAGGGCCAGCTGCAGGTCGACGCCATTGGCGGTGAAGGTTTCTTCCATCACCAGCCCACCCAGTTCGGCCACTCGCAGCTTCACCAACTGCAGCTCGGCAAAACCACAGGAGCAGCTCAGCGGCACCCGTTTGATCAGCTCGACGCGTTCGGCGGCTTGCAGGCATTTGTTCGCGCCGCCGCCATAGGCGCGGGCCAGGCCGCCGGTGCCCAGTTGGATGCCGCCGTACCAGCGGATCACCAGCACCACGACCTGGTCGCAATCCTGCGCTTCGATCGCGGCCAGGATCGGGCGCCCGGCCGTCCCGCCGGGTTCGCCGTCGTCGTTGCTGCGGTATTGATCGCCGAGTTTCCAGGCCCAGCAGTTGTGCGTGGCGTTCAGGTCGCTGTGCTGGTCGATGAAGGCCTGGGCGTCCTGGGGGCTGCTGATCGGGGCGGCGAGGGTAATGAAGCGGCTTTTGCGAATTTCTTCGCGAAACTCGCAAAGGCCGGTAAGCGTGAAAGGCATGGGTAACTTCGTTTAGAGGGCCGGCTTGATGCCACAGCCTTTGAGAATGATGTGGATAAGGTTGGTGCCGGCGTCTTCCATGTCCTGCTTGGTCAGCTTGGTGCGCCCGGTCACGCGGCAGATCTGGGTGGCAAAGTCGGCGTAATGCTGGGTGCTGCCCCACAGCAGGAAGATCAGGTGCACCGGGTCGATAGGGTCCATCTTGCCGGCGTCGATCCAGGCCTGGAATACCGCCGCACGGCCGCTGAACCAGGCGCGGTAGTCCTGGCTGAAATATTCGGTCAGGCACTCACCGCCGCTGATGATCTCCATCGCGAAGATCCGCGAGGCTTGTGGCTGGCGCCGGGAGAATTCCATCTTGGTGCGGATATAGCGGGTCAGGGCGGCCGCCGGGTCATCCTCGGCGGTCAGGGTGTTGAAGGTGCTGTCCCACAATTCGAGGATGTTGCTGAGCACCGCGATGTACAGGCCCAGCTTGTTGGTGAAGTAGTAGTGCAAGTTGGCTTTCGGCAACCCGGCACTCGCCGCGATGGTGTTCATGCTGGTGCCTTTGTAGCCATGACGGGCGAACTCGTCTTCGGCGGCCTGCAAAATCGCTTGTTCGTTCTTTTGGCGAATGCGGCTTGCAGGTTTTCCGGCGTGGTTGCTGTGGGCAGGAACTTCGAGGCTCATGGAGGTTTCCGTGCAGATCGATGAAGGCGACGTGTGCACAGATAACCCACCCTCAAGCCCCAGACAAGTCCCGATACGATAAAACCCTTAAAGCGGCTCCAGAGTGTCGCTTTCCAGGGTCCGGTTTGCGGCATCCACGGGAGCCTTGGCTTCAGGTAGCAGCAGGCACAATACGATGGCGGTCAGGCCGCCGCTGGTGATGGCCGAGTCGAACAGGTTCTGCACCAGGGTTGGCATCAGGTGCAGCAGGTTCGGTTGCGCCGCGATCCCCAGGCCGACGCCGAACGAGGTGGCGATGATCAGCATGCTGCGCCGATCCAGCGGGGCCTGGGCGAGAATGCGCACGCCGGCCGCCGCTACGCTGCCGAACATCACCAGGGTTGCGCCGCCCAGCACCGGCTTGGGGATTTGCTGCAGCACCGCACCAATCAACGGAAACAGCCCGAGGCAAAACAGTACCGCGCCGATGTACAAGCCGACGTAACGGCTGGCCACGCCGGTCAGCTGGATCACGCCGTTGTTCTGGGCGAATGTGGTGTTGGGAAAGGCACTGAAGGTGGCTGCGATCATGCAACTGATGCCATCTCCCAGTACGCCACCCTTGAGTCGGCTTATATAGGAAGGGCCGCTGATGGGCTGGCGGGCGATCATGCAATTGGCAGTGAGGTCGCCGACGGTTTCGATGGTGCTGATCAGATAAATCAGTGCTACCGGCAGGAAAGCGCTCCAATCGAAATTGAAACCGAAGTGGAACGGTGTAGGCAGGCTGATCAATGGCAAGTCAGGCAAGGCTTGGGGCACCAATTTGCCGCTGAACCAGGCGGCGAGGCTGCCCAGTGCGAGGCCGATGATAATGGCGGAGAGCCGTACCCATGGCGTGTTCGAGCGGTTCAGCAGGATGATGGTCAGTACCACGAACAGGCCGAGTGCCAGGTTGGTTGGCGCGCCGAAGTCCGGGGCATTGAAGCCGCCTCCAAGGTCAGTGATGCCGACCTTGATCAGGCTGATGCCGATCAGTGTGATGACGATGCCGGTCACCAGCGGCGTGATTACCCTTTTGAGCTGACCGATGAAACGGCTCAACACGACCTGCACTGCGGCGCCGAAGAAGCAGATACCGAAAATCATCGCCAGGATGTCTTCCGGGCTGCCGCCGCGTTGCTTGACCAGAAACCCGGCCGACAATACGGCGCCGAGAAACGCGAAGCTGGTGCCTTGCAGGCAGATCATCCCGGCGCCAATGCCAAACGGCCTGCGCGCCTGGATGAAGGTGCCCACACCGGAAACCATCAATGCCATGCTGATCAGGTAGGGCAGGTGGGCGGTCAGGCCCAGGGTAGAGCCGATGATCAGCGGCGGGGTGATGATGCCGACGAAGGCAGCCAACACATGCTGCAACGCGGCAAGCAATGCAGGCAAAGGTTTGGGCCGATCGTTGAGGCCGTAGATCAGGTCGCTGGGGGTGTTGGATTCTGGCGGCATGGCGGGGAACTCATGGCTGACGGTTCGAGATCCCCTTGTCTTGCAAAAAGCTGTCCAGTTGCTCAGGTTTTTATGTAAGGCCCGTGTTAGCGCGTTGCGGCCAGACTTTCGAGGAAGCTTTCCAGCACCAAATGAGGGCGACGGCCCTTGCGCGTGACCGAAGCGAGGCTCAAATCGTAAAAACGTGTAGCCGGTTTCAGCGCGCGCAGTCGGCCTTGTTGTACCCACAGGCTGGCGTAGTGGTCGGGCAGGTAGCCGATGTAGCGGCCGGTCAGGATCAGGAAGGCCATGCCCTCGCGGTCCGAGGCACTGGCGGTGCAATTGAGTGCCTGGTAGTGCGCCTGGATATCCGCGGGCAGGCGGAAGGTTGGGGCGATGGCGTCCTGGCTGTTGACGCGGTCGTCGTCCAGTTGCTTGTCGTCGGCGTAAAACAGCGGGTGGCCCACTGCGCAATAGAGCAGCGAGCGTTCGCTGTACAGCGGCTGGTATTCAAGTCCCGACAAGGCGCTGGCCTGGGGGACTACGCCGACATGCAGGCGACCGTCGAGCACCCCTTGTTCGACTTCATTGGGGGCGATCATGCGGATCTGGATCTGTACGTCCGGGCCGCGTTCCTTCAACTGTGCCAGGGCGTGGGTGATACGCATGTGGGGCAGGGTGACCAGGTTGTCGGTCAGGCCGATGATCAGCTCGCCGCGCAAGTGTTGGTGCAGGCCGTTGACCTCGGTGCGAAAACTTTCCAGGGCGCTGAGCAGCTGCAGTGCCGACTGGTAAACCTCGCGTCCTTCCTCGGTCAGGGAAAACCCCGCCCGCCCGCGTTGGCACAGGCGCAGGCCAAGGCGCTGTTCAAGATCGCTCATTTGCTGGCTGATGGCCGAGCGGCCAATCCCCAGTACGGTTTCCGCCGCCGAGAAGCCACCGCACTCCACCACGCTGCGAAAGATGCGCAACAGGCGGATATCGAAGTCGCTGACTTGGGCCAGTGGGTCGGGTCGACGGCTGCTCATAGTTTAGTGAAGGCCTGACTGAAGGTTAGAAGAGTTGGATTTCACCGACTTTATCCCCGTGGCAATTTAGCTGCAACAACGCTTTTCGAATCCCTACGCTGCCTTTTTGCCTTGCGAGGTTTTGCTCATGAACATGCCCGAAAACGCTCCGTCCACCCTGGCCAGCCAATTGAAGCTGGACGCGCACTGGATGCCGTACACCGCCAACCGTAACTTCCATCGTGACCCGCGCCTGATCGTGGCGGCCGAAGGCAGCTGGTTGACCGATGACAAGGGGCGCAAGGTGTATGACTCGCTGTCGGGTCTGTGGACCTGCGGCGCCGGGCACACTCGCAAGGAAATCCAGGAAGCGGTCTCCAAGCAGTTGGGTACGTTGGACTACTCGCCGGGCTTCCAATACGGTCATCCGTTGTCGTTCCAGCTGGCAGAAAAGATTACCGACCTGACCCCGGGTAACCTGAACCATGTGTTCTTCACCGACTCCGGCTCCGAGTGTGCCGATACCGCGGTGAAGATGGTGCGTGCGTACTGGCGCCTGAAAGGCCAGGCGACCAAGACCAAGATGATCGGCCGTGCCCGTGGTTATCACGGCGTGAACATCGCCGGTACCAGCCTGGGCGGCGTGAACGGTAACCGTAAGATTTTTGGTCAGGGGCTGATGGATGTTGACCATCTGCCTCACACCCTGCTGGCGAGCAATGCGTTCTCCCGTGGCATGCCGGAGCTGGGCGGGATTGCCTTGGCGGACGAGCTGCTCAAGCTGATCGAGTTGCACGATGCGTCGAACATCGCTGCGGTGTTTGTTGAACCGATGGCGGGCTCTGCCGGCGTGTTGGTTCCGCCGCAGGGTTACCTGAAGCGTCTGCGTGAGATCTGCGATCAGCACAACATCCTGTTGGTGTTCGATGAAGTGATCACCGGCTTCGGTCGTACCGGTTCGATGTTTGGTGCTGACAGCTTCGGTGTGACCCCGGACCTGATGTGCATTGCCAAGCAAGTCACCAACGGCGCGATCCCGATGGGCGCGGTGATTGCCAGCACCGAGATTTATCAGACGTTCATGAATCAGGCGACGCCTGAGTACGCGGTGGAATTCCCGCACGGCTACACCTACTCGGCCCACCCGGTTGCCTGCGCGGCTGGCTTGGCGGCACTCGACCTGCTGCAGAAGGAAAACCTGGTGCAGAGCGTGGCCGAAGTCGCACCGCATTTCGAGAATGCGCTGCACGGTCTGAAGGGCAGCAAGAACGTGATCGACATTCGTAACTATGGCCTGGCCGGTGCGATCCAGATTGCCCCGCGTGATGGTGATGCCATCGTGCGTCCGTTCGAAGCGGGCATGGCCTTGTGGAAAGCCGGCTTCTACGTGCGCTTTGGCGGCGACACCCTGCAGTTCGGCCCAACCTTCAACAGCAAGCCGCAGGACCTGGATCGCTTGTTCGATGCGGTCGGCGAAGTGCTGAACAAGATCGACTGATTTCTCCTTCTATATAGAACAACTTTTCAGGAGCCCTGCATGAGCCTCATCCAGCATTTGATCAACGGCCAATTGGTCACCGAAAACGGTCGCACTGCCGACGTGTACAACCCGTCGACTGGCCAGGTGATTCACCAGGTGCCGTTGGCCAGCCGTGAAACCATTCAAAGCGCCATCGATTCGGCCAAGGCGGCTTTCCCAGCCTGGCGTAATACGCCACCGGCCAAGCGTGCCCAGGTGATGTTTCGTTTCAAGCAATTGCTTGAGCAGAACGAAGCGCGTATCTCCCAGCTGATCAGCGAAGAGCATGGCAAGACCCTGGAAGATGCGGCTGGTGAACTCAAGCGCGGGATCGAGAACGTGGAGTACGCGTGCTCGGCACCGGAAATCCTCAAGGGCGAGTACAGCCGTAACGTTGGCCCGAATATCGATGCCTGGTCTGACTTCCAGCCGTTGGGTGTGGTGGCCGGTATTACGCCGTTCAACTTCCCGGCGATGGTGCCGTTGTGGATGTATCCGCTGGCGATCGTCTGCGGTAACTGCTTCATCCTCAAGCCGTCGGAGCGTGATCCAAGCTCGACGCTGCTGATTGCACAGTTGTTGCAGGAAGCTGGCTTGCCTAAAGGCGTGCTGAGTGTGGTGCATGGCGATAAAGGCGCGGTGGATGCGCTGATCGAAGCGCCGGAAGTCAAGGCGTTGAGCTTTGTCGGCTCGACGCCGATCGCCGAGTACATCTATTCCGAAGCCACCAAGCGCGGCAAGCGTGTACAGGCGTTGGGCGGGGCGAAGAACCATGCGGTGCTGATGCCGGATGCGGATCTCGATAACGCTGTCAGTGCCTTGATGGGCGCGGCGTATGGTTCTTGCGGTGAGCGTTGCATGGCGATCTCTGTTGCCGTGTGTGTCGGCGACCAGGTGGCTGACGCATTGGTCGCCAAGCTGGTGCCGCAGATCAAGGCGCTGAAGATTGGTGCGGGCACCACGTGTGGATTGGACATGGGGCCGCTGGTCACTGGCCAGGCGCGCGATAAAGTCAGTGGCTATATAGAGGACGGCGTTTCTTCGGGTGCTGAGTTGGTCGTCGATGGTCGTGGCCTGAGTATTGCCGGTAATGAAGATGGCTTCTTCCTGGGGGGCAGTTTGTTCGACCGCGTGACCCCGCAGATGCGCATCTATAAAGAAGAGATCTTCGGGCCGGTGCTGTGTGTGGTTCGGGTGAACAGCCTGGAAGCGGCCATGCAGTTGATCAACGATCACGAGTACGGCAACGGCACCTGTATCTTCACCCGTGACGGTGAGGCGGCGCGGTTGTTCTGTGACGAGATTGAAGTGGGTATGGTTGGCGTCAACGTGCCGTTGCCGGTGCCGGTGGCTTATCACAGCTTTGGTGGCTGGAAGCGCTCGCTGTTTGGCGACTTGCATGCCTATGGGCCGGATGGGGTGCGGTTCTATACGCGTCGCAAGGCGATTACCCAGCGCTGGCCGCAACGGGCCAGTCATGAGGCGTCGCAGTTTGCCTTTCCTAGCTTGTAGGTTCGGTAAGTAGAAGGCCGGCCCCTTGGGGCCGGCCTTTGCTTTTCAGGGCATTTTTGACCGATATGACAGTATTGTGAAAAAAGGTGTTGACGGCAGATTCTGGAAGTCTATAATTCGCCCACTTCCGGCGCAGTCGAAACGGAAAACTCCTTGGCAAACAAAGAGTTATGTAGGTTTCGACAGCGGGTTGCTTCAGATCATCGAAGCCCAGAAGGAGTTA